>JAXKBK010000010.1:0-2842 GCA_036553025.1 Collinsella sp. | reverse complement strand
GTTCATGGGAAGGCTCGAGGCCTACCTCGTGTACTATCGTGAGGAGCGGATCAAGAAGTCCCTCGGGTGGCTGAGCCCGATGGAGTACCGCAGGAAGCTTGGATACGCCTAGGCGCGGTCCAAGAAATCGTCCGCACCCCCAAGTGTAACAAATGCACAAATTACCTGAACAACAGCACAAAAAGCGACCATAAGCAATAACCTTCCCTCGGCATAGAATGAAACCAAGACTCAGCCCACTGCTTACACACTGGCCGTTATTCGAAAAGCAAACCGTCAAGCCAAGTTGTTAGATATATCACAATCTTGATGCTAATAATTTAACAAGCTCATCCGATGGTCCGTTTTTTCTGATGCGGCTGTAATCTCTCACATCAGTTAAGACTAAACCGCCTGCAGACTCACAGAAAACAGCATGTGAAGGTGCGGTATTGACGCTTGCCTTGATGCTAGATTTATTTTGGCGTAAAAGAAGCGGACGGCAAGAAGACTGTTTCTTCCTTTTCCGATAGCTTCTCTTAGTGCATGCCATCATGAACCTCCTAAAGGCTAATCACGCAACAGCTTTTGCGCAAAGAGCGTGATTGACAATATCATGAAGCAATAAATAGAGATTGATATCAGCGATTCCAAGTTTGTTTTTCTTGTTAGACGTTACATACAAGATTCCCATAATTGAATTACTCGAACCGTCCCGCGCAACAAGTCTAGAAATCATCATGCAACGATCATCGGATCCGAAATGCTTGGAATTGACGTCGTTATCCAACTGCCCACAGTCTCTGGCTTTTTCAACATCGGGGCAAAGCATGACGATATCATTTGACAGCTCTTTGTCGTGCAGCATAATCACGAGTTTGCTATCCATTGAAAGTGGCCGGGTATGTTGAAATCTCGTCCCATTCAATGTCCCTCCCCTAGCCACCGTTGCGTAGCCAACTTCATGATCCGACTTTCCGGGACGCGCAAGCCTAATAGCGCAGCCTATTCCGGCCTTTGGGCGAAAAATTGAAAAACAGGAGGCGACACCATCACAGCAGATAGTTGCCAATTCACCTAAATTAACATCAGGATTTTGAGTCTGATTCTCAACTTGGTAGTTAAGACTCTGAAGTTTATCGAGCACACTCACATAGCGAAAGCCCTGCCTAATTGAACGCACGGCAATCCATGCTACAACCAAACAAATTACGACAAGCAAAAATGTAAATAATTCTTTAGTCACATAAGATCCAAGGTAATCAAGGATCCAAGGAAGTTTTCCATCAGTTAGTAGCTTTTCTGCAAGAAGAGAAGCCGCCCCAGCAAATAGTCCACCGAAGCCCATTTTCTTTACGACGTCCAGAATCACTAGAGGCATACCTCTATTGAGCCCTACACTGTAAAAACGAAAACAGGAATACTCGCGCTTCCCTCGTTTACCGTAGTGCATCCAATCTTCAAAAGAGTATCCATCAATCATGCCATCGCCTCCCGCCGCTACAATTTATATTAAAGCTTTGTGAGGTACTCCCCCAGCTCCTCCTCCCAATCGGGCATGCGGAAACCGACCGACTCGAGCCTGGACAGGTCGAGCGCGGAGTGGACCGGGCGCGGGGCGATGGGACCCTCGGCGCCGGCGTAGTAGTCGGCGGTCGATACCGGCACGACCTTCTCGCCGTTGCCGTTGGCGGCCTCGAAGACGGCGCGGGCGATATCGGCCCAGGACTTGACGGCGCCGGAGCCCGTGCAGTCGTAGGTGCCGTAGGGGGCGTGCGAGCCCAGCACGTGGAAGATGGCCTGCGCCATGTCGCGCGTGAAAGTCAGGCGGCCCAGCTGGTCGTCGACCACGGTGACCTGCGTGAGCCCGTCCTCGGGGTCGGCGACGCGGTCGGAGAGCGCCTTCATCGTCTTCACGAAGTTGTGCCCCTCGCCGATGACCCAGGAGCTGCGCATGATGTAGTGGCGCGGGCAGCCGGCCACGGCGACGTCGCCTGCGGCCTTGGTCTGGCCGTAGACGGAGAGCGGGCTGAGGGGCTCGTCCTCGGTGTGGACCTCGGCGGCGCCGTCGAAGACGTAGTCGGAGGAGACGTGGACCAGCGTGATCCCGTGCGCGGCGCAGGTGCGGGCGAGCAGCGCCGGGCCGGTGGCGTTGGCCTTCCAGGCGGCCACGCGGCCCTCGGGGGTCTCGGCCCTGTCCACCGCGGTGAAGGCGCCGCAGTTGATCACGGTGCCGTAGAGCGACCAGTCGTATTCGGAATAGGCCGCCGGGTCGGACATGTCGAAGGTGTCGATGTCGCAGAAGTCGAAGTCCTTGGCGACGCCGCGCTCCTCGGCGAGCGCGCGCACGGCATGCCCCAGCTGCCCGTTGCAGCCGGTGACGAGGGTGCGCTTCGGAGCCATCGGGACGACGTCCTTGAGCATCGGGTGGTTGAGGTCGGCCTCGGAGACGGTGGCCTCCTCCAGCGGGATGGGCCACTGGATGTTGAGCTCCGGGTCGGCGAGGTTCACGAAGGTGTAGGTCCTCTTCAATTCAAGGGACCAGTGGGCGTCCACCAGGTAGGTGTAGGCAGTGCCGTCCTCCAGCGCCTGGAAGGAGTTGCCCACGCCGCGCGGGACGTAGATGGCCCTGCTCGGGTCCAGGGTGCAGGTGAAGACCTTCCCGTAGGTCTCGCTGCCCTCGCGCAGGTCCACCCAGGCGCCGAAGACGCTGCCGCGGGCCACGGAGATGAACTTGTCCCAGGGCTCGGCGTGGATGCCGCGGGTGACGCCGCGGCTGTCGTTGTAGGAGATGTTGTTCTGGACGACCCTGAGGTCGGGGATGCCCAGGGCGGTCATCTTGGCGCGCTGCCAGTTCTCCTTG
>JAXKBK010000009.1:0-75347 GCA_036553025.1 Collinsella sp. | reverse complement strand
TCTGCGGCTGCACGCTCTGCGGCTGCACGCTCTGCGGCTGCACGCTCTGCGGCTGCACGCTCTGCGGCTGCACGCTCTGCGGCTGCACGCTCTGATATGAGGTAGCCGCTGCCGTATATCGCCTTGTTCTGCACGCGCTGCGCGTCGAGCACCCTCGTGAAGCTGCACTCCTGCGGCCCCACGCGGAAGTCGATGCCGTACTTGGAGTAGCGCGCCAGCATGGGCGCGGTCAGCACCTCGTCCGGGTACTCGTACTTCGGCAGCGCCCTGGCCTTCTCGCGGCGCAGGCGCTCTATCGCGGCATCCAGCTCGGAGCGCAGGTCGGGTGCGCTCCTCGCCTGGGCGGGGTCGAGGTTGGTCACGAACGAGGTGTTGACGCTCGCGCCGTTGGCGTATGTCACGCCGACGCCCGTCACGACCTTGCAGCAGTTGCGGATGCCCATGCACGTCAGGGTGGGGGCGAACAGGAAGAAGCCCACGCCGCGCTCCTGGTAGTGCTTGACGATTCTGCTCAGGATGGAAAACGGCGGGTTGTCCACCACCGTGCAGCCCTGCGGGTACTCCTCGCGCTCGTAGTCGCCGCCCGGGTAGAACGGGCGCGCCACCTTCGCCAGGTCGAACCCGTACTCCCGGTGCGCCCACCGCAGCACGCAGTCGTACACCTCGGGCGGGGTGTAGCAGTCGTCCGTCGTCCTCTTCGGCTCGAACTTTGCCGTGAACTCCTCGTATGTCTCGCCTCTCGCCATGCGTCTCCTATCTCTCGGCCCATATGGTCGCAAGCATGTCGCCGGGCACGGAAAAGGCCGCCCCGAAGGACGGCCCTCTGCCTGTTTCCGTATTCTGTTGCCCCTATCCGCACGCCGCCACGGCCATGGCCATGAGCCCGAGCGCCAGCGCCCTTATGGCGTAGATGGCCGCCGCGTCTATGGCGATTGCCGCCGCTATGAACAGCAGGCACCCCCAGTTGCATCCCGGGCGGTTCATCGCTCCTCCCACTCGACGGTGCCGTCGTCGTACTCGGCCTTGAGCCATTCCAGGTAGTCGGCCTCCTCGCAGAAGCTGGCCAGCAGTCGCTTGCTGGTAGTGCAGCTGCTCATGCGGCTCGTCTCATACACGGCGATGAAGAAGGGCCACGAGTGGAACTCCGTCTCCGTGTGGACGGCCCGCTCGGGCGTGCCGAAAAGGTGCTCCCAGTTCGTCATCGCGCCCCCTCCTTCGCGCTCGGCCCGACCTTGCGGTAGGTGAAGTCCTCGAACAGGTGACCGCACCAGCGGCAGCGGTCGCCGCCCTTGGGCAGGTGGTGCCAGATCTCGCGCATGCCGCACTTCGGGCAGCGCACCTCGATACTGGGTCGGCGCTTCGGCTTCTCGGTCTGCTGCTCCATGGCTACTCCACCGCCATCCGCATGGCCGGCTTCATGGCCTCGCGCAGGCTCTTGGCCAGCTCCTCGGCCGTTACCTCCACGTTCACGTCGGGCATCGCGAAACCGTGCGCCTCTTCGGCCTTGAGGCAAGGCATGGCGGCGTCCTGGGCCGCGCCCTTGAGCGTCGGTGCCGCTGTCACCCTCAGCTCGCAGCGCCCCAGCCACAACTCGCACTCGTCCAGCTTCGTGAGCGCCAGGGCGCGCTCGCGGCTCGCCTCGTAGGCCGTCTCGATGCCCTTGCGCAGGTTCCGCACGGCCGTCTCTTCGGTTCCGGCGTCCAGCTTTTCGCGCAGTCGGGCGTTCTCGAACCTCAGGTTGCGAGCCTCGCGACGCGGCACTGCTACCGTATGGCTTTGCTGCTCGCCCCAGCAGTCCTCGCACAGCGGCGCGTCCACGCCCATGTTGTCCTGCCCCAGGGCGTCGATATCGCGCCCGCAGGTATCGCAGATGATTCCCATGGCTACTCCCTTCCTTCCGGCTTCACCGCGCCTGCGAGGAACCACGCCCGCAGGCTCTCGGCGCACTCCGGGCACAAGGCCCTTGCCTTGCCGTCGATTCGCGCGCTGTTCCCCAGCACCATCTTGGCGTAACCCGCCAGGGTCGCCGGCACCTCCTTGCCGCAGCGTTCGCATGCGCACATGTACAGCCTCATGCCTGCTCGCCTCCCTTCGGCAGAGCGTCGGCGATTCGGTCCCAGTCGGTGGCCGACTTCTCGCTGGGGTACTCGTAGGCCCCCACGCACGGCACCGGCAGCACCGCCATGCCGTCGTGCTCGCCTGCGTACTCGTCTGCGTCCGATCTGCTCTCGAACGCCAGCACCACGTCGCTCTCCGTGGCCACCGCGTAGATCTTCTTCATCGTTTCGTCTCCTATTCGAACTCGAAGCACTCGCATGCCTCGCTTGTCTCGTCTACCGCCTCCACGTCGGGGCCGCCGCCCGTCATGGCGTCGCGGGCGCACACGGCCTCGCCGCCAGCGCCCTGCACGCGGCCGCAGAAGCGGCACTCCCGGCACGTGCGGCCCTCCCACGGGTCGGGCCGGTTCCACGGTGCCCTGGGGTCGGACTCGAAGCACCCGGGCGGGAGGTTCCACCCGCTTGAAGGCTCGTACCCGCTCACATGCACCGCCTGCCCCTCGGCAGCCGCCCCCAGCCGTCCATGGCCAGGGCGTCCGCGTACTTGGTCGGTTCCGGCAGCAGCAGGTACTCCCAGTGCCCCGAGCCCGGCGGGGCGGGGCGGTTGAACCTCTGCTCGGCCCTGACCCAGCGGAAGTGCAGCCGGTTGGCGTGCGCCAGCCCGTGGCAGCCGCTGCCGTTGCCGCTGCCGCACAGCATCACCGTGGGCTTGGGGACCTCGCGCCCGTCGCGGAACAGCTTGCCCGCCCCGCGCCTCACGATGTGGTGGCGGTTGAGCGGCCACGGCGCGCCGCACACGGCGCACCTGGGCGTCTCGATGCTCGGCCCCTCCATGAGGGGGCGCAGGATCTCGGGCAGCGTGTCAACGTTTGCCATTCGATAGCCTCCTGTCCTTGCCTTGCAGCTCGTACTTGTCGCACATCTCCGACAGGCGGCTCACGATGGCCACCGCCGTCTCCTCGTCGCCGTTCTTGGCCAGGCGGCGTATGAGGTCGCCCTTGCCGTACTGCGTGGTCACGACCACGGGCCTCATGTTCTCGTACCTGTCGTTCACGACGCGGAACACCTGCCCCAGCGTCCAGTCGGTGGGGGACTCCTTGCCCAGGTCGTCCAGCACCAGGCACCCCACGCGGGAGAGCCTGGACAGCACGCCGTCCTCGGTGCCGTCGCCGCCGTAGGTGCCCTTGATGGCGGCCAGCACGCCCAGCATGTCGGTCACCCTCACGCTGGTGCCGCCGTCCACCAGGAGCCGCGCCACGGCGCTCGCCAGGTGGGTCTTGCCGGTTCCCACGGGGCCGCAGATGTACGCCCCGCGCCCTTGCTCAACCTTCGCGGCAATGCCCTCGGCCATGGGGGAGGCGGCTGTCATGAAGCGGGGCTTGATTCCGGCCCGCTCGTAGGCCCGGCGGCGTTTGGCTGCGGCCTCCTCGGCCTTGGCCCTGGCCTCAAGGCGCGAACGCTCGTCGCGCTCCGCCACGGCACCCGGGCAGCCGCACGGCTTCCAGCCGCAGAAGGTGCGGCGGCCAGCCAGCACCACGTAGCGGACCTCCAGCTGCGCCCCGCAGTGGGGGCACTCAGTCGTACTCGGCATAGCCGTCGGCCTCCTTCCGGGTCCTCGGGCCGCGGTTCACGTAGTCCTCGAACTTCGGCGAGAACAGCGTGGAGGGCCGCAGGTACTTGGCCATCTTCGGGTCGCCCGCCCACTCGGCTGCCATCGTGTCGATGACGGCCAGGAAGTCGGGGAGGCGGTAGCCCTCGGCCCAGCGGGCGTGTATCAGCCTGCGGGTCTTGGCGCTGCTTGAGCGGTAGCGGGTGCCGGCTGCCTCGTTGAGCGCATGCACGATTTCGTCAAAGGGGATTAAGGGGTTATCTATATACTCAACCTCAACCTCAACCTCTGCATTGCCGCAACTCGATGCGCCTGCATGTGCATCAGCATCTGCTTGCGCATGTGCGACTGCATCTGTATCCGCATATGCTCCCGCATGTGCTTGCGCATCGGCTTGCGCCCGTGCCGCCGCATCGTCCACCGCGCCTTCCTTCCCCGGCCTGTTGCCCCAGCGGGCGTTGGCCGCCTTCCTTGCGCGCTCGCTCTTCTCGTCGCCCATGTCGAGCCTGCCCTTGAGCACCAGGAAGGTAGGCAGCCACGCGGGGCTGCCCTGCGGCTCCTTGCCCGTGAACCGGTACTCGACGATGGCGTAGATGAACGGCGCGCGCTGCTTCTCGGGCATGGCCTGCGCGGCCGCCCAGAAGTCGTCGTGTATAACCATGCCCATAGTGTCGCCGTCGCCTTCCCTAAAACGGGATATCCTCGTCGTACAGATCGGGCATGGCCTGCTGCTGCGGCGCGGGCTGCTGTGGCGCGTACGCCTGCTGAGTGGCCGGCTGCGGCGCGTAGGCGGGCTGCTGCGGCGCAGGTGCCGGGGCGGGGCGTCCCTGGCCGTACGTGCGGGCCTGCGGCGCTTGCGGGGCCGCCTGGGGCGCGTACTGCTGCGGCGCGTAGCCCTGCTGCTGTTGCTGGCCGCTCATGAACTCCAGCTCGTCCACCACGACCTCCAGCGCGCTGCGCTTCTGGCCGGTCTGCTGGTCGTTCCAGCTGCGGTAGCGCAGCTTGCCCTCGATGGCCACCTTGCTGCCCTTGGCGAGGTACTGCGCCAGCTTCTCGCCGCGGGTGCCGAACAGCGTGCAGTCCACGAAGTTCGGGTAGTCCTCCCACTGCCCGGTCTGCTGGTTCTTGCGGCGGTCGTTGACGGCCACGCCCATGGACAGCACGGACATGCCGCCAGACGTGGAGCGCAGCACGGGGTCGCGGGTCAGGTTGCCGGATATGCACACGCGGTTGATGCTCATAGATACCCTCCTTGGGTTACGTCCCCGCTGTTCCAGATGCGGGTGATCTGCGCGTCTACCATGCGGATACGCAGCTTGATTACGTTGATGGCCTCCTGCGAGGCCTTGTAGATGGCCTCGGAGCAGTCGCGGCGGCGCTTGGCCTCCGCTATCTGCTCCTGGCCCCGGCACACGTCGCCGATGATGGTGACGGGCGTGCCCTTCTGGCGCTCGTTCAGGATGGCGATGCGCAGGGCCTTGCGGTACTCGGCCTCGTTCTCGGCGTACTGGCAGCCCGACTCCTTGCAGGTCTTCAGCTCGGCCTCCAGCCTGTCGGTCAGCTCGTCCAGCTCCTCGGTGAGCGCCTGCATCTACTCCACCTGCCAGTCGGGGCGCGGGCAGCACGGGCTGTTGGCCACGAACTCCATGTACTGCGGCATGCTGGCGAACTGGTAGCGCGCCCCGCAGCTGCGGCAGTGGGCCGTGAAGGGGCCGTCTGCGGGCGGCTGCTTCTCCTCGGGCGCGGGATGCTCCTCCATGGCGTCGGGATCGCTCTGCCCGTCGATGGCGAACGCGCCGCACAGCGCGTACTTGCGGGCGTAGCTCGACGCCATGCCGGTCACCTGGGCGTCGTCCGAGCCCTTCTTGTGCTCGTCCTCGCGGGCGTAGGCGCTCACCTGCAGCAGGCCCTCGCCGCCCTCGGCGGGGAACACGCACGCCGTGGACTTCACGTAGTAGCGGTCGCCTATCTGCACCAGCTCGTCGGTCATGAAGAACGCCAGGCCCTCCTTGGCGCACGGCTCCTTCAGCGCGGCCACTATGTCCTCGTAGCTGCGGTAGCTGAACTTGCCGAAAGCGTTGTACTTGGCCTTGGGCACCACCACGGCGCGCTGCACGCGGGCAACGGCCGCCATGAGGTCGATGGGCTGCTGTTCCTGGGTCATGCTAGTAGCCTCCGTTCATTCGCTCGTAAACCTGGCCCACCGTGCCGTGCATGATGGTGCCCACGACGCCCTGCGCCTTGAGGGCCGCCGCGACGCCCTGCATCTGCTCGCGCGTGGCGCACGGCACCACGACCGTCCACGGGTCGCCCGCCATAGCCACGGGTGCCGGTGCGGGCGGCGCTGGCGGCACCGGGGCGGGCATGGGCGCGGGCTGCGGCTCGGGCATCTGCTCAAGCGGCTGCGGGAACTCTGCGGGCTGGCATTCCGCGGGCTCGGGCACCGCTTCGGGTTCGGGTTCGGGCTCTTCCACGGGTTCCGGCTCCATGGCCGCCTTCAGCTCGGCGATGCGCCGGCGCTCCTCCTCGGCCTTGTGCGCCGCCGTTATGGCCGCGCCCAGGTCCAGGGTGGCGAACAGCTCGCGCTCGGCCTCGTCGTAGAACGGCTCGCCCTGGAACTGCGCCTTGAGGGTTTCCCAGTCCTGGGCCAGGCGCTCCACCTTGGCCTCCAGGGCCTTGAATGCCTTCACCTCGCCGAAGGTCTTGTTGGTCCACTGCTTCTCGTGGAAACGCTCATAGGGCACGACGGGGGCCAGCAGCCCGGCGAACTCCTCGTAGTGCTCCCGCAGCTTGGCGTACGCGCGCAGCTGGCGCTCCTCCTCGGCCTCGTCCAGCTGCGCCTTGATGCCGTCGGCCGCCTGCTTGGCGATGCCCGCCACGGCCTTGCACCTGTCCTCGAACGCGGCCAGGGGCTTCGTGTACTCGCGGCTCACGGCCTTGCGGCGCTCGTCTATCTCCTTGGCGATGCCGTTGAGGTAGGCGCGGTCGCGCTTGGCGGCCTTCACGTTCTCGTCCTTGCCCATGTCGTAGGTCGCGCCCTCGTAGTCGGCCACCAGCCTGCGCACGTGCGCCTCCAGGGCGTCGAAGTTGGCCTCGATCACGGCGGGGGAGTACGCCACGGTCAGCTCTGACGCCTCCTCGGGCTCGATGATCTCGGCCTCAACTGCTTCGCTCATTTACTCCTCGCTTCCCAGGCGCGCCATGCACGCCTCGTAGGTTTCCGTCTCGGCCGCGTTCGGCTCGTAGCCGTCGGCCTTCATGGCCTCGTAGATGATGGTCACGTTCTCGACCGTCGCTCGGTTGAAGTACACGGAGCTGCCGCCTTCCATGAGGCTCCAGGCCGTCCAGCCGCTCATGTTCCACGCTGCCCGCCAGCCCATGGCCATGGCCAGCTCGGTGGGCGTGCGGTCGATGGGTCGGCCCAGCAGCTCCTCGAACGATTCCACGGCCTCGGCCTCCATGACGAACGCTGTCAGCGCCAGAGCCGTGCGGCGCATCGACTTGAGGTCGCCCGCGTGGGCGGCAAGCCACTCGCGGCGGGCCTTCGCGCCGTCCTCGTAAGCGGCCTGGAAGTCGGCCTTGCGCTGGGCTGCGGCCTGTGCGGCCTCGTCGGCCCCCTCGGCCACCGGCGCCAGCAGGGTCACGCCGAACGACGTCTCCTCGGCCAGAAGCCCCGCGCCCGCGTTGTCGGCCACGTAGGCGTCCAGCGCCGCCAGGTCGGGGCGGTAGTCGGAAAACGTGCGGCATGCGGCGAAGCCCTCGGGGCATTCGTCGACGAACTCGACGCCCGCGTCGGCAAGCACCGCCACCACTTCGGCGCGGTTGCGCCTCTGCTCGGCCTCGGCCTTCAGGCTCGCGTACACGCGCTGCCATTCGGACTGCTTGCAGTCGCGCAGCTCGGCCACAGCCTCGTCGTCGCCCTCGAACTCGGCGATGGCGACCAGGCGGTCGAGCGTCATGTCGTAGGCGGCGTCCTGCACCCTGCGGGCGGCGCGGCGCGCCTTGGCCACGGTGCCCGCGTCGGTGCGGGCGGCCACGGCCACCTCCTCGTCGGGAATGTCGAGCGCCAGCATGGTCTGCACGCCGCGCGACTTCTCCTCGGCGGTCAGCCCCAGCTTGGCGTTGGTCTCCACCATGGCCTTGGCGGCCTCCACGCGCGCCAGCTCGGCGTCGTCCAGGTCGTCGTAGACCTCGGCGAGGAAACGCTCGGTGCCGATGGCCCTCATGGCGCGCACGCGGCACTCGCCGTCGACGATCCAGTAGATGCCGCCCTCCTTGTACAGGATGGGCTTCATGACGGGCTGGCCGGGGTTGAGGCGGTTGGCCTTGAACTGCGCGGCCAGGGCCGCGATGTGCTCGGCGCTCTCCCTGGTGGTGAAGTCGCGCGGGTTCATCGGCTCGCCGTCGGCGCGCTCGTAGGGGTACACGTCGCAGATCGCGACCTCCTCTAGCGATTGCATGCGCGGGCCCCCTCGTCTACGACCACGCGGCACTCCATGCCCACCAGGCGGGCGCGGCACGCCACGCGGGCCACCTCGCCCATGAGCGCGATGCGCTTGGTGGGCACGGGGCCGTTCTTGATTTGCGCGGCCATGCAGGCGGCCCCCATGTTGAACGCCTGGCGCATGGCGGCGTCGAAGCCGCCGTCGCCCGGATCGGGCACGGGGACGGCGCGCTCGATGCGCCTCAGGATGCTGTCCACCGTCTTGTCCGCGACGGTCTTGCTGATGATTTCCGTGAGCATTTGGGTCTCCTAACTGGGAAAACTAAAAGTGATAAAAACTTTTCAGGATTTCGGAACTTTTTTCTCTATGCGCTCCTTGCGCTTCTGCGCCGCCTTGACCCTGCGGTACAGGTAACGGCACAGCCACCGCTCCATGGCCTCGTCGTGCGCCTCTGCTGCCTTGTCGGCGGCGTAGCGGCTCATGCCCGAGGTGTCCGGGGCCTGCGGCATGGGGTCGGCGCGGCTCTCTCGGCCACACTCGGTGCGCTCGTAGGTGCGGCGCTCCTCTGCGGTCAGCCTCGGCAGCAGCTCGGCTATGCGGGCCTCTATGGCCTCAAGCTGCTGCTGGCGTCTGCACGGTTCGCAGATGCCGTCCTTGCCGAGGGTCGCCCTGCGGCACCCGCACGACGGGCACAGCTCCAGGCGGTGGCGGTAGCAGCGCAGGGACACGTGGCCGCCGCTGGCGTTGATCAAGCGCCGCGCGTTATCCAACTGGTTCTTGGACAGCCGCAGCTCGCGGCGAATCTCGCGGGCGGGCACCTTTCCCGCCAGCTCGGCTATGCGGTCGAGGTCGGCCTTGCGCCACGCCCTGTGTGGCCTGCCCTTGTCTCGGCGGGTCACTCGTCGCTCACCTCCACGACCACGCGGGGGCGCGCCCTGTCGGTGAGCACCCTGTCGGGGCACTGCACCACGTACTTGCGGGAGTCGTCCTTGATTACGCCCGCCGCCACCAGGCCGTCGAGCACGAACTTGCGCGCGAAGCCCACGTTGTCGGCGTCGCGGCGCATGTCGGGCTCGTAGAACGTGGTGCGCACGGTCACCCGGCGCTCGAAGCGCGGCGCGCGCTGCTGCATGGCCGCCGCCCTCACGCGCGCCGTCTCGCGCTTCTTCATGGCCGCCGCCTTGTAGCGGTTGGCGCGCTCGGCGCTGATGTAGTCGTTCAGGCTCGGCATTCGGCCCTCGACCGTGACGGTGCACCTCATTGCGCGCCCCCGTCGTAGATGCCCTGCGCCTCGGTTAGCGTGGAGGCGGCGAAAACGGCTGGGCCCACGATGGCCTCCCACGTGCCCACCAGGTCCACGGAGTCCACCGGCGTGCGGCGGAAGCTCACGGCGGCCAGCATGGAGGGGCGCTGCAGCACCATGTAGCGGGACAGCACGCTCCACAGGTTGTGGTCGCGCTTGAACTCGCTGGCCTCGCTCACGGTCATGCCGTTCTGGCACGCCAGGGTGTACACGTTGTCGCGCTGGATGACGTGGCCCTCCAGCATCAGGCGGTAGCAGATGCGGCGCAGCTTCGCCCATGTATCGGGGTTCGAGGCAACCCAGCCGCACGCCTTGGCCACGAGGGCCTGGGCCTTGGCGTCTACCTCGGCCATACTGTTGCCTCCAGCGCCCATGTGGCGGCGATGCACGCGCAGACGAACAGGGCGGCGAAAACGGCCTGCAGCCTCTCGCGGCGCTGCTCGGGTGTTACACTGGTCTCGGTTCGGAAGTGAACCGTTGCGGTGCGCGTCTTTCGCTTGCCGGCTGCGACGCGCACCCTCCTTCCCTTGATCTTTTCCATTCCTGGAACTTCCTCTCGTTCTCTGGGTCCTTGTAGAACTCGCGCATCATGGCGGCGCACTCGTCGCACATGGCGCGCTGTATCGGGGTCATTCGCCCGCGACGCCCGGCAGAAGCAGCGGGGCGTCCTCGTAGGCGACCTCACCGGTGTCCCTATCCACGAACATCACCTCCTGGTCGTCGTACACGTGGATGTTGAGCATCTGCCCCGTGAACTCCACCAGCTTGGGGATGAAGTCACGGAACTTCGGGTCCAGCTCAAACTGCAGCACGCACTTGCCGCTCTTCACGTTGAGGGCGGTGAACCCCCCCCGTACGGTCACCTCGTTCAGCATGGCCTACTCCTTCTCGTCGTACGCGGTGTCGCGCGCGATGGTCTTGAAGTCGGTGCTCCAGCCCTTGCCGTTCACGCTGAACTGCACGGAGCTGTAGACGTTGAACTGCATGCCGCCGAGCTCGAACCAGATCGTGCTCGCCTCCAGAAGCTCGATGCCGCTCGTCTGGAAGCCCCACATGGCCGCGATGCGGCGCTTGAGGCTGCCGTGCGTCTCCTCCATGCAGCCGTTCTCGGCCAGCTCGAAGTCGACGGCCACGCGCTTGCGGTCGTCGATGAGGTGGTCGAGCGTCTTGCCGATGATCTCGGCGACGAACTCGGGCTGGTGGCTCTTGGTGGTCATGGTGTGTCTCCTTTTCTGATAGGTAAATCTAATTACAGTTTGAAGCGAAAAAAATTTCTTCGGGTTTGTAGCCCAAGAAGTCGGCGGCCTTTTTAGCCGTCTCGATGCGCATACGGTCGGGGTGGTCTTCATAAACATCGTATGTAGGTCCTGAAATGCCCAGATGTTCAGCCATTGCCTTCTTGGTTACGCCCTTGCTCATGCGCGCCTGCTTGAGTGACTTCATACTCCCTCCTTTCTGTCCATAACTGTAATTAATCTTCAGAACACGGTCAAGATTAATTTTGGTAAAATTGAAAATAAATTTAAGTCCTGGAAGGAGTTAAGATGCCGATATCCGACAACATAAAGAAGTTACGGCAGATTTTCGACGTTACCCAGGATGAACTGGGTGAGATTGCAGGTGTGACAGGTAACGCCGTTTCACAGTGGGAAAATGGCCGCTCCGAACCCCGTATGGGAGCTATTGAGCGCATGGCGGCCTGCTATCAGATTAGTAAGTCACACCTTATAGAAGACGGCGGAATGGATCAGATTGACCCCGTGACCAAAAAGCCCAAGGGCAGCTCCTATATGCCCGCCGGTGCCATGCCCGTGGTGGCCAGCAGCGCCACCGTGCCGCTGCTCACGCTCGGGCGCGTGCACGCCGGCGCGCTCGCCGACGAGGAGGAAGTCGCGCACCGCGTGGAGGTGCCCGCCTCCGTGTGCGCCGGGCACCCGCGCGCGTTCGCCCTGGAGGTCGAGGGCGACTGCATGAACCGAGTCATACCCGAGGGCAGCCACGTGCTGGTCGACCCCGACCGCCAGCCCGCCAACGGGTCCATCGCCGTGGTGGAGACCGAGGACTACCGCGCGGTCATGCGCCGCTGGTACAAGGGCAGCACCAAGCTGATGCTGTCGGCGGACAGCTTCGAGGACTACGAGGACATGATTTTCGGCATGGATGACGGCCCCGTGCGCGTGATCGGCACGGTGGTGTGGTTCCAGGCCGCCAGCGAGATGGAGTAGCCATGGGCCTGTTTGATTATATGAAGCAAAAGGGGAGAAGGACGGCCGAGCCGGTTTCCTATGTTCCCGAATGTATGGAACTCCCGCAGTCGAACTACGACGAACTATTTGACGAGTTTCAGCCGGAATGGGCTGACCAGTTTCCCGACTTCCCCTATGAGTTCCAAGGAAGACCAGCGATCAGGACGACTTTAACCGAGCGTATGCGCGATATGTTCAGCATTGCTCCGCAGGACGTTCCGAGAGTTGAGGCTCTTGTTCGTCAGGCCAACAACTTGCTTGCTGATGCTCATTCCCTTGCTGCTTTTCCCGAGTTTTCCGTCCCTATGCCTGATTTATCGGATTCCTATAAATGCTTGTTGCGTTTTCCGCTTTGCGCTATTCGGTGCATCCCGTTTACGGAAAAAACCGGTCGGGTGTCGAAGTTTCCGTTCCGGTTTGAATACGATTCCGGGATGATGCGCAAACCTAGGGCGCCGAGAGCTCATATCAGGATGACCGCTAGCTTGATGCCGAACGGGGACCCGGGAAGGATTGAAAGCGAGTACGCTCTCTTCGAGAGTGGTGCCTCGTTCGGCCACTATTGGATAGTCACCTCAAAGATCGTTAACGGAGAACTTGTCGTCTCCCGAATCAGTGAAACGAGTCCGACAGGCGATACTCCGCCGACTCTTTACACATTAGGCAGGTAGCCATGGGCGGACGTGCGGCGATATACGCCCGCTTCTCGAGCCACAACCAGCGCGGCGAGTCCATAGAGATACAGGTGGAGAAGTCCCGCGCCTACTGCGCCGAGAACGACCTGCGCGTGGTGGCCACGTACTGCGACTTCGCGCAGACGGGCACCAACACCGACCGCGCCGAGTTCCAGCGCATGATGGCCGACGCCAAGCGAGGGCTGTTCGATTTCGTGGTCATATATAAAGTTACCCGAATCATGCGCAACCGCGACGAGATGGCCATGGCGCGCATCATGCTGCGCCGCTGCCGCGTCGAGATACTGTACGCGGGCGAGGACATTTCGGACGGCTCGGCGGGCGTGCTGCAGCTGGGCATGCTGGAGGTGCTGGCGGAGTACGAGAGCGCGCTCGACGGCGAGCGCATACGCGACGGCATACAGAAGAACGCCGAGCGGTGCATGGCCAACGGCTGCGTGCGCTACGGCTGGGACATAGTGGACGGGCGCTACGTGGTCAACGAGGAGGAGGCCGCCGCCATCCGCCTGGGCGTGCGCATGGTCTTGTCGGGCAAGTCGGTGGCCGACGTGGTGCGCGCCTGGGAGCCGTACCGCACCAAGCGCGGCGGCAAGTGGCGCTTCCAGACGGTGCGCCGCATACTGATGCGGCGGGAGAACGGCGGGGAGTACCGCTACGCGGGCGTGGTCGTGCCCGGCGGCATGCCCGCCATCGTTCCCATGGATGACGAGGAGAGGGTGATACGGATGCTTGAGGACTCGCACAGGCCCCGCGCCAAGACCGAAGCGTGGGACTTCCCGCTCACGGGCAAGCTCTACGACGGGCGCGACGGCGGGCTGATGACCGGCACAAGCGGCACGGGCAAGTCGGGCAGGCCCTATCACTACTACCGCTGCCGCAGCTGCGGGCGCACCGTGCGCCGCGATGTCGTGGAGAAGCGCGTGGCCGACGCCGTGCGCGAGGCCCTGGGCAGCGCCGACAGCCGCGAGCGCATCGCTCGCATGCTGGCCGACGCCGAGGAGGAGCGCGCCGACGAGAAGCCCTTGAGCGAGACCATAAAGGGCGAGCTGGCCAAGATCGAGACGGCGTTCTCCAACATATGGGCGGCCATCGAGTCGGGCATCGCGCCGCCGGGCGGCAAGGAGCGCATAGACGCGCTGAAGCAGCGGCAGGCGCTCCTCAAGGACGAGCTGCGCACGGCCGAGGCCCTTGAGGCCGCCCGCCTTGACTACGACCGCGCGCTGTTCTGGCTTGAGGGCATGGCCGCCGCCGAGGTGGACGACGCGCAGCTTCTGCGCACGTTCGTGGCGCGCGTGGTGCTGGGCGGCCCCGACGATGACGACGGCCTGCGCGTGGCGTTCACGTTTGACGATTCTGCCGGCTTGGGCGATAATCCGTCGCCACCTGGCGCTATAGATCCAGGTGGCGAGGTGTTCGACCGAATGAACGCCAGCTCCACCATACGTAACAGGCAGGTAGATACTTATATCTACCTGCCTTTTTATTTCCAGTTCGTACCGCGGAGAATCGAACTCTGTGCAGGGCGCGAGCGTTAAGCAAACGCGAAGCGTTTGTAGCGAGCGGGCGAGGACGCCGGCGGGCGGCCGAAGCCGGTGCGGATTTGCGAAGCAAATACGCGGATTCTCCGCGCAAAGCTTCAACCCTATGCAGATGCGATGCCGATCGGACTGCAGCCTGCCATGCCCCGCATCAACGTCGCCCCAGGCGGAAAATCCATCCCAGAATTCCGGTTCAGACTGGGATGCGGTTTCCGGATGACGTTTCAAGCGGAAACCGCATCCCGGAATCGACGCTCGGAATGGGATTCATTTTCCGGAAGACGCCTCAAGCGGAAACTGCAACCCGGAATCGAGCCGTAGGGCGGGACGCGCTTTCCCAACGGCAGCCCAGGCGGAAAGCGCATCCCGTAATCCCGCCTCAAACTGGGACGCACTTTCCGCTGCACCTGCCGCCTCGAAAAACCTGCGCGCCCTCCATCCCAAAACTGGGTAGAAGAAAGTCAAAACGCAATCGCAGGAGGTCAATATGACTGCAGAAGATAAGGCAAAGAACGCCGGCAAGGTCGCGCTCGTCTTGGAGGGTGGCAGTTTTCGTGGGCAGTTTACCGCCGGCGTGCTCGACGTTCTCATGGAGGCCGGTGTCGAAATTCCGGCGGTGTACGGCGTCTCGGCCGGTGCGCTCAACGGCGTCAACTACAAGTCGCACCAGATCGGCCGCACCAACCGAGTCAATTTGACCTTCTGCAACGACAGCCGCTACATGGGCGCCGCGTCGTTTGCGTCCACGGGTTCCATCGTGGGTTACGACTTTATCTTCAACGACGTCCAGGACCGCCTGGATCCATTTGATAACGAGACGTTCGACGCGAGCCCCATTGAGATGTACGCCGTCGCGACGGACATGCTCTTTGGAACCGCCACGTACCTCCCGGTCAAAAGCGCCGTGCTCGATCTCGACGCCGTGCGCGCCTCGACCTCGCTGCCGCTGGTGACGCCGCCGGTCGAGATTGACGGGCACAAATACGTCGACGGCGGCGTGGCCGATTCGGTTCCTATCGAGCATGTGCTCGAGGAGGCGGGCTTCGACCGTGCGGTCGTCATCGTCACCCAGGACCGCTCGTATGAGAAAAAGCCCTACGAGTTTTTGCCGGCGGCGCGCGCCCGTTATGCTGACTACCCCTATCTGCTCGAGGCTATCGAGACGCGCCACGACCGCTATAACCTCCAGCGCATGCACCTGTGGAAGTATGAGCGCGATGGCCGCGCGTTGGTCGTCGCTCCGCAAAAGCCGGTCGAGGTCGGCCATGTCGAGCACGATCCGGCAAAGCTTTTGGACCTGTATATCCAGGGCCGTCAGGAGGCAAAGCGCCTGCTCGCGGAAATCCAAGAGTTCGTTGAGCGCTAGCGACGGCGAACCCTCAAAAAATGACAACAGCTAAAGAGTTGGAAAAATCACGGCTCGTGGATGACATGTGCAGAAACTCTGGTCGGAGCCAAAATACCTGTTGACTCGTACGGCGAGCGGGGTAATATGGACGGGTTACTTGCAGAGCCCCGTGAATCTCTGTAACAACACGTACTGTACATGGAGGAGTCTAAGTGATTTCGAAATCGACTCACTACGCCAAGCAGGGCGAGGTCCAGCGCAACTGGGTTCTCGTCGACGCCGATGGTGCTGTCCTGGGCCGTCTTGCCACCCAGATCGCAATGATCCTGCGCGGTAAGAACAAGCCCCAGTTCACGCCCAACAGCGACTGCGGCGACTTCGTTGTCGTCATCAACGCCGATAAGGTCCAGCTTACCGGTAACAAGGCCGACACGAAGACCTATTATCGCCACAGCGGCTACAACGGCGGCCTCAAGGCTGAGAGCTTCCGCCAGGCTATGGAGAAGCACCCGGAGAAGGTCATCGAGCGCGCCGTTCGCGGTATGCTGCCCAAGACCACCCTCGGCCGTGCCCAGATGACCAAGCTTAAGGTCTACGCTGGTGCCGAGCATCCGCATGCTGCCCAGAACCCCACGAAGATTGAGCTGGAGGCTTAAAGATGGCTGAGAACACCGTTGTCTACCAGGGTACCGGCCGTCGTAAGAACGCCGTCGCCCGCGTCCGTCTCGTCCCCGGCACCGGCAAGGTGACCATCAACAAGCGTGACGCCGAGCAGTATTTCGGCCGTCATCAGCTCGTTGAGAACGCCCTTGCTCCCTTCAAGGTGACCGACACCGCCGGTCAGTTCGACGTTATCGCTCTGTGCGATGGCGGCGGCATCTCCGGTCAGTCCGGCGCTCTGCGCCTGGGCATCGCTCGCGCTCTTCTGAACGCTGGCGACTACCGTGCTGACCTCAAGAAGGCCGGTTTCCTTACGCGCGATGCTCGCGTGGTCGAGCGCAAGAAGTACGGCCTCAAGAAGGCCCGCCGCGCTCCCCAGTTCTCCAAGCGCTAAGGTTTTATCTCCTTACGAGATACAATGTACAAGCGGGGCCTGCCGATTCCTCGGCGGGTCCCGCTTTTCTTTTTCGACTAGGGTGGGCGGTTGCATATCGCCTGCTAGGGAAGGAGCGATCCTATGCCCCAGAACATCTTCGGTACCGACGGCGTCCGTGGCGTCGCCAATGCCGACCTCTCGTGCGACCTCGCGTTTCGCCTGGGCCGCGCGGCGACCAAGTTCCTTGGCCCGGACATCTGCATCGGCCGCGACACGCGTCTTTCGGGTACCATGCTCGAGAGTGCTCTGACCGCTGGCATTATGGCCGAGGGCGGCCGTCCGCACTGCTGCGGCGTTATCCCTACGCCGGCCGTGGCGCTGCTCACCGTCCAAAATGAGCTCGACGGTGGCATCGTCATCTCCGCTTCGCACAATCCGCCGGAGTTCAACGGCATCAAGTTCTTTAGCCGCAAGGGCATGAAGCTTCCCGATGCTGTCGAGGAAGAGATCAGCGCCTGGGTCATGTCCGAGGAGGCCATGGCTGCCGACACGCTGCCGACCGGCGCCGGTGTGGGTCACATCATCAAGATGAAAGACGCCCGCAAGGCCTATGTCGATCATGCCATCAGCACGCTCGACGGCCTTAAGCTCGATGGCCTGGTTGTTGCCGTCGACTGCGGCCACGGTGCTTCCTGCCAGACCACGCCCGCTGCGCTGCAGCGCCTGGGCGCCACGGTCCATGCCATCAACACTGATTACTGCGGCACCGACATTAACGTTGAGTGCGGCTCCACTCACCTTGAGCCCCTGCGCGAGCTCGTGCTGCGCACCCACGCCGATATCGGCCTGGCCCACGACGGCGACGCCGACCGCGTGCTGTTCGTCGACGGCGAGGGCAATGAGATCGACGGTGACTACATCCTGGCTATCTGCGGTTCTGACCTCGCCGCCCGCGGCAAGCTCGCCAACTCCGAGATCGTCTCGACCGTCATGTGCAACCTTGGCTTCTCCATCGCTATGAAGGAGCAGGGCTTCGAGATGGTTCAGACCGCCGTGGGGGACCGCTACGTTTTGGAGCGCATGCTCGCGGATGGCGCCGTCATCGGCGGCGAACAGTCCGGCCACATCATCTTCCTGGAGCACAACACCACCGGTGACGGCCTGGTGACGGCTCTGCAGCTGCTGGCCGTGCTCAAGCGCACCGGTCGTACCCTCACTGATCTTGCCGGCATCATGAAGAAGTACCCGCAGGTACTCGTCAACGTGCATTCCGACAACAAGGCCGGCCTGGACGATTGCCAGCCCATCTGGGATGCCGTCGCTGCCGCCGAGAAGGAGCTTGACGGCCGCGGCCGCATTCTGGTGCGCCCGAGCGGTACCGAGCCGCTGGTCCGTGTTATGGCCGAGGCGGAGACGCACGAGCTCACTCAGCGTGTTGTCGACGACATCGTCGAGGTTGTCAAGCGCGAACTTCCCTAATGGTCAAAAACGGGTGCCAAGTGGTAAACTGTTAAAGCTATTTTGATTGATTGGTATGTCCGAGGGGGAGCATGTTCACTAAAGTCCTAAGGTCTTTTGGTATGCGTGGACGAGTTCTTACGCTGGATGCTCCCATCTCGGGCGACGTCATTCCGTTGTCCGAGGTCAATGACCAGACATTTGCCACCGGCCTTTTGGGCCAGGGCGTGGCGATTCAGCCTACTGGCACGCGTGTGATTGCTCCGGCAGACGCCAAGGTTGAGGCCATTTTTCCCACGGGTCACGCCGTTGCGCTTAACACGGTCGATGGCCTAGACGTGCTCATCCACGTTGGTTTGGACACTGTTCAGCTTGAGGGCAAGCATTTTAGCGTGCATGCACAGGTGGGCGATGTCGTCCATAAGGGTGACGTGCTCATCGAGTTCGATCGCGAGGCAATTGCTGCCGAGGGCTACGATGTGACGGTTCCCATCTTGGTGTGCAACTCCGTTGAGTTCTCGAGTATCAAGGGCTCCGTTGGTGTGCATGTCGAAGAGATGGACCAGCTCATCGTTGCTCGCGAGCGCTAGCAAGTGCACGTGGCCATTAGCCTACAATTCAAACACGTTTATGGAGGGCGCCCTTGAAAGAGGGCGCCCTCCGTGGCAAGATGGGATTTGTCCGAAGCTAAACGGCTTTGGGTCACCGTGGACGGGCAGGGGCCTCGACGCGGTTAGACACGAGACACATACATTACGCGACCTCGCCCTGGTGGCCGCACACGTTGGTTGCGGCCGACGCGGGCCGCGGGCAAGTGCTTGTAAGGGGAGCCTTGCCTCTCTTGTACGAGAAAGGACGCGTAATGAAGATCATTAAAGCTAAAGACTACGAGGATATGAGCCGCAAGGCCGCCAATATCATCTCGGCTCAGGTTATCCTCAAGCCCGATTGCGTGCTGGGTCTTGCCACCGGCTCCACCCCGATCGGTGCCTACAAGCAGCTCGCTGCTTGGTATGAGAAGGGCGACGTCGACTTTGCCGAGGTCAGCACCTACAACCTGGACGAGTATCGCGGCCTTTCGCACGACGATCCCCAGAGTTATCACTACTTTATGCGTGAGAACTTCTTCGATCACATCAACATCGACCTGAACAACACGCATGTGCCCGACGGTTCCAACCCCGACGCCGCCGCTGCCTGCTCTGAGTACGACAAGATCGTCGCCGCCGCCGGTTACCCGGATCTGCAGCTGCTCGGCATTGGCAACAACGGCCACATCGGTTTCAACGAGCCCGATGACCACTTCTCCAAGGGCACGCACTGCGTCGACCTCACCGAGAGCACCATTCAGGCCAACAGCCGCCTGTTCGACAGCATCGACGACGTTCCCCGTCAGGCCTACACCATGGGTACCCAGACCATCATGTACGCCCGTATGATCCTGGTCGTCGCCAACGGCGAGGCCAAGGCTCAGGCCGTGCATGACATGTGCTACGGTCCGGTTACGCCCGCGTGCCCGGCTTCGATCCTGCAGCTGCACACCAACTGCGTTGTCGTTGCCGACGAGGCCGCCCTTTCGCTCTGCGAGTAGCGCGAATCCTGCACCTCGACATAGCCTTGCCTAAGGCCTCCGCTTTGCGGGGGCCTTTTTGTTATCCCTCTCCGCCCGCTTGACCAAAATCTTGCCGCAAGCTTGACGAATGCCGGATGCCTAACAGCTTGATTCATTCCATACCAGATTCTATGCAAAAATGCCACTAAAAGGTCGTAGACGGTAGCGGGTGCTAGGCGAGTTGAATGACATAGCTGAACCTTGTTCATTTGCGTTACACTGCCGCTTAGATGGGACAAGCTGACAAGCTCATTTACCTGCTTAAAGACCGATTAGTCGGGGGATTAATAACAATCGGCCCTCGCTGTACAAAAACTTGCCGCTTGCGTACCAAAAGACAACCTTAAACACAAGGTCGCTCTATTCATAGCGCGGCTTGTATGGTCTTGCGGTTACAGTGTCCATACGGTCGAGTTGAGGAGCGGGCATGGTAAACGATTTGGGCAGTATGGACGACCTCGAGCTGATGCCGCTGGGCGGAGGCTATATGGTGCGACGCGAACGCTTGATGAATGAGCTTCTCGCCAAGGGCCGAAAGGCCGGCATCGTGGTTCTTTATGCGCCCGACGGGTTTGGGAAGACCTCGGTGCTGCTGCAGTACACCCATGAGGTTAAATGCGACCCGACGCGAGGCCCCGTGCGGATTATCGAGGCCGATCGCGCCATTGGGCGCGAGTTGTTTATGCAGCTCGAGGTGGTTACCGAAGAACTCAAAGACAAACCGCACTCCCTTATCGCGATTGATAATGTGCCAAACCTCGATCAGCACGATACCGAAGACCTCATCGACAGGATTCGCGGCCTGCGCGCTATGGGGGTGGGGGTCTTTATCTCCTGCCGTCCTTCAAATCGTCAACTGATTCATGGGCTGGGCGATTCGGTTAAGATCAATGCGCAGATGCTCAAGGTGCATGCCTATGAGTATTCGGCGTGGGCATCGGCGTTTTCGATCAGCACATCGCTCGACTTTTATCAGCTCACGCAGGGCGTGCCCGAGCTCGTTTCGGCATTGCAGACGGGTCTGTATGGCCAAGGCGACGTAGCCGGTCTGCTCGAAAACGAGATTGTCAACGTATATGGCGCGGCACTTGTCGATCTGGCTTCGCTCGACAATAATGCGCTGTTTTGTGTGGCATGTCTCATGGTTTTGATGGGCGAGGGCAATATCGCAGAACTCGAGGCTTGCGGGGTGAGGTTGTCGATGGTCGACCAGTCCTACTTTGTACGCGACTACCCGATCTTTGGCTTGGATCCCGCCGAGCGGAGTTTTACGTGTCTGGGCACGGAGGATAACGGACGCTTGCGCTTGCGCAAGTTGGTGGCCGAGGTTCGCCCCGAACTTGTTCCGAGGGCGGCCCGGATTTTGCTTAAGGCGGGTAGATGCGATGCGGCGATGGGCCTGGCGGACGCCTTTTTGGACCGTGATGCGGTCCTTGAACTTGCTGGGCAGTATGGGGTCGATCTGGCTCTGACGGGGCACGGGGCCGATATCTGCCGAGCAGCGCTGGGCACGATCGATGCCGAGGATCCGGCTCCAGAGCCAACGCCTGCCGAGGCGCTTGGCGTATATCTGGCAGCGGTCAGCGTGTCCAATACAAAGCTCGCTCGCTATATGGCATCGGTCATCGAGCGCGGGGGCGAACGGGCGGCCTGCGAAATAGACCCTGTTTCATGGAGGGTGGCCCAGACACTGACGGCTGTTTGCTATGGGGACAACGGGCTTGGGCTTCCTACGAACCTGACCGTGCCAGAAATCGAGACATCCCATACCGCACTCGACATGTTGTCCGCGCATATCGAGGTCAAGCGCTGCCTGACCGAGCGGGGAGATGACGGCGGCGTTCTACAGCAGCTCAAAACGAGCAAGGCCTACGACTGCGAGCTCGACATCGCGGGGATTGTTATACGGGCCGACAGCATGCTGGTGGAGCTTTTTGACGGGTCGTTTGCGGGAACCGACGAGCGCGACGACGAGATGACGGTGGTGCGGGAGGCGCTCGACGTACGTGGGCTTAAGGCGATGGCTATCTGGGTGCGCATGGTGTTGGCGGCACGGCGGCTCCTTTCCGGCTTGCCGGTAACCGACGACGCGGCATTCAACGAGCTCGATCGTTTTGCCGTGCGCATGCGCGACAACCAGATTCAGCTGTTTGGCCTGTTGCTAGAAGGCTGGCAGTCGCTGGCAGAGGGACGGCCGGTTAATGCAAAGTTCCGTGCGGTCCAAGTGCTCAAACTTGCCGAGGAGTCGATTGCGTACATGCGCGATAACGCATTGCTGTTGGAGCGCGCGGCGTATCTGCGTAACACCTCGATGGTTTCGGTGCGCGAGGAAGCGGAGTTGCTCGATATAAGCCAGACGCAGGTTGGTGGAGCGGAGGCCTGGATGGTGGCGCTGCATTTGGCCTGTGCGGGCCGAGACAGCGATCTTGCGGCCTGGATGTCCATGAATCGTGCGGGGATTCTAGAGCCATCGTATCGGCTCTTTGCGCGCCTTGCCATGCATTGTCTGGGCGAGCCGGCGACCAGGATTCGCAAGAAGCTTCCCGTGCGCGAGTTATCGCGGTATTCGCTGCGCGACGATCTGGAAGGGGAGGGCGAGCGCCTGTTCCAGGCCGGCGAGGTTGAAGCCGTTGATACCATCGACCATATCGAGATTCGCATGTTTGGTGCGTTTCGCGCCGAGCGCGATGGGTTTCCCATCACGGACAAAATGTGGCGGCGCAAGAAGGCGGCGACACTTGCCGAGCGGCTTGCGCTGGGCATGGATGCGCTCGTCGATCGTGAGACGCTGGCCATGGAGCTGTGGCCCCATGCCGAGTTCAATAGCGCCCGCAACAACCTGTACTCGACGATATCGCGCTTGCGGTCGGCTTTGGGACCGACGCCGGATGGCAAGTCGTGTGTGCTCATCCAAAATGAATGCATCGGACTCAACGGCGACTACGTCAAGACCGATGTACGGCTGTTTGACCAGATAAGCCGCGAGGTTTTGGGAAATCGCACGGGTGCGCGCGGGCCCCATTTAGTTGAACTGTGCCTTAAGATTGAGCAGCTTTATGCCGGACCGCTGTATGTTCCCAATGGCTGTAACCCCACCTACTTTTTGCGTATGCGACGCATTATGCAGTCAAAGTACATCGATTGCATGATTAAGGGAGCAAATGCCGCTCTAGAAGAAAACGATCTGCAGTCGGCGATTTGGCTGGCGGAGTCGGGGCTTCGGCAGGAAACAGCGCGTGAGGATATGGTGCGCTGCGCCATGCGCGTCTACAGTGCGGCGGGGCGGCGGCGCGATATCGTCGAGCTGTACAGCGGGCATATGCACCATCTAAGGGAGCAGGTCAATGGCGTGCCCGAGCCCGAGACGCGGCGTCTATACGAGCGCTTGGTGGAGGGGCGGCTCAATCGCGTGCTGGTCGAGCGATAAAAAACGGGCGCCCGAAGTACTTGGGCGCCCGTAAGCTTGCTATGTGTTGGCTCGCCGGATCATTGGCTCTTAGACGAGCTTGATCTTCTCGATGTCCTTGCGCGAGGACTCGCGATACAGCGAGAACTTGCGGCCGATGACCTGGACGACCTCGGCGTGGCAACGCTCGGAGAGCTCTTCGGCGGCCTCGCGGGCGGAAAGACTGGAGCCATCGAGCACGGAGCACTTAACGAGCTCATGCTTCTCCAGGTAGGCGACCGTCTGCTCGACGGTGCCCTCGTTGACATCGGACTTACCGATGATGATGGCGGGATTGAGGTGATGGGCCATGCTGCGAAGCTGCTTGACCTGGGCTCCTGTCAGTGCCATGGGTTCTCGCTTTCTATGTATGGGGCGCCCCGCGACGGGGCCTTAATCTACGTGAGCTGTCCCACGATAGCGCAGGAACGGCGCGGTGTGGGGCGCGTTTGCCCAGTTCGCAAAGAATGCGGATGCCGAGGTGATGGGCAGCTCGGGCTGTGAACGGGCTACGAGCGGGATTCAGAGACCGGTTCCCATGCAATAAACGCCCAGCGAACCTTACGGATATGGTCGAGCATATAGCACCCCTGCGGCACACCCTTGGAGCCCGGCTCACCGGCATGGGGATTCTCGATCATGTGTTGGGCGATGTAGTCGCGCAGACGGTCGACCTTATCCTCGTTGCCATGCTCAAGCATGCGGGAAAAGTCCGCCACGCCCGCTTCAAGGCTGTCGAAGGTATCGCGACGCGGCGATTCAAAGTACGTGACCTGCGGCAGGGCACCCATCTGAATGAGGATGTTGAAGGCGTACACAAAGCCATTACTGCAGGTAACCGAGGCGCCGATAGCGTTCATCAAGTGCAGATCATAGCGCGGGCTGGAGTTAGCGACCATCGTGACAGCACAACGGCGACGAGCCGTACGGTCGAGCTTGGCAAGCGCACCTTTTAGGTCATTTGTGGTGACGGAACGACTGGCAAAGGCAACATCCACAGTCTTGGCAACCGGCCCAACCAAATCCCAATCATCGTCCCAAGCAAGCTCAAGCGGCGTAATGCGATCCTCGAGCCCATAGTACTCAATGCCAGCATCAAGCGTGCCCAACATGGCAGGGGAAAAGTCAGCAGCAATCACAGGATGCCCAGCCTGAGCAAGCGGAATAGCAATCGACCCAGCCCCGCACCCCATATCGAGTACCGACTCGCCGGGCTCAAGCGCCAGCAGCTTTATAAAATCCCGAGCATAAGGGGCAGTCTCCAACGGCCGAAAATGCCGAGCCCTTTTATCCCACTCAAAAGAATCGTCAGCCCGCCGCCGATCAGCTTGCAGACGCATCCACTCCAGATTCCAATCTGTGGAAAGCAGCTCAGAACGATTCTCCCCATCAGCCACGGGCCAACCTCCTAGCAACAAAAAAGCGACTCCTCCCAAAAGAAGAGCCGCAACCAGCATATATCAGAAAGAACCGATCCAACGCCAAACCGCCATACCAGCAAAGTAGGGCAGAAGCGAAGCGACTGCCAAAGGGATAGAACCCAACCGAGGGCCCGTTGTGCGGGAGCCCCGGGGAGGGCAAATATATAAGGTCGATCGCGAGTTCCGCACGAGCCGGAGAGCACTTAATGTGCTCTCCGTGCGAGCCAGGACTGTCCGAGCAGGCGACCTTATATATTTGCCCTCCCCGGGGCTCCTCGCCAGTCCCCCTCAGCTAGTTCTTCAGCGAGTTCAGCGGCGCCGGGAAACGTCCACCGCGATGGGCAAGCACGGTGCCGGCGTTGGGGTTCACCGGCATGATGGGTGCACGGCCGAACAGGCCGCCGTACTCGACGCAGTCACCCACGTCCTTGCCGATGGCGGGAATCACGCGGACGGCCGTGGTCTTGTTGTTGATGACGCCGATGGCCATCTCGTCGGCGATGATGCCGGCGATGGTCTCGACCGGGGTGTCGCCGGGGATGGCGATCATGTCCAGGCCGACGGAGCACACGCAGGTCATGGCCTCGAGCTTCTCGAGCGAAAGCGCACCGGCTTCGACGGCGGCGATCATGCCGGCGTCCTCGGACACGGGGATGAAAGCACCCGAGAGACCGCCCACGCTGGAGCTGGCCATGACGCCGCCCTTCTTGACGGCATCGTTGAGCATGGCGAGCGCGCAGGTCGTGCCCGGGCCACCGCAGGTGCCCACGCCGATGATCTCGAGGATGCGCGCGACGGAGTCGCCGATGGCAGGCGTGGGAGCCAGCGACAGGTCGACAATGCCCTTCTCGACACCCAGACGATGGGCGGCCTCGCGGCTCATGAGCTCGCCGGCACGGGTGATCTTAAAGGCGGTCTGCTTAATCTTTTCGGCGACTTCCATCATCGAGGCGGAATCGGGCAGCGTCTCCAGGGCTGCGGCCATAACGCCGGGGCCCGAGACGCCTACGTTGATGACGGCGTCGGCCTCGCCACCGCCGTGGACGGCGCCCGCCATAAACGGGGAGTCCTCGACCATGTTGGCAAAGCAGACAAACTTGGAAGCGCCGACGGAATCCTGGTCGGCCGTGAGTTTAGCGGCATCGATGATAGTCTGGGCGGCCATGAGCACGGCATCCATGTTGATACCGGCGCGCAGGCTGGCGACGTTGACGCTGGAGCAGACACGGCTCGTGGTGGCGAGCGCCTGGGGGATGGACTGGATGACGCGGCGGTCGGCGTCGCCGATGCCCTTCTGGACGAGTGCGGAGAAGCCGCCCAGGTAATCGATGCCGAGCGTCTCGGCCGCACGGTCGAGGGCATGCGCGATGGGGGTGAGGTCCTCATCCTTGCAGCACGCGGCGATCTGCGCCACCGGGGTGACGGAAACGCGCTTGTTGACAATGGGGATACCGTACTCGCGCTCGAGGTTCTCGGCGGTCTCGACCAGATGCTCAGCCGTGTGCGTCACATGGTCGTAGATCTTCGTGCACATGCGGTCGAGGTTCTCGTCACCGCAACCCATGAGCGAAACACCCATGGTGATGGTCCTGATGTCGAGGTTCTGTTCCTCAACCATGCCGCGGGTTTCCGCGATTTCTGCGGGCGTGATCGCCATCCTTGCGCTCCTATCTGCCAAAACGAGCATAGTCTTATCTATTCTAACGTGCCGCACGTGCCAAGTGGCGCGTGCGGCACGTTTTGGTGCTCGGTTGTTTCCGTTGTGTTACTTCCCAAAGACCTCTTCGGCGATACGAGCGCTCTCGGCGGCGTCCTTGGCGTAGTAGTCCGCGCCGATTTGCTTGGCGTATTCGGGGGTGAGCACGGCGCCGCCCACGATGATCTTGACGCCCGGAACCTCGGCATGGAGCAACTTGATGGTCTCTTCCATGGCGACGACCGTGGTGGTCATAAGCGCCGAGAGGCCGACGAGCTTGATGTCACGCTCCTGCACGGTCTTGAGCACCTCTTGCGGGTCGACATCGCGGCCTAGGTCAAAGACGGTGTAGCCGTAGTTATCGAGCAGCATCTTGACGATGTTCTTGCCGATATCGTGGATGTCGCCCTTGACGGTGGCCACGCAGATCTTGCCCTTGTCGGCGATCTCGCCGGCGGGCATCAGGCGCTTGATGGTGTCGAAGCCCACGCGTGCGGCTTCGGCCGAGGCCATGAGCTGCGGCAAGAAGAACTTTCCCTGGTCAAAGAGGACGCCAACCTCGTCGAGAGCGGGGATAAAGTGATTGTTGATGAGGTCCATAGCGTCGTGGTCTGTCAGCAGACGCTCGGTCTCGGCAGCGATCTCGCCTTTGCGGCCCGAGACGACCATTCGACGAATCGGGTCGTCGTTGCCGTCAGTGCCGGCGGTGCCAGCAGCAGGCGCGGCATCACTCGATGCGGCCTGAGCCGCTGCCGGGTTGGCGGCGATCTTGTACGGATCGGTCCAGCCGGCATAGCGCTCGATGTATCCGGTCGAGCCCTCGTCCTCAACGCTCAGGACGCGATAGCTGTAGACGGTGTCCATAAAGCGCTTGGAGCCCGGGTTCATGATGGGGGCGTCCAGACCTGCACCAAAGGCGGCGGCCAAAAAGACCGAGCCCAGCAGCGGGCGAGCGGGCAGGCCAAAGCTGATGTTCGACACGCCGAGCGCGCATTTGACGCCCAGGCGCTCCTTGCACAGGGACATGGCGCGCAGGATCTGCTCGGCCTGGCGCTGGTTGGTCGAGGCGGTCATGACCAGGCAGTCGATGAGGATGCGGTCCGGGCCGATGCCGTAGCGGGCGGCCTCGGCCACGATGCGCTCGGCGATGGCGAAGCGGGCCTCGGCGGTATCGGGGATGCCGCCTTCGTCGAGCGTAAGGCCGACGACGTTGGTGCCGTAGTGGGCAACCAGCGGAAAGATCTCATCCATGATCTGCTGTTTGCCGTTGACGGAGTTGATGATGGGCTTGCCGGCATAGCGGCGTACGGCGGCCTCGACGGCGGCGGGATCGGTGGAGTCGATCTGCAGCGGCAACAGCGTGGAGCCTTGGAGCTGCTCGGTGGCCTGTTGGATAATCTTGACCTCGTCGATCTCGGGCAGGCCCACGTTGACGTCCAGGATGTCGGCGCCCTGCTCCTGCTGGCTGATGCCCTGGCTCACCACGTAGTCCAGATCGCCGTCGCGCAGGGCCTGCTGCAGGCGTTTTTTACCGGTGGGGTTGATGCGCTCGCCGATGACGGCAATCTTGCGGCCGTCGCTGGGAAGGTCCACGACCGTTTGGGCGCTCGTGACCGACATGCTGGGCTTGCGGCGGCGCGTGCTGGGCGTGTGGTTATCGATAAGCGTGCGCAAAGCGGCCATGTGCGCCGGCGTGGTGCCGCAGCAGCCGCCCACGACGCTCACGCCGTCCTCAATCATGCCAGCGACGGCCTCGGCGTATTCGGGTGCCTGGATATCAAAGACGGTGTTTCCGTCATCGTCCACGCGGGGCAGTCCCGCATTGGCCTGCACCATAACGGGCTTGTCCGTAACGGTGAGCATACGCGCGGCGAGTCCTCGGAGCTCGGCCGGGCCCTGGCTGCAGTTGATGCCCAAAACGTCGGCGCCGATGGCGTCGAGGGTGATGGCGGCGACCTCGGGGCTCGTGCCCAAGAAGGTGCGTCCGTCTTCCTCAAAGGTCATGGTGGCAAAGACGGGCAGGTCGGAGTTCTCGCGGCAGGCGAGGACGGCCGCCTTGATCTCGGCAAGGTCGGTCATAGTCTCGATAATAAAGAGGTCCACACCCGCGGCGACGCCAGAGCGCACCTCCTCGGCAAAGAGGTCGTAGGCCTCGTCGAAGCTGAGGGTACCCAAGGGGCGCAGCAGCGCGCCGATGGGGCCGATATCGCCGGCGACGTAGTGGGCACCGGCTGCACGGGCGCAGGCGACAGCGGCGGCAAAGACATCTGCCACGGTGGCGGTACCGTCGAGCTTGTGGGCGTTGGCACCAAAGGTGTTGGCGGTGATCACGTCGCAGCCGGCCTCGACGTACTGTCGCTGAATGTCGGTAATGACCTGGGGTTCCTCAAAGTTGAGCAGCTCGGGCAGGGCGCCCGCCTTCATGCCAGCGGCCTGCAGCATGGTGCCCATGCCGCCGTCGAACAGCAGGTGTCCCGTGCCCTCGATGGCCGCACGCAGGCGATCGTCCTTAATGCGCAGATCGTCGATCGTGCGCGCCTTGTACGTGGCACCGTTGCGACGTGCGGCATCAACGGGTGCCGCCAATGCAGTGCCGTCAGAATCATGAGTGATAAGCGGAGTAAACATTGAGGGCTCCTAATGGCTGGAATAGCAGGTGGTGTGGGCGGCGCGGAAGCGGCAGTGCTCACGCATGCGGCAGATATTGCAGGTGGGGCGGCTCTGGGCGTCGTGGACCTCGCCGTCAAACAGACCGATCACCGCGGTCACGCTCTTGGTGGGCATGAGCAGGCTGGTAGGTGTGACGGTAAGCCCGATGAGCCGCGTAGCGTTGAGCGCAGCCACGATTGAGCGCTGGGCCGAGAGCGGGCAGTCGCCATAGCCGGGACTAAAGCGCCAGTTACCGGCGAGCCCGTGTGCAGCGGCCGCAGCCTTGACCTGCTGGTCCATCTGCTCGACGGCGGCTTCTACATAGGCAGAGCATGCGGCGTCGAGCACGGCGCCTTCCAGAGGCTGCTGGGCTCCCGTGGTGCGCAGGCGACGCTCGGCGTTCATGCCGAGGGTGCATGCCATGAGTGCGGCAAGGCGGGCGTCCTTAAGGTGGCGATAGATATCACGACCCCGCAGCTTAACATTGGTGCCAACCAAGCGGATGCAGGGCTCGCCCTGCTCGTCGACGCCCGTGGCATCGACGGCAAACACGCGTCGCACGCCGCGGGGCTCGATATCCAGCTCTAGGCGCTCGACTACAAGCTCAATTCGTCGGGACAGCTCGGGCTCAATCTGCTGGCCGCCGTAGCCCAGATACCGCAGCATCTCGGCACGGTCGACACGAGGGTGGTGGGCAGCGTCGATACGGTAAAGCGCCGGCGACGCAAGGTCGGCCGGCACTTCAACAACGGTTGTATCGATGTGCGGTTTTTCCATTACCCCAGACGCTCCATAATGGTCGCGGCGATTGCAGGACGGTTCATAGTGTACAGGTGCAGACCGGCGGCACCGTGCTCCTTAAGGTCGCAAAGCTGACGGGCGGCATAATCTACACCGGCTGCCTGCAGACTCTCGGGGTCGTTCTCGTACTTGGCGAGAATCTTGATGACGGGGGAGGGCAGTGACGCGCCGCACATAAAGACCATGCGGCTGATCTGCGACTTGCCCATAAACGGCATGATACCTGCGGTAATGGGCACGGTGATGCCGGCCTTGTCGGCAAGCTCGCGAAAACGATAGAAGCACTCGTTATCAAAGAAGAGCTGCGTCACAAAGAAGCTCGCGCCGGCGTCCTGTTTTTGCTTGAGGTATTCGACCGAAGCGTTGAGGTCCTCACAGGCAATGTGGCCCTCGGGGTAGGCCGCGGCGCCCACGCAAAAGCCGGCGTCGACGAGCTCGGGGATGAGGTCGCGGGCGTAGGCGTAGTCCGAGGCGGGCTTGTCGTCCTCGGTCGCGCCAGCAGGAAGATCACCGCGCAGGGCCAGCACATTTTCTACGCCGGCGGAGCGGTATTCGTCGATCTTGGCGGCGATGTCGGCATGCGTGCGGCCAACGCAGGTAAGGTGCGCCACCGAGGGCGTGTCGAATTCGCTCGAAATCATATGCGCGATGGGGGCGGTGGTGGCACCGTTGCCCGAGCCGCCGGCCGAGCAGGTGACCGAGACAAAGCTCGGCGAAAGCTTGCACAGATTGCCTGCCACTTCGCGAGCCGTGTCGAGGGTCAGCTCGCCCTTGGGCGGGAACATCTCAAACGAAACGGGTGCGGTGCCCTGGGATGCTGCCTGCTTAAAAACCTCGTCGACGCGCATATCGTGCTCCTTTAGATACGTAATAGTGTGATGTGTTGTAAGGATTCTACAGCACCACTGTGTCACGGTGGAGTTTCACTCGCTATTCGGGGATACCAATCAAAGATGCCTTGCTATCGACATTCCCTATAGCAGAGCGGTCAATCTAGGATGGGGCTATAAAGACTGGTATCTGATGCGAAATACCAGTTAATAGAGCCCCATCCCAAATTGACTACCCTTAAACCATGGGGAGAGGTCTGCAATTTATACAGTTGATTGGCTGTTGAGGGCGGCAACGCCGCCGCGATGCGGTAACCTCATTGATTGGTTTCGTGACAGCAACATAACGGTAATGTTGCGGAAACACGACGAGCCTAATCTATGACTCGTTCGTTAGTAATCAACACCGCTTCTCACGCGGTGCCGATACGAAGGGAGTTCCGTATGGCCGAACTTACTGACCGCTTCGGGACCATGGTGTTCTCTGAGGAAGTCATGAAGGACTACCTCCCCAAGGACATTTGGAAGCGCCTTGCTGCAACCCTCGAGGACGGTGAGCCGCTCGACCTGGATGTGGCCAACGCCGTTGCCCACGCCATGAAGGTCTGGGCCATCTCCAAGGGCGCGACGCACTACGCGCACTGGTTCCAGCCGCTTTCGGGCATTACTTCCGAGAAGCACGACAGCTTCCTCGAGCCCAACCACGACGGCACCGCCATTACCAAGTTTACGGGCAAGAACCTCATCCAGGGCGAGCCGGACGCCTCCAGCTTCCCCAACGGCGGCCTGCGTGCCACCTTCGAGGCCCGTGGCTACACCGCTTGGGATCCCACCAGCCCCGCATTCATTAAGGACGATGTCCTGTGCATCCCCACGGCTTTCTGCTCCTACACGGGCGAGGCCCTGGACAAGAAGACCCCGCTGCTGCGCTCCATGACCGCGCTCTCGCGTGAGTCCAAGCGCGTTTTGGCGTTGTTTGGCAAGACCCCCAAGAAGGTCGTTCCTTCCGTGGGCGATGAGCAGGAGTACTTCCTGATCAAGAAGGACGCTTACCGCAAGCGCAGGGACCTGGTCATCACCGGTCGCACTCTCTTTGGCGCTGCTCCCTGCAAGGGCCAGGAGCTCGAGGAGCACTACTTTGGCGCTATCCGCCCCACCGTCTCGGCCTATATGAAGGACCTGGACGATGAACTGTGGGCGCTTGGCATTCCTGCCAAGACCAAGCACAACGAGGTCGCTCCCTGCCAGCATGAGCTCGCTCCTGTCTATGGCGAGGTGAACGAGGCCATCGACCAGAACCTGGTCATGATGGAGAAGATGAAGCTCATCGCCTCCCGTCACGACTTGGTCTGCCTGCTGCACGAGAAGCCCTTTGAGGGCATCAACGGTTCGGGCAAGCACAACAACTGGTCGCTTGGCACCGAGTCCGAGAACCTGCTCGACCCGGGCGACACCCCGCTCGACAACCTGCAGTTCATCGTCTTCCTCACCGCGGTGATCGAGGCCGTCGATAACTATCAGGAGCTCCTGCGTGCCTCCGTTGCCTCGGCCGGCAACGATCATCGTCTGGGCGCCAACGAGGCTCCTCCGGCGATTATGTCCATCTTCCTGGGCGACCAGCTTACCGAGGTCGTCGAGAAGATCATCGATGGCAAGGCTTCCGTCCATGCCACGCGCGGCGTGCTCGACCTGGGCGCCGATACCCTGCCCAAGCTGATGCAGGACAACACCGACCGCAACCGCACCTCCCCGTTTGCCTTCACCGGCAACAAGTTCGAGTTCCGTGCCTGCGGCTCCGAGCAGAACGTCTCCGACTCCAACCTGGTGCTCGATGCCGCCGTGGCCAAGTCGCTCAAGTCCTTCGCCGACGCACTCGAGGGTACGCCCGAGGATAAGTTCCAGGACGCCGCGCTCGAGTACTGCAAGAAGGTGCTGACCGATCACCAGCGCATCCTGTTCTCCGGCGACGGTTACTCCGACGAGTGGCCCATCGAGGCCGAGAAGCGCGGCCTTGCCAACAACAAGACCACGGCCGACGCTCTTCCCGCCTTTGTTTCCGATAAGGCTATCGCGCTCTTTGAGGAGACGGGCGTCCTGACCAAGGCCGAGGCTCAGTGCCGCTATGACTGCAAGCTCGAGAAGTACAACAAGCTCATGAACATCGAGGCTACCACGATGGTTCGCGAGGCGCGTCGTACCTATCGTCCGGTCATTACCGCCTATGCCACCAAGGTCGCTAAGGGCCTTGAGACTATTCGTGCCGCCGGTGCTGAGGCCGCCATGCAGTGCGAGCAGAACACGCTCAACAAGCTCTGCAACGGCATCACCGCCATCAACGACTCCATCAAGGCGCTCGACGCCGTACATCAGAAGGCCGAGGCTCTCGATGGCCAGGAGCAGGCCAACGTGTACGCGCACGAGGTCGTTCCTGCTATGGATACGCTGCGCGCCGCCGTGGATGCCATGGAGGAGATCGTGGCAGCCGACTACTGGCCGGTCCCGACCTACGACGACATCCTGTTTTACGTGTAGGGCGTAACTGACATATCGTCACGGCATTGAGCCGGGGTCCGCATCGCGCGGGCCCCGGCTATTTGTTTGCGAAGGACGCTTTGGATCCCGCTTTGCAACTGATTCGCCCACGCAATAAGGGGTCGTGGGCAAAAAACGTCAAATATGAGTACTGTCACAAGCCCTGTAGCATTATCTTTTTGCAAAATATGCAGTGTTACGCAACATATGTCCAAGTACTTAGCTGATAAATGCCTGCAATTCCTCCGCCGTAGGACGCCTTGTGTCCAAATCGCCTTCTGAGGGCATGAAATCGCTGTTACTAAATTGGTAACAGTACTCATATTTGCTATTTTTTGTCCACGGGCCCTTGGATGACAGTGTCATTTTATGCCTTTGGGGTTCGAATCCCGGCGTATGGGTAGCAAAAAGCCCGTCACCGAATTGGTAACGGGCTTCTCAGATTCTGTGGTGCCCCCAGCGGGATGTCCGCGTGCGGCTGGCGCCGCCCGCATTCGCTGTGTCGCTCCGCTCCTTGCGTGCTGCGCTGGAAAATGCTTGCGCGTTTCCTCAGCTCCGCACCCTGTCGGGTTCGAATCCCGGCGTTGGGGTAGCAAAAAGCCCGTCACCGCGGGGGTAACGGGCTTCTCGTTTCAAATGGTGCCCCCAGCGGGATTCGAACCCGCGATATCCACCTTGAAAGGGTGGCGTCCTTGGCCGCTAGACGATGGGGACAGCGGGAAAGAGTATAGCAGACTTTTTTGCCGGCGCGTATATCGTTGGCAAACTGGAAAACCACCACAAAGGTACCTGTCCCCTTTGTGGTGGTGGGGTGCTAGGGGAGGAGCTTCATGGCGGCGTCGTGGGCGGCGTGCTCGTAGGCGTCGTCGAGGGGTTTGAGCGGCAGCAGGGCTGTGGCCTGCGCATCGCCGCGGCGCTCGAGGGCGTGCGCGATCAGCCAGTCGGCGAGTTCGGGGTTCTTGGGCAGCGCCGGGCCATGCAGGTACGTGCCGATGACACCCTTGTAGATGAGACCCTCAAAGCCATCGTCGCCGTTGTTGCCGGTGCCCGTGACGACGGACGTTCCGAGCGGCGTGGCATCGGCGTCCAAAAGCGTGCGGCCACCGTGGTTCTCGAATCCCACAAAGGGCTCGGGTGCCAGGTCGGTCTTGACGGCGACGTTGCCGATCAGGCGGTCGGAGCCGCGTACGGTTTCGGCGGCAATGACGCCCAGGCCCTCGATGCGATTTTCGCCCATATAGTACGAACGGCCGAGCAGCTGATAGCTGCCGCAGATGGCGAGCAGCGAACCGCCGTCCTCAACATAGGCTGCGACCTTGTCTTTTTGGGCGAGCAGCTCGTGTGCCACGGCTAGCTGGTCGCGATCGGATCCGCCGCCCATCATGACGATATCGGCATCATGCAGATCGAGCACCTCGCCCATGCGGACCTCATCCACGCGAACGGGGATGCCGCGCCAGGCGCAGCGGCGCTCGAGGGCGATGACGTTGCCGCCGTCGCCATAGAGGTTGAGGGCATCGGGATACAGGTAGACGATGCGCAGCGGGCGCGAGAGCTCGACTGGCGCGATACCGACAGGAAGAGCGCTGCCGTCGGCGCGGACTGCGGCGCGGGCGGCAACCGTGGCTGCATCGGCACCCTTCAGCCCGTCGAGTTCTTTGACCAGCGGCGGGAAGGCCGTGTAGTTGGCGACGGCGTAGAAGGTGTCATCGGCGGCCTCGTCTGCCATGGCGCCAATTGCCTGCGCGACGTCCGAGATAATGGCGGCGTCGATGCCGGCGTACTTGAGGCGCACCTGCATATCGTGTGCACGCGTGCCGCCGGCAAAGGCGACAAGCCCCGGGGTATCGGCGATGCGCTCGAAGTCGACGTCGTAGATCCACGAGACATCGTGGCCGTCGGCGTCGTTGTCATTGAGGAAGAAAGCGCAGAGTCTGCCGCCTGCCGTCTTGATGGACTGGATTTGTCGATCGAAGCCTACGGGATTCTTTGCCAGGTTTGCCTCGACGGTGCGGCCGGCAATATCCCAGCGGCCCATGCGTCCGCCGGCGGGGACGTAGGCATCGAGCGTGGGCTGCAGATGTGCCGCGTCCACGCCCAGCTCGCGCGCCGCAAAGAAGGCGGCGGCAACGTTATAGACCATGTACAGGCCGTTGTAGCGTGTGGCGATGTGTGCAGCAGCAGCGTCGGGCGCAGGTCCAAAGACCAGGTCAAAGCCGTAGCCGTCGCAGCCGAGCTCCACGCCCGTCACGCGACGGACCAGCGCGGGACGCTCCCATCCGCACGAAGGACAATGATAGGCTCCGAGCTGGCCGTACTGCACATAGTCGTACTCCAACGGTGCGTTGCACTGTGAGCAAAAACGCGAGTCGCTAATGCGGTCGGACTCGGTGCCCGTGGCGCCGTCGATGCCAAAGGCGATGCTTGCATTGGGGACGCGCGCGGCGATCGAGGCGCACAGCGGATCGTCGGCGTTGTAGATGAGCGTTGTTGCCGGAGAGAGCTCCAACGCATGGGCAATGACGTCTTGGGTATGGTCGATCTCCCCATAGCGATCCAGCTGGTCGCGGAACAGGTTGAGCAGCACAAAGTACGTCGGTTTGAGCTTGGGCAGAACGCGTACGGTGTAGAGCTCGTCGCACTCAAAAACGCCCACGCGCTTGCCGCCGCCGGCTCGCTTGAGGTCGCTGCGCGCTTCGAGCAGTGCGCCCACCACGCCCGGCTCCATGTTGTTGCCGGCGCGGTTGCATACCACGGTGGCGCCGCTGGCGGCAACGGCGTCGGCGATGAGGTTGGAGGTGGTGGTCTTACCGTTGGTGCCGGTGATCACCACGCTGCGGTCGACAAGACTCGCCAGGTCGCTCAGCAGATAGGGGTTGATCTTCATGGCGATGCGGCCGGGGAGTACGCCGCCCTGGCGCTTAAGGACAGAGCGCAGCCCCCAGCGAGCGATATCACTCGAGGTGCAGGCAAGAGATGAGCGGAGGTTCATGAAACCGTTCCTAACGTAAACGACATGGTCGGGTCGAGTGCGTCACTAGAATCCGTAGCGGCGCGCAAATTCCTGGGCGAGCTGCGATACATCTTCGCAGGCGTTGGCCCAGGGGGCAAAGTCGGGGGTGTCCGAGATGATGCCGTCGGCCTCCCAAACTGCCTGGTGCGAAAGGTCCCAGGGGTCGCGCGGCTCGGGTCGGCAGGGAAGATACGGCGTCTGGTACATGGGGTTCAGCAAGAAGAACGCGCCGCCCTCGCAACGGTTAGCGAACTCACGCAGCGCGCGCGTCGCCGGGCGCATCTTGTTCGTTTTGAACAGCAAGATCGTGCGGGCGAGCAGGTACCAAGGAGAGTTTTCGAGTGCGTCTGCCCCCATCTGCTCCTCGAGCTGGTGGGCCAGGGCAAAAAAGCCGTCCTGGTCTTCTAGGCGGGCGAGGGCGAGCAGCACGGTGCCGGCGGCCCGGGTGGGATAGCCCTCCGTCTTAAGGACACGGCGAGAATAGTTGGCGGCGGCGCGGTAACGAGCGCTCGCCATGCACAGCTGCGAGATGGCCTCGAGCGTGTGGAGCCACCCGATAAGCGCCGGCTCGCTCACGGTAAGGTCTGCTGCGGTGACACCGTCGGCCAAAACATTATTGGTCCAATAGTGCGGGGCCTCCATATCAAACCCGGGCACGCTCTGTTGCAGGTAGTCGGCCGTGCTCGCTTTGAGCTTCATCAGGTCGCCCAGGCAAGCGTCAACGGGCGTGTCGGCCAGGATGATGGCGAGCAGCTGCGCGTCGACGGCCAGTGCATCGACGCGGACAATCTTGAGCAGCTCATCGCGCATTTCGTCGAACAGGCGATTGCGCGTCTGCTCGAACTCCTCGTCGCTGCCCATGTCCTCGATGCGATGGAGCTCGTTGAGCAGGTGGCGATGAACACCGGCATAGGACAGCAGCGCCTGGGCATGCTCGGACTGCGCATACTTTTGGGGATTCGCGCTCATGTCGTTATGGACAAGCTCGCGTGCTGCATCGGTGAGCTCGGGGTGCGACGCCAGATAGGTGCGCTCCAAGTAGGCGGGGATGTAGACGCTCGGATCCATTAGAGGTCCCCTCCCTTAAATGGAAGCCCCTGCTCGGCTGCGCGCAGGATGCGCTCGTCGATCTGGGAACGCACGATGTCGTTGGTGGCGACCCAGGCGGCAAAGCTGGCGTTGTCGGGAGCGCCCAGGCCCTCCTGCAGTACCGGCGTCGCCTCGGACAGCGCAAGGACAAGCTCGTCGGTGGAGCCCACGCCCACGTTGACGCGGGCATAGACGCCATCGGGAAACTCGGTTTGGAAGTAGAGCGCCTCGGCCGCGTGCGGACACGAGCGCGCAAGGATACGCAGGTAGTGTTCGGCGCCCTCGTAGTCCAGCTCGCGCCAGGCTGCGCTCATCAGTGCGATGAGCGTCCACGGGTCCAAGTCGCGCTCCGCATCTTTGGGGCGGCGGCGCAGCGGGGTATTCGCGAGATAGGGTACGGAGTGGGCGGAGCGAAATCTTTTGAGCTCCTCGGCGGGGTATTCGAGCTTTGCCATGGCGAGCATCGCGGTGTGGCGGACGCCGGCCGGATCGTTGGGGGCAAAGTCGAGGCTGCGGTTTGCGGCTTCGAGCGACATGCGATAGCGGCCGCTAATGAGGGCGCGCGACGCAAGGGCGGCAAGCCAGCGCAGGTAGGGGCGGCGCATAAGGTCGCCAGCGGCCTCGCGCTCGTAGGGGTCCTGCGCCGAGGCGATTTTGAGTGCCAGGTCGTGCTCGACTTCATCGCGCTTAGATACCAAGTACTGTACGTACTCCTCGTTGGAGTTGGCGGTGAGGGCGGTCAGCATGCGCTGGGCGTCCCAGTTGGTGGGGTCGAGCGCGGCTGCCTCGCGAAGCATGTTCTCGGCAGCGCCCTCTTCTTGCTCTGCCTGGGTATCGTCAGGGATAAAGGGAATGCGGTAGTCGACAGCCTCGACCACCTTGGCAATGAGATGCCCGGCGCGGTCACGGTCGTGCACGATGAGCGGCGCGGGGTTGCGGGTGAATTGTTCCATCAGACGTTCTACGGCGGTGCCGTCGGTGAGCGGGATATTGTCGCGGCGCAAGGCCTCAAGAACGAGGCGATGGCAATCCTCTTGAATGGGATCGAATGCCATGGGGCCTCCTTTGCTGCGGTTAGGGTTCAAATGTCTCTATATAAGCTTCTAGTTTACCCGCATGTGGCACACCGGGGGTGCCGCACTTGGACTTGCACCTTTGCACCACGAAGACGGATGTCGCACAAATGTCGGCACCTTGGACGACCGAGTGGTATCACGGTGCCGCAAACGGTCGATTTTCGGCGGCGAACGGGGCACATTTTGGAGGAGCACCGTCCTGCCCGGGATATGTGGTCAACCTTGATAAAACGTTTGCCCAGCTTGGGAGTATGAATGCCCCACAAGGGCCTTCAGGGATAGAAAAAACGTTTCATCATTGTCGGCTTTAGGTGAATAACTGACCAACCAGAACGGTAGAATAGTGTTTGTCTGAGCGTTGAGACGTTTAGACATCGCGCATTGTCATCGCCGGCAACGCGCAAAACGGTCCTAACGGAGCCAATCGGGTGCTCCGTTATATACGCAAGTCTAAGAGGGGCTTGTTTAGGAGGCACAGTATGGGACGTTTTACCAATCCTCGCGATCTGTACTTTGGTGAGGGCGCTCGCCACGAGGTGAAGAACCTCAAGGGCAAGAAGGCCATCATCGTTTCTGGCGGCAGCTCTATGCGCCGCGGTGGGTTCCTGCAGGACGTTGAGGCCGACCTTAAGGAAGGCGGCTTCGAGGTCAAGCTGTTCGAGGGCGTCGAGTCCGACCCGTCCATCGAGACGGTCATGAAGGGCGCCGAGGCCATGCGCGAGTTCGAGCCCGACTGGATTATCGCCATCGGCGGCGGCTCGCCCATCGATGCCGCTAAGGCCATGTGGGTCTTCTACGAGTATCCCGAGGAGTCCTTCGATAACATCATCCAGCCGTTCAGCTTCCCCGAGCTGCGTCAGAAGGCTCACTTCTGCGCCATCTCCTCTACCTCCGGTACCGCTACCGAGGTCACTGCCTTCTCCGTCATCACCGACTACGCCAAGGGCATCAAGTACCCGCTGGCCGACTTCAACATCACCCCTGATGTCGCCATCGTCGACCCCGAGCTTACCTACACCATGCCCGCCAAGCTGTGCGCTCATACCGGCATGGACGCTCTGACCCACTGCATGGAGGCCTACGTTTCCACCTGCGCTTCCATGTTCACCGACGCCAACGCTCTGCACGGCATCCGCGAGATCGTCGAGTGGCTGCCCAAGTCCTATGCTGGCGACCATGAGGCCCGTCAGCACATGCACGAGGCTCAGTGCATCGCCGGTATCGCCTTCTCCTCGGGCCTGCTCGGCATCGTTCACTCCATGGCTCACAAGACCGGTGCAGCTTTTGAGAACGGCCACATCATCCACGGTGCTGCTAACGCCATGTACCTGGGCAAGGTCATCCAGTGGAACTCCAAGGACCCGCGCGCTGCCGAGCGTTACGCTTACGTGGCCAAGGAGATCCTGCACCTTCCCGGCGAGACCAACGAGGAGCTCATCGCTGCGCTCGTCCAGAAGATTCGCGACCTCAACGACCAGCTCAACATTCCGCAGTCCATCAAGGATTACGCGAATGGTGGCGTGAAGGTCGACGCCGAGAACCCGCAGATGGTTTCCGAGGAGGAGTTCCTCGCGAAGCTCCCCGAGATCGCCGCGAACGCCGAGCAGGACGCCTGCACGCCCGAGAACCCGCGTGAGACCAAGGCTGCCGACTTCGAGAAGATTCTCAAGGCCTGCTACTACGACACCGACATCGATTTCTAATCGACTCTTGTTATCGTAACGAGGGGCTCCGCACGTATCTGTACGGAGCCCCTTTCTTTTTTATTTTAGAGAATGGGATAGTTATGGCTGCAATTTTCAATAGCCCCAGCAAGTACATCCAGGGCCCGGACGAGCTGGCCAAGCTCGGTTCCTATGTCGAGCCGCTCGGCGCTAAGGCCCTCGTCATCGTGACGCCTTCGGGCAAGAAGCGCGTCGGTGCTAAGATCGAGGGCGGTTTTGCTGAGGCTAAGGCCGAGCTGCTGTTTGAGGACTTTAACGGCGAGTGCTCCAAGGGCGAGGTCGATCGCCTGGTTGCGCTCGCTCGCGACAACGGTTGCGACATCATCGTCGGCGTCGGTGGCGGCAAGATCCTCGACACCGCGAAGGCCGTTGCCTACTACCTGGAGTCCCCGGTTATCATTTGCCCCACCATCGCTTCGACCGATGCCCCGTGTTCGGCGCTTTCGGTGCTCTATACCGATGACGGCCAGTTCGACAAGTACCTCTTCCTTAAGGCAAACCCCAATATTGTCCTGATGGATACGACGGTTATCGCGGCGAGCCCGGTGCGCCTGACGGTTTCCGGTATGGGCGATGCGCTCGCAACCTACTTTGAGGCCCAGGCGACGCATGATGCCGACGGCGGCACCTGCGCCGGCGGCAAGGGCGGAATGGCTGGCCTGGCGCTCGCCAAGCTCTGCTACGAGACGCTTATGGCCGATGGCGTCAAGGCCAAGGTCGCGCTGGAGAAGGGTGCGCTCACGCCTGCCGTCGAGCATATCATCGAGGCCAATACGCTGCTTTCGGGCATTGGCTTTGAGAGCTCGGGCCTTGCTGCTGCTCATGCCATCCACAATGGTCTGACGATGCTGCCCGAGTGCCACGGCATGTATCACGGCGAGAAGGTCGCCTTCGGCACCATCGTTCAGCTGGTACTCGAAGATGCCCCGACCGAGAAGCTCGAGGAAGTCTTGGGCTTCTGCATTGAGCTGGGCCTGCCGGTCACGATGAAGGAACTTGGCGTTGCCGAGCTTACGCGCGAGCAGGCCATGATTGTTGCCGAGGCCGCCTGCGCGCCCGATGACACCATGTGCAACATGCCGTTTGAGGTGACGCCCGAGATGGTCGCAAACGCCATCCTGGGTGCCGACGCGCTGGGCCACTACTATCTCATGGATGAGTAAATCAAGCTAAGGAAGGGGCAAAGCCAGCAGATGGCTTTGCCCCTTTTTGCTATGGTGCAAACTACCCTGACCCCTTCGCACCAAGTTGGTGCAAGGGGGTCAGGTTGCTTTGCACCAATCGTTGTTTGATGAAGGGCGGATTCTCGTATGGCGCTTCCTATGGTTTATGGCGGTCCCGGCCGGTATGTTCAGGGGTCGGGCGAACTTTCGCGTCAGGGCAGGTATTTGTCATGGTTGGGCTGCGCTGCCTATGTCTTGTTTGACCAGGGCACCGAGGATCGGCTGTGCAGACAGATCGTCGATGGATTTCTGGATGAAGATCTAAGCGAGCCGTTCTTTAAGATTTATGACGGTCCGTGTACGGAAGAGGCCGTTGTCGAAATGGCTAAGGAAGCCCAGGCAGAGTATTGCGACATGGTGGTGGGTATTGGCGGTGGAAAGATGCTCGATATCGCCAAGGCCGTTGCGTTTTATGCCGAGTTGCCGTTGTGCGTATGCCCCACGGCGGCTTCGATGGACGGTCCGTGCAGCGCGATTTCGGTGCTGTATCACGAGGACGGGTCGTTCGACCGCTACCTGATGCTCGAGAAGAATCCAGACCTGGTCGTGGTCGATACCAACGTGGTCGCGGCGGCCCCACTGCGTATGACGGTCGCTGGCATGGGCGACGCGCTGGCAACGTACTTCGAGGCGCGTTCGTGCGCCGCGGTGCGCGGCACCAACGAGCACGGTGGCGCGCCGGGGCACTTGGCTCTGGTCGCGGCACGTGCCTGCTATGACACACTCATGGAGTGCGGCGTCGCTGCCAAGCGCGATCTCAAAAAGGGCCGTACATCGCCGGCAGTTGAGCGCCTGATCGAGTGCAATATTCTGCTCTCGGGCGTCGGCTTTGAGAGCGGTGGCTTGGCGTTGGCGCATGCCATCGCCAACGGTCTGACGATTCTGCCCGAGTGCAGGGCCATGCATGGCGAGGCCGTGGCATTTGGCCTGGTGGTGCAGCTGCGCCTGGAGCGTGCGCCCGAGCTTGATCAGGTGCTCGAGTTTTGCCAGCGCGTCGGTCTGCCGACCACGCTCGAGGAGCTGGGCCTTGGTGAGATTTCCGATACCGATCTGCAGGGTGTTGCAAATGCGGTCTTTAGAAACGAGCGCAACATGGCCAACGAGCAGACCAAGGTGACCAAACAGAAGCTCGTGCAGCTCATGTGCGAGGCATAGCTTGGCGCTTGATTGACCTTGTGCAATCGAGGCGGCGATGGGCATAGGCTATTTGCCGCAAAGATGCGCCGCGTGTAATTTGCCCGAGGCGTGAGCCGATGGCGTATCATTATCTCTTGCTTGTTTGCACTGCTCAGGGAGGGGCCGCGCATGGCGCAGGAACACGATCTGTTTGATGACATTATCGAGATCAGTAAGGGTTTCGACTTTCTTAAAAACCCGCTTGGCGGTGTGACCGATGCACTCGATCCGTCAGCGCCGCAGTGGAATCCTGCCGACTACAAGGAGCGCCCGCGCGGCAATACCATTCCGTGCCTGACCTGCAAAAACGAAAAGAGCGGCTGCACCGCGTGCATGGACGTGTGCCCGGTCAACGCTATCGAGGTCGAGGAAGACGCCATTGAGATCCTCGACTCCTGTCGCAAGTGCGGCCTGTGCGCCGCTGCCTGTCCGACCGAGGCGATCATCTCGCCGCGCCTGGCGCCCAAAAACCTGTATGACGATATCGTCTCTGCTGCTACGAGCCACGAGACTGCCTACGTTACCTGCACGCGTGCCCTTAAGCGCATGCCGCGCGAAAACGAGGTCGTCGTTGCCTGCGTGGGCGATATTACGGCCGAGACCTGGTTCTCGGTGCTGGCCGACTATCCCAACGTGAGCGTGTACCTGCCGTTGGGCGTGTGCGATAAATGCCGCAACACCGGTGGTGAGGACATTCTGGGCGAGGCGATTGCGAAGGCCGAGGAGTGGTCTGGCACGGGTATGGGCCTGGAGGTCGACCCCAAGAGCCTCAAGTGCCATAAGCTTCGCGAGTACGAGCGCAAGGAGTACATGGAAAAGATCGCTCGCACGACGGGCCTGACAGTGACCAAGCTCAACCCGGCGACGGCGGCGCTGGCCTCGGTGACGCAGAAGCTCAAAGCCCATCGTCATCAGATTACCCAGCTGGAGCGCACGCTCAACACCATGTGCGGCACCACGACGACCAAGCGTCGCCGTTCGCTCACGCACGGGCGGCAGCTGGTGCTCTCGACACTGCAGAACCATCCCGAGCTTGCCCAGAACATGCAGGTGAGCACGCCGGAATGCGATTTTGACAAGTGCACGTCGTGCGGCGAGTGCGTCAACGTGTGCCCCACGTTTGCCTGCGATTTGGTGGGAAGCGGCCGCTTTGCGTTGGAGTCCACGTATTGTTTAGGCTGTGGCGCCTGTGTCAAGGTTTGTCCCGAGCATGCGCTCAAGCTGGTTCAACACGACGCGTCCAATCTGGTTGTCGTCGACCCCGAGGCCGAGGAAAAGGCTGCCCAGAAGGCCAAGGCCCACGAAGAGGCGATGAAGGCCAAGGCCGAGGCAAAGGCCAAGCTCGACAAGATGCTCGACCAGGTGGAAAAGCTCGCGGACTAGCTGGCGACCCCAATCTCTGCTTCATTTGCGCCGCCGTGGCGTCCGGGTTCGCCTGGATGCTGCGGCGGCGCTATACTTATGCAGTTTGAAGTACCTGTACCAAAAGGAGCTGTCGTGTCCCTTTCCATCGGTATCGTGGGCCTGCCCAACGTGGGCAAGTCGACGCTGTTCACCGCGCTTACCAAAAAAACCGGCCTTGCCGCCAACTACCCGTTTGCCACGATCGACCCCAACGTGGGTATCGTCGATGTGCCCGATAACCGCCTGCAAAAGCTCGCCGATATCGTCAACCCGGGCCGCATTGTGCCGGCTACGGTCGAGTTTGTCGACATCGCGGGCCTGGTGAAGGGTGCCAACGAGGGCGAGGGCTTGGGCAACCAGTTCTTGGCAAACATCCGCGAGACCGACGCCATCTGCGAGGTCGTGCGCTACTTTAAGGACCCCAACGTTATGCGCGAGGTGGGCCGCACGGGCGAGTTCGTCGATCCCGCCGGCGATGCCGACACTATCATGACCGAGCTCATCTTGGCCGACATGGGCACGCTCGAGAAGCAGCTGCCCAAGCTCGAGAAGGAGGCCAAGCGCGACAAGGAGCTCATGCCCAAGTTCGAGGTGGCCAAGCGTCTGCTTGCCTGGCTCAACGAGGGCAAGCGCGCCGCATCCATGGAGATGACCGACGAGGAGCGCGCCGCTGCCAAGGGCCTGTTCTTGCTCACCATGAAGCCCATTCTGTATGTGGCCAACGTAGACGAGGATATGCTCAACGAGGACCTGGCGCCCATCGACGGTGTCAAGCCGTTGCCCATCTGCGCCAAAATCGAGGCCGAGCTTTCCGAGCTCGATCCCGAGGACGCCGCCGACTACCTGGAGAGCCTGGGCCTGGAGCAGCCCGGTCTGGACGTGCTCGCGCAGGCCGCCTACAAGCTGCTTGGCCTGCAGTCGTTCTTTACGGCTGGCGAGATGGAGGTCAAGGCCTGGACGGTGCGTCAGGGCGCGACCGCCCCGCAGGCCGCCGGTGTCATCCACACCGACTTTGAGCGCGGCTTTATTAAGGCCGAGGTCATTGGCTACGACGACTACATCGAGCTCGGTGGCGAGCAGGGCGCCAAGGCTGCCGGCAAGCTGCGTATTGAGGGCAAGGACTATGTCATGGCCGATGGCGACGTCGTGCACTTCCGCTTTAACGTATAAGGACGACGCATATGTTTAAATATGGCAAAAAAGCTGGCTACATGGGTATTGCGCTGCTCGTACTTGCGGTGATTCCGCTGGTGGTCGCAGCGTGTGTTATCCCCAACATTGGTCCCGAGGTAGCAACAAAGTTTAATGCTGCCGGCGAGGCGACGCGCTGGGGCAAGAGCTACGAGTTGCTGGCGCTGCCGGTGCTCAACTTGCTGCTGAGCGTGGCGACGTACTTTACGGCGGGACGCCAGGCAAAGAACAATGAGGAATCCGCCGCCATGGCGCGCATCGTGTGCGAGCGCTACCTGCGAAACGGCTGCATCACGGGTGTGTTTCTCAACGTAATCAACGTCTACTTTATGTATTCGGCGATTACCGGTATGGGCTTTGGCCTGGGCTTTTAGCTTGCGCCTTTAGGCAACGAGCCTGCAAGCATATTCGATGGCTGCTGCGAGGCCGCCGCTCGATCGTGGTTGAAAGACTACATCGGCGGCGGCCTCGTTTTCGTATCCGGCACCGCGGAGGCAGAGCGCGATACCGGCTTCTAAAAGGAGCGGCAGGCCGCGTTGACTGGTTGCGATTACGGCAGCCTGATTGAGCGAGCAACTGTGCGCTTGGCATTGGATGGCAAGTTCACCTTGCGCCGGGCAAGGGACCAGAACAGCGGCGACTCGACTTGATAGCAATGCGAATGCTGTGCGCTCATCGGGCGAAAGACATTCTGCTTCAACGACGACGAGCTTGGGCGGTGCGCTGTTTGTGCGAAGCGTGGCTCGGTACATGCGGACCGAAGAACCCGACATAGAAAACTCCTGTGTATTCGGCAAAACGTAAACTATAGTTTACGTTTATATTCGGCTCCATTTCAAACTCGTCTGCATGGACGAACGTGCGAAACAGATTCTTGGCAGGCGGGTCGAAGAGACACGCAGAGACCTTGGTATCTCCAAGGTTGATTTTTGTGTGGCGACAGGAATCAGCCGACCCTACCTCGACCGAATCGAAGATGGGACGGCAAATTTCACGCTCAAGGTTCTATTTAAGATCGCGCCCGCACTTGGCATGACGGTGTCAGAGCTTCTCGAGGGTATCGAATAGGGGATACCCGTCGACAACTGAATTACGCCATCGGGATGCGGTCGTGGTTGACTTGGCTGTAGAACAGGCGCTGAATCTCGGCCGCATCACGTGACTGGCCGAGCGCCCACATGGTTTTGGCCACGAGCGTCTCGGTGGTCATATCGTCGCCGCGCAAAATACCCGGATGATCGGCGTAAGCTCGGCCGACCTCATAAACACCCAGGTCAAGGCCCTCCTCGGGGACCTGTGTGGTCATAACGACAGTACGGCCCGAATCGACCCAGCGGAAAATTGTCTCTTGGAATGACTCGCCGGACTCGCCAAACTCGGGGATACCGCCAATGCCAAAGGTCTCCAAAATCACGGCGTCGTAGCTGTCGGCAAGGGCGTCGAGGATGCCCGGGTTTACGCCGGGCGTAAGCTTGAGTACAAATACGCGCGGGTCAATGCTGCCGTAGAAACGGACTGGGCTCTCATTCTGGTGGGTGCCGTGGAGCCCATTGCGCACGATGCGGTCGTTGCGGATGTAGGCGATGGGCGGATAGTTGACGCTAATAAACGCGTTAAAGCTCATGGTGCGCTGCTTGCGGGCGCGCGTACCGGCAATGGCTACGCCGCCAAACACGATCGAAACATCGTGCGAATGCTCGTCGAGCGCATAGAGCAGGCTCTGGTACAGGTTGAGCTTGGCGTCGGTAAAGGGATTGCCCATGGGCTTTTGCGAGCCGGTGAGCACGATGGGCTTGGGGCTGTCCTGGATCAGATATGAAAGTGCTGCCGCGGTGTAGCTCATGGTGTCGGTGCCGTGAAGGACTACGAAGCCGTCGTGATCGGCATAGCCTTCGACGATGACGTCGCGGATGCGCATCCAGTCGCTCGGGCGCATATTGGTGCTATCGATGTTCATGGGCTGCACCACGTCGAGCTCGCAGAGCCCCGAGATCTCGGGGACGCTCTGGGCGAGCTCCTCACCGGTCAGGGCGGGGGAGAGGCCGTTGCCGTCCTCGGTCGATGCGATGGTGCCGCCCGTGGCGATGAGAAGGATGCGCTTCATGCTGGTATTCCTATCGTTTTGCCGCCGCAAGGGCGGAGTCGTTCGGCAGTATTGTGGCACAGGGCGTCGAATGTTCAAACGTATTACATCATCTGTGACGTTTAGTAACATTTCATCGCCACCAAAAAGGGTGCAGGTCGTGCGTTTGCCGTGCGCTGATGGCTGCGAGGGACGAGAAACCCCATATAACGTGTACACTATGAAAGTTAATTTCGTTCATTCGCGCGGGTGGGCACCGGCTCCCCGCTAACAAGAGGGGGAACCATGGATCAAAAGGCTTCCGCAAAGGTCCTCGTACTCGACTTTGGTGCGCAGTACGGTCAGCTCATTGCCCGTCGCGTCCGCGACCTCAACGTGTATTCCGAGATTGTCCCCTGCGACATCTCGGCCGATGAGATTCGCGAGATGAACGCCTCTGCGCTCATCCTTTCCGGCGGCCCGGCTTCCGTGTATGCCGAGGACGCTCCGTCCATCGATCCTGCCATCTTTGACCTGGGCCTTCCCGTCCTGGGCTTTTGCTACGGCCATCAGATCACGGCCGTGACGCTCGGCGGCAAGGTCGGCCACTCCGAGGTGGGCGAGTACGGCCGCGCCACCATCACTCGCACGGCCGGCGCCAAGCTCTTTAACTCCACGCCTATGGAGCAGACCGTGTGGATGAGCCACCGCGACGCCGTGTCCGAGGTGCCCGAGGGCTTTACCGTTACCGCCAGCACCGACGTATGCCCGGTTGCCGCCATGGAGTGCGTCGAGCGCAAGATCTTCACCACGCAGTTCCACCCCGAGGTCAAGCACTCCGAGTACGGTCAGCAGCTGCTGAGCAACTTCCTGTTTGAGATCTGCGGCCTGGAGCCCAACTGGAGCATGGACAACCTGGTCGAGACCATGACGGCCGAGTTTCGCGAGAAGGTCGGTGGCGATCGCGTGATTCTGGCCCTGTCCGGCGGCGTCGACTCCTCCGTTGTGGCTGCCCTGGGCGCTCGTGCTGTGGGCAAGCAGATGACCTGCGTGTTCATCAACCACGGTCTGCTGCGCAAGGGTGAGCCCGAGCAGGTGGAGGAGGTCTTCACCAAGCAGTTTGACGTCGACTTTATCCACGTCCACGCCGAGGACCGTTATGCCGAGCTTCTGGCCGGCGTGACCGAGCCCGAGGAGAAGCGCCGCATCATCGGCACGCAGTTCTGGAAAGAGTTCTTCGCGGTTGCTCAGCAGCTCGAGACCGATGGCAAGCCGGTCAAGTACCTGGCTCAGGGCACCATCTACCCCGACATCATCGAGTCCGGCGCTCGCAAGACGGGCGGCAAGACGGCCACCATCAAGAGCCACCACAACCTGATCCCGTTCCCCGAGGGCGTGCACTTCGACCTTATCGAGCCGCTCGATCACTTCTTTAAGGACGAGGTCCGCGCGCTTGGCCTTGCGCTCGGCCTGCCGGGCCACATCGTGTTCCGCCAGCCCTTCCCGGGCCCGGGCCTTGCCATCCGCATCATCGGCGCGGTCGACAAGGAGAAGCTCGAGATCCTCAAGAACGCCGACGCCATCGTGCGCGAGGAGCTCGACGCCTATAACCAGCGTCTGTTTGAGCAGACCGGCGAGCGCAACTCCGAGCACAGCTGCTGGCAGTATTTTGCGGTCCTGCCCGACATCAAGTCCGTTGGCGTTATGGGCGACGAGCGCACCTATCAGCGCCCGATCATCTTGCGCGCCGTGGAGTCCAGCGACGCCATGACCGCCGACTGGGCCAAGCTGCCCTACGACGTCCTGGCCCGCATCTCCGGCCGCATCGTTGCCGAGGTCCCTGGCGCCAACCGCGTCTGCTACGACATCACGTCCAAGCCGCCCGCGACGATCGAGTGGGAATAGAACATACGTTCGATAAAATAATATAGTATCAGATAGCGGGCACGGTTTCAATTGAATCCGTGCCCGCTGCTGTATGCGTGTCCTTGCACGCCCAATATGCGCCGTAAAAGCCGTCTTCTTCGACGTCAAAGTGAATGCGCTTCGTTTTCGCCTCTCAAAATCTTATTTTCACGATTTGCATTTTCATCCCGTTGTCACCGACCCTTGCGAGAAACCGGAAAAAGCAGCTGACAGAAGAGTCTCTCAAATCGTTGTAGCCCAGCATATAGCCGCGACTTGTGACCTGCAGACGGCTGTCCCACGTGCCGATTTCCTTGGCGGCATCCGAAACCGCAAAATATGCCCCCACATCCTTGATTTTTGCAGTCTTAAGCCATGTTTTTGCGATCATCTTTACCGCCGTCCGATTGGCAGCATCAAAGACCAGCACACTGCCGGGGAAAGAGTCCGCCATCCCCCGCACCAGTTCCCGGACCTGCTGGGTCAGAAAGTAATAGAACACCCCGGAGGCAAAGAACACCGCCCCGCGGGAGGCATCGATTTTGCTAAACCATGCGGTGTCTTTCAGGTCGCAGGGGATATTTTGTTCTCGATCCCCGGCGGGCAGTAGCTGCTGCCGCAAGGCAATCACATCCGGGAAGTCCAGATTGTAGATCTTGCATCTACCGTTGTCGCAGGTTCTGCCGGTGTTGTCCAGCCCGCAGCCCAGATTGACCACCGCCGCATTGGGGTGGCCTTTCAGGTAATCCCGCACCTCGAAAGCAAGATCACTCTGCCGTGTGGCCACCTCCAGCGCACCAAAGCGCTGTATCAGGCTGCGGGAGTTTTTCTCTGCCTCTGAAAAGTCGTAGTCGATCTGGTCGAGCAGACGAACCGCTGTTTCATCCCTGTAAAGGTTCGGGTACAACTCCGTACACAGCTTCCGGGAATACAGCGGGAGGATCAGCGTCTCCTGCACGGTGTTTTTCTCAATTTTACATTTCATAGGTTTCTTCCTCAGTGAATAAAAACTGTCATAATTGCCGCCAGCATAGCCGCTATGACCGTCATGCCTATCGCCATGTGCAGGATGGATGCAAAAATGCCCGTGCTTGATACCCCTACTTCCGCGCCGTGACGCAGAGCCACTTTTTCTTTTTGTGTATCTGCACCTCGTGAAAACCCGCCTGCTCCAGACATGCCTTTAATTCAATGTCCTTGTAGATGGTCATGCCGCCGATGATCTGCGTCCACCTCTCGTCCTTGTCCGTATCGCCATTGCTCTCGTTGCAGATAAGAATTGTCCCGCCTGGCTTCAGCGTCCGCCAGACCTCACGGAAGCATCGGGGCAAATCAGGCCAAAAATAGACGGTCTCAAAGGCCGTGGCGGCATCGAAGTAGCTATCCTCAAACACCATATCCGCCACACTGCCTTGCAGAACGGCGCAACGCCCCTCCTGAATTGCAATTCGGTTGAGCTTTCTAGTCTTCTCCACGCTGACGGGCGAATAGTCGACGCCCTTGACGACGCCATGCGGGCATTTTTTCAGCAGCCGTTTTATGTTCGCCCCGCCGCCGCAGCCGCAATCCAGCACCTTGGCATTTGGCGCAAGTCGTAGAAATCGAAGTCCCCACCGCGCCACAGGGCTGTGGCCCAGATTCATCATGGCAACCATAAGTTTTCCGCCGAGGCCCACGGGCTTGCGGGTGTTTTCAAAGAACGACATCTGGCCCCTCCGATTTCGTGCATTCCGCATAGGTCAATGGGAACGAGGCCTTCAGCACCGCGCTTTTCTGCACCGCCCAGCCGTTTTGACGCAGGAAACGCAGGTATTCCTCGCTTGTCCACCTGCTGTGGAGGGGGAATCCCGCCATACTCATGAAAAAGGCTTTTGCCTTGCCGGAAACCGAGTTCCCCGCGTGGGTGAAGGTTGGCGCGATGAGCACGCCGTCGTCCTTCAGTACCCGCCTGATTTCTTGCAGTGCCTTTTCCGGATGCGGCACTATGTGAAGCGCGTTGGACGCGATCACCACTTCGAAGGACTTCTGTGCATAGGGCAGGCGGAACATATCTTGTACGGAAAAGTGCAGCTTTGCGGATTGATTGTCCCGCTTTGCTTCAAGGATCATCTGTGCAGAAGCGTCCGTAGCCTCGATGTGCACCGCCGCATCCACGATGCTCTTTGCGATAAGCCCCGTGCCGGTGGCAACCTCCAGTACGGTTTTTGCTTTTACCACCGGCCTGATCAGCTCATACATCTTCTCATACGCCGCCCGGTCCTTTCGCATGAAACGGTCGTACCGACCGGCATTCTTGTCCCAGAAGCCCTTGCGTTCGTGCATGGCTATCGCCCCCCAAACAGTTAGAGCAATCTAACTATAACACACGAATCATGCAGTAAGATAAGGCTAACCTTATTTCTTGGCCAAGACGCATCTCTTCGGTTTTGCTTATAACGGTGTGAGTCAGATACTAAGCTGGAGCTGAAGAAGGAGCTTGGCGGACAGGTAGGTCGATACCGGTTCCCGGAACGGTGATCCAGCCAATTACACCAGGGCTCTAGTCATGCAGGTAAACCCAATCCATGACGGGAAATAGGTCCTTTTCTCTAGCTCGACGTCTTTCGGAGCTTGACGATTTGGACTGATGGAGGTGAGAAGTCCCTCACTGCGCCAATACCAGAAGATTGCGCTATAGACATCTCTCCGACCCTTTGAATCACCCCTTTTCACGCCACCCGCTACGAACCCCGGCGGAAACTAGGGAGTGATTAAAAAGGCGACCTGCGGTTTTGCGAATCAATTGAGTCATTCACAAAATCGCGAATTAAGGGCCTGATTCGCCCAAATTGCGCACGAATTGGCCCTTAGGCGGTACGACGCGACACGCATCGACAACACTCGGCCTGGATTAGTCACTGAGCGGGAATAGCGGGAACTGGCTTTTGAACTCGCGTTTTGATACCGTCGAGTACCGCCTGATGCTGTTTCGGCGCCGCCATAGAGTAAAGCCACCAGCGAAATAACGGGAATAAAAGCCTCCGGACCCTCTGGTTCGGAGGCTATCTTTTTGCATATCTGCCTAAAACGACTCCTTGCCAAAGCCCCTTGAGCATCGGGCGGCATTATTGAGTGTGGGCGTTATCGTAGGTATCTTTGATTTCTTCTGGCAAATTATCGGGAATCAGCGCCTTCACTCTATCCTCGTTGCCATCTTGGATTGCCTGCTCGTAGTACCAGCATTTGAACTTCAGCATGTCGAGCGCGCGGTTCATGTTCACGATCTCCGACTCCATGTGGGCCTTGCGCTCCTCGAACATGGCCTTGCGTTTGGGGTATGTTGAGGGACCCTCTGCGCACCATTCCATGAACAGCCGGATGTCCTTGATCTCCATTCCAGCCTTCTTTAGGCATTCGATGACCCGAAGCGCTTCGAGTTCCGTATCGCTGAATCGGCGAATGCCGGATGCCCGCTCCAGCCCCGGGAACAATCCCTGCTTGTCGTAATATCGCAGCGTTGAAGCGGGCAAACCGAACATTTCCGCCACCTGTCCGATTGTGTACATGGCTCCTCCGAAACAATGTCGAATTCATTCCTTGACCTAAAGTCAGGTTTAGGTATTACCTTCATTCTCGTCAATGTAAATCGGGAGCGCAAGGGGTATTCCGTAATGGGCAAAACGGTTTTGATAGTTTCTTCAAGTCCACGAAAGAATGGCAATTCCGAGACGCTGGCGGAGGCTTTCGCCAACGGCGCGCGGGAGGCAGGTCACAGCGTTGAGACCGTGCGTCTGCGCGAGAAGCAAATGGGCTTCTGCAGGGGCTGCCTTGCCTGCTTAAAGTTGGGGCGTTGCGTCATCCAAGACGATGCCGTGGAAATTGCCGCCAAAATGCACGATGCGGATGTGCTGGTGTTTGCAACGCCCGTCTACTACTACAGCGTCTGCGGCCAGCTCAAAACCATGCTGGACCGCGCTAACCCGCTTTTTGGCTCCGATTATGCATTCACCGAGGCATATCTGTTGGCGACGGCGGCGGAGAACGGGCGCTCGACCTTCGACGGGGCGAAAAAGGCGATGCAGGGATGGGTTGACTGTTTCTCCCGCTGCACGCTCGCTGGAACGGTTTTCGCCGGCGGCGTGAACGGCGTGGGCGAAATCGCCGGGCATCCCGCTCTGGAGCAGGCGCGGCGAATGGGCATGGGAATCTAGCCGGGCTGTTTGGCCGCGCGGAAACAGATTTGTGCCAAAACTATCGACAGGAGGAAATCGATCATGGCAGTTAAACAGACGGCAGGCAGAGACGCCCTGGGGGAGTTCGCTCCCAAATTCGCACAGCTCAACGACGACGTGCTGTTCGGCGAGGTGTGGAGCCGAGAGAGTGAGCTCTCCCTGCGCGACCGCAGCGTGGTGACGGTGGTTGCCCTGATGTCGCAGGGGCTGACGGACTCTTCGTTCAAATATCACCTGATGTCCGCAAAGAACAATGGAGTGACCAGGACGGAGATAGCGGAAATCCTTACGCACGCGGCGTTTTATGCGGGTTGGCCCAAGGCGTGGGCTGCCTTCCGCATGGCGAAGGAGGTCTGGGCGGCCGACGATGCCGCCGACGCAAGGGCTCAGCACCAAAACGAGATGGTTTTCCCCATCGGTGCCCCCAACGACGCCTTCGCGAAGTACTTTATCGGGCAAAGCTACCTCGCGCCCCTTTCCACCGAGCAGGTCGGTGTCCACAACGTGACGTTCGAGCCCGGCTGCCGCAACAACTGGCACGTCCATCACGCCAAAAGCGGCGGTGGGCAGATCCTCGTCTGCGTGGCTGGTCGAGGGTTTTACCAGGAGTGGGGAAAGCCGGCACAGGAGCTGCGCCCCGGCGACGTGGTCAACATCGCCCCGGGGGTGAAGCACTGGCACGGCGCCGCGCCCGACAGCTGGTTCTCGCATCTCGCGTTGGAGGTTCCGGGCGAGGAGACCTCCAACGAGTGGCTGGAGCCCGTGGGCGACGATGCATACCTTAAAGCGACCAACAAGGAGGCTTAAGCACCGTCGCCCGTCCGCGCCGCCGAGAGCAGCGCGCCCAAATCTGCCTGAATCGCCTCTGCCTTGCTTCCGAGCTGCAGCGGAGCCGAGCCGTTCGAGATGTTGACGCTCAACAGGTGCGCATCCGGCAGCTTCGCGGTCATGCTCCAGAACGGGAGCGTGATGATGCCGGGGGTCATCTCGCCCACGCCGAGCTCCAGCAACAGCACGCGGCGATCGCTGCGCTCGCGCACGAAGCGCTCGTATCGTCCGAGGCTCTCGCGCCAGGCCGCACCCTGCAGAAACGTGTCGTCGCGCACCCACGGCACAAGCTGCCAGCCGCAATGCGGGCATCGGGGGATATCCTCGCTGAGGACCTCGAACCCCGCATGCCCGCGAGCATGCGTTCGACGTAGGGGCTCGCGTCGAAGAGCTCGTCGCAGCATGGCTGCTTGCACTGAAGGTGCGCGAAGCTTCCCTGATAGTTGCAGATCCTCTCGTCGGGAAACGTCTTCTCGACTTGGGTGTCCACATTGGTGCTCAGGATGAAGTAGTCCTTATGGCCGATGAGGGACCGTAGGTCGAGATAGGGCTGCGAGGCCAGCTCGCGCAGCATGAAGTCGATGTATCGCGCATAGTATGCCCATTGCTGCTCGAGGCTGGGGTAGAGGTGGTAGAAGCCGTCGAAAAGGCTCTTGAAGCCAAAGGCTTGCTGCCAGTCCGCCATTCCTGCGCGCGCCATGCCCGCGCGGTTGTAATGGTTGAACCCGGCGGCGCTCGACATGCCCGAGCCGATGCCGACGATGATGGCGTCGGCATCGTCGATAAGGCTTCGAAGCCTACGCGCTTCTCTTTCTAGGGGTGGCATCGGGCGATCTCCTCGAAAGCCGGGGCCATATCGCCGTCAACGAGAATCGTCTCGCACGATGCATCGGGCGCCATAGCCTGGCTGTAGTTGAACACGATGTAGGTGGCGTGCTCGCAGACGTTCGCGATCTGGGCGAGCATGTGCTTTATGATGCCGTTGCGCAGTCCCACGCCAAGTTCGAGGATGGCGACCCTGCCGTTGCGCTGGGCTTGCACAAGGCGCTCGAGCTCCTCGAGCTGGGCCGTGGCGAGGGCGTCTGGATGGGCGAGACGCCGCTCGTCGATCGACGTGCGTATGCTCCCCTCCGTCTCGAGCACGCGCTCCTCGTCGAACCCGGCGCGCGCGAAGTGCCCGTCGATGTTGCATGTGACCACGAAGGTGTCGGCGTGCTCCGTAAGACGCCGCAGCCCGTTCATGAGCGAGCCGGGCTCATATTCGAGATACTCCTTTTGATGGAACCGCTCGGCCCATCGGCGTCGCACGCTGGCATCCGGGGAAGCGAGCCCCTGCAGTATGCAGCCGATGCCGTCTGCCTGGGCGAGGTCCCCGTACGCCTCTTGGAAATGAGCATCGGCGCAGAAAAGGTTGAGCCCCTCCGCCATGTCGAGTCCGTTGCTAGCGCCGATGATGACAAGATCCGCTTCGGCTAGCGCCCTGCCTATGCGAACTGCTTTCGCCGTCTCCATGCGCTACCTCCCCAGCGTCTTGCGCACGTCGGCGAGCACGTCGGCGATGTCGGCGCGAACGGCGAGCCCCCGATCCTCGATCGCGCGGGGGAGAAACTGCGTCTTGTTGTTTACGGCGATGTAGCTGGCCTGCGGTAACTGCGCCGTGAGGGCCCAGAACGGCTCCTGGATAAACGCGGGCGTCATGCGGCCCACACCCAGCTCGAGGAAGAGGATCCTCTGCCGTGCGTGCGCGTCGAGCCAGTCGGACACCTTGCGGTACTGCTCCTCGTAGAGTTCGCCCTGCAGGAAGTTGCCGTAGCCGCGAACCCAGGGGAACGCCTCTGCCCCGCAGTGCGGGCAGCGCGGCACGAGCTCTGTCGGAACCTCCAGACCGTCTCCCATGGCCTCTACCATGTGGGAGACCGGCTCGACCGCGTTCCACACCTCGTCGGTGCAACAGTGGGAGCACTGAAAGAAGCGGTGGTCGCCTTGGATCTCTGCCACTTTCTCCCAGGGATAGAGCTTCACAAACTGCGTGTCCTGGTTGGTGGTGAGCACGAAGAAATCCTTCTCGGCGAGAATGGCGTCGAGGTCCCTGTAGGGCTTGCGCAGCGGGGCGTTGAGCGTGGTGTCGAGGAAGGTGGCGAGGTATCCCCAGCGCGCCTCGGCGGTGGGCCAGCGGTAGAACGACCCCTTGAAACCGTAGCGCTCGGCGAATTTGCCGAAATGCCTGCGATAGGTTGCGTTGTCCTCGTAATAGAAGTCGCCGCCGCCCGCCGCGGAGAGCCCAGAGGCCCCACCCACCAGCACGCAATCGGCTTCCTCGATCATGCGGGCGAAGTCCCTGATTTGCTGGTCGTAGGGCTCGGGCTCGCGGTCACTCAGCTCATAGGGCGTGCCGCCGCTGCGGTAGGCGGCCTGAAGGGAAAACGATTGGTTGGTGAGCTCGATAACGAGCTGCTCGTACAGGGTCACTGGATACCTTCTTTCAGCTATTATAAACAGGTGTCTATAAAAAGTATCCATGTCGATTTGCTTAAGAGCAATGAACAGCTTCGGCCTGCTGTCGATAAACGAGCGTTTGCCGGGCATTGTCGAGCGTTGCAATTGGAGGGGTAATGGAAGCGGGGAAGATCGATCGTCGCCGACGCTATACACTCTCGGTCATACGGGAGGCGTTCTTCGCGCTGCTGGCCGAGGTCGGCTTCGCGAAGATGACGGTAGCGGATATCTGCCGCCGCGCCGATATCAACCGTGGCACGTTCTATCTGCACTACGAGGACAAGTTCGCCCTGCTCGACGCGCTTATCGACGAGGCCTTGGCGGCGGTGCCGCCGCTCGAGGGAACGGAGGCGGGTGCCCTCTGCCAGCGTCCGCCGGCAAACGATGACTATTATCTGCTCTACTCGGATGACGACGCGTACGCCCGGGTGGCACAGCGCGTCGTCGAGCGCGGCGCCGAGCAGATGGTTCCCTCGATCATGGAGGAGACTGGGCTTTCGCGCGAGGACGCCTATCTGCTCTTCGTCCACAACGTCCAGGGAAATCTCGCGGTCAACCGCCTGCTCGGTTGGAGGCGAGGGCCCGAGTTTGCCCACGCTCAGGAGCTGCTCAGCGCCTATTCCGAAGGGGGTATGCGAGCGGTATCGGCTCGTCACGATCCTCGTAGCTCGTCTTGACCGCATGTCATTTCAGGTAGGTGGCGTTGCTATGGGCCCTCTTTGATTTTCGACGTTGTATAAGGCAATCGCAATCGCCTTGAGCTTCTTTAGGGAACTTGAGCAAGAGATATGGCCTGCTGGCGATTGATTAACCCCATTTGTTTTGGTTACAAGAAAAAATGCTGCGCGCCTGCAGCATGAAGGAGAGGGAATCCTATGAATATCGTTGTATTGAGCGGCAGCCCGCGTAAGGGCGCCAATACCGATACCATGGTCGAGGTGTTTGCCGAGACCGCGCGTGAGGGCGGTAATACGGTTGAGGTCGTTCGCGTTGCCAGCAAGAAGATCGCCGGCTGCTTGGGATGCCAGTACTGCTTCGCCCATGGGGGCGTCTGCGTGCAGAAGGATGACATGGCCAACGTGATCGAGTCGCTGAAAGATGCAGATATGGTCGTCTTTGCTTCGCCTATCTACTGGTTCGATATCACCGCGCAGGAAAAGGCCGCCATCGACCGTCTGTACGCTTTCGGTGCCACGGGATTCCCGTTCACCAAGACGGCCCTTCTGCTCGATAGCCACAGCCAGGGCGTCTATGACGCGGCGATCGCCATGTACAAGTCAACCTGCGCTTACTGCAAGTGGGCGGACCAGGGCATTGTCACCATCAGCGGTATGACCGAGCGCGGCAGCATGGCATCCTCGCCCAAGTTGAAAGAGGTGCGAGAGCTCGCTCGCAAGCTCGCCTAAGGGCAAGAAGAGCGCATGGCAATCGGTGTTGGTGGAAATGCTTGCTGTCCTTACCGAGAGATAGGGGCGCATTCCCTCAAGTGCCGTATAGAACAATTTTTAAACGCAGAAAAATAACTAAAAACAAATTAATCCGCGTTAAAATATTGTTAAATAGAAGTTCATGAGGGAAGGTTACGTATGCGTCGCAAGGCAGACGAGCTCCTTAGGGAATGGCGAGACAGAGCTGATAGAAAACCTTTGCTGGTCAAAGGCGTGCGCCAGTGTGGCAAGACCTATTTGCTCAGAACGTACGCCCAGGATCTTTTCGAATCGGTTGTCTACGTTAATCTTGAGAACGACCGGTCGGCGCGAGCGGATTTTTCGGGCGGTCTTGACCCTCATTCGATTGTGCGCGCGATCGAGGCTCGTACGGGACAGCGTATCGTGCCTGGCAAAACCTTACTGTTCATTGACGAGATCCAGGCATGCGAGGAAGCGCTCACTTCCCTTAAATACTTTTGCGAAGATGCTCCCGAGTATTACGTTGCGGCTGCTGGGTCGCTTCTTGGGGTTGCCATTAACCATCAGTCGTATTCGTTCCCCGTCGGAAAGACCGACTTGATCGAGATGACTCCACTCGATTTCGAGGAGTTTCTCTGGGCAATGGGGCACGATCAGCTGGTCGATGAGATACGCTCGTCATTCGAGTTAATGGGTCCTCTTGCGCCAAGCCTTCATGAAAAGGCGCTTAGGCTCTATCGGCAGTATCTTGTTGTTGGCGGAATGCCCGAGGCGGTCCAAACGTACATCGATGATCAGTCAATCATTGATGTGGCCGAAAAGCATCGGATTATTCTCGACGGATACTCCGCCGACACTAATAAATATGCTGATGAGCGCTTGAGCGCAAAGACGCGTGCGTGCTTCGATTCCATTCCACAGCAGCTTGCCAAAGAGAATCGTAAATTTCAATACAAGGTAGTGCGAGCGGGGGGCAATGCGTCTCTCTTTGGAGATGCTCTCGACTGGCTTGTATTGTCGGGTACGGTGGCGCGCTGCAGCCTAGTCGGGCAGATCGAAAGCCCTTTAGAGGCCTTCGTTAACCCTTCTGCTTTTAAAATCTATCAGGCGGATACAGGGCTGCTCGTCTCCAAGGCCGGTGCTCAACGCGCCGATATTCTTGCCGGTATCGGCGGCACATTCATGGGTGCACTTACCGAAAACTACGTTGCCCAACAGCTTTCAGCCATGGGCTATCCGCTGCATTATTGGGCGCGAGAAAATCGTGCGGAAATCGACTTTGTAGTAGAGAAGCAGGGATGCTTGTCTGCGATTGAAGTCAAGGCGGGAGAGAACACAAGATCTCGAAGCCTGTCCTCACTTAAAAAGACCCATCCGGGCGTGCGCCGAATCAGGCTATCGACCAAGCCCTTCGGAATGAATGATGGGCTGATGTCTGTTCCACTTTATGCGGCATTTTGTCTATAGGGATGATACTGCTGTAATGCATGGGGCCCGGAGCGCGATGTTGCTGCGCTCCGGGCCCCGCTGCTTAGTTAAACCATGACGGTTTGGCTGCCGTCGTCCTAGTCAAACAGACTCGGCATATCGTTTTCTTTCATGAGAGCGCCGGCGGAGGGCAGGCTCTGCGCGGTGAACTTCTCGGCCGAGACGCCGGCGCCAAGGATTTCCTCGGTCGTGCCGACGGTGGTGACCGAGCGGCCCTTCTTGGCCGTAAAGGCCTGGACGCCCTGCGTGTTGGTGGTCGTCTTGGTCTTGAGCAGCGACGTGTTGAAGTTCATCAGGCGGTAGTCGCTCGAGACCAGCGCGAGGTCGCGGTCCTCCTTGAGCACCTGCGCATACAGCAGCTTGCTGCCGCCGTAGATGGCGTTCTTAAGGCGCTTGCGGTTGGTCTTGGTAACGTATCCAGAAAGCGCGACACGCACCACGCGGCCGTTTTCAAAGACGAACAGCACGTCGGCCTTGTAGTCCTCGGGGTCGATGACCCAGATGACGCTCTCGTCGGGTTCCATCTCGAGATCGGTCGGAAGGTACGAGCCCAGCTGGGCCGACTTGGTATCCTCAAACGCCGCGACCTTGCACTTGTACACCTGGCTCTTGTTGGTAAAGACCAGCAGCTCGTGCGTGTTGGAGGACGGGAACTCGATAAAGGGTTTGTCGCCGTCCTTGTACTTGAGCGTGGTCGCCTTCTTGAGCACGCGGTCCGTCATCTTCTTTAGGTAGCCATCGCGCGAGAGCATGATGGTGACCGGGTACTCCTCGACTTCGGGCTCCAAGCTTATCTCGATAACCTCATGGGGCTCGATCCTGCCCGTGCGGCGCGGCATCACGTACTTCTTGTTAACCGCGGCCAGCTCGTCGCTGATGACCTTCTTGATGTTGTCCTCGCTCGAGAGGATCTCCTCGAGTTCGGCGATCTCACCCTCGAGCTTGGCGATGTCCTTGGTGCGGTTGAGGATGTACTCTTCGTTGATGTTGCGGAGCTTAAGTTCGGCGACAAACTCGGCCTGGGTCTCGTCGATGTCGAAACCCTTCATAAGGTTGGGTACAACCTCTGCCTCGCGCTTAGTGCCGCGGATGATGGCGATGGCCTTGTCGATGTCGAGCAGAATTGCCTCAAGGCCGTGCAGCAGGTGCAGGCGCTCGGACTTTTTGCCCAGGTCAAAATTAATGCGGCGACGCGTGGACTCAATACGCCACTTGACCCACTCGTGCAGAATCTGGCGCACGCCCATAACACGGGGATAGCCGTCGACGAGCACGTTGAAGTTGCACGAGAACGAATCCTGCAGCGTGGTCGAGCGATAGAGCTTCGCCATGAGCTTGTCGGGGTCGACACCGCGCTTAAGGTCGATGGCGATGCGCAAGCCCGAGAGGTCGGTCTCGTCGCGGATGTCAGCGATCTCTTTGACCTTGCCCTCCTTGGAGAGCTTGACGATGCGCTCGATGATGACATCGGTCTTGGTGGTGTAGGGAATCTCGTACACCTCGATGATGCGCTCTTCGGGAATCCAGCGCCAGCGGGAGCGAATCTGGAAGCTGCCAAGACCGGTCTCGATGATCTTCTCCATCTCCTCGCGGCGGTAGATAATCTCGCCGCCGGTCGAGAAATCGGGCATGGGCATGTACTCGAGCAGGTCGCAGTTGGGGTCCTTCAGGTAGTGCATCGTGGCGGTGCAGACCTCGTTGAGGTTGAAACCGCAGATATCGGACGCCATGGCGACGCCGATGCCCTTATTGGCCGAGACAAGGATGTTGGGGAACGTGGTGGGCAGCAGACGCGGCTCCTTCATGGCGCCGTCGTAGCTGTCGACGAAGTCGACCGGGTCCTTGTCGATGTCCTTGAAGATCTCGGCGCTGATGGGGGAGAGCTTGGCCTCGGTGTAACGCGAGGCGGCGTAGCTCAGGTCGCCCGAATAGTACTTGCCAAAGTTGCCCTTCGACTCCACGAAAGGAGCAAGCAGCGCCTCGTTGCCCGTGGCCAGGCGCACCATCGTCTCGTAGATGGCGGCGTCGCCGTGTGGGTTGAGCTTCATGGTCTGGCCCACGATGTTGGCGCTCTTTTGGCGCTCGCCCTTGAGCAGGCCCATCTTGTACATAGTGTAGAGCAGCTTGCGGTGCGAGGGCTTAAAGCCGTCGATCTCGGGGAATGCACGCGAGACGTTGACGCTCATAGCGTAGGGCATGTAGTTGACCTCGAGCGTCTGCGTAATCGGCTGGTCGGTGACCTCGGAGTGCAGGCCGATGACGTTCTCGGCGTTGACCTGCTTTTTCTTTGGTTGGTTCTTCGTCTTCTTCTTTGCCACGATTTCCTCTTGAACTTCTTGTGGGCCGTCGTTATCGATTTGCTGCTATTGCAGGTCCAGCTGGTCCAGGTATTCCTTGCCGTGCTCGGAGATGTGGCGCTTGCGGCCTGCCTCGTCGTTGCCCAGCAACAGGTTAAACATGGTTTCCATCTTGGTGACGTCCTCGGGCTCCACCTTGATCAGACGGCGCGTCTCGGGGTTCATGGTGGTGAGCCACATCATGTCCGGATCGTTCTCACCAAGACCCTTGGAGCGGTTGATGGAGCACTTCTGGTCGCCGATCTCCTTGAGGATGCCGTTCTTCTCGAGCTCGGTGTAGGCAAAGTAGGTCTTCTCTTTGCAGTTGATCTCGTAGAGCGGCGACTCGGCGATATACACGTAGCCCTCGTCGATAAGTGTGGGCACCAGGCGGTAGAGCATGGTGAGCACGAGCGTGCGGATGTGGTAGCCGTCTACGTCGGCGTCGGTACAGATGATGACCTTGTTCCAGTTGAGGTTGTCCAGGTCAAAGGCACCAAGGTTCTTGATGCGCTTGTCCTTGATCTCTACGCCGCAGCCCAGCACGCGCATGAGGTCCATGATGATGTCGGACTTAAAGATGCGCGGGTAGTCCTCCTTCAGGCAGTTGAGGATCTTACCGCGAACGGGCATAACGCCCTGGAACTCGGCATCGCGCGAGGTGCGGATGGCGCCTGCTGCCGAGTCGCCCTCTACGATGTAGATCTCGCGACGGTCCTTGTCTTTGGAGCGGCAGTCGATGAACTTCTGCACGCGGTTGGCCATGTCGGTCTTCTGTTGCAGATTGGTCTTGATGCTCTGGCGCGTCTTCTCGGCGTTCTCGCGCGAGCGCTTGTTGATGAGCACCTGCTCCATGATCTTGTTGGCGGCGTCTTTGTTCTCGATCAGATAGGTCGAGAGGCGCTCCTTAAAGAATGCCGTCATCGCCTGCTGGATAAAGCGGTTATTGATGGCCTTCTTAGTCTGGTTTTCGTAGGACGTCTGGGTGGAGAAGCAGTTGGTCACCAGCACCAGACAGTCCTGGACGTCCTGCCACTTAATGCCGCTCTCGTTTTTGTTGTACTTGCCCTGTTGCTTGATGTAGGCATCGATGGCGCTGGTCAGAGCACTACGGGCGGCCTTTTCGGGCGAACCGCCGTTCTCGAGCCATGACGAGTTGTGGTAGTACTCCTGCATCATGAAGGTGCGCGAGAAGCACATGCACGCGGTGATCTTGACGTTGTAGTCGGGCAGGTCCTCGCGGTCGCGACCGCGGCGGTCGGCCTCGATAAAGAAGGGCTCGGTGAGGTAGTCGGCACCGACCTTCTCGAGCACATAGTCCTCGATGCCCTTGGGGTAGCAAAAGTCCTCTTCGGAAAACTCGCCATCGTCGCCCTCGATGCGCAGGCGGAAGGTAACGTTGGCGTTGACCACGGCCTGGCGGCGCATGGTCTCGCGATACCAATCGTGGGGGATGCTGATGGAGGTGAAGACCTCAAGATCGGGGCGCCACTTGATGGTGGTGCCGGTGCGGTTCTCGTCGCTGGGCTCAATCTCGAGCGCCTTCTTTTTGGCGCCGACGACCTTACCCTTCTTAAAGTGCAGAGAGTATTTGTTACCGTCACGCCAAACCGTGACGTCCATGTACTCAGAAGCGTACTGGGTCGCGCAGGAGCCCAGGCCGTTGGTGCCGAGCGAGAAGTCGTAGTCGCCGCCCTGGTTGTTGTTGTATTTGCCGCCGGCGTAGAGCTCGCAAAAGACGAGTTCCCAGTTAAAGCGCTTCTCGGAAGGGTTCCAGTCGAGCGGGCAGCCGCGGCCGTTGTCCTCTACCTGGATAGAGCCATCGCGAAAGGCGGTGAGGGTGATGAGCTTGCCGTAGCCCTGGCGTGCTTCGTCAACGGCGTTGGACAGGATCTCGAAGGCGGCATGCGCGCAACCATCGAGTCCGTCCGAGCCAAAGATGACGGCGGGGCGCAGGCGTACGCGCTCCTCGTCCTTGAGCTGGCGGATACTGTCGTTACCATAGTTTGCGGTGTTTTTTGCCATACTCGCTCTCTCGGTGCTCCTTTTGCTGCGTTTAAGTCATATAGATAGTCAAGGTAGCATAGCCCAGGCCGTGGGCGATTCCAACCAACACGAATTCCATCGAACAATAGTTCGATTAGATAATGGATGCTTGGGATGCGGGTGGGGTCTGTCCTATTCAAACATCTGCGGCAGGTCGATGAAGACGGTTCGATCGCTTTCGTCAGCTTCGAAGCCCGAACGGGAGAAGAATCCGTAGCGATGGCATTTGAGCCCCGTTGCCTCGACTTGGGTGATTTCCTCGTCGACCATTTTTTGCGTGACGGGGGATTTGCGGAACTTTGCTTCGTAGAATGCGTAGCCCTCGGGGTCTTGCGTTACCACATCGAATTCGCCGCTCGTTTTGTTTGCGGGATCGTCGTACCAGTACTTGCCTATGGCATCGAAAGCCGGTTCGATCTTGCCAGTCCTGTTTTGCCGTACGAGGTATTGACGGCAGATCTCCTCGAACATATGTGGAGTGTAGTTTTCCTCGAAGTCTTGGGAGACGTGACGATCATAGAAGACTTCCGGGTCGAGCAGCTGACGCGCAGAAGCATTGCGGAAGACGTAGCGATAGTAAAAGAGCGAAAGTGGGTCCACCACAAAGTAGCCAGACTTGCGCTTATTCGTAGGGTCGTTGATGGGTGCACGCTTTTGGACGATTTCGAGTGACATGAGCTTGTCGAGTACGTCTGCCATGGCCGGACCGCTCGAGACGTGCGACTGTGCCAGCACGTCCCCCCAACGGGAGTAACCTTGTGCGAGAGCCCCGAAAACTTCGTTGGCGTTGGTCATCTTCGAGATCTCGGCGTTGAGATAGGACGGTACTTCGCTTTCTAAGCGGGCGCCAGGTTCTGTGACGAGCTCGATGATATTGTCGCGTACGCTTTGGGACTGATCGATGAGGCGATTGTAAAAGGGGATGCCGCCAAAAACGCTATAGAGCCGCACCTTGTCCTCGGGTGAGAACGCGGGATAGAACTTTGCAGCGTCAAAGTAATCCATGGGCTTAAGCTCAAGCGCGAGATCAATTCGCCCGTAGAGGGGGCTTTCATGCTCGATGAGAGATTTCATAATCTCAACATAGGAGCCGCACAGGACAATGTTTAAACGTGAGTCTTCCCTGTGAGCGTCGATTGAGGTCTGGAGAATGCTGTCTAAGCCTTTAACCGCATCTCTCAAGTAGGGGTATTCGTCGAGAACGAGGGTAATGTTCTTGTCTTTGGCTTGGGCAAACAGAAATTCGATGAGCTCGCGGATGCCCGTGAAGGCGAGCGGAGGAAAGCTTAGCGCTTCAGCAGCAAGGGCGGACAGACTCTCGAGGTTGTCTGCCTCGGAGGTTTGGCGGCACTCGTAATAGATCGTTGCGACGTCCGATAAATCGGTTAGCGCCTGCTTGATGAGCTCACTTTTGCCGACGCGACGCCTTCCGTAAATGAGAACATTGCGCTGCTCGGGCGCATTGAGTGTTTTCTTAATACGGGCGAGTTCAAGCTCCCTGCCAATGAATTCCACTTACTCGGTTCCTTCCGACTCGGTTTTGTCCGAGTTAATTGTATCGCATGAACAAGTTTATGCTCGAGTTTACTCGGACAAAACCGAGTCGGTTCTGTCCGAGTAAGTTTGAATAGCGAATCGAAATTGTTATGTCCACATGGCGATGGCGAACATGGTTTCCATAAGCGCCGCGTTCGCGCTTGTTATTGCCGCAATGCGCTGTGTCGCTGAGGCGCAGATCGTACCGCTCGAAAGCGTCTTTTGGTTGGCGAACCTGGCCACGGGCGTGTTCTGCGGTGCGACGATTTTCGCAGCCACGTTTGCTGTCCTGTGTGCAACGTTTTTCACGGCGAAAAGACGCCGTGCCAAGCTCGAGGCAGAACTCGACTCCTCAGACGACATCTAATGCGCAATGGGCCGGCTCTGGGTATCCAGAACCAGCCCATTTTGATGTTCGATTAGCCGAGTCGGCGCCTCTCACAAAAGTAAGTAGGAGCTAGCGAGGCCTATCCGAATTGACCTCATTGGCGGTGTCGGTTTCGAGCGCCGTGCGGCGGGCGCTGTAGGCGACGAGGCCGGCGCCTGCCGCGGCGAGTGCTGCAGCGGCTGCCGTAAGGGGAGCGTTGACATCGCCCGTGCCCGCAAGTGCGCCCGCTTTTCCGGAGCGCTTGTTATTGTCGTGGTCCTTGCCACTGCCGGAGCTGCTTCCGCCGGAGCCGCCGCCCTCGTCAGTACCGCCGCCACTTGAGCCACCATCGCCGTCCGCCGGCATCGGGGCGTCGTGAAGTCCTGTCGTATCCGCGCTATCGCATACGCCGACCTGAATTTCTGAGCGTTCGCATGCCGCGTCGGGCACATGAAGCTCGTGCAGTACGGCACCCAGCGCCGAGTTTGCGCCCGGTCGGATTTCCTTGAGCGTTACGGGATCGAGCGCCACCAGGTCACGCGCCTTCGCATACAGCGTTACGCGTTTGCCCACTTCGTCGCTCCAACTCTCGGGGATAGCGAAGCTCATGCGGAACTGTGCCGTGCAACCCGGTGCCAGCACGGCGTTGCCGTTGTCGGCTACCAGCGGGTGCGTTGCAAAACATGCGCCCAGCGTCTCGAGCGCGTACTTCACGTGTGCCATGTCGTTGGCCGAAGCGTCTTCGGCAAGCTCTGGATCGTGGATCGAAGCCATGCGTGCGTTCGCTCCGAATCCGATGGATGCGCTGGAGAACGGCTGGCTGGAGCCCTCTCGGTACAGATCGATCGTGCCGGCGGTCAGCAAAGTGTTGCCGTCGTTTCGCACCGTGACCATGAAGGACTCGCCTGCTGCTCCGGGCACCACCGCGCCCGAGGTAGCGACCGCGCCCGTCGGAGTGACACACGCCACCAAGGGCACTTCGATGCCGTGCAGCTCTGCCTCGCTCTGCTCCGCGCTCACAATGTGCGTGGCGAGCGCGGAGAGAATGCCTCCCGACGTCAAAAATGCCGTTATCTGATCGACGGGATGGTCCAGCTCGCACATCACGAACGGCTCCGTGAACAGATCGCCTGCCAAGGTGCTGGCGAAGATGCGGAAGTGCTTGCCCATCACTGCTACCGGGTTGCCTTCTTCGTCGTAGGTTTGTCCCACCTTGCATCGGTGTTCTCTACATAGAGCACGCACCTGCCGTTGTTGCTCACGCTAAACGATGCCGGGCCACAGCCTGCCGCGCCCACGGGCCGCGTTGCAAATGCCGATGCGCCTCGCGTCCAAGTAATATGCTGCAGTTGCTCGTTGACGGTTGCCAAAAAGCCCGTGTGCTGCGGCCACGGTACCGCACGGGGCACCGCGGCGTCCGGCGGCATAACGCCCCAGCCCGCAATGGACCGGCCGATCACGGCGTACGATGCGCAGCCGCAACCGTCTGCGGTCTCGTACGCAACGGGCACCACCATTTTGCCGTTGATGTTTTCGGGCTCGCCCAGCTCGATACTCGAAGGTGCCTGCGGAAAGCGGAGAACTTGGCGGAACGTCAGGCTGTCGCCCGAAACGTCCGACCACAGGGTAAAGCACTCCAGCGCAACCTCAGCCCCGTTGCCGAGCGCCTTTTCTGCGGTGGTTCCGCGGCGGTGGAGGTAGGCACCCGACAGGCGCCCGTCGACCAGCGTCTTGCCCACCGTGATACGCGGGCACTGCAGGCAATGGTAGCCATCCTCTTGCAGGCGGCCGTGCGAGATGCTGCGCCATGACGTATGCGACACCACGCGGATTTCGTCATTACTTATGCGCAGGCGTACAACGGACAGTATGCCGGCTGTGCTTGCCGTATCGAAAAGGGTGTTGTCGCCGGCGGGGCGCTCGCCCGAGACCAGCAGCACGTAGGCGTCCCGGTTTCCTCTACCGTCCGTATATTCCACCACGTCGAAGTCGTAATCGTATATGCTGTCGCGCTCCACGTCGTTCTCGCCAAACCCAAGGGGAAAGTCCACGGGCATGGGAGCGGACCACGTGCCGTTTGCCTTTGTGTGCACCACCAGGCGCGAGCGGCCATTGTCGCCGTAGCGCACCGAGGCGATACGGAACAGGCATTCTGCGCCGGCAATCATTGCCAGCTTCATGTGAGCTTCGCTGAGCACGCCGGAAAACAGCACACTGTCGCTCGATGGTTTGATACCGCCACGCTCGTCCTCCGATACACCAGCAGAATTGGCGTTGGGGTCCGCAACGGCGTTCGTCGCCTGCCCGATATAGGTGTACTTATACATTGGCGCGGCGTTTTCGTCGTTCTCTATCAGTGCATGGACGAAATGCTCGATCTGTCCCGTGTCGTCGCTTTCTGCATTCGCCTCGAGCTCAATGTGCGTAACCGCTTGATCCCAATCGCGCACGACAAGCGCGACGTTTACGGCAGTGGCCTTAACCTCGGCGCGTGCGAGCAGCTCGGCGTTGGTGACGATGGTGGCCGATGCGATAAATTGCGGCACACCACCTGCCTCGGCGTTGCCGGCTGAGCCGAAGCGGGCATCCAGCGTATAAGGCGTATCTCCACCCAAGGCCAGCTCAGAGCGCTGGAGCACATACTGATCGCCATTGTTCACTGACATATTCCACGAATCGAGGAGTGTGGGCCACGATCCCGACCAAGCTTTGGTGGTCCACTTGAACATGACGAACTGGAGTATCACATCGACATCGACGTCTGCACCTACGCGCAGTCGCGGAAGCTGGTGGCCGTCCGCCTTCTCGTACCCAATGAACAGTGTGAGGGACGCGGCACCGCGCACGGCGGACGAAGCGACGCCTGCAACGCCGGCGCCAAAGGTGACGGCAAGCCCGATCTGGATGGTGAACGAGCCCGACGTGTTTGAATAGTCGAGCGAAATGTTTTTAAAAAACGCCGCGCCGCTGCCGTGCGTGTGGGCACCCACGGCGAGCGCCAGTTTTGCCAGCACCCAGGGGTTGACGTTTAGGAAAAACGGCACCGGTCCCAAGGTGAACTGTTCGGTCCAGTTGAGGTCGGTTCTTACTTGGAAGAGGGCCTTAATATTGCCGTATGCGGGGTCGTTGTTATTGCCCCAGGTTTTGCCCACCCAATCGTAGGCGAGCGAGCCGTACAGCTGTGTGGCGATATCCATCGTGAACAGCAGCGTGCAGTGGTGGCGAAGGAGCTTGGTGTTTCTTGGATCGGTGCCCGAACCGGCACTCATGCTCTTGTACTGATTCCACTTCCCCTCCATCTCGTCGAGGTAGCGGCTTGCCTGCTTGGCGCCCGACTCGCGCGGCGATTTCTTCCAGTATTCCGGATCAGGATTGCCCGAATCGTTCATATAGCTGGCTGGTTTGTATCCTCCGCCAAACAGCACGTATCCAGCAAACGAGAAATCGAAGAGGATCGGAAATGTGGGTATCCAGCACGTGAACTTATTGCCGCCGATGCCGGGAAACGCCGCGGGGAAATCAAACGGAGTGATCTCTTGGTCCATGGTGGTGGGAATGATGGTGGTCGAGCCCGATTCCGCCTTTGCGGCCGGCGCGGTGACAACGGCCATAGGGGATGAAAGCGTGTAGGTTTTGCCCTGATAGTCGAGGACAAAGCGCAGTTTGCACCCTTCTTCCAGAAGGCCCGATGCCGCGTCGAGAAACGTGTCTTCGAGTGTGAACGTCGCCAGATTATCCGCGCCCGATGCGCTGGCCTTGATCTGACCGATCTGCGTGACGGTTTCGGGCGAGCTGCCCGCGGCAGGCGTCACTTTGTTAATGCGCAGCGTTGCCTGCCCACCCTGTGGCAAATGTGCCTGCACGGTAAAGGCGTGCGTGTCGGGTTGGTCGTTTGCCGTGTCGTCCTTCGGCAATGCCATGAACGTAGCGTCGGCGTACTGGATGTCCCATTCGTCAAACGTGAGCTGGCGGAAGTACGGCTCGCCGTCGGAAAGCGGACGTGTGGGCGCGGTTATGGCGGTGCCACCCTGGATGCGCGCGAGGGGAATCTCGACATCACGGTAGCCCGCCATACTAATGGAGATGCCGCCGTTAAAGTCGTACGCGTCGAGAAGCGTTGCCTCGTCCACGTAGCCTTCCGAAAGCGGCGCGACCTCAAAGATGGCCGTGCCTTCGTCGTCGGTTGTGGCGGTGAGCTGCTTGCCTGCGGCATAGCGTGATGTGAGCGTGACCTGGGCACCTGCGATGGGATTCTTCTTATGAGCGACATCGACTACCACCACGCCAAACATGGTGCGCGAGAGCACCAAGACCTTGAAGGGATCTTTTTCGTCGGCATAGGCTTCGGTGGGCGTGAGCGGCAATATGAAGGCGTTTGCGCTTCCCGGCACGCGCGGCAACATAATGCTTGCCAGTGAGGATGCTCCGGCGATAAGTAACGAACGGCGATCAAGCATTTTGGGCTCCCATCCCGCAAATATCGGTGGAAATAATCCAATTTTGCGAGAAGGCGCTTCGTGGCGGTAGTGCCGTTCAAGGGTCAAAATGTCCAAATTGATCGAGCGAAGCGCCGGGTTCCGGAACGCGTTCGATGCGCTTGGCAGCCCGGTCGCTAACGCAACATATGCGCGACCAGCTCGGCGCGTGTGCCGATGCCAAGCTTTGCGTATACGCCGGATAGGCGGTTTTTGACGGTACCCGGCGATACTCCCATATGGCGTGCGATTTCGGCGTTGGTCCACCCACGACAGGCGAGCATGGCCATGGTGAACTCTGTGGTCGTTAGATCGTCGGCCACGTCCTCGCCCGAATCGGGGTTGTGGATGCGCCGCCAACCGTAGCTGAATCGATACGTGATCTCGATGATGCGAGCGAAATCATCGGGGTATTGCGATTTTAAGCATGCCTCGATAAGCCCCTGCAAAAGGCCGTGGTGCTCGCCGATAAGCTCGATGAGGCCGTCGGGGCGCGCAATGTTCCAAGCAGCTCCGAAGTGCGTTTTTGCGGCGCCCACGTCTTTGAGACTCATGCAGGCCATGGAAGCCGACAGGTGCAGGAACAGCTCCGAGATGGGATAACTTCCCTGTTTCATGATCAGGGCGTTTTCCGCCATGCCTAGACTGCGGCCATATTCGCCGCGCAGGTACAGGGCATGCGCCATCACGTAGCTGGCGAACAGGCGCAGGCCTTCGGGCAGATGTGCCGCAAGCGGATAAAACTCTTCGGCGGAATACGGGGAAGGCAAGTGCAGCAGGACGCTCGCGGCGGAGGCGAACAGGATATGCGTGGCGTGGACGGCGGGCGATTCATCGTCAGTTGGTATTTCGAGGATGCCCGCAAGGCAACGGCGGGCATCGGCGATACGGTTGAGCGACAGACTGGCATATCCGCAGATAAGGCATGCGGAATAGCGCAGTGCGGGGTCGGTGGCGTCAAGATAGGGGCGTGCTGTCTCGGCGGCGAGTGTGGCCTGTCCGCGAAAGTACAGCGCTTCTGCCGAGGCGATGGTGCGTGAATCGGGGTCGGAAATGCCTGCAACCGCAGCGTCAATCTGCCCCGGCACAAAGGCAGTGCACATCAACGGCATGGGAATGCGCGGGTAGCCATCGCAGTCCATCTTCCATCTCCCATCAGGTGGCAACATTAGCAGCAATTGTACTCTTGTCGCTCGGGACTGGAATTTGTGGGTATCGCCTGCGATTATGCCGAACGTATAAAGGAAGAGTCTATTGGCGATGCTCCCAAGGTGGCTATCGAAGCTTAGCTGACCTTGGGATATAGAAAAACTGCCACCCCTGCAAAAAGCTCTTCCGCAGCGATGGGAAACGCATCTTCTGGGCATTCCGTCGTCTCCAGCCAGCGCTGGACTGCTGCTGTCGCCTGCGCGTTGGCGAGCGGGGCGTGGGGACCGTCCGGCGACCAGCGGTGACGGGCGAGCCCTGCCGCGTGCGTGGGCCTCCATCGGCGTAGACCCATGACCCGCATGGCATCGGAGAAGTCCACCATGGCGTCCAGCACCTTACCGTCCGGCACGTCCAGCCTAGCGGCTCTCTTGAACCCGAGGTCGAAGAGGGCGTTGTACAAGGCATATGGGGCCGAGCGGAAGTGGATCAAAAGAGCGTTACTTGACGTTTCATGCATAATGCCAACCGCCCCGCGACATCACGTTCGCAGCGCGCAGGGGCCGGAGAATCTTCGCGATGAGAGTTGACGTCTAATACCTTGCATCGTATAGTGTGTATAGCATAGTATATGACGAGAGGAGGTGTGCGGATGGAGGCACAGATGAAGCGCGGCTTCCTGGAGGCCTGCGTGCTCGCGGCCGTCTCCGGCGAGGAGTCCTACGGCTACCAGATCGTGAAGGACGTACCGGCGAGCATGGGGCTCACAGAGTCGACGCTCTACCCGCTGCTCAAGCGCCTGGAGAAGGCCGGGTGCATCACGGCACGCTCCGCCGAGCACAACGGGCGGCTGCGCCGGTACTACCGCATCACGGACGACGGGCGAGCGCGCATCGAGGAGTTCCTGGCCGAGTGGCCGTCCGTACGGGAGATTTACGCATACGTTGAGGGGGCGCACCATGACGCGCGATGAGTTTCTGGGCCGGTTGGGCGAGCTGCTCGCCTGCCTGCCGGCCGAGCAGGTGAAGGAGACCAAGGCGTTCTATGCGGAGGCCATCGCCGACCGCATGGAGGACGGTATGAGCGAGGAGGAGGCCGTGGCCGCCATGGGCACGCCCGGCGAGGTGGCGGAGGCCACGCTCGACGACCTGCCCGCCGTGCCGCGCGCGATCGCGAGGACGCGCCGGCGCAGCACCGCGCTGCTGTGGGTGCTGACCATCGTGGGCTCCCCGGTGTGGGTGCCGCTGCTCGCCGCCTTCGCCGCCGTGGCCGTCACGGTCTATATCTGCATCTGGGTGCTGGCGCTCTGCGTGTGGATCGTCGCGGCGGCACTCGGGGGCGTGGGCGTAGTTGAGCTCCTGCTTGCCATAAGCGGCGTCATCATCGGCCACTTCCCGTACGCCCTCGCCTCGGCGGGCGCGGGGCTCGGCCTCGTCGGCGTGGCGCTCTTCGTTGGTGCTGGCGCTTGGGCCGCCTCAAAACAAATTGCGCGCCTCTCGGCGCTCTGGGCGAGGAAGGCCGCCTCGCCCTTCTGGAAGGGTAAGGGCGAGAAGGGCGGCGCTGCCGCGCATCTCGCGGCGTAGAAAGGAATGAGTACCATGACCAGCGCGAAGAAGATCTACCTCGCCGTGGCGGGCGGGCTCGTTGCTGCGGGTGTTGTCCTCGCGGGCATTGGCTTTATCGCTTCGGGTTTCGACCCGGCCGTGTTCACAACCCAAATCGACACGCGTGACAGCACCATCGTGCTCGGCGGCGTCGAGGTGGACGACCCGACGGGCCTCCCCCTCATCGAGCAGCTCGCCGGAATCGGCGAGGTCGACACCTCCGGCATCACCGCGTCCGAGTCCCCTGCTGCCCCGGAGGCGCCCACCGCTCCCTAAGCATAGCGCGCCCGGCGCCAGCCCGGGCGGGGCGAGCGGCAGTGACGAGCGCGCCTCGCGGACCCGGTCCTCGATCTCGCGCGGCGTGGACCTCGCGAGCCTGCGCGGGCGGCTACTGCGGTCGGACATGGGCTCTCCGGACCTGCTGCGGCGCAGCCACTTGCTCGCCGTCTGGCGGCTGACGCCCATCTGACGCGCGGTCTCGGCGACGCCGAGACCGGACTCTATGCGCGAGACGAGCGTCTCGCGCCCCCTCGGGGTGAGCCTTGCGTTAGGATGTTGCTCCATGGGAGGGCTTCTCTGCTGTTCGTCTAGACAACTCGCAGCATGTGGGAGCCCTCCCTATTTGTCACTACCCGGGTGTAAACAGCCTATTGGCACAGAACAGCTAGAACAACCGATGCCGCCTCACTGCGCCGAGAAACCCCCGGCGCCGTGAGGCGGGCGGCGGAGTGAGCCAACAGCAAAGCCACGCCGCTAGTAGTAGCCTGTCACCAGCAATCTGCAAGTCGCTAGCACCCCACAGCCGTGCCGGCAGCATCCCTTGGTCGCCATATCAGCCGCACGGTATAATCTATCCATCGATATATTGGTTGAACCATGGTGTCTCTGCTGTGACCATAAACCTCCGCAAGACGCTAGGACTTTGTTCGAAGGAGATCTGGTGGAGAAAGGTCAAGAGAACCCACCACAAGACCGGGCGCTTGCCCATAGAGTCAGGTGGGCTGACCTCGACAGCGTATTCGAGCACATGGGCGACAATACTAGCGTTGGAGAGGCAAGTAACGGCATCCACCTCATAAATGACCGGGAGCACGTCGCCGTGCGCCAGGACCACGAGGTTCGCATCCCCAATGAATACCTGCAGGAATCATACGTCGGACAGCGCGACAGCGACCTGAGAAAAGCAAGGGAGATGCTCCTTCAGGCCAAGCAGGAGCGCCCTTCCTACAAACCTGACATCCTTTTAGGTCTTGCGACAACGTTCCTGGGCTGGTTTCTCGGGGGTTTGTCGTCATCTGTCAATCTCGCATCTTTGCCCGGTATCTTGATGCTCTGCGTAGCACCGTGTGGCGCAGTAGGACTCTTTGTCGCTTTTATCTTTATCCGAAAAGAAGAGAAGCAGGGCAAATCTGATCTGGCCGAACGCGTCCTAGAACACCTGGCGGATCCCGATGACAAGGAGACCAAGACCGATGAACATTAATGATACGAGCACACAGCTGCTCTTTACCACGGTCCCCATCGTGGGCATTACTACCGAAGGCACGGGCGTCTCGGGTACAGGATTCTTCTTTTCCTATGACCTTGAAGACGGGCGAAACGTGCCCCTGCTCATTACCAATCACCATGTCCTCAAGGATGTGATTCAGGGTCGCTTCGTCATCAATCTAGCCGAAGGTGACGCCCCGTCACGCGAGACCATCAGCGTGAACTTCGACAAGTCATTCATCGAGGGGAAGAAGCTCGGAGAGCTCGACTTGGTTGCGATGCCGGTGGCCCCTGTTCTCAGCATGCTTGAAGAAAACGGGAAGAGGCCCTTCTACCGATCCATCGACTCTGGACTCATCCCAAAGAAGAGTGTGCTGGACAATTTGGCGGCGCTCGAGCAAATCACCTTTATCGGATACCCCAGCGGGCTCTATGACGACTACAACAAGACCCCCCTCATCAGGCAAGGCTGGACTTCCACGCCCGCTTGGAACGACTACAAGGGTAAGCGCGAGTTCCTCGTTGACGCATCTGTATTCGAGGGCTCCAGCGGCAGTCCCGCCTTCATCCTCAACCAGGGCAGCTATCCCACGACCGACGGAATTGCCATCGGCTCCAGGCTGCTGTTCATGGGCGTAATCACTCAGACGATTACGAAGGAGAAGAGTGAGCACCTCGATTTAGGTACAGTCATCAGAAGCGACGCGATGCTCGTCAAGCTCAAACCTTTCGTGGAAGGTCTGCTGTAGCTAAGAGCGCCGTCAAAAGCAGTGACGCCCCTTTGCTCCGTTCCCTAGGATGAGGTGACTGAGCTCGGCATGCCGGTTGACATCTAGCTCCCCAACGGCTCATAGTACAGACACATGGAAAGCCTTCGGGTTTTGTAAGGGCGGGACCCACTGGGCCTCGCTCTAGTTAAAGGCTTTAGCCTGTGCGGGGCGCGCAGCGCGGCGCATCAGAAACCACCCGCTATGCGGGTGGGGACAACCGGCTTTACAAAGCCGCCCCCTCGCCGGACACTTGCGATTGTTCAGGTCGCAAGGAATCCGAGTCGAGAGGGCGGTGGTGGCGTATGGCCCAGAAGGCCTACAGCCTGTCGCACACGAAGTGGATGTGCAAGTACCACGTCGCGTTCACGCCGAAGTATAGGCGCAAAGTCATCTACAACCAAACTAAGGTCCGACCTTGGGGAGATCTTCAGGAAGCTCTGCCGGTACAAGGGGATAGAGATCATCGAGGGGCACCTGATGCCCGACCACGTCCACATGCTGCTGGCGATACCGCCGAAGTACAGCGTGTCGAGCGTGATGGGCTACCTGAAGGGGAAGAGCTC
>JAXKBK010000008.1:0-20681 GCA_036553025.1 Collinsella sp. | reverse complement strand
GGCGTAGCTCAGCTGGGAGAGCGCTTGACTGGCAGTCAAGAGGTCAGGGGTTCGATCCCCCTCGTCTCCACCCGAGCATTGAATGAGGCTCCAACGCAAGTTGGGGCCTTTTTTCATATTGGCACACAAGGTCAAAGGCGGCACCATGATCCTCCTGGTCGACAAGATCGAAAAAAGCTTCGGCGCACGCGTCCTCTTTAGCGGCGCGTCCTTCCAGATCAACCCCCACGAGCGCTTCGCGCTCGTGGGCCCCAACGGCGCCGGCAAAACCACCATGCTCAAAATCATCATGGGCATCGACAGTCCCGACTCCGGCCAGGTCCAGTACGCAAAGGACTGCCAGGTGGGCTACCTAGAGCAGGAAACTAATCTGGAGCACAAGGACACCACCATCCTTGCCGAGGTCATGGCCGCCGCCAAGGAAATCCGCCGCATGGGCGAGCGCGCTAACGAGCTGCAGGCCCAGATCACCGAGCTCTCCGAGCAGGGCAAGGACGTCGACGCACTCCTTAACGAGTACGGGCAGGTCCAGGACCGCTTTGAGCACCTGGGCGGCTACGAGCTCGAGAGCAACGCCCGCAAAATCCTTTCCGGCCTGGGCTTTAAGGTCACCGACTTTGAGCGCCCATGCTCCGAGTTCTCGGGCGGCTGGCAGATGCGCATCGCGCTCGCCAAGCTCTTCCTGCGCCATCCCGACCTGCTGCTTCTGGACGAGCCCACTAACCACCTGGACCTCGAAAGCGTCCAGTGGCTGCGCGGCTTTATCGCCAACTACGACGGCGCCGTCCTCATCGTCAGCCACGACCGCGCCTTCATGGACGCCTGCGTCGACCACGTCGCCGCCCTCGAGAACCGCCGCGTGACCACCTACACCGGCAACTACAGCAGCTACCTCAAGCAGCGCGAGGACAACCTGGAGCAGATGCGCGCCAAGCGCGCCGCCCAGGAGCGCGACATCGCCCACATGCGGGTCTTCGTCGACAAGTTCCGCTACAAGCCCACCAAGGCCGCCCAGGCCCAGGAGCGCATCCGCAAGATCGAGCAGATCAAAAAGGAGCTTGTCATCCTACCCGAGGGCCACAAGCACATCGACTTTAAGTTCCCCGACCCGCCTCGCTCCGGCGACATGGTCGTGGGCCTGGAGGGCGTCTCCAAGTCCTACGGCAACAAGCACATCTACAGCGACATCGACCTCAAGCTCTACCGCGGCGAGCACGTGGCGCTCGTCGGCCCCAACGGCGCCGGCAAGTCCACGCTCATGAAGATCATCGCCGGACTGGAGCCGCCCACCACCGGCACCCGCGACCTGGGCACCAACGTGGGCGTGGCCTATTACGCCCAGCACGCGCTCGAGGGCATGACCGAGTCCAACACCGTCCTGCAAGAGATCGACACCGTCACGCCCAAGTGGACCGTGCCACAGCAGCGCAGCCTACTGGGCGCCTTCCTGTTTAGCGACAACGATTCCATCGAGAAGCAGGTTCGCGTCCTCTCCGGCGGCGAAAAAGCGCGTCTGGCCCTGGCCAAGATGCTCGTGGCCCCCGAGGCGCTCCTGTGCCTGGACGAGCCCACCAACCACCTAGACATCGACTCGGTGGACATGCTCGAGAACGCCCTGCAAAACTTCCCCGGCACCATCGTGCTGATCAGCCACGACGAACACCTGGTGCGCGCCGTGGCCAACCGCGTCATCGACATCCGCGACGGCCAAGTCACGGTCTACGACGGCGACTACGACTACTACCTCTACAAGCGCGAGGACCTCGCAGCCCGCGCCGCCGCCGAGGCGTCCACGGAGAGCGCGCCGGCCACGACCAAGTCCACCAAGGCCAGCGCCGCCCAGGCCGACACCCCCGTCGCCGCCCCCAAGCCTGCCGAGGGCAAAAAGACCAAGGAGCAAAAGCGCGCCGAGGCCCAAGCCCGCGCTGCGCTCAACAAAAAGCTCAAGGGCGTGCGTAACCAGCTCAAGAAGATCGAGACGGAGCTCGACAAAAAGCGCGCCCGCTATGACGAGCTTATGGAATTGATGGCAAGCGAAGAGCTTTATGCCGATCAAGACAAGTTCAACGCCGCGCTGGGGGAATATAACGGCCTTAAGCAAGAGCTGCCCAAGCTCGAGGACGAATGGCTGGAGCTTTCCACCCAGATCGAAGAGGAGACCGCGCGTGAACTCTCGTAAGGCCGCTGCCGTGGCGATGAGCATCATCGCCATCGCCTGTCGCATCTGCGGCATTTTTATGAGCGCGATGACCGTGCTGCTGTGTTTTAGCGGCCTCACCGCCAAGCTGCAGATCGTGGGCTTTGTCGTCGAGCTTTCGCGCGCCCTGCCGAGCGCCATCGCCGGCTACGGCGTCATCACGTCGCCCTTTGGCGGTGTGTTCCGCTTGGATTACGCCATCGTCGCCGTGATCCTGTTTGTGATCGACTACCTGCTCACGCGCGCCTCGCGTCGCGTCCGCTAGAGGAGCGCCATGTCCAGCAGCTACATCATGAACCTGCTCGCCAGCGCCGTCGCCGTCATCGTGGGCATCGTGATCCACGAGAGCGCACACGCCGCCGCGGCCTGGGCGCTCGGCGACAAGACGGCCCGCTCGCGCGGCCGCGTCTCGCTCAACCCGCTTAACCATATCGACCCGTTTGGCACCATCATCCTGCCGCTGCTCATGCTCGCGGCCGGCGGCCCAGTGTTCGCCTTCGCCAAACCCGTACCCGTCTACCTCAACAACCTCAAGCACCCCAAGCGCGACGAGGTCCTGGTGAGCGTGGCCGGCCCCGCGTCGAACATCGCACTCGCGTGCCTCGCGGCCGCCCTCATGCACGCAACGTACGGCAACCTCTACACCAGCATGTCCTTTGCCGTGGCGTCCCAAATCATGAACTTCGGCGCCACCTTTATCGTGGTCAACCTGTCGCTCGCGTTCTTTAACCTTATCCCGATCCCGCCACTCGACGGCTCGTCGATCATCGTGCCGTTCCTCAAAGGCAAGGCGCTCAACAACTATTATCGTCTGCAGCAATACGCTATGCCCATCCTCATCCTGGTGCTGTACCTGCTGCCCATGTGGACCGGCATCGACGTGATCGGCCGCTATTTCGACGTTACCGTGTATCCGCTTGCTGAGCAGCTGCTCAACTTCGCAATCGCCGGCATCTAAGGTAAACTTACAGGTCGACCGTGCAAAACGGTCGTAACATGCACCCAAACCGCGCCGCGAAGGCGCCGTCAAAGGAGGTCGAAGATGTCGTATCGCGTGTCGACGCAGGTCTACAGCGGACCGTTCGACCTGCTGCTGCAGCTGGTAACCCGCCAAAAAGTAGATATCAGCGCTATCTCCATCAGCGAGGTGGCCGAGCAGTACCTTGCCGAAGCCGAGCGCATCGAGGCGCTGGACCTGGACGTGGCGAGCGATTTTTTGCTGGTCGCAGCAACCCTTTTGGACATCAAGGCCGCCTCGTTGGTGCCGCAGGAGGCCCCGCGCAAAGCCGATGACGATGACGAGATCGACGATGACCTCGAAGAACTTAGCACGCTCGACGGGGACGCCCTACGCGAGGTCCTGATTCAGCGCCTGATCGCCTACAAGCAGTTTAAAGGCGCGGCTGCGGCCCTCGGTGCGCGCATGCAGGCCGAAAGCCGCATGCATCCGCGCGTAGCCGGCCCCGACCCCGAGTTCCTAGGCCTCATGCCCGACTACCTTGCCGGCATCACGCTGCGCGGTCTCGCCGTCATCTGTGCCGACCTGGACGGCAAGCGCCAGACCTTCCTGCTGGAGGCCGAGCATGTGGCGCCGCATCGCGTGCCGCTCGACCTGACCGTGGCCTCAGTCGACCGCTTTACCATGGCGCACCAAACCTGCACCTTCCGCGAGCTACTGGACGGCGATGCCACCACCGAGCAGCTCGTCGTCACCTTTCTGGCCATGCTGGAGCTCGCCAAGCGCGGCTCGCTCACGCTGAGCCAGGACGAGATCTTTGGAACCATCTGCATCAACCGCGTCGAGGGCGCCGAGGCCTACGTGCCCGGCGAGGGCCCCGAGCTCACCGAATAGGAGCCGCAACCATGTCAACCCTTTCCACGCTGGAGGCAAACAGCCTCAAAGGCGCCCTCGAGGCGCTGCTGCTGGTGTCGAGCGACCCGGTGAGTGCGCCCGCGCTGGCCGGCGCACTGGATATCGCCCCCGGCGAGTGCGCGTCGCTGCTCGCCGAGCTCAAGGTTGAGTACGAGGAGGCCAACCGCGGCTTTCAGCTGCGCGAGGTCGCCGGCGGCTGGCGCTTGTTTACGCACCCAGCCTACCACGATGTGGTCGAGGCCTATGTGTTGAGCTGGGATACGCAAAAGCTGTCGCAGGCGGCGCTCGAAACTTTGGCCGTCATCGCATACCACCAGCCCGTAACGCGCGAGGTGGTCAAGGGCATCCGCGGCGTCAACTCAGACGGCGTCATCGCGTCGCTCGTGGACAAGGGTCTGGTGCGCGAGCTCGGCCGTGACCCCCAGCGCGGTCAGGCCATCATTTACGGCACGACCAACGCCTTCTTGGAAAAGTTCGGTCTGCGCTCCACCCGCGACCTGCCCGATCTGGAGCAGTTTGCCCCCGACGAGCAGTCGCGCCAGTTTATCCGTGAGCGCCTGAGCGGCCGCAGCATTCAGTCCACGCTCGAGGAGCAGGCCGAGGACCTGGACGAAGAGCGCGAACTGCTTGATACCGATGTTGAAGATGTTGAGGCAGTCGAGGACTTGGAGACCCTGGTCGTCGACGAGACCTCGGAGGATTTGCATGACGAGGACTAACGAAGTAGGGGAGACGCGCGCCATGGGCAACGCAGTACCCGCAACCGACGCCCAGCCCGTCTACCCGCACACCATGCGCCTGCAGCGCTTTTTGGCACGCGCGGGCGTGGCGAGCCGTCGCGGCTCAGAGGACCTGATGACCGCTGGCCGCGTGACCGTCAACGGCCAGGTCGCGACCGAGCTGGGCACCAAGGTCGATGTCGACCACGATCACATTGAGGTCGACGGCATGCCCGTCAAGCTCGACCAGGGCGCCGTATACCTGATGCTCTACAAGCCGACCGGCTACCTCACCACCATGAGCGACCCGCAGGAGCGCCCTTGCGTGGCTGATCTGGTCCCGCGCGACCGCTTTCCGGGGCTCTTCCCGGTGGGTCGCCTGGACCGCGACACCACGGGCCTTTTGCTCTTTACCACCGACGGCGACCTGTCGCAGGACCTGCTGCACCCCAGCAAGCACGTCTACAAGACCTACCAGGCGCTCGTGGACGGGCAGCTGACCGACCGCAATCTGGACCCGCTCCGCCGTGGCATCGAGCTCGACGACGGCCTATGCCAGCCGGCAATCTGTCGCATCATCAACGCGCGCGAGGCTGAAGCCGTGGCCCCGCAGGGTGTGAAGCCCGGTACCACCGCCGTGGAGGTCATCATCCGCGAAGGCCGCAAGAACCAGGTCAAGCGCATGCTGAGCAAGATCCACCACCCGGTGATCCGCCTGCACCGCTGCAACTTTGCCGGCCTGGAGCTCAAGGACGTGGCCAAGGGCTCGTGGCGCGAGCTCACCGACCGCGAGGTGCAGATCCTCAAGGCTGGCGGCATCCCGCCCAAGCAGGCGAGCTCCAAGCGCAACGGCGGCAAGCCCCAAGACACGCCCGCCAGCCGCACGCGTCACCACGGCAGCCACGGCTCCGCACCCAAGCGCAACACCTACCGCGAGCGCTACACCGGCTAGGCAACCCGCCGCGCCCCAACGCCCGCGAACCATACCAGCACGTCAATCATCGAAAGGAAGCATTGCATGATCGTCGCCATCGACGGCCCCGCCGGTTCCGGCAAGTCCACCATCGCCAAGGAGATCGCCCGCCAGCTGGGCTTTAACAAGCTCGACACGGGCGCCATGTATCGCGCCGTCACCTTCGCCGCGCTCGACCGCGGCATCGATCTGGACGACGAGGCGGCAATCGACGCCCTCGCCGAGCAGATCGAAATTCGCTTTACCAACGGCACCGGCGAGGATACGCGCCTGACCATTGACGGCCAGGACGCTTCGGCCGCCATCCGCACCCCACAGGTGGACGCCAACGTCTCCAAGGTCTCGGCCTATCCGGGCGTGCGCGCCGCCATGCTCATCCATCAGCGCCGCGCCGCCGAGGACCGCGATATCGTGGCCGAGGGTCGCGACATCGGCACCGTCGTGTTCCCTAACGCGCAAGTCAAGGTCTTCCTGACCGCCGACCCGCGCGAGCGCGCCCGCCGCCGCGTGCTGCAGCGTCACCAAAACGACGCCCAGCCGCTCACGTCCGAGCAGCTCGAGGCCGAGGTCGACGAGACCCTCGACGCCCTTAAGCAGCGCGACAAGCTCGACAGCAGCCGCGAGGTCGCCCCACTCGTGCCCGCCGAGGACGCCGTGCACGTTGACTCCACCGCCCACACCATCGATGAGGTCGTCTCGATAATCGAGGACCTCATCAACCAAAGGAGGTAGCCCATGCGCCTGTTTAAGCAGACGCCCGAGGACTATTACAACGCCCCGTATGCCGAGTTTCCCGCGCTCATCCGCGGCACCGTCTTCGTGGTCATGGCAATCCTTTGGGCTTTCTCCAAGCTCATGTGGCGCTGGAAGGTCGAGGACGCCGATCTGCTGTTTGAGCGCCAGGAAGGCCGCGGCAGCGTGGTCATCTGCAACCACACCTCGATGGCTGAGCTCTTGGCCGTGGAGACGGCGCTGTTCTTTGGGGGCCGCCGCATTCGTCCCGTCTTTAAGTCCGAGTTCGCCAAGAGCAAGATTGTGCGCTGGGCCTTTAGCCGCGTAGGCGGCATCCCCGTGGAGCGTGGTACTGCCGATATGAAGTGCCTGCGCGCCGCCCAGCATGCGCTGCAGCGCGGCGAGGACGTTCTGATCTTCCCCGAGGGCACGCGCATCCGCTCGCGCGAGATCAAGCCCGAGGTCCACGGCGGTTTTGCGCTCATCGCTCAGATGGGCAAGGCGCCCGTTAACCCGCTCGCCATCTGCGGCTGGTCCGACATCACGCCCTCGGGCAAAAAGATCATGCGTCCCAAGAAGTGCTGGATCCGCGCCGGCAAGGCCGTCTCGCTTTCCGACGCACCGGCTGGGCTTAAGCGCACGGAGCGCCTGGAATGGTTTGAGTCCGAGGCCATGAACCGCGTCTACGCCATGCGAGACGAGCTGTGCGCCGAGCATCCGGGCAGGTTCTAGCCATGAGCGAGAACGTGACGAACACCACCGCGACTGTGTCCGGCCAGGCAACCGCGCCTACCATCGAGATCGCCGCCCACGCCGGCACTTGCTACGGCGTACAGCGTGCGCTCGATATGGCGCTGGCCGCTGCGCCGCAGGCAGAGGAGTGCACTCAAGTTCACACCTTGGGGCCGCTCATCCATAACCCCATCGTGGTGCGCGAGCTTGCTGAGGCAGGCGTCGGTCTGGCCGACACCTTGGACGACGCCGCAACCGGCACCGTGATCATCCGCGCCCACGGCGTGGTGCCGCAGGTAATCGATGCTGCCCGCAAGCGCGACCTTACCGTGGTCGACGCCACCTGCCCCTACGTGAAGAAGGTCCATGTGGCAGCCGAGCGCCTGGTGCGCGAGGGCTACCGCGTGATCGTCGTGGGCGAGCCAGGCCACCCCGAGGTCGAGGGCATTCTGGGCCACGCCGGCAATGATGCGCAGGTCGTGAGCTGTGCCGCCGACGCCGATGCCCTGTCGCTCAAGGGCAAGGTGGGCCTCGTTGTGCAGACCACTCAGACCGCGCAGAACCTCGCCGAAGTCGTGGCCGCTATCACCCCGCGCGTGCAGGAGTTGCGTGTGATCAACACCATCTGCGCCGCCACGAGTGAGCGTCAACAGGCAGCAGCCACACTTGCCAACCGCTGCGACTGCATGGTCGTCGTGGGTGGCAAGAACTCGGGCAACACCCGCCGCCTGGCGCAAATTTGCGCAGACGCCTGCGAGCGCACGCATCACATCGAGGAAGCTTCAGAGCTTGAGACCGCTTGGTTTACCGACGCTCACCACATCGGCATCACCGCCGGAGCCTCCACCCCGCAAGAACACATCGAGCGCGCCGTCGAGCGCATCAAGGAGCTTTGCCGCTAATCATGGACCAGACCGTACCCGCATACGCCGCCGAGGTGGCCGATTACGGGCGCAGCCGCGACCCCGAGCCGGGTGAGGGCGCGCTCGTAAAGAACGTGCGTCCCGAATCGCCCGCGTGGGATGTGGGTATCGAGCCGGGCATGCGCGTGCTCACGGTCAACGGTGAGGCGCTCACCGACATGATCGTGTGGCTCTGGGAGGCCGACGACGACACCGTCGACCTCGAGGTTTTCGACCCGCGCGACAACAGCGTCACCCCCGTCGAGCTCGACCGCTTCCCGGGAGAGGACTGGGGCCTTGAATTCGATGGCCCCATCTTCGATGGTATGCGCACCTGTGTGAACGCCTGCGTATTTTGCTTTATGACGATGCTCCCCAAGGGCGGCCGCTCCACGCTCTATATTCGCGACGACGACTATCGCCTAAGCTTTTTGCAGGGCAACTTCGTCACGCTCACGAACCTCACCGACGAGGACGTGCAAAACGTCATCCAGCGCAACATGAGCCCCATGAACGTGTCAGTCCATGCCGTAAGCCCCGACGTCCGCCGCCGCATGATGGGCCGCAACGCCCAGCGCGGCATGGACGTACTCGAGGCCATCATGGCCGCCGGCATCGAGATTCACGCGCAAATCGTGTTGTGCCCCGGTATGAACGACGGCGAGGAGCTGGAAAAGACCCTGCGCTTTTGCGAGGAGCACGAGCAAATCACAAGCCTGGGCATCGTGCCGCTCGGTTTTACCAAGCATCAGAACCGTTTTAGCTGGTCCTACAGCGACAAGCCCGAGCTAGCGCGCGAGACCATTGCCATGATCCGACCGTTCCAGGACCGCGCCTATGAGCGCTTTGGCCGCCACACCTTCCAGATGAGCGACGAGTTCTATCTGGACGCCGGCATCGATCCTCCCGAGGCAGACTTTTACGACGGGTACCCGCAGTACTACGACGGCATTGGCATGATCCGCTCATATCTGGACGAGACCGACGACGTGCTTGCCGCCGACGCCGAGCGTCTGGCCCGCGTCCGCGTTGGCATCGCCGAGCGCAACCAGCACCTGCTGTGTCTCTCGGGCGCCAGCGCGCGCGACACCGTGGCGCGCTTTGTGGAGTCGCCGCATGGTCTCGGCGGCACCGTCACAGCCATCAAGAACCGCTACTTTGGCGGCAACGTGGACGTGACCGGCCTCATCGTCGCGTGTGACATTCTAGAGCAGCTGCCCCAAGATCTGTCGGGTGTTATGCTCTTTGTGCCTAAGCTCATGTTCAACGCTGACGGCATGACGCTTGACGAGTATCATCGTGACGATTTACTCGCAAGCCTTACCAGTCGCGGCGCTGAGGTTCATGTGGTGTCGACCATGCCGCATGAGCTGCTCGATACCCTGGAGCGCATCCTTGGCATTGTGCCCGCAGACTCTAACACTTCCACTGACCCTACCCATTAAAGGAGAGCAGATGAAACCTATCGTCGCCGTCGTCGGACGCCCCAACGTGGGCAAATCCACGCTCGTTAACCGCCTGGCCCAGACCTCGGACGCCATCGTTCATGAGTCCCGCGGCGTCACACGCGACCGCTCATACCACACGGCAGATTGGAACGGCCGCGAGTTCACCATCGTCGACACGGGCGGTATCGAGCCGCTCAAGAGCGACGATGTCTTTGCCACGTCCATCCGCGACCAGGCCCTCGCCGCCGCCGAGGAAGCCGCCGTCATCCTGTTTGTGGTCGACGGCCGCACCGGCGTCACCGAGGAGGACGAGTCGGTCGCCCGTATGCTCAAGCGCTGCGACAAGCCGGTCTTTCTGCTGGTGAATAAGCTCGACAACCCCGATCGCGAAAACGACAGCATCTGGGAGTTCTATTCGCTTGGCATCGGTGAGCCCACGCCGCTCTCGGCCCTGCATGGTCATGGCACGGGCGACCTGCTCGACGATATCGTGGCCCTGTTGCCCGAGGAGGAGGACGAGATCGCCGACGAGTTCCCCGATGCGCTGAACGTCGCCATCATCGGCCGCCCCAACGCCGGTAAGTCCTCGCTGTTCAACCGCATCCTGGGCGCCGACCGCTCTATCGTGTCCAACATTGCCGGCACGACGCGCGACGCCATCGATACCGTCGTCGAGCGCAACGGCAAGCACTACCGTATGGTCGACACCGCGGGTATTCGCAAGAAAAGCACTGTGTACGAGAACATCGAGTACTACTCGATGGTCCGCGGCCTGCGCGCCATCGATCGCGCCGACGTGGCGCTGCTCGTCGTCGACGCCTCCGTGGGCGTTACCGAGCAGGACCAGAAGGTCATGGGTCTTGCCATCGAGCGCGGCTGCGCCATCGTGGTGCTGCTCAACAAGTGGGACCTGCTCGACGATGACCGCAAGCGCGAGGCCTGCATGGAGACCGTCGACCGCCGTCTGGGCGTCATGGCTCCCTGGGCTCAGTACCTGCGCATCTCAGCCCTGACCGGCCGTAGCGTCGAGAAGATCTGGTCGATGGTCGACGCGGCCGAAAAGACGCGCTCGCAAAAGATCAGTACCTCACGCCTCAACACGTTCCTCACCGACCTGCGCGAGTTCGGTCATACCGTGGTGGACGGCAAGCGCCGCCTGCGCATGCACTACGTGACCCAGACGGGCGTCAACCCGCCGACGTTCACGTTCTTCGTCAACCACAGTGACCTGGTCAACGACACCTACCAGCGCTACGTGGAGAACCGCATGCGCTCGACCTTCGACTTTGCCGGCACGCCCATTCGACTCTTCTTTAGGAAGAAGGAGCAAAAGGATGCATAATCCGATTCTTCTGACCGCCATCTGCGCCGTGGTCTCGTTCTTTATCGGGGCGATTCCGTTTGGTCTGATCCTGGGCCGCGTGTTCAACCACACGGACATTCGTAAGGCGGGCTCCGGCAACATCGGCACCACCAACGCCCTGCGCGTGGCCGGCCCCAAGGTGGCCGCGCTCACGCTGCTGCTCGACTGCCTTAAGGGCGCCATCTGCGTCCTTATCGCGCGTCCGCTCATTGCCGACTTGGGCTATGGCTTCCCCGTGAGCATTATGGCCCCCGGTGCCGCCGGCGACTGGATGCTCGGCGTCATCTGCCTGGCAGCCGTGTGGGGCCATATCTTCTCGCCCTACCTCAACTTCCATGGCGGCAAGGGCATCGCAGTTGGTCTGGGCGTCATCCTCGCCTGGTACTGGCCTATTGGCCTGTCGCTGCTGGGCATGTTTATCGTGGCCGTCGCCATCACCAAGTTTGTGTCGGTGGGCTCGCTTGCCGCGGCCATCGGTCTTCCCATCGCTGCCTGCGCGGTCTTTCCGTACAGCAGCCTCGGACTTAAGTTTTGCATGGCGCTGATCGGCATTACTGTGGTGTGGGCCCATCGTGCGAACATCAAAAAGCTCATGACGGGTAAGGAGTCCAAGCTCTCGTTTACCAAGCGCGTCACCGAGCCCGACGATAAGTAGGAGAGAGTCATGAATGTTGCGCTGATTGGCTCCGGCTCCTGGGGAACCGCCGTCGCGGGCCTTGCTGCAGCGCGAGCCGAGCGCGTGACCATGTGGGCCCATAGCGAGCAGACGGCCGCCGGCATCAATGGCGAGCACCGCAATCCCCGGTATCTGGTGGACTACGAGCTGCCCGGCAACGTTGTCGCCACCACGGACCTGTCGCAGGCGCTCGACGGCGCCGACTCCATTATCTTTGCCGTGCCCTCCACACACCTGCGCAGCGTATGTCATCAGGCAGCACTCTTCATCGCCGCCGGCACCCCGGTGCTCTGCCTCACCAAGGGCATTGAGCCCGAGTCTGGCCTGCTCATGAGCGAGGTCATCGCCAGCGAGATCGGCAACGAGTCGCGCGTGGCGGCGCTCTCGGGCCCCAACCATGCTGAGGAAATCTGCCGCGGTGGACTTTCTGCCGCCGTCATCGCCAGCGAAGATCCGCAGATAGGGGAGACCTTTAAGGACCTGCTCCTGTCCACGGCCTTCCGCATCTACCTGTCACAGGACATGACCGGCGTCGAGGTTTGCGGCGCCATGAAAAATGTCATCGCGATCGTGTGTGGCATCTCCGCCGGTACCGGTGCGGGCGACAACACGCTCGCCCTTATCATGACGCGCGGCCTGGCCGAGATCAGCCGTCTGGTGCATGCCCGCGGCGGGCAGGCTATGACCTGCATGGGACTTGCCGGCATGGGTGACCTCATCGCCACCTGCACCTCGGAGCATTCGCGCAACCGCACCTTTGGCTACGAGTTTGCCCACGGCGTGTCGCTCGACGAGTATCAGGAGCGCACGCATATGGTTGTCGAGGGCGCCGTCGCGGCCCGCAGCGTCAGCGAACTTGCCCGTTCACTGGGCGTAGACATTCCGCTCACCTTTGCCGTGGAGCAAACGCTCTACAACGGTGTTACTTTGGATAGGGCGCTCGAGATTCTTACCGATCGCGTCCCTTCTCAAGAGTTCTACGGACTCACCGACTAGCGCAGAAAGGCTTCTACCATGGGTTCCATCAAAATCGCTCCGTCCGTCCTTTCGGCCGATATGGCCAACCTCAAGGGCGAGCTCGACAAGATCGCCGGTGCCGACTACGTGCACTTCGACGTTATGGACGGTCACTTTACCGGCAACCTCACCTTTGGCGTCGACATCCTCAAGGCCGTCAAGCGCTCCACCGATGTACCGGTCGACGCGCACCTGATGGTGTCGAACCCCGACGAGACGGTCGATTGGTACACCGATGCCGGTGCCGATATGATCACCGTCCACTACGAGGCTTCCACGCACCTGCACCGCACGCTCACCCATCTGCAGCAGCGCGGCGTCAAGGCAGGCGTGGTGCTCAACCCCGCCACCCCCGTGTGCGTGCTCGAGAGCATCATCGACGTCGTCGATATGGTGCTGCTCATGAGCGTGAACCCGGGCTTTGGCGGCCAGAGCTTTATCCCGGGCACTATTGCCAAACTGCACGAGCTCAAGGCCATGTGCGAGCGCCACGGCGTGTCGCCCATGATCGAGGTCGACGGTGGCATTTCTTCCAAGAACATTGCCGAGGTCGTCAAGGCTGGTGCCAACGTTCTCGTGGCCGGCTCCGCCGTATTTAAGTCCGAAGATCCCGCCGCCGAGGTTGCGCTGCTGCAGAAGCTGGGCAATGAGGCCGCACAGGAGGCATAAACCCTTATGACCGCAGGTCAAAACCGCATACCCGTGAATCTTGACTACGCCGCCTCGACGCCCATGCGCGCCGAGGCGCTCCTTGCGCAGCGCGAATATGACGACAGCGAGCTTGCCGGCGTCAACCCCAACTCGCTGCACTCGCTCGGCCGCAAGGCCGCCGCGCGCCTGGAGGTTGCCCGTCGCGAGATCGCCCATAGCTTTGGCGCACGCGTCCGCCCGTCCGAGATTGTTCTGACCAACGGCGGCACCGAAGCCAACCAGCTGGCGCTGCTCGGTCTTGCCGAGGGCGCCCGTCAGCGCGACCGCAAGCGCAACCGCGTGATCGTATCTGCCATCGAGCACGATTCGATTCTGGATAACCTGCCGCTGCTGCGTGCCGCCGGCTTTACCGTCGACCTGGTGCAGCCCTGCCGCATGGGCTACATTGAACCCGCCGCGCTTGTCGAGCTGCTGGGCGACGACGTGGCGCTCGTGAGCATCATGGTTGCCAACAACGAGACCGGCGTGGTGCAGCCCATCCGCGAGCTGGCCGCCGCCGCACATGCTGCCGGCGCCCTGTTTCATACCGATGCCATCCAAGGCTACTTGCATATTCCGCTCGATGTCACCGAGCTGGGCGTCGATGCTATGACCGTTGCCGCGCACAAGATCGGCGGCCCCGTGGCATCCGGCGCGCTCTATCTTAAGAACCGCACGCCGCTGCGCCCGCGCATCTTTGGCGGCGGACAGGAAGCCGGACGTCGCGCCGGCACGCAGGATCTGCGCACGCAGCTCGCCTTTGCCGCTGCCGCCCGCACGCTGACGCTCCATGTGGCCGAGGAGCGCGAGAAGCTGCAAGCCCTTTCCGACAAGCTCTACGCCAAGCTTACGGCCCATCCGCGCATTCACGCCACCATGGGCGACTATGCGCATGCCGACCGTCTGCCCGGCATGGTATCGATCTACATTGACGGCATGGACTCCGAGGAGCTCATCATCAAGCTCGACGCCGCCGGCTTTGAGGTTTCGGCCGGTTCTGCCTGCTCGAGCGGCAGCATGGACCCCAGCCATGTGCTCAGCGCCATGGGTATTGGCCGCGAACAGGCGCTGGGTGCACTGCGCATCTCCTTCGATGACCGCGTGAACCCTGCCGACCTGGATGAGTTTGCCCAGACGCTGCTCTCGATCGTAGGTGCCGCATGATCGTCGCCGAGCTTGAACGTGCGCTGCTGGCGCGCTATCCCAAGACGAATGCCGAGGGCTGGGATCATGTTGGGCTATCTGTGGGAGATCCCGCTGCAAAGATCACCGGTGTTGCCTGCGCACTCGACGCGACCGAGGCCAACGTGCGCCGCGCTCTCGAGGCCGGCGCCAACGTGCTGCTGACGCATCATCCCATCTATATCAAAGCGCCCGAGGCGTTTTGCCCGGCCGATTCCGCGCGTCCGCAGTGCAGTGCTGCGCTGTACGAGGCGGCTCGTTGCGGCGTGAGCATCATCTCGCTTCACACCAACCTGGATCGCTCGCACGAAGCGCGCGTTCGCCTGAGTGAGTTGCTGGGCGCTGAGCCCGTGAGTTCGTTGGAGCATGTGGACGAGCCTGAGCTCACCGGTCTGGGCGCACTCGCGACCCTCCACGATGCCTGCAACCTGCACGATCTCGCCAACTGTGCCGCCATAGCCTATGGCAGCGACCCGCGCGTATGGGGCGAAGCCGAGCGCCCGTGCCGCACCGTCGCCATCTTGGGCGGCTCCCTCGGCGATTTTGGTGAGCTTGCCATCGCCGCCGGCGCAGATGTTATTGTGACCGGAGAGGCCGGCTACCACGTGGTGCAGGACCTTGCCTTGCGCGGTCTGGGCGTCATCCTTCTCGGCCACGATCGCTCCGAAGAGCCGTTCGTGGATATATTGATGAACTCTGCAGTTGACGCCGGGGTCGACCCCCGTCATGCGATTAAAATACTGAACCCTTGCCAATGGTGGACTGTGACAAAAGGAGAGAACTTATGAGCGCCGGCGCTACGCTACTCAAGCTGCAACAGATCGATTTGGAGCTCGCCCGCAACAAGAGCGAACTTGCCAATATGCCGGAGCTCAAGGAGCTCGCTTCCAAGCGCAAGACCTATGTGAAGCTCAGGTCCGAGATGACCAAACTCTACGCCCAGCGCAAGGATCTGGACATTGAGCTCGACGATCTCAACACCACCGAGATTCAGACCAACAACGCCATCGAGGCTGCCAAGAAGCGCCATGTCGACGGCTCCGACTACCGCGAGGTTCAGGACCTGGAGAATGAACTCGCCACTTTGGCCAAGCGTCTGGACAAGATTGAGCACACCCGCAAGGACGTCGCTATCGCCCACAAGGAGGCACTCGACCGCGAGGCCCGCGCGCAGGCAATCATCGCCAAGTTCGAAGAGGGCGTGAAGGCCGATACCAAGGCCGCCCGCGCCAAGGCCGCCGACCTGCAGGCTCAGATTGACGCCGCCACTAAGGAGCGCACTGCGCTTGCCGCCACGCTGCCGGCCGACGTGCTCACCGACTACGAGCGTCTGCTCAAGCAGTTCCGCGGCCTGGCCGTCGAGACCATCCAGGGCAATATCCCCACGGTTTGCCACACCGCGCTGCAGGCATCGTCCATGAGCGACCTCAACCACGACGGTAGGTCAATTACGCACTGCCCGTACTGCCACCGCCTCCTGGTGCTCCCGAGCAAGGAAGCTTAAACGATGGCGGCATCCAACAATTCAATGCAACTTGAGGGAAAAACGATCCTGCTGGGCATTACCGGCGGGATCGCCGCCTATAAGTCGTGCAATATCGTGCGCCTGCTGCAAAAGCGCGGCGCGCGCGTCAAGGTCGTTATGAGCGAGCATGCCACCGAGTTTGTGGGCCCGCTCACCTTCCGTGCGCTCACCAACGAGCCCGTTGCCGTGGGCCTATTCGACGATCCCTCCGACCCCATCCACCATATTTCGCTTGCACAGGAGCCCGACCTGGTGGTCGTGGCGCCCGCGACGGCCAATATCATCGCCAAGATGGCCAACGGCATCGCCGATGACCTTATCTCCACCACGCTGCTGGCGACGCCGCGACCCATCGTGATCGCACCCGCTATGAACAACGGCATGTGGAAGGCACCGGCGACGCAGGCCAATATGACCACGCTGCGCGACCGCGGCGTGCATGTGGTGGGCCCGGGCAGCGGCTACCTTGCCTGCGGCGACGTGGACACGGGACGCATGAGCGAGCCCGAGGACATCGTCGAGGCTGTCTGTGAGGTGCTCAACCCCGCGCCTCAGAACCTGGTAGGTAAGCACATCGTGATTACCGCCGGCCCCACGCACGAGCCGATCGACCCGGTGCGATTCATTGGCAACCGCTCTTCGGGCAAGATGGGCATCGCCCTGGCGGGGGAGGCTGCTCGCCGCGGTGCTGCGGTCACGCTCGTGCTGGGACCGGCATCGCTCGATGTTCCCCGCGGCGTGGCGTGCGTACGCGTGCAGACCGCCGCAGAGATGCTGCAGGCGGCGACGAGCGCCTTCCAGACGGCCGACGTGGCCATTTGCGCCGCCGCCGTCGCCGACTACACACCCGCGGCCCCTGCCGACCATAAGCTCAAAAAGGCCAACGAGCGCTTGGATCGCATCGAACTGGTCGAGACGGTCGATATTTTGGCTGAGCTCTCGCGCCAGAAGGGCGAGCGCCGTGTGATCGGATTTGCAGCCGAGACCGATAACGTCGTGGAGTACGCTGAGCGCAAACTTGCCCGCAAGGGCTGCGATGCAATCATCGCCAACGATGTCTCGCGCGCCGATTCGGGCTTTGGAACCGATACCAACAAGGCCTGGATTGTGAGCACAGCGGGTACACAGGAACTTCCCGTACTAACAAAACCCCAGCTCGCGGATACAATTTTGGACTTGCTCAAAAATATTTAAAAAAGTTCTTGCGCAAGGCCAAAGTTTCGGGTTAATATACTCCCTGTTGCGAGCGAGAGCAGAGCAACAAACAAAAGCTTCGGGACGTGGCGCAGCTTGGTAGCGCACTTGACTGGGGGTCAAGGGGTCGCTGGTTCGAATCCAGTCGTCCCGACCAGAAGTTTGCAGGTCAGGTACTTAGTGCCTGACCTTTTTTGTTTTAAGCAATTGCTTAATTTTGATTAATCAACAGGGTGCCAAAAATCACCCTGCGCGATAATCGCCTTTTGCGGCTACTTGCGCGTTTTGCATACGCTTGGGCCGATTTATTAACGCGATATGAATCTACATACGCGTAGCTGGTATACAGTCGAGTACAGACTGTATTTATCGCGGCGATTTACACAGATATAGCGACTGTAACGAACAAGCGTGTCGCTGTATTTATTCCAGTAGCTCACTTGACCGGTGGACAAGTGAGCGATTGCAACGATATGCCAACCAGGATGGGCTCCATACGAGGACGCCGCAGGGGTAATGGCGGGGGAGTGCAGCAGGCGCTCTGAGAGCCGCCATATGACCCCATTTCTCCTCAACCCGAATACCTGTGCCGCGAACCTAAACCGTTCGTACACTTGCCAAAAGATAGGCCCGCGCGGAGTCGCGCGGGCCTTGCACTAGAAAATCTAGAAGCACCAAGCGGGAAACACGTTGCCGGCACTGTTGGCACTACCGCTGCTCCAGCGACCGAAAGGGTCAACATAGATAAAGTCCGTTGAGTCACTCGGAGACACGGAACGAGTGCTGAAATAGCACACAATCTCAGGTCCAGAATACCTCGACGTCGCATAGTACTCGTACTGGGCGCCGTCAGACTGGAGGTCTCCGTAAATCTCGGTCGTCGAGAGGATGAAGACCTTGTCATTCGTTGCCGTCGGAGTGCCGGCGCTACCGCCGCCCTCGTTGTCCGTCATCTTCGTGACGGCCTTCGCCTTGGACTGGAGCTCGGCCGGCAGGAGCGCCCAGAGGTCACCGGAGTTCAGGCGGGCGCGGAGCTTAGAGGACCTCCAACCGCCGACATTGGTCTTTGTGTCGTTCCAGATGTGTTTGTATAGGACATCGTTGGTCGTCTCAAACGTCAGCCCCGCCTTGCCGCTACCGTCGGCGAGGTCGTCATGGTTGATACCGATGATGCGGTATCCGGGCATCGTGGTGTCCGCACTGCGAATCTCTCATAGAGGATATGCCACAACTTGATAATTTCGCAGCCATAAGGAAGAACCTTTTCAATGTTTCTGAGGACAGCACGATTGAAGAAGCCTCGGTCCATGAAGGAGACTTTCCCATTTACATAGATTAAGATAAGGTCGTGAATGACCAATATGAACTTGAGCATATTCCGTCCGTATTCATACTGGATGACCAAGGAAACATCATCGGCTCATCCGAAGGAGAGGAAGAACCTCTTGCCTTATTAAAGAAATACGCCAAATACAACGGATATAAAGCGGAAGGAGGCGACATCGAGTAACTATCAAAGGCCAGATTAGGGAGCCCGCCATGAAGAAATGCCTACCCTCCATCGTCTCAGCAACTCTTTGCCCCTCCCTTGTCATGACACCATTTGTACCCGTTGCGGCAGCCCATGCCGACGAGGGATCTCCCGCCGAGAGCAGCGATATCTACGTCGGAGTCAATTACGACGAAAATTACGATATATCCCTTTTTGAGCGCGGACGCTGCACGGATTCATATTCCAAGGCGTGGTGCGATTCTCACGGATTTGCAAATAACCGCACCGTCCCTCACAAGGTCAAGCTGAACGCGAAGGAGGAGGCTTGCCTGCGCGATCTCTAGCTTGTTGGCACCGCTGAAGTTATCGCCGGTCTCGTGACAACCGGTCCTAGCGGCGGCTTTTTTGCAACCGCAATGACATCGTACCGACTTTTCATTTGCATGTTCTGAAAGGAAGTTGCCATGTTGTCGCAAAATCAATCGAGATATTTGAACACAATCGGCTTTGCCCTGCTTGCATTACTCTTTGCTAGCGACCTTTTGCTGAAACCGCCCAAGGAACTTGTTTCGCTTGCCATAGCCTGCATTTCCGCCCTTTACTTTACGGCAACCCTATTCGTCGGACTAAAGGAGAGGAAAAAAGGCGCAGTCGTTGCATCTGCCGTAGGCGTGATCATAGCCATTGCCTCATTCTTTATCTGACACATTGGTGATCTAGGGGCGATATCGTAGGAATACGACCGGGAGAGCCGGGACCAGATTGCCCGGGTTGCCCGGTCGGCTCGCGCGACGGCGCGGCGGTTCCACAGAAAGATCTCCGGACTTCACGCCGTTTCTGATCGCATTATAGACAGCCATCTCGTCTTCGCAGTCGGCGAGCACGCGGTGTGCGTCGTCGTTTTGGATGTCCAGTAAATCTCGAAGGTCCTCCATGCACCAGCGTCCGAGATCTGGCCATGCGCGTTGCGCGAGCTGATAAGTGTCGATTGCGATGTTGTAGTTAAAGTCCAGGCCAAAGCCGTCCCAGGCAGGACGGCTTTGTTTCCTTGATTATCAACTTCATCCGGACACTTCCCGCATTCATCCGTGTGTGTACGGATGAATGCGGGGTTCGATACCCCGGCGGCCTGATCGGCAGGCCGACGGGAACTCTCACTCCTCGATAAAAGCCGGCGCTCGGTTAGTTCTGCGCATCTTGAAATCGTCAGTTTCGTGGGAGACGTAGAGGATGCCGTCCATCCCATCTCGCGATGCATATGAAAGATGAACAGAACCGCAATCCGCTCCATCATTGTCGAGAAGATCGAACGAATTCGGATCGCTCGTTGCGGCCAAACGACCACTCAGACAAGAGCCATCGTCATTACAGATTTGCCATTCCATGTCTTCGCCTGCAAGAATCGCCATAGACGTCCTGGTCGCGCCATCGTTGACATACATCCCGTCTATGCCAAAACCGTTTTCAGCGCCATCAATAAACGATTGCTCGGACCTATACTTCGCAAACGATGCACATAGCACCATTGCGAGACAAAGTACAAAGCCAACAATCGCTATCTTTGCATAGCTCTTGCCTATCATGTCATTCACCTCCCTCGTATGTATCGAGGTATTCCTGCTTGAGCGTCTGCGAGGATGACTCGATCTTTTCCACGAGTATGCCGGCTTCGATGAAGTAGAACGAGTTGGTGAGGTCTGCCAGGTCGTCGAGTAGATGGCTTGAGATGAGCACGCTGCGTCCCCGCGCCACTTCGCTGCGCATCGCGTCGCAGGAGGTTTTCCGTTTTCCCGGATCGAGGCCGTTCAGCGGTTCATCGAGGATGAGGTACGGGCAATCGGTCGATATCGCCATGGCAAGCTTTACCTGCTGCTTCATTCCTGTCGAGAGTTTACGGGTCGGCTTGTCGAGATATGGGGAGATTCCGAGGGAGCTGCAGAGCGAGTCGATGTCGGCGGCCGATTTC
>JAXKBK010000007.1:0-160745 GCA_036553025.1 Collinsella sp. | reverse complement strand
TCTATCCGAAGATAGGTGCCGTTCGACTTGCATGTGTTAGGCGCGCCGCCAGCGTTCATCCTGAGCCAGGATCGAACTCTCCGTCCAAAATGTATGGGCTTCGAGCCCGTCCGGTCCTCTCAGTCCATCGCTGATCGGTTCCGTTCGATTCATATGGTTCTGTATAGGAAAAGGAATTTCTCGGGGCCGCCTCTCGGCGGCCTTGCGAAAAACAAATCCAAGTTAGACCATTTCAAATGGTTCGATGTCTGCCCGGATGCGACACAACTGGTGTGTCCATCCTCGCAGTATCCGGTTCTCAAGGTGCACGCCTGGCGGCTGATCCGGTCCGACCGGGCCGCGCGGCAAGGAGATATATTGCCAGACCGGAGGGGCGCCGTGGGCGGGAATCTGGGTGCACACATTTCCTACACAAATAAGGATGGGGCCCTCTCTGTGAGAGCCTAGAAAGAACAGGGCCGCCGCTCCCCTATTAGAGCGGCCCTTCGGTTTTCCAACGGTTAAGCTTCGGCCGCATTAATGGCTGTATACCCATTAGAAATGGGACATAGCAGCGTTAATGAGTTCAAAAACGATTAGTCCAATAAGAGCCGCTGCGGCAAACTTGATGGCATTCGCAAGCTGTGGATGCTCATAAGCCCAGCCCGTCCTCGTCTCTTCGCTGTCCGCCTTCTTTCCGTCCAAGAAGTCGGATATCTCTTGATACGTCACCAAATCATTCTTCTTCTTGATATGTTCCGCTGCAAGCGCGCAGCACATTGCGCCAGCACCAAAGACGCCTGCCAACACCATCGTCGGAACGCACTGGACCATCCCCCACCCGTGGTTTTGTTGCCACATGAGCCAGGCCATAGAGACGGTAAACGCAAGAAGCCCAGCCAACATCCCCGCACCCAAGCGATAGAGCGTGCCCCTATCGCGTTCAACCCTTTCTCTAATTATTGAAATGTCGCCTTTAACAAGCTCGTCAATCGTTACATCCAGTTGTTCAGACAGCAGTAGGAGACTCTGGATGTCGGGGTACGTTTTACCGCGCTCCCAATTACTGATGGTCTGACGTGTTACAAAAATGCGCCTTGCAAGATCCTCCTGGGACAAACCAGCATCGAGTCGATACTGTTTAAGGCGTTTTGGCAGCTGCATGGCGTTCCCTTCGAATGCATTTCAACTCTTATTGGGCGGCTACACAACAGAAGCCGGCAAGCAAAGCGTAATCCCAAAATCAAACCCATACGGATGGCTGAGCGCAGATTAGAGTGTCAAAAATCTTTGACACATACGCTACCTGCTCTTTCTTGCAACTCGGACGCTATCGAATTGATCGGTTTGGCTACGTCCCAAATCGATCACATCCCTAATCAATCAAAAAGGGGCGCTTCCGGATTGGAAGCGCCCCTTTAAGATGCAAGAAGCAATTAAGCCTCGAGAGCCTTCTTGGCGATGGCAGCCAGCTCGTTGAAGGACTCGATGTCCTCGTAAGCCATCTGAGCCAGGACCTTGCGGTCGAGCTCGATACCGGCAACCTTCAGGCCGTGCATGAACTGAGAGTAAGAGATGTCGTTCAGGCGAGCAGCAGCGTTGATACGGGTGATCCAGAGAGAACGAATCTCGCGCTTCTTGTTGCGGCGATCACGATACTGATACTGCAGGGAGTGCTGGACCTGCTCTTTAGCATGCTTGTAAGTACGCGAAGCGGCACCGTAGTAACCCTTCGCACGGTGCATAACGGTACGGCGCTTCTTCTTGGCGGCAACAGCGCGCTTAATACGTGCCATGTTCTATCAACTCCTAGACGGTAAAACGAAAAACGGGAACGCGAACTTAGGCGAGACGCGACTTGATGACCTTGCGGTCGGCAGCGGCGATCTCGGTCTCCTGACGGAAGCCACGCTTGCGCTTGGTGGACTTCTTGCTCAGGATGTGGCTCTTGAAAGCCTTGGCGCGCATAAGCTTGCCGGTACCAGTCTTGCGGAAACGCTTCTTGGTGCCGCTGTGGGACTTCATCTTAGGCATGAAATACTCCTTAATCGGTTACAGAACACTAGTTACTTGGTATCGCTTGCCGCTTTATCCTCATCGAAGGCGCCCTTAATCGGGGCGAGCAGCATAAGCATGTTACGGCCTTCCATCTTAGGCTTGGACTCGACCGTAGCGTAAGGCTTGAGATCCTCGGCGAGACGCTCGAGAACGTTAAGACCCTGCTCCGGGTGAGCCATCTCACGGCCGCGGAACATGATGGTGATCTTAACGCGTGCGCCCTTCTTGAGGAAACGCAGAACGTGGCCCTTCTTGGTCTCGTAATCGCCAACGTCAATCTTGGGTCGGAACTTCATTTCCTTGACCTCGACCTTGGACTGGTTCTTACGAGCGGCCTTGGCCTTCATGGCCTGCTGGTACTTGAACTTACCGTAGTCCATGACCTTGCAGACCGGCGGCTCCGCGTTGGGAGCGATCTCGACCAGGTCGAGACCCTGATCGTCGGCGACGCGCTGGGCATCGCGGATGGCGAACAGGCCGAGCTGAGAGCCATCGACGCCAATCAAACGGCACGAAGATGCAGTGATCTCGTCGTTGATGCGGGTGTCATCAGACTTAGCTATTTTCCCTACCTCCATTCATAAAAAAATAACCCGGCGCTTCTTTGCAACCAGGTCGTACACATAGACATCCTCGGTATGAGGAAGGGAATCTAAGTTGTATGACCAGTCAGCTGCTCATTGGCGCCAAAAGGTGGGAACCCTCGGGTTCCTCTTTAGGGCATTGCGGGAACAACGCCTTGCGAATAATAACACGTACCGCGCGTTATCACATTACGTACACGAAAAAGGGAGTCTTGACCCCCTTGAAGCGCAGGTGCATGTATGGTGCCCGAGGCGAGACTCGAAGGGCCTTCGCTTCGCGAAGCCCCGGGCTTCGGGCGCATGGCGCCCTCGCCACGCTCCGCTACAAACAGGCCACAGGCCTGTTTGCTTAACGCTCCGCGCGCTCACGCGAGTTCGGCACGAAAAAGGGGGCCTTGACCCCCTTGAACGCTCACTTGCATGTATGGTGCCCGAGGCGAGACTCGAACTCGCACGTTGTTGCCAACGGTGGATTTTGAGTCCACTGCGTCTGCCAATTCCGCCACTCGGGCACGTAATGCGTGAGTTAGTTTATCACAGCTTTCTGTTGATTAGTCCGAAAATGGAACTTCAAGCATTTCGATGAGTTCGACCGTGCGAAGCATCTCGCGCCGACGGCATCCGCGTCCGTTAACCGAGGCTTCGCCCATCTGGTTGTCATAGGGATCCTCGCGCATGCCATCGAAAGCAGGCACAAATTCAGCCTGGAATCGATTGTTGGCCACCATGCGCCACGGGTCGAGATTGCCAAAGTAGTGACGACGACGCCACTCCTCCCCCATCCTGCGTGCCGAGGAACCAAACGATACGTCGGCGTTAAGCCAACCGGTCTGTGGCGTATAGAACTCAGCCCAATCGTGCGGCCCCACCGAATCGGGCGCAACATACAGGCCGCTCTGCCAACGGGCGGGAACGCCCGCAATGCGGCACATGGTGATAAACGTGAGCGCCATAACGCCACAATCGCCGCGGAGCGAGTGTGCACAGTCGTCGGCAATAGATCCCAAAAGCAGGTACGGTGGCTGATAGCGATAGTCGATACGCTGTGTCAGGTAATCATAGATAGCACGAGCGCGATCGAGCGGATCATCGAGCCCGTCAATAACACGCTCCGTCAACTGTCGCAGGTACGGCGTAAACACAATATGCGGACGGTCCTCGGAAGTGTCCTCGGGCAGCGGCGTGTCCATGCACGTATGCGACGGGAGCGCACCACCATAGATATCACAATAGGCGGCATCGATGTGATAGCGATAGGTCACCGAGAATGAATGTTCAGTCGAAGATGTCCAAGAGGCAGTACGAGCCGAAACGTTTTCAGAGGCAACGGTACCCTCCGACGTCATATCGAGAACCTCGATATGAGACTGTTGACGACAGGCGGCGGCAACGGGTAGCCACGCGCGAACAGCCTCTCCCTCCAGAGCCCCGGGGACAGACACAGATGCCTTAAGCGTGATGACGCGAGTCAACCCATTTTGCGACTCCATCTCCCTGAGCATCTGGTTACGCAGCGCTATGCCGTCCGTAGAATCGGGACGCAGGCCCGGAACCTCCTTGGGGTACACGCGAAGCGAATCGAGGAAGTTGTCGAGAACAAACAGCTCGCCATCGATAAAGCGCCAGTCAATACGCTTGCGATTAATCAGGTCATCAAACTGCTCTTCGGTAAACTCTGGCCACTCCTCGCGAATCATCGCAATGGCCCGATCACGCGACACCGAAAAATGAAGCGGCGTCTCGAGCATGCGATACCGCTCCGCACGAACACAAGCAGCCAGCGAAGGCTCAGGGTTCTGCTCCAAAAGGCGATCGCAGGCAGCAACAGCCTGCGTCAAATACCCGGCATCCTTAAGACGAAGAATCTCGGGCGGCAGTCCAACATCGAGATGACGAAAGTCATCACAGCAAACATCAACAGAGCAACCAACAGGCCCCTCGTCAATAACCTTCCCATCCGAAGGCAGCACATTAATAACAGCCATACCAAAACTCCAAGTCACTAGAACGCTTGAAGCCCATTGTAGCGAGATAAAAAAGAAAGCCCCAATTAAGGAGCCCCCAACACTGATAAACGGTGCCTATAAAAAATGAATTCAGCCCAGTAACCCTGCGGCGTTAAACGAAGGAAGCCCCGTCCCCCGGAGCTGTTTCCTTGGCGCGACTTCTGGCAAAGCCAGGTGAGCGCAAAGGAAACAGTGTAGGGGGACGGGGCTTCCGGTGGGAAGTTTAACGACGCTTACGCCTTGTTGACGGAGCCAAACTCCTCCATGAGCTCCTTGGTGCGGGCAACGATGTTGTCGCGACCAGGCTTGAGGAGCTTGCGGGGGTCAAAGCCCTTGCCCTGCTGATCCTTGCCAGCCTCGATGTACTCGCGGACGCCCTTGGCGAAGACGAGCTGCAGGTCGGTGTTGACGTTGATCTTGGAGATGCCCAGGGAAATGGCCTTCTTGATCTGATCCTCGGGGATGCCGGTGCCACCGTGCAGGACGAGGGGCAGGTCGCCGGTCTGAGCCTTGATCTCGCCCAGACGCTCGAAGGAAAGGCCAGCCCAGTCGGCGGGATACACGCCGTGGATGTTGCCGATGCCGCAGGCGAGGAAGTCGACGCCCAGGTCAGCGATCTGCTTGCACTCAGCAGGATCAGCGAGCTCGCCGCTGGAGGTCACGCCGTCCTCGGTGCCGCCGATGCCGCCGACCTCGGCCTCGATGGACATGCCCTTGGAGTGGGCAAGCTCAACGAGCTCCTTGGTGCGGTCGAGGTTAAGCTGGAAGGTCTCCTCGTGAGAGCCGTCATACATGATGGACGTGAAGCCGGCCTCGATGCACTTGAAGCAGTCCTCGTAAGAACCGTGATCGAGGTGAAGGGCGACGGGAACGGTAACGCCCGTGGCCTCGACGGCAGCCTTGACCATGTCGGCGCAGACCTTGAAACCGCCCATCCACTTAGCGGCACCAGCGGTGCACTGAAGGATCAGCGGAGACTTGGCCTCCTCGGCGGCTTGGAGAATAGCCAGGGTCCACTCGAGGTTGTTGGTGTTGAAGGCACCAAGACCGTACTTGCCGGCCTCGGCCTTCTTGAGCATGTCTGCTGCGTTGACGAGCATAAAAGAAACCTCCTGTAAGGTTGCTCCGATAACGCCTGAGATTTTACCACGGCGCACCCGAGCATAAACGTTCGTTTGTTCACGAATATCGTCCAAACAGACTTTTTTTGACCGTTTGCCCTACGAAATCGACCCGTTGGGGAAAATAGCTTGACGTTTGGACGCTTCTCGTGCTTCAAAAGCCGACTATTAAGCTAAATCTGCATGAAAGGGTTCTGCATGAGCTCGCGTGCCATGGTGGTCGAATCGCCATGACCGGTTAGGCAAACGGTATCGGGCGGGAGAAGCCGGGCGAGCTTGGAGAGCGAGCGCAGAATCGCCGCCTCGTCGCCACCGGCAAGATCGGTGCGGCCGTGGCTGCCCGGGAATAGCGTGTCGCCCACAAAGGCAATGTTCCCCTGCTCGGTGGCGGCGAACAAGACGATCCCGCCCGGCGTATGCCCTGGTGTCTCGATCACCTGCAGGCAGATATCGCCCACCTCGATAGCATCGCCCTCGGCGAGCAGGCGCGTCGGCTCCCCGGGGTCGGGCGTCTCAATGCCCCACATAGCTCGCTGTTCCTCGATGTTCGCATGCGGCACCGCCACATCCTTAGCGCACAGCTCATACCGGCAGCCCTCGCCAACGGTGGTTCGCACGCCGGCAACACCACCAACATGATCGGCATGGCCATGAGTGCATACGGCGCCAAGCACGCGTACGCCGGGATGCTCGGCTCGAATATGCTCCACCAGGCGCTCGCCTTCCCACGCAGGGTCGATAATCACGCACTCATTGTCCGAAATAACAGCATAGCTATTGGTCTGAATGGGACCGTTTACGAGCGTCTCAATCTCGACCGATCCCTTGGGAGTTAAATCCAAGGACACAGCACTCATGTCCCCCTCCTCTCTATAGAACTCGAGGCATCAAACGATGCCTCGAGTGTAGCGAATATCGATAATGTGGCACGTTCGTCGCGACTAAACGCGGCGCTTAAGCTGGGCTCCACCCTCGCCGGGCATCAGGCGGCGCGCGTCGTAGACCGAGTCAACGCTGCTGATGGAGGCCAGCAGCGGATCCAGACCACTCGCGTCCGAAATCTCGACCATAAAGCGCAGGGTTGCAATACCCTCGCGGTTGGTCGACGTGGCGGCAGAAAGGATATTGCCGCCCGCATCGCCAATGGCGATGGTGACGTCCTTGAGCAAGCCCATACGATCCAGGCACTCGACCACGATCTCGACCTGGAAGAGGGTGTCGGCAGCGCCGTCCCACTCCACTTCGATCATGCGCTCGGGATGCTCCATAAGACCCTTGACGTTGGGGCAGTTGGCACGATGAACCGAAACGCCGCGACCGCGCGTGATGAAACCGACGATGTCGTCGCCCGTCACCGGATTGCAGCAATGCGCCAGACGGACCAGCAGGCCGCTGTTGCTCTCGCCTTTGACGATGATACCGTTGCTGGCGCTCTTGCCGCGCTTTTGCGGCTTGCGGTTTGATCCGCGCGCAGGCTGCTTCACGACCTCGGCAATGGCCTCGGCCTTGGTGAGCTGCTCCTCAGGCTTGGGGTCCAAAATCTGCTCGACTTTGTTGCCCACGGCACGCGGGGCGACTTTACCCGCACCAACGGCGGCAAACAGGTCCTCGAGCTGCTTGTAGTTAAACTGCTCCGCCACGGCGTTGAGCGCACGCGTCGAGCGCGGCGTAGAGATGCCATACCCGCGCTTGCGCAGGTCCTTGGCCAGTATATCGCGGCCGGCAGCAGCGTCATCGTCTTTGGTCGCGGCGGCGAAGTAACGGCGAATCTTTGACTTGGCCGAAGGTGTCTTGACGATCTTGAGCCAATCGCGCGACGGCTTAGAGCTCTTGTTGGTCAAAATCTCGACACGGTCACCCGTCTTGATCTCGTGCGTAAGCGGCGCCACCGCACCGTTGATCTTGGCACCGACGCAGTGGTTGCCGACCTCGGTATGGACGGCGTAGGCAAAGTCGAGCGGTGTAGAGCCGGCACGAAGCGCCATGACCTCGCCCTTGGGCGTAAAGACAAAAATCTCCTGGTCAAACAAGTCGACCTTCAGCGAGTGCAGGTATTCCTTGGCATCGGTGATTTCGTCAGACGCCGCCCAATCGAGCGAATGCTTGAGCCAGTTAATCTGGTCGTCCAGACGCTGGGCATCATTGGTCTTAGACGCAGACGATCCGCCCGACTTCTTATAGAGCCAGTGGGCGGCAATACCGTACTCGGCCTGCTCGTGCATCTCGTAGGTACGAATCTGAATCTCGAGCGGACGAGCCGTGGGGCCGATAACCGTCGTATGGAGCGACTGGTAGTTATTGACCTTGGGCATGGCAATATAGTCTTTAAAGCGCCCGGGCATGGGGTGCCACAGCGTATGCACCGCGCCGAGCGTGGAGTAGCAATCGCGCACCGAATGCGTGATGACGCGCAGTGCCACCAGGTCGTAGATCTCGGAGAATTCCTTGCCCTTGCGCTTCATCTTTTGGTAGATGGACCAATAGTGCTTGGAACGGCCGTTGATCTGGAAGTCCTCCAGGCCAATGCGGTTGAGCTCGTCGGTGAGCGTCTTGATGGTCTCGGCCAGATAGCGCTCACGGACCTCGCGCGACTCCGCCACCATGCGTGCGATGCGCTGGTAGGCGTCGGGTTCAAGGTAGAAGAAGGACAGGTCCTCGAGTTCCCATTTAATGGAGCTCATGCCCAGACGGTCGGCCAGGGGCGCGTACACGTCCATAGTCTCGCGTGCCTTAAACAGGCGACGGTCCTCGCGCAGGGCGGCGAGCGTGCGCATATTATGCAGGCGGTCGGCGAGTTTGACGATGATAACGCGGATGTCCTTGGACATGGCGAGGAACATCTTGCGCAGCGTGAGCGCCTGTTTCTCGTCCATGCTGTCGACTTCGATGTTGGTGAGCTTGGTCACGCCATCGACGAGCTCGGCCACCGTATCGCCAAACAGGCCGGAAACATCAGCAAGCGAGGTCTCGGTATCCTCGACGGTATCGTGCAGCAGCGCGGCGCACACCACATCGCAGTCCATCTTGAGATCGGCCAAAATGATGGCCACCTCGACGGGATGGTTGATGTACATCTCACCCGAGCGGCGCTTTTGGTTGCAGTGCTTCTCGGCAGCAAAGCAATAGGCCTGTTCCACCTTAGAAAAGTCGTCCTCATTCATATATTTGAGGCACAGGCGCTCCAGCTTGTCGTAGCTGTCCGCCATAATCTCGGGCGGCAGTTCATCGGCATGCTTATAGTGCTCCATCTCCGAGAACGGCTGGAGGGTGGAATCATGGGCGGTACGGGCTGCGGCATCCATCGAGGTCCCCTTCCCCTAGGCCCGCGGTACGATCGGGCGGTTAACTTTGGCTAGCATATCAGAAGCGCACGAATCGAGCGCCCAACTCCGGAAAGCCGAGAACTCCATGCGCGAACGCAACCCCTCCAAATAGCGAATTGACCTGCTCAATTGCACACGGCCGGGGTTTTCGGCCATCGCGATGCGACGGGTGTCGTCAAACCCCGAAACGCGACAGAAACCAAGCTCTTCGAAGATTCCCAGGCCACTCTCCACCGAGCGCTCGTCGACCGGCGTGCGAGCATCGATGGCAAGGCACATCTGCGCGATGTCGATATCGCTCGCGCTAAAGGAATCGTCCCCGGTCTTGCCGCGGTTGGAGCGCCACATGGTTTGCAGCGCGCGATAGAGCGTGACGAGCTCGTCGCGCTCGGGCGCATAGCAGTCGAGTAGGCGCTCGTTAATGCGGGCGTCGCGCGACGAATAGAGCAGGTGGATCACGGCGGGCTGGCCATCGCGACCGGCGCGGCCGCTCATCTGGTTAAACTCAATCGCGCCAAACGGCATGTGGTAGAGCACGACATGGCGAATATCGGGAAGGTTGACGCCCTCGCCAAAGGCAGAGGTCGAGACGATGCAGCTGAGGCATCCGTCACGAAACGCCTCCTCTACGCGATGGCGGTCGGTGCGCGTAAGGCCCGCGTTGTAAAAGGCGATATGCGACGCGTAGTCGGGAACGCGTTTGCGTAGCGTCTTGGCAAGCGCCACGGACTGATCACGCGAGTTAACGTAGATGACGGTCTTCTCCCCCGTCGCGACGATGGACACCAGGCGGTTTTCGCGGCTCGCAAGATCGCGGTCGTCCTCGAGCCGCAAGTTCTCGCGCACGGTCTCGTCGACCACCGTACGGGTAATCGGCAACACGCGGGCAAGCTCCGCCACGACCGGAGCCGTCGCGGTGGCCGTCGCCGCCATAACGACCGGATCGCCCAGGGCCTTGAGGATGTCGGGCATGTCGAGGTATGCGCTACGGTCGCCGCCCTTGGCAAGACCGGCATGATGCGCCTCGTCGATAACGACAAACCCGATACGACCCGAGCGAGCAAAGCGGTCTCGGTGAATAGACAGGAACTCCGGCGTCGTGAGCACGATGCCGGTGCGGCCCGAAGCCAGGCCGGCAAACACGTCATCGCGCGCTGCCTCCACGGTCTCGCCGGTCAACACGCCCACGCCAATGCCGAGCGCAGCCATCGTCGATGAAAGATGATAGGCCTGGTCGGCAACGAGCGCGCGCAGCGGATAGACAAAGATGCTCGCGCGACCGCGAAGGACCGCCTCGCGTGCGGCGTGCACGTGGAAAATCAGAGACTTACCACGTCCCGTCCCCATAACGGCCAAAACGCTCTGGTGGTCGGCGAGCGCGTCGAGTGCCTCGACCTGCGCGCGATGTGGCTGGTTCGAGCCGATAAAGCTATGGATAAGCGAGCGCGTGAGCTCGGTATAAGAAAGCTGGGCGAGCGTCTCGCGTTTACGCGACTCCAGGCGCGGGCCTAAGTCCGCCGGTTGCACGCCGCGACGAAGCTCGCACGCCGGATCGTCGATATTGGGCGCCGTGGTATCACGCACCAAGACATCCTTGATCATGAGCTTGGGCTTCACGCGTCCCTGCCAATGCTCGGCCACGGCCTCGAATACCAAGTCGACGGCGCTATCGCAATTGATGAGCCTATCGATCTGCGGCACGCGGAACATGATGGCCGGCACACTCGCGGCGCCATCAGTCGCCACAAAGCGCATGTGCTCGCCGGTTTTGCCCACCACGGCGCGATCGCACATCGTCACGCCCTCGGCCGCCAACAGCGGCACCTTATTGCCCTGGCCAAACGGCTCAAGACGAGAAATCTGCTCGATAGTCTCGATATTTAGCTCGGAGAGGTCAACGGTGGCGGCAACCTCGTCAGTGTCCTCAAAGTCATCGGCGGGAAGCTCCGATAGCACGGCCGAAAGGCGACGACGGAACTCGTCGAGCTTGGACGCCTCGATGGTCACGCCCACCGCACCCGCATGCCCGCCGCGGCGAATCAGCAGATCCGAGCAGCGCTCTACGGCATCGAACAGGTTGACCTTGCCCACCGAGCGGCCCGATCCGCGTGCAACGCCGTCCTCGATCGAAAAGAGCAGCGCCGGCACGTGATAACGGTTGGTCAGACGGCTCGCTACGATACCCTTGACGCCCTCGTGCCAGCCCTCGCCACCCACGACGATTGCGCGACCGCCATCATAAGTCTCCTCGACCTTTGCCATGGCGTCGCGTGTGAGCTCCGCTTCGATCTCGCGGCGCTGACGGTTGATCTCCTCGAGCTCGGCCGCCAGCGCGCTTGCCTCGATAGGATCGCGGGCAAGCAGCAGGTCGAGCGCCAGCTTGGGATCGGCCATGCGACCGGCGGCGTTCAAGCGGGGAATGAGCGAAAACGACAGGCCATCGGCCGTAATGCTAGAGAGGTCGGCCTTGGCGAGCGCTGCCAGCGCGATGTAGCCGGGACGAGCCGTCACGCGCATCTGCTGGATGCCCTCGGCGACCAACGCGCGGTTCTCGGGCGTGAGCGGCATCATGTCGGACACGGTGCCCAGCGCCGCGACCTCTATCAGCGAACGCCAATACGACGGCTTGCCCAAACGCTCGCCCAGAACCTGCACCAGCTTGAGTGCCACGCCGGCACCGGCAAGCTCACGCGAGGGACCCTCGTCCTCGAGCTTGGGGTCGGTCAAGGGCACGCCCTGCGGCACCTGGTCGGAGGGCTCGTGATGGTCCGTGACCACCAAATCGATCCCCAGGCTCTCCAGATAGGAAACCTCTTCCTTGGCGGCAATACCGTTATCGACGGTCACAATCAGGTTGGGTTGGGCGAGCTCGTTGACGCGGTCGAGCGCCGCACGCGACAGGCCGTAGCCCTCGTCAAAGCGATGCGGGATAAACGGCGTGACGTTGGCGCCAAACGAACGTAGCGCCTCGGTCAACAGACAAGTCGACGTAATGCCGTCGACGTCAAAATCGCCAAAGACGGCGATGCGCTCGTGGCTGTGAATAGCACGCTCAACGCGGTCGGCGACGACCGCCATGCCCGGAATAACGAGCGGGTCCGCCCAGTCGCGATCGAGCGAAGGCGTCAAAAACAGCTGGCCTTCTTCGATGGATGTAATGCCGTGCGCGACCATAATGCGCGCCACCAGCCCGGGTATGCCCAAGCCAGCCGAAAGCTCCTTTTCGAGCTCGGGGTTTTGCCGAGCGACCGCCCAGCGATGCGTCGTCTTAAGCGATGACATAGGCGCCCACCCCCGATAGGGGCAGGTCGCCGCGATACCTCTCACGGTTCATAGCGATGAGTCCTCTGTGTATGCCCGCTTCGGCAGGCAGATCTGTTGAACGGATTTATTATACCGTGCAGAGCAGACGCAAATCGCCGCAGCACGCCGCGGTTTCGGTAAACGATGCCGGTAATAGCCTCGAAATATTCGAGCGTTTCTGACGCACGGACGCATGCGAGCGTCTAGCATATCCATTCAAAACGGATTCACGGGCAAAGGGAGTCACAGGCGCATATGAAGCAATGGGTTGGACTGGGCAAGTTTCTCGCGGGGCACATGCAGGTCATCGTTCCGATTTGCGTGGCGCTCGGCGTGCTCTTTCCCCAACAGATTGGCGTACTCAAGCCCATCGTTCCCACCCTGTTTGCCTTTATGACGTTTCAGGGTGCGCTCAGCAACACCTTTCACCAGGTAACCGAGGTGTTCCGCCGTCCGCTGCACCTGGTCTTGGCGTTACTCGTCTCGGCGGTGCTTATCCCTATCGCAGCCTATGCCATGGGATCGTTATTCTTTGGCTCCAACCCCAACCTTGTCTGCGGCATCGTGCTCGAGTACAGCGTACCCGTGGCAGTCACCGCCTTTATGTGGATCAGTATGTTCGGCGGCAACGGCCCGCTCGCGCTCACCATCATCCTGACGTCCTCGGTCATCTCGCCCGTCACGATTCCGCTCACGCTTAAGCTCCTGCTGGGTGCCACCGTTGCAATCGATGTTACGGGCATGATGCAGAACATGGCCTTTATGATCGCCATCCCCGCCGTGCTCGGCATCGTGATCAACGAGTTCACGCGCGGATGGGGACACGAGAAACTCTCCCCCGCGCTTTCGCCCGCCTGCAAGTTTATGATGATGGGTGTCATCGCCTCCAACTCCACCGCCATGAGCGAGTACGTGCTACACATGAATGCGGTGCGCCTGGAAGTTGCCCTCTTTATTTTGACCTTCGCCATCAGCGGCTTTGTCGTCGGCATTCTGGTCGCCCGCGCGTTGCACCTGCCGTATAGCGAGACGACCACCATGTGCTTTACCTGCGGCATGCGCAATATCTCTTCGGGCGCCGTCATCGCCACGCAGTATTTTCCCGGCGAGGTCGTGTTTCCCGTCATGTGCGGAACGCTGTTTCAGCAGGTGCTCGCCTCGGTTATCGGACATCTCTTTGAGCGACTGACCGGCGAGGAGCGCGCCAAACAGCGCAAGCGGGTCAAGGCTGGGCGCGACGCGATGGCACGCTAGGCAGCACACTTTTCGCAGGCGCTCGCCTTGCTATACGAGCGTTTCCAGATGCGCGCGTAGGCGCTCAGCATCGATATAGAGCGTGGTCTCGGCATTAACCTGGGCCAGACGATAGCCCACGAAGTAGGGCGATACCACCCAACGTGGCAACGCCTTGGCAATGGTCCGGCCGTCCATGTGGTAGAAGAACAAGTTGTACGACTCCGCGCGACCGCCGTGGTGTTCGTGCAGGATATAGCGCAGGGCCACCTGAATCGCATCGGCAAACAGGTCCGCTTCGGCTTGGTCGCGGGCGTCGTCGCTGGCGGCGATTCCCTGTGGAGCCGAGACGTTGACCTCAAAGAATCCCATGATCGGCTCGGTTGAGATGTTGACCGAGATTCTCCCCTGCCGCCAGACATTGATGCCTTCGAAATTGGCGGAAGTCAGCGAAGCATAGCCGTCTTCCTGCTCCAAACCCACAATCTGCATGTGAGGATGGACGAGGCTGCCGCCCGAAAGCGGGCCTTTGTTCTTGTACATGAGCACGCTGAGGTACTGTTGGGAATCGATCATCTGCTGCCAACAGCCCAGGGCAAACCGCATCACATGATGCAGCTCATCCGGTTCATAGGTCGCCAGGTCGGCGTCGTGATTGGCCGACTCGATCAATACGGTCTGACGGGTGGCCCGCAAGGTCTTGAACTTATTCTCGAGCCAGATGCAGTCACCATCGCGCTCGATGATGTTGGCGAGCCCCTCCGTGTCGCAAAAGGGGCACGCGGTGCCAGGGCGACGATTATCGTCGGGCTTACCGTTCGCCTGCTGAACGTCAAATACCAGCGCCACGGGTTATACCTCCAACGGCACGATCTTGGTGCCATGGAGCTCGGAGACGCTCAATGCCGCCGCCACGGTATCGCGGTTGGCCGTAGAAATGCCGCCGCCGGGAAGGATGGTCAGGCGGTCGCCCGCATACTCGACAAGACGCGACAGGTACTCCAGGTTGTCCTCGATCGGCGTTCCAGCAGCACCACCATGCGTCAGGATGCGCGTGATGCCGCAGTCGGCGAGTGTGTCAATGGCATCGAGCTGAGCCTCGAGCGAGAGCTGGTCAAAGGCCATGTGGAAGGTGATATCGATGGCCCCGCGCTTGCACTCCTCGGTCGCGCAGCCCGTAGCCATCACGAGGGCGCCGAGGGTGAGCTCGTCGAGCGCCCAGCCGCCGGCACAGGGCTTGCAGCAGCCAAAGACCAGGCCGTCAACGCCGGCGCTCACGGCAAGACCCAAGTCCATCTCCATCATGCGCAGCTCGTCCTGGTTGTAGTGAAAGTCACCGCCACGCGGGCGAATCATGCACATCACTCGCGCGTCATGCTCGTGAGCATAGCTGACCGTAGCGCTGATAACGCCGGCGGAAGGCGTGGTGCCACCGACGGCGAGGTTGTCGCACAGCTCAATGCGCCCCGCACCGGCCTCGATGGCCGCCGGCACTCGCTCAAAGTTCTCGGCACAAAACTCGTACAGCATAGCTAGACCCCCAAAGACAGCAGATGTTTTCCGACGGGCATTGTCACACATCCCCATGAAGTTGCGGTGGAATAGGGGCTGCTTTTGGCCTCTGAGGCTCCCATCTAGTCCCTATTCCACCGCAACATAAAGGGGGCAGAACCAAAGTAACGCCGCAGGCAGAGGACCGACAGCGAGCGGGCGCCAGAGCGAACAAATTGGCATGAAAAGAGGGCGGCATAGACCTTCTGGTCATGCCGCCCTCTTTGAATGACAAGTTGTCGCTCTGGCGCCCGCGCAGCGTCGACTGGTCCGCCGTTCGGTAGAACGGCGGAACCGCCTAACCGCCCAGGTAGGCTTTACGCACGTTGTCGTCGTGGAGCAGCTCTTGGCCCGTGCCGGTCATGGTGATCTTGCCGGTCTCGAGCACGTAGCCACGCGTGGCGATCGAGAGCGCCATCTGCGCGTTCTGCTCGACCAGAAGCACCGTGGTGCCGGCCTTGTGCAGGTCCTCGACAATCTGGAAGATCTGCTCAATCAGAATCGGCGCCAGGCCCATGGAAGGCTCGTCAAGCATGAGCAGCTTGGGGTTACTCATAAGGGCGCGGCCCATAACGAGCATCTGCTGCTCGCCGCCCGAAAGGGTGCCGGCGACTTGGCGACGGCGCTCCTTAAGGCGAGGGAACTGCTCGTAGACGCGCTCAAGGCCCGGAGCCACCGTGGACTTGGGCTGCGTGTAAGCGCCCATCTCCAGGTTCTCCTCGACCGTCATCTGCAAAAAGGCACGACGGCCCTCGGGCACCTGGGCCAGGCCCTTGCCCACCAGCTTGTCGGCAGGCGTATGGGTAATGTCCTCGCCCATAAACTTGATGGAGCCGGTCTTGGAACGCAGCAGGCCCGAGACCGTCTTAAGCGTTGTAGACTTGCCGGCGCCGTTAGCACCGATCAAGGCCACGATCTCACCCTCGTTGACGTTAAAGGAGATGTCCTTGATGGCGTGGATAGCGCCGTACCAGACGTTGATGTTGTAGACGGAAAGCATCGGCTCTGCCATTTAGTTCTCCCCCTTATCCTGCTTGCCCAGATATGCCTCGATAACGGCGTCGTTGTTCTGAATTTCCTCGGCCGTGCCCTTGGCGATGACCTTGCCAAAATTAAGCACGCAAATGCCCTCGCAAATATTCATGACGAGCGACATGTCGTGCTCGATAAGCATGATGGCGATGCCAAAGGTGTCGCGGATCTTGACGATGTTCTCCATGAGCTCCGCGGTCTCGGACGGGTTCATGCCGGCAGCAGGCTCGTCGAGCAGCAGCAGCTTGGGGTTGGTGGCAAGCGCGCGGACGATCTCCAGACGACGCTGGGCGCCGTAAGGCAGCGAGCCGGCCTGCTCGTTTGCCAGGTGCTCCATATCAAAGATGGACAGCAGCTCCATGGCGCGCTCGTGGGCGGCCTTCTCGTGCTTCCAGTACGTCGGCAGACGCAGCACGCCCTCAAAACCAGAGTAGCGCTCCTGGTTGTGCAGGCCGACCTTAACGTTGTCCTCCACCGTCATGGTGTTGAACAGGCGAATGTTCTGGAACGTACGGGCGATACCCATACGGTTGACCTGGTAGACGGACTTGCCCGAGGTGTCCTCGCCGTCGAGCAGGATAGTACCGTGCGTGGGCTGGTACACCTTGGTGAGCAGGTTGAAGACCGTGGTCTTACCGGCACCGTTGGGACCGATCAGACCGGCGATCTCGGTCTTACCGATGGTCAGGCTAAAGTCGTCGACTGCCTTAAGGCCGCCAAATTCAATGCCCAAGTGGATGCACTCGAGCGCCGGGCGCTGGCCCAGGTCGCGGTCGGGAACGATGGCGCCAGAAGGATACGGGACCATCTTGCCCTTGTTGAACTCAAACTTACTGGGCATCGGCTGCTACCTCCTTCTTGGAAGCAAAGCGGTCCTTAATGCGTGCGAAGAACGCCTTGAGCTGCGGGTTGTTGGTAAAGATCATGACCAGGATCAGCACGATGGCGTAGATGAGCATGCGGTAGTCCGAGAACTGACGGAGCAGCTCGGGAAGCACCGTGAGCAACGCCGCCGCGATGACGGAGCCGCGCATATTGCCCAGACCGCCCAGGACCACGAATACCAGGATGAGGATGGACGTGTTGAAGTCGAACTTGGTGGCGGAAAGCTGCGAGAAGTTACCGCCGAAGAGGGCTCCGGCAGCGCCGGCGAGAGCGGCGGAAACCACGAAGGCGATCATGCGGTACTCGGTGACGGAGATGCCCACGGACTCGGCAGCGATCTTGTTGTCGCGCACGGCCATAATGGCACGGCCGGTACGGCTGCGAACCAGGTTGAGCACGATCACGAGTGCGACCATGACCAGGATGGCACCGGCGAGGAAGGTCGAGTACGTCGACACGCCCGATGCGCCCTGGGCGCCCTTGATGATGGCGGTGCCGTCCTCGAGCAGGTGCAGGTCGTCGATCGTGGAGTTACCTGTAATGTTAAAGATCACATGCAGGCCGCGGGAGTCGACGCCCACGATAAGGCAGGTGACGATCTCTTTGATAATCTCGCCAAAGGCCAGCGTCACGATAGCCAGGTAATCGCCGCTCAGGCGAAGGACCGGGATGCCGATCAAGAAGCCCAGGATGGCGGCAGCGATGGCACCGACCACGATGCTGATGATCAGGCGCACCGGATCGGAGGGAACGGCGCTCTCCAGCGCGACGGCGGTGACGATTCCCGTATAGGCACCGACACTCATAAAGCCCGCGTGGCCCAGCGACAAGTCGCCCGCGATGCCGACGACGAGGTTAAGGGAGATAGCCATGACGATATAGGCCGTGATGGGAACCAGCTGACCGGCGATCATGCGCGGAATCATGTGGTTAGACTGCATAAAGAACACGATGGCGAACGCCACAAGGCACATGGCGTACGTAACAAAGTCGTGACGCGTCTGCTTGTCTTTAAGAAACTTCATAACGCTCACCTACACCTTCTCGGGGACGTACTTGCCCAAGAGGCCGGCAGGCTTGACGAGCAGGACGATGATCAAAACACCAAAGACGATGGAGTTGGCAAGGCTCGTGGAAATATAAGCCTGTGCCATCGCCTCGATGATACCGATGAGAATGCCACCGACAAAGGCACCGGGGATGGAGCCGATGCCACCGAAGACAGCGGCATCGAAGGCCTTGATGCCAGGCATGGCACCCGTCGTGGGCTGCAGCACCGGCGAGTAGGAGCACAGCAGCACGCCGGCGATGGCGGCAAGGGCGGAGCCGATGGCGAACGTCATCGAGATGGTGCGGTTGACGTTGATGCCCATGAGCTGAGCGGCGGCCTTGTCCTCGGACACGGCGCGCATGGCTTTGCCCATCTTGGTCTTGCCTGTAAAGAACATCAGGCCGGCCATGATAACCAGGCAGGCGACGATGGTGACGAGCGAGACGGCGCTTACGTTGAACTTGGCCAAGAACTCCGGCACCTGGAAGGTGACGAGCGAAGTGAAGTTCTTGGGCGTGGCGCCCCACAGAAGCTGCGCGGCGTTCTGCAGGAAGTAAGACACGCCGATGGCCGTGATCAGAACGGCCAGAGGGCCTGCTTGGCGCAGCGGCTTGTATGCCAGACCCTCGATGAGAACACCGAGAACCGTGCAGACCACACAAGAGAGAATTACAGATGCCCAGCCCGGGAGGCCGAGATACGACGTGGCGCAGAACGAGACATAGGCACCGACCATGATGACGTCGCCGTGAGCGAAGTTGAGCATCTTGGCGATACCGTAGACCATGGTGTAGCCCAACGCGATGATGGCGTAGACGCTGCCCATGGACAGGCCGTTGACCAAGTATTGGATAAAGACCGTCATGTTCCACATCCCCCTTTCGAATAGGTTTCCAGTTGATGTATGAAACAGGGACGTTACATCGTCCCTAGATACCAAGCAAGCAGGGAAGGCCAAAACCTCCCCTGCTTGGGATCAAAACCGCTCTATATAAGGCGGCCTATTAGGCCTGTACGTACTTGCCGTCGGTAATGACGTACGCCGTCGGGTCCTTCTGGACCTGACCCTTGTCGTTCCAGGAGAGCTTGCCAGTCAGACCGTCAACGGTAATCTTGAGCATAGCCTCGGGAAGCTTCTCGGCAACCTCGGTGGGGTCGGCGTCGACGCCCAGGCCGGCCTCCTTGAGAGCCTCGACCACAGCATGCACGCCGTCGTAGGCGTCGGCGGCAAACTGGTCGGGGGTATCGCCGTACTTATCCTTGTAAGCGTTGACGAAGTCGGCGTTCTTCTCGTCGTCGGCGGAGAACGGGGTCATGAGCAGCAGACCCTCGGCAAGAGAGGTGTCGAAGCCCTCAACGCCCAGGATGCCGTCCATGCCGTCGCAGCCCATCATCTTGACGTCGTAGCCCATGTCCTTGGCGTTCTTGAGCAGGACGGACGCCGGCGTGTAGTAGATCGGCGCAAAGATCATGGTGGCGCCTGCCTGCTTGGCCTTGGTCAGCTGGTTGGTAAAGCTCGTGGCGGAGTCGTCCTTAAAGGTCTCCTCGTCGACAATCTCAAGCTTAGACTTAGCGGCCTGGGCCTTAAAGGAATCTGCGATGCCCGAAGAATAGGCGTCGCCGGAGTTATAGAACAGCACGAACTTCTCGTTCGCATACTTCTCTGCCAGGAACTTGGCAGCGTTGACACCTTGGTTGGGGTCGGTAAAGCAAACCTGGAAGACGCAATCCTTGCCCTTGGTAACGTCCTCGGAGGACGCAGACGGGGTGATCATGAACGTCTCGGGGTCGTTGCCGCACTCGGCGGCAACGGCGACCGACGCACCCGTGGTGGTCGGACCGACGAGGGCCTGCATGCCCCAGTCGAGCAGGGTGTTGAAGGCGTTGACGGCCTTCTCACCGTCAGCCTGGTCGTCCTCGGCCTTGCTGACAAGCGGCAGCTCCTTAGTCGAGAAATCCTTGCAGCCAAGCTCGACAGCCTGTGTAACGGACTTGCCGTAGGACGCGTTGGCGCCGGTCAGCGGGCCGATGGTGCCGATCTTAAACGAAGCGTCGCCCGACGCGGAACCGCTGTCGCCGCCGTTGGAGGAGCAGCCAGCTAGAATGGACATCGCCCCCAGACCTGCTGCGCTCGCGATAACGCTCCTGCGATTCATAACAGGGTTCAATGACTTACCGGTGAGGCTCGACATGCGGCTCTCCTCTCAAATCTCGTCGGGTTTCGGTTACCCGACAGGCCATCCTTCGCCGTGTTCGGCGTTCGCAAAATAGTAGACGCTTTAGTTAGGAAAAGTGGCGAATATTTCAACTTTTCTTTGGATTTGTTCATTTATCCATATTTCTGCGTATTTCTATTTTTTTATGCAGTAATGCCACTTTATTGTGTAAAAGTAATGTTTCCATTCTGTTACAAGCGTTCCCGCTCTTAATAAACATGGTGTCCCCCTTTTCGCTAGCCGCGATGCGGCCGTCTTGCGGTACAGGGCAAACCTTATGGTGCAAACGTTGACAGTTTGTTACGGAGTTCCGTTTGTAGCGAGCATGTTTCCAATGTTTCCGCAGCGTTTCGGGGGTGCCGTTTTGTGCGACTCCTGTTGCCTGGCGAGCACGCGCCCTCTGTTCACGCTAGAATGCACTCAACCTTTAAGCGGTTAATCCATCCATGAGATGCACGAAGGAGCTATCTATGAGCGAACCCCTGCGCACCGTGAACGTCGGTCTGATCGGCCTGGGAACCGTCGGCGGCGGCGTGGCCCGTCTGATCAAGAGCCACCACGATGAGTACCTGGCAGCCTACGGCATCGACCTTAAGCTGACCCGCGCCTGCGCGCTTGCCTGGGAGCAGGCCGAGGCGGCAGGCATTGAGCGCGAGGCCTTCACGAGTGACTGGCACGACGTCGTCACCGACCCCGCCGTCGACATCGTCGTCGAGCTGATCGGCGGCGAGCATCCCGCGACCGAGATCTTCACCACCGCCTTCGAGAACGGCAAGCACGTCGTCTCTGCCAACAAGGCCCTGCTGGGCCGTCACGTCGAGACGCTCGCCGAAAAGGCGCGCGCGTGCGGCGTGCAGATTAAGTGCGAGGCCAGCTGCGGCGGTGGCATCCCCATTGTCAGCACGCTCGAGCACGACCTAGTGGGCAACAAGATCCTGACCATCGCCGGCATCCTCAACGGCACCACCAACTATATCCTGTCGCGCATGGACGCCGAGGGCGCCGATTACGCCGACGTGCTTGCCGACGCGCAGGCCAAGGGCTATGCCGAGGCCGACCCGTCCGCAGACGTCGACGGCTTCGACGCCGCCAGCAAGACGGCCATCCTTGCCTCCATCGGCTTTGGCACCCGCGTGACCACCGACGATGTGTACCAGCAGGGTATCCGCACCATCGGCGCCGAGGACATCACTCAGGCCCGCGAGCTCGGCTACACCATTAAGCTGCTGGGCATCGCCCGCAACACCGACGCCGGCGTCGACGTCCGCGTGCATCCCACGCTGATCCCCGCCGACCACATGCTTGCCAAGGTCAACGGCGCCATGAACGCTGTCTACGTGGTAGGCGACGCCGTGGGCGAGACCATGTTCTACGGTGCCGGCGCAGGCTCCTTCCCCACCGCGAGCGCCGTCGTGGGCGATATCCTGTCGCTCTCCGAGCAGATCAGCCGCGGCGTGGCTCCGCTGCCCGAGATTGAGCCCTATGGCCACAACCTCGCCTTTAAGCCCATGGACGAGCTCCAGACCAAGTACTATGTGCGCCTGAAGGTCGCCGACCGCGTGGGCGCCCTGTCCGAGACGGTCGACATCTTTGCCAAGCACAACATCTCGATCTCGCTCATCAACCAGGTCGAGGACGGCAAGTCGGGCGTCAGCGATGCCTGCTCGGTCATCTTCCTGACGCACCGCGCGCTCGAGAAGGACGTCCAGGCTGCCGCCGCCGAGCTTGCCAGCGTCGACTGCGTGGCCGAGGTCGCCAACGTCCTGCGTATCGAGGACGTCGAGGCCTGGACCGAAGGCGTTATGGCCAACTAGTCCAACACCCGCTTAACAATACGCGCCTCGGGGGGCTCCCGTCCTATGTGGGACGGGAGCCCTTTTCTATCCGGCTTCTAAGCACAGCGGCAAAGCGGCATTTGCACGAGCCGTTCATCGGTAACGCGGGCTACCGTTCACCGATATGCAAACGCGGCCGATTCCGGCTACCGCTACGCTGTGCTGCGAATGTCCGCCCGCGATGAGAGGAAGCACTATGTTGCTCGAGGGCAAGAAAGCAATCATCACCGGAGGCACGCGCGGTATCGGCTATGCCATCGCCTGCCGTTTTATCGAGGAGGGCGCCGCCGTCACCGTCTTTGGCTCGCGCCAGGAAACTGCCGACGCAGCCGTTGAGAAGCTGGCGGCCGCCTATCCCGAGGCCAAGGTCTGGGGCCGCTCCTGCGACCTCACCTCGCTCGAGGCCGTAACCGAGGCCTTTACCCAAGCTGCCACCGATATGGGCGGCCTGGACACGGTCGTCAACAATGCCGGCATCTCCCAGCGCTCGCCCCTTTTGGACTACACGGCCGAGGAGTTTGCAAAGGTCATGGACCTCAACGTCGTCGCCGTCTTTAATGGCCACCAGGCTGCCGCCAAGATCATGACCGAGGCCGGCCACGGCGGCACCATCACCACCACGAGCTCGATGGTCGCCAAGTACGGTCAGCCCTCCGGCGTCGGCTATCCCACGTCCAAGTTCGCCGTCAACGGCATGGTCCAGTCGCTCTCGCGCGAGCTCGCCCCCATGGGCATTCGCGTCAACGCCGTCGCACCTGGCGTAACCAAGACCGATATGGTCGCCAACCTGCCCGAAGAGGTCATCAAGCCCATCATCGCCACCATTCCGCTGGGTCGCATGGGCGAGCCCGAGGATGTCGCCAACGCCTTTGTTTTCTTGGCGAGCGACATGTCCTCCTATGTTACGGGTGCCGTGCTCCCCGTCGACGGAGCCGCCCGCTCCTAAGAGGCCACAAGCTTTGGCCCCTGGCCCCAACATAGCTCAACCAAAAAAGGCGCGCTGCCCGCATCAACTGCGGGCAGCGCGTCTTCTTCTGTTTGAAGGGAAACTGCGTCCCGTTTCGCGTCCGTCCTCAAACGGGAATGTCACCTCCGCACCAGCGTCGGCTATTTGCCGTCGTCCTCGTCGGCTTCTTCATGCGCATAAAGCTCCAGCATGCGACGGCGATACTCATGCACGGCGAGCTTGGCGCGCTCCAGGCGGCGGCGCTCACGCGGAGTCAGCTCGGACGGGTCGACCTCGTCTCCATAGGTCTTATCGGCAAGCAGGTGCGCCGCGTCCACGATGCGGGCATCGATGTGGCCGCTCGCCGCCTCGGCGGAAAGACGCTCGGCAATCGTATCGAGCGTAGGCAGGCCCTCGAATACGCGACCATGGCCATGCGAGGTCAGCAGCTCGTGCTCGCGCGCGAGCAAGCTCGCTAGGTCGTGGTGGGCGCGCAAGATGTCGAGCGCATCGGATGGATGCTCGGCAACCTCTGCCACGGCGGCGACCGGTGCGGCATCCACCACGCGGTAGAAGAGCTGCGCGAGCAATGGCATCAAGAACACCGTGATGGCACCGGCGGCAACCATGACCGACGCAATATCTTGCGACAGCGCGCCCGCGTTGACGGCAACGCTCGTAACGGCAACGATGATCGGCAGCGCCGTGGTGCAGTACAGGGCCACGGTAATGCGACCATACGCCGACACATCGCGCGTCGCAGGACAAATGCTCATGGAAATAAGAATGGGCACGGCACGAATAATCAACAACGCCACGATAAAGCCCACGAGCAGACCCGGGCGCGACGCCACGGCCGTCAGATCGATCTTTGCGCCCGATACGGTAAAGAACACCGGAATCAAAAAACCGTAGGCCAGACCGTCGAGCTTGGTCTCGAGCGTATGGTTGCCCTCGGGGATGATATAGCGCAGGACAAAGCCGGCGGCAAAAGAACCCAACACGATGTCGAGATCAAAGACAGCCGAGAATGCCACGAGCGTGACCAGGATGAGCACCGTCAGGCGCACGAAGGTCTGCGACGTGGTATCGGCGCGCTCCTCAACAAATGCAAAGAAGCGGCTGCCGACGCGCTTGGAGCGGCTCGGGACCACGGCCAGCAACACGCAAACCACCGCAAACAAGCCAAGGATAACGAGCGTTTGGATGCCAGTGCGGGCAGACAACAGCACCGACATGGCGAGCACGGGACCGAGCTCGCCCCAAGTGCCATACGCGAGAATCGAGTCGCCCACGCGCGTGCCGGTAAGCGAGCGCTCACGCATGATGGGCACGAGCGTGCCGAGCGCCGTGGAGGTAAGAGCAAGCGTCACAGCGATACCGTCGAAATGACTGACTGAGAACCACGGGGTAAAGCGCACGGCAAGCCAGGCGATACCAAACGTGACGACCCACGTCGCCAAGCCGTAGCGCCCCTCGACGCCCGTGATGCTCTTGGGGTCGATCTCAAAGCCGGCAAGCAGGAACAAAAAGGCCAGGCCCAGCTCGGACACAAGCGAGACCTCAGCATCTACATGGATGACGCCGAGCATATGGGGTCCCAGTACCGCGCCGAGCACGAGCAAAAAGACCGTCTCGGGAACGGGTTTTCCGGGAATCGCCGAGGCGATAAAAGGACTCGCAAAGGCCACGAGTGCGATGATGGCGAGCGAAACGAATGCCATGTGATGCCTTTCTCTTGTTTGCGCTTCACTGTAGCACCCTCGCCGTCCTCAACGCGCCGCGAGCTGTCGTATCATAGTGAGGTTTACAAACATGTGGCTCAAGGCGACCGCAGGGCAGACCCCGCAAACCGACCGCTGCCGCATACCGTACCGTACGCCCAACCGATCAGGAAGGCAGGAACCAATGGTCTCTCGTATCTACGTGGAGAAGAAACCCGGGTTCGACGTCGAGGCTCAGCAGCTCAAGGGCGAGCTGACCGAAATTCTCGGCATCAAGGGCATCGAGGCCCTGAGGATTATCAACCGCTACGACGTCGAGGGCATCGACAAGGAGCTTTTCCGGTCCTGCGTGCCGACCGTCTTTAGCGAGCCCCAGGTCGATGTGACCTACGACGAGCTCCCCGCAAGCGATGGCGCCGTCTTTGCCGTCGAATTCCTGCCTGGCCAGTTTGACCAGCGCGCCGACTCCGCCAGCGAGTGCGTGCAGCTCATCAGCCAGGGCGAGCGCCCCGCCGTGCGCTCCGCCAAGGTCTATATGATCTCGGGCGCTCTGGACGAGGCCGCCATTGATGCCATCAAGCACTACGTGGTGAACCCCGTCGAGGCGCGCATCGCCTCGCTCGATCTGCCCGAGACGCTGTACATGGAGACCCCCGAGCCCCAGCCCGTCGAGGTGCTCGACGGTTTCCGCGAGCTCGACGAAGCCGGCCTTGCCGCCTTTATTTCCGAGCGCGGCCTTGCCATGGACGAGGCGGACATCGCCTTCTGCCAGCAGTACTTCCGCGATGAGGATCGCGACCCCACCATCACCGAGATCCGCGTGATCGACACCTACTGGTCCGATCACTGCCGCCACACCACCTTCGGCACCGTCCTGGACGACGTGACGATCGACGACGCCGTGGTGCAGCAGGCCTTCGACCGCTACATGGAGATGCGCCACGAACTCGGTCGCGACACCAAGCCCGTCTGCCTCATGGACATGGGCACCATCGGCGCCAAGTACCTCAAGAAGACCGGCGTCATGACCGATGTCGACGAGTCCGAGGAGATTAACGCCTGCACCGTCAAGGTGAAGGTCGATGTCGACGGCGAGGACCAGGACTGGCTGTTCCTCTTTAAGAACGAGACCCACAACCACCCGACCGAGATCGAGCCCTTCGGCGGTGCCGCCACCTGCGTGGGCGGTGCCATCCGCGACCCGCTGTCGGGCCGCAGCTACGTGTACCAGGCCATGCGTGTCACCGGCGCCGGCGACCCCACCGTCCCCGTGTCCGAGACGCTCGAGGGCAAGCTGCCGCAGCGTAAGCTCGTGACCACTGCCGCCGCCGGCTACTCCAGCTACGGCAACCAGATCGGCCTTGCCACCGGTCAGGTCAACGAACTCTATCACCCCGGCTACGTGGCCAAGCGCATGGAGGTTGGCGCCGTCGTGGGCGCTACCCCGGCAAACCACGTGCGCCGCGAGTGCCCCGCCCCCACCGACAAGATCATCCTGCTGGGCGGCCGCACCGGCCGTGACGGCATCGGCGGCGCCACCGGCTCCTCCAAGACCCAGAATACCGAGTCCATCGAGACCTCGGGCGCCGAGGTCCAGAAGGGCAACGCCCCGGTCGAGCGCAAGCTGCAGCGTCTGTTCCGCCGCGGCGACGCCTGCCGTCTGATCAAACGCTGCAACGACTTTGGCGCCGGCGGCGTCTCGGTCGCCGTGGGCGAGCTTGCCGACGGCCTGTATGTCGACCTGGACACCGTGACCAAGAAGTACGACGGCCTGGACGGCACCGAGCTCGCCATTTCCGAGTCTCAGGAGCGCATGGCCTGCGCCGTCGCCGACGGTGATGTCGAGGAGTTCATGGGCTACGCCGCCGAGGAGAACCTGGAGGCTACCGTTATCGCCGAGGTTACCGCCGAGCCGCGCATGCGCATGGCCTGGAACGGCGTCGCCATCGTCGACCTGTCCCGTGAGTTCCTCAACTCCAACGGTGCGCCCAAGCATCAGACTGCTCACGTCTGCGCCCGCAGCGTGTGGCAGCCCAGCTGGGCCGGCACCACGCTTGCCGAGCGCATGACCTCGCTTGTCACCGACCTCAACGTTGCCTCCAACAAGGGCCTTTCCGAGCGCTTCGACTCCACCATCGGTGCCGCAACCGTGCTCATGCCCTTTGGCGGCAAGACGCAGCTCACCCCGAGCTCTGCCATGGTCGCCAAGTTCCCCGTGGACGGCGAGACCACCACGGCGAGCGCCATGGCATGGGGCTTCAACCCCTACCTGATGGAGGCCGACCAGTTTGCGGGCGCCTACCTGTCCGTAGTCGAGTCCATCGCCAAGCTCGTCGCCGCCGGCTTTGAACACAAGCGCGCCTACCTCTCCTTCCAGGAGTACTTCGAGCGCCTGCGTACCGAGGCCGAGCGTTGGGGCAAGCCCATGGCAGCCGTTCTGGGTGCCCTTATGGCCCAGGTCGACCTGAGCGCCGGCGCCATCGGCGGCAAGGACTCCATGAGCGGCTCGTTTGAGGACGAGGCCGGAGAGCTCAACGTTCCGCCGACCCTCATCAGCTTCGCCGTGGCCGTAGGCCGCGCAGCCCGTGCCACCTCGCCCGAGTTCAAGGGCCTGACGCACCGCGTCGTCCGCATCGCCCCCGCCACCTATGGCGAGGACTACCGCCCCGATGCCCAGCAGCTGCTCGCCGCGTTTGACGCCGTCGAGGCACTCACCGCTACCGGCGATGCCCTGGCCGTCTCCACGCCCGGCTACGGCTGCGGCGCCGAGAGCCTTTTTAAGATGTGCGTCGGCAACCAGATCGGCATCGAGCTTGCCGAGGATGTGGATGTGGAGAGCCTCTTCACCCCGCTCTACGGCAGCTTTATCGTCGAGCTCGCCGAGGATGCCGAGCTGCCCGAGGTCGCCGACGGCGTTGTCGTCGAGCCCTTGGGCACCACCGTCGAGGGCTATGTCATCGACACCGGCTCCGAGGTCATCGATCTCTCCGAGCTCCAGGAAGCCTGGGAGAGCGGCATCGAGGGCGTCTTTGCCTACCGCAGCACCGGCGAGCAACCCGAGGTCGAGACCATTGACTATCGCGCCAAGGACATCCACGTGTACGGCGGCGCCAAGATCGCCCGCCCGCACGTGATTATCCCCGTCTTCCCCGGCAACAACTGCGAGTACGACAGCGCCCGTGCCTTCCGCGCCGCCGGTGCCGAGGCCGACACCTTCGTGATCAACAACCTCACGCCCGAGGCTGTTGCCGAAAGCACCCACGAGCTTGCCCGTCGCATCCGCCAAAGCCAGATCGTCATGATCCCCGGCGGCTTCTCGGGCGGCGACGAGCCCGACGGCTCCGCCAAGTTCATCACGGCGTTCTTCCGCGCTCCCGAAGTCACCGAGGCAGTCCGCGACCTGCTCAAGGCCCGCGACGGCCTGATGCTGGGCATCTGCAACGGCTTCCAGGCCCTGGTCAAGCTCGGCCTGGTGCCTTACGGCGATATCGTCGACGCCACGTCCGACGCGCCCACGCTGACGTTCAACACCATCGGTCGCCACCAGAGCCGTCTGGTGCGCACCCGCATCTCGTCCAACCTGTCCCCGTGGCTGTCGCAGTGCAGCCTGGACGACCCCTACACCGTCGCCATCAGCCACGGCGAGGGCCGCTTTGTCGCCAACGACGAGGTGCTCGCCCAGCTGATCGCCAACGGCCAGGTCGCCACGCAGTACGTGGGCGAGGACGGCAAGCCCAGCATGGATCTTTCCGTCAACCCCAACGGCTCCGCACTCGCCATCGAGGGCATCACGAGCCCCGACGGCCGCGTCCTGGGCAAGATGGGCCATGCCGAGCGTCGCGGCGACAACCTGTACCGCAACGTGCCCGAGCATGTCCCCGGCGATAAGTTCATGCCGATCTTTGAGAGCGGCGTGGCCTACTTCGCTTAAACCTTTCCCATCGGGTACAATCCCCTCGGGTAACAACACCCGCCACCGACACATCCGGTGGCGGGTTCTTTTTTGCTTCGCGCATGCAGGAAGGACATCATGGAAAGCCGCAAGCCGTATCTCGCCACCCTACCCGGACTCATCCTGGGCTGTCTTGTTTGCTGTGCACTCTGGGGATCGGCCTTTCCCTGCATCAAGATCGGCTATGCGCTCTTTGGCATCCCCGCGCACGATAACGCCTCGCAGCTGCTCTTCGCGGGTCTGCGCTTCACCCTTGCCGGCGCCCTGGTTGTCGTTGGGATGAGTGCGGCCCAACGCCGCCCCCTCATTCCGCAGGCTCGCGACATCAAGCCCATCTTTGTCTTGTCGCTCTTCCAGACTATCGGGCAGTACTTCTTTTTCTATCTGGGCCTCTCGCGCGCCAGCGCCATGTCGAGCTCCATCATCGAGGCCAGCGCCAACTTCCTCGCAATCCTCTTTGCCGCCCTGGCATTTCACACCGAGAAGCTCGATACGGCCAAGGTGCTTGGCTGTGCGCTGGGCTTTGCCGGCGTCGCGCTCGTCAACCTCTCGGGCGCAGATGGCACCTTTGGCTTCAGGCTCGATGGCGAGGGCTTTATCCTAGCCTCCACTGTCGCGGGTGCTCTTTCGACCTGCCTGATCGGCATCTTCTCGCGCAAGCACGACGGCGTCTTGCTTGCCGGGTGGCAGTTCTTGGTCGGCGGACTGGTCCTCACCGCCATCGGCTTTTTGATGGGCGGCGCGCTCTCCCCCACTGAAATCGCCCCCGCCATCGCGCTCATTATCTATATGGCACTCATTTCCGCCGTCGCGTACTCGCTATGGTCGCGTCTGCTTGCCGTCAACCCCGTCAGCCGTGTGTCGGTCTTTGGCTTTATGAATCCAGTCTTTGGCGTACTGTTAAGCGCGCTGCTGCTCGGCGAGGGCGCTGGCACGAGCCCTGTGACCGTACTTGTTGCCCTGCTGTTGGTCTGCGGCGGCATCATCATCGTCAACAGGCCCAAAAAGGCCTAATGAACTGCCCTTATTTAGCAGAGCGGATTCACATACTTTAGTTTAATGGAGTACATCGGAGAGCCGAGGGCCGCCACGCACGCCAGCGTGTGCCCCTTTTCCTAGCGTATCTGAACGCCGGCTTTCTTCTTCTCGCGCTTTACGCGGTAGAGCTCCGCGTCGGCAGCACGAAGCAAGTCTTGCCAGGTATCGACGCCATCACCAACCCGTGCGTAGCCGATGGACATCCGCAACAGATACGGAACCTCGGCGCGCGCGAGCTCATCGTTGATTGTCGCGCACAGATGCATGATATCCTGTTCCGCCGCTGCCTTTTGGAGCACCACGAACTCATCGCCACCATAACGTGCGATAAAGCCGCCAGACGCCGAGCAGACTTCTTTGAGCGCAGCGGATATGACCTGAAGAGCGTGGTCGCCCTCCACATGCCCATAGCGATCGTTAATCTGCTTAAAGCCGTCGGCGTCCATCATAAGCAGATATACATCTTCGGCCTGATCCACATTTGAGAAGAGCGACAGCATATAGGTCTCAAAACGGTTGCGATTGTTAAGTCCAGTCAACGGGTCGGTCGAGATGAGCTGCTCCTGGTAGATGATGTAGAGCAGCAACATGCTAATCATTATGCCGACACAAAGGCCGGGCACCGAGTATACGACCTGAAAGGTACCGCCCACCAGGGCCGGAATGGCGAAAAATGCCAAGGTTCGATAGATGGCCTTCGTCTGCAGGCTCTCGACCCTGCGAGATTGCACAAATGCATGCAGGGACGTATGTATAACGTAACAGTAGCTGACGATGGGCTGGATCATATAGGCAAAGCCGCGACGATACACGCCCTGCGAATCGATATAGAACAGGGCGTGCGTCCAGTAACTGGTAAACGCCAGCACGACCACCAGAGCCGTAGGCAACGCTACAAGCACCACCCTATAGCGCGAGGTCAAAAGGCGAGAACCCTGCACCGTCTCGGAATAGATAAACCAAATGAGACACGCGATAGCAAAGAGCGAAAACGAAACCGCGTTGGAAATCCAGTTGGCAGCAATGCCCAATGTGCCGTCCTCACCGTCCGAAAGCGTCCAGATCATATCGAATAATATGTACGCGGCAGAGGTGTAGCCAAGCATGCTAAACAATAGCTGCTGGGTGCTCGAGAACAAGGAGCGACGACTTCGCACGGCAAGCCCGATAAGAACAATCATGCATAGCACGAATATCTCAATCTTGAGTGCCTTAACCACTAGCGCCATCCCTTCAATACCCAAGTGGTCAGAATCGCCCAATTCGAATCAGGGCAATAAACACCCCTTTACTCCGCAGGGGTAAAGGGGATAATAGCAGAGCGCCCGAACATCACTGCAAAACAGTTTCTGTTCGGGCGCCCATACGGCGCGAATTGCACACGCCGGCATCATTGATGGGTATCGATTGCTACTCGCCATCGATGTCAGTCGCGACGGCCTCCTCTATGGCCTCGACACCGACAGGCGACAGATCCTCCTTGCCTTGGCAGAACTTCTTGTCGACCCAGCCAGTCAGAATCGGAGCCATGATCGCCGTGATGATAACGGCGGTGGCGATCTGCGCATACGCGGTGGGCGCAAGCTCGGCATAGCGCGGCGCGACCTCAGCAAGAGCAACCGGCGTGGTCAAAGCCGTGCCGGCGATGGTGGAGCAAGCAACGGCGGCCTTGCCGTTACCACCGCACAGGCGCTCGAACGCAAAGGTGATGGGACCGACGACAAACAGCGTGACAAGGCCCAGCAAGATGCCGGAAATACCGCCGGTGATAAAGCTCGACAGGTTCATGGACGCACCGAGCTGAAAGCCGATAACGGCGATCGCGGGATTGGCGCCGGGGACCAGCAGGTTCTTGATAAACGGGAACAGGTTGCCCAGAACCATGCCAATAACGAGTGGCAAGATGGAGCCGATAATGGTGCCAATTGGAATGTTGGCGAGGCCGGAAACACCGAGGATGATCATCGTGACGGCGGGGCCAGCCGTAAAGAACAGGATACCGACGGCGCCCTGCTCGGACTCATCGCCGAACTCGCCCATGATGCCCGTATAGAGCGCCATGTTGCAAAACGTGATGCCGCCGATGATAGACACGGAGCTCAGACCCAGGAAGTTGTCGTTAAAGAAATATGCCACGCCCAGGCCGAGAGCCGCTGCGACGACCAGCTTGGGGATCAGCACGACGATACCGGTCTTGATGGCACCCGGCGTGGACTTAAAGCTGATGCCGGCGCCCACAAACAGCAGGATCGCGGCGACGATGGTATTGGAGCCACCGCGGCAGGCAGCCGTAAAGAAGCCGCCGATCTCAAAAACCTGCGGGCAGAAGGTGTTGAGCAAAAGACCGACGATCATCGGATAGATCATGATGTCGCCCGGGATGCGCGGGACCTTGAATTTCTTTTGCTCGTTGGCGATTGCTTCCTGTGCCATGAAACCCCCATTTCCGCTGACGGGGTACAAAAGCCCACGTCACGCTTTGCTACAGTAAAGTTTGACCATGGTACCAGAAGAAATAGACCAGCTCGGTGAAAAATCCGACGAGTTGGGATGGAACGAGATTCGGCGCCCGCGACGCCACCCCTATATAAGGCTCAAGACAATATAGAGTACGATGCCCGAGACGCAGCACCACAGCATCGATTTTGTCTTGACCGCCACGACCACGACGCCGGCGGCCGCAATCCAGGGAACCAAGGCAGGCCAGAGTCCCGCGTCGAACGCGCCGGGGCTCACCAAGTCGTTGGCGACCAGCGCGGCAAAGGCGGCGGGCGGGATATAGCCCAGGGCCTCGGTAATGCGGGGCGACAGGGTCCGCCCGTGCAAGGCGAACGCCGGCGCGATGCGAAAGAACGCGATAGCAGCCCACGACGACAGCCACAGAACCAAGAACTCGTTAACGGACATCGCGGGCACCTCTTCCGTCAAATACAGCATCGCACGCCAACGCAATGGCCATGCCGGCCACGACGCTTGCCGGCACGGCAATATTCGTGAGGCCCAAGAACTTGCATACGGCGACGGACACCGCGCCCGAAACCGCCGCGACAACGTTGCCGCGCGACAGCCGCTGCGAAAAGAGCAGGCAGATAAAGAGCGAGGTGCAGACAAAGGCTGCAATGGCGGTGGGAACATCGACAACGGCGCCGACGATGGCGCCCATCGTACACGAAACGCCCCATGTTGCGATGAGAATCACGTTGAGCACAAAGGACTCGCGCGGGCCCCAATCCTCCCCTTCAACCAACTTGGCAAGCGAGATGCCATATGCCTCCTCGGTAAGTGTCGCGGCAACAGCCAGCGTCTGACGCTTCGAGGCACCCGTCAGATGCGGCGCGATCGATGCCGAGTAAAGCGCAAAGCGCGAGGAGATGGCAGCAACGCTCGCGACGATCGATGCTGCAGGCACGCCCGCCAGCCACAGGTTGCAGATCATAAACTGGCCGCTGCCCGTCACAAACGTGCTGCTCAGGGCAAAGACCATCCAGGGTTCCATTCCCGTCTGCCCCATGATCATTCCGCACGGCGCGCCTATTGCAACATAGGTAAGCATCACCGGCCAGACGGTTTTAAAGATCCTAAGGACCATGCCACTCCCATTCTGGTAAGTCGTCTGCAGCGCACCTCGCAACGCAGCAGAAATATCAACCGGTGGCAATAAAGTTCGCCTACAATTGCCACCGGATCGAAAGACACAACTTTTTAGGAAGTCATTATGACAGCTATCGATCGAGACCGGGCGCGCGCAGCCTTCAAAAGCTACACCGATGCCTACGACGCCACCAACCCACGCATCGCGCTCAAAATCGAGCATACGTACCACGTGGCCGAGGCATGCGATGCCGTAGCGCGCGAGCAGGGCTGGTCGTCAGATGATATTGACTTGGCATGGCTTTGCGGCCTGCTGCACGATATAGGCCGCTTTGAGCAGCTGCGACGCTGGGACACCTTTAAGGACGCCGAGAGCATGGGCCATGCAGCGCTGGGCATCGAGGTCCTCTTTGGCGAGAATCCCGCCGATGCACCCGCCGTGACGAGCGTCCGCGACTTTATCGATGACCCGGCAGAAGATGAGCTCATCCGAGCGAGCATTGCCTATCACAGCGATTTCCGTCTACCCGCGCAGCTCGACGAGCGCACGCGGCGCTTCTGCGATATCGTGCGCGATGGCGACAAGATCGACATTATGCGCACCATCGCCGACAGCACCGTCGACACCATCCTCAAGGTGGATGAGGACACGTTTCTCGCCAGCCACTTCTCGACACCGGCGCTTACCGCCTTTGACGAGCATCGCTGCGTCGCGCGTGACGAGCGCAACGAGCCGGCGGACTACCTGGTGGGGCTCATCTGCTTTATGTTTGAGCTCGTCCATCCGGCAAGCCGTGCACTGGCGCGCGAGCAAGGCGATATCTATCGCCTGCTCGACGCGCCCTTTGGCATTACGCGACCCTTTACCGACCCCGCCGCGCAGGCAACCTGGAGCCGCCTTAAGGACGAGCTGCGCCGCTGGCTGGCAAGCGCTTAGCACTCGAGCTGAGCCAGCAGTTCCTCAACGATCTCAACGGCATCGCCGACGACCTTGTACCGGGCGGCACCGAAGATGGGGGCATCCGGGTCCTCATTGATGGCGACAATGCACTCCGCCCCACCGATGCCGGCGAGATGCTGGATAGCGCCCGAGACACCGATGCTCACGAGGAGCTTGGGCGAGACCGATACACCCGTCTGGCCAATTTGGTGGCGATACTCCAGCCAGCCGGCCTCCACCACGGGGCGCGTGCAGCCAAGCTCGGCACCCAGAGCCTCGGCAAGCTTTCGCATCAGCGGTAGGTTTTTCTTGGAGCCGATGCCGCGGCCCACCACGACTAGACGCTCGGCATCGGCAATTGAGGCCTGCTGTCCCCACTCCTCGGCGGGAATCGAGATCTCGACACGGGCCTTAACGTCATCCGCTAGCACTACCTGGACAATCGTGCCGGAGCGGCTATAGTCAAACTCGGGCGCCTTAAAGATGCCGGGGCGCACCGTTGCCATCTGAGGACGGTGGTTGGGGCAGATAATGGTGGCCATCAGGTTGCCGCCAAACGCCGGGCGCGTCTGCTGCAGCAGACCCGTCTCCGTATCCATCGAAAGCACCGTGCAATCGGCCGTAAGGCCCGTCTGCAAGCGCACGGCCACACTGGGCGCCAGCTCGCGACCAAAGGCGGTCGCGCCGTACAGAATGGCCTCGGGCTTGCGCTCGGCTACCAAATCGCAGATCAAGCGGGCGTAGACCTCCGCGTCGTTCTGACGCAGGCGCTCGTCACGACAGACCAGAACTTCGTCCGCACCGGCGCAAATCAGATGCTCCAGGTCCCCGAGTGAGCCCTCGGGGCTCATGCCGACCAGTGCCACCAGACGGCAGCCGCGGGCATCGGCAAGCTCGCGCCCCTTGCCCATGAGCTCGAAGGCCACGGATGCAACGGCATCGTGCTCGTCAGTCTGCACGAAGATCCAGATGTCTCGATATGCGTCAAGGTCTGCCGCGCCGGCGGCCTCGTCGCGCTCAATCGAGATGGCGTTGACGGGGCAGGCGTCGACGCACCCACCGCACAGGATACAGCCGTCGGTTACGCGGGCACAGCGATTGGGGCGCTCACCCTCCACCACAATGCCGCCCGAGGCGCAGGCGCGAACGCAGCGACCGCAGCCGATACAGGCTTCGCTATCGATAATCAGCCCGCTCATCTATGCCATCCCCTCAATAATCTTGGCAAGTTTTACCGCCTGCTCGGACGCCGTTCCCTCAACGGCCTCGCACGTTTGGTCACGGTCGGGCACAAACGAGCGCACGACCTGCGTCGGTGATCCGGCAAGGCCGCAACGCGAGGGATCGGCGTTTACGTCGGCAGCGCTGGCCACACGCACGTCTGCATCCTCGGCCGCGCGAATACCGGCAATACTCGGCATGCGCAGCTGGCCAATCTCCTTGGCGGTCGTCATCGCACACGGCATCTCCAGGTACACCGTCTCCTCGCCGGCATCGCAGCCGTGAACGAGCGCCAGCGAGCCACACGTCGTAAATCCCGCGCTCTGCACACAGCTCACGTCGGTCACGCAGGGGACCCCAAAGGCGCCGGCCAGCTCGGGGCCGATCTGGGCCGTATCGCCGTCCACTGCCATCTTGCCGCAGATGAGCAGGTCAAAGTCCTCATCGAGTGCCTCGATGCCGCATTTGAGGGCATAGGTGGTGGCTAGGGTATCGGCGCCCGCAAAGGCGCGATCGGTCAGCAGCAGCGCGTCGTCGGCACCGCGGGCGATGCAGTCGCGCAGCAGCGATTCGGTCGCGGGGATGCCCATCGACACCACCGTCACACGCACGTCCATGCCAAAGCCGATAAAGTCGTCCTTCAGCGCTAGCGCACATTCGAGGGCACTTGCATCGAAGGGATTAACGACCGCCTGCTTGCCATCACGCACGATAGTATTGGTCTTGGGGTCCATCTTGACCTCGGTGCTTCCGGGCACCGCCTTGACGCACACCACCATATGGAAATCACTCATCTTCACGCGCCCCCTTTCTGGACGAGTTCATCCAAGAGCTTCTCCGTAAACAGGTTGCCGCGACCCAGCTGGCCGGCAGGATCAAGCTGGAGTTTGAGACGCGCCGACTCGACCATGGCCTCGTGGCCGTACATCGTCTCCAAGAAGCCCGCCTTGATCTTGCCGACGCCGTGTTCGGCAGAAACGGCACCGCCCATGGCCGTGACCTCGGAAGCCCACTGGGCAAAGAGCTCTCCACCACGACGGTAGTCTTGCGCATCGCGCGGCAGGATGTTCACATGCAGATGGTTGTTCCCGATGTGTCCCCAGGCAGCAGACTCAAGCCCGCTTTCGGCCAGCGTGCGGCGATAGAGGGCCACGACATCGGCAAGGCGTGCATTGGGCACCGACATATCCGATCCCAGCTTGGTAATGGTGGGGTCGGTGCGGCGACGCTCGTCAATGAGCATGTTGACGCTCTCGGGCACCGCGTGGCGGAAGAACCGCTGGCACTCGCGATCGACTTCGTTGCGGGCGACCCATGTCGCATCGTCGCGGCCGCCCGCAAGCTCCAGCACCCATCCCAAGTGGCACAGCTCCTCGGTCGCCTGCGCCTCGTCATCGCAGTCGAGCTCCACGTAGACACAGACCTTTGCCTCGTCGTCGAGCGCCGGCAGCGAGGCAAACGCTGTCGACTGCTCGCGCTGGCGACGCAGGATATCCAGGGCGCCAGCATCGAAATACTCAATAGCGGCGGCATGGGACAGCACGGGACGCACGGAATCGGTAAAGGACACGGCCTTGTCCTCGCTATCGAAAAAGCAACTCACACCCCATACGACCGAAGGTGCCGCCTGCAGGGCGATCTCGAGCTCGGTAATGACGCCGAGCGTGCCGCACGCACCGATAAAAAGATCGATGGCGTCCATATCGTCCGCAACGAAATAGCCTGAGGCATTTTTTGTCTCGGGCATGGTATAGCCGGGAAGATCGAGCTCGAGCGTACGGCCCTCTGCCGTCACGAGCGACAGGTGGCGGCCCTGGGCAAAAGCCTCGCCGCGCTGAAGCTCAAGCAAATCGCCATCAGCCAGCGCGACGTGGAGTCCCGTGATATGCGGGCGCATGGGACCGTAAGCGTAGCTGCGGGCGCCGGAGGCGTTGCATGCCGCCATGCCGCCCAGACAGGCAGATGCCTCGGTGGGATCGGTGGGAAAGAACTGCTCGGGGGACTCTTGGAACTCCTCGTAGGCCTCAAGCGATGCCTGGTCCCAACCAGCGGTCGGCAGTACCTTCTTGCTCAGCTGCTTACGCAGCTCCGAGAGCACAACGCCCGGCTCCACGCGCAGCAGAAATTGGCCTTGTTCATCGCGGCGAAGGCCCAAGTAGCGATTCATACGGGAAGTATTGAGGATATGCCCACCGTGGGGCACGGCACCGGCGGCAAGGCCGGTTCGGGCGCCCTGAACCGTTACCGGGACACGCTCGGCATGGAGCGTTTCCAAAATGGCACGGACCTCGTCTTCCGTTGTCGGAAACGAGATGCTCGATGCTTCGCCCGATGCGCGAGATTCATCGCGGCCATACTCCTCGAACTCGTCGGTGAAGGGTTTAATGGTTGCAGACACGCGAACTCCCCCTTTAGCTAACTACAGTGTTTGCAGGGAGATGTTACCGCATCGTTTCGTCGACGTGTTCGAGACCGTCTCCATAATTGGCGTTTTTACGTTCGTGCAATTCGGCGAACGGCAAGGCTTCCTCGGCAGACGATGCTTTTGACACATATCGCCCCGCCGTCGCCGACCGCTCGATTGTCGCTCGAAAAAAGTTGAAGTAATTTTTCCCACCTTTTACCTGCGGAGATGTCAATCCGTCAAGCATTTGGTCAGAAATTGGTCAAGTAGCGGCTGATACGGTCGGCATCGACAGCCAAAACCGATAGAAGTTTGGCCCCAGAAGCAGGGAGGTTCCCATGGCATATTACTGGCCCCAGTACGGCGTCGCCATCGAGGTCGACGACGATCCCTATCTCCTGCCTTTCGACGAAGAGGCGTTCCCCGATACGGCGGTCTACCACGTCACCACCGATGTTATCTGCGACCCCGAGTCGTTCTCGGCGCTCGCCCACCACATCGCGCGTATCCACGACATCGAGCTCCCTCACGACTTTGACGAGCTCATCTACTCGCGCCGCCTGATGCTTCACATGCTCTTTGGAGCGGACCCGTCCACGTTCGCACGTGTCTACACCACCAAGGACGCCGCATGAGTGCGAAGAAGCCGCCCCGCCTCGCAGGACTGGGGCGTCGCAAGAAACTCGTCGTTGTCTGCCTGGCTATCGTCTGCGCCCTCATCGCCGTAGGGCTATACGCCTGGCAGTCGCAGCCCGTGCCCGAAGCGGGCGCCTCAGTCACGACGGCAGAGAGCAAATCGCGACAAGAAATCCAAGATGAGCTCGATGCCATCGTCCGCGACAACATGATGACGATTTCGGTCGCGCCGGTCGCTCAGCTACAGGAGGACGGCAAGCTGCGCGTCAACGTGCAAAACGTCCAAGACAATAAATTTCCCCAGCGATTCCGCGTCATCCAAAACGACGAGACCATGTACGAATCCGGTGTGGTCGAGACCGGCAAGACAATCGAGACGTGCCCCGCCGGCGACATCAAAGAAGGAGAGGCATACATCGAGATCCAGGCACTCGATGCCAAGACCCTCGACAGCCACGGCAATCCGACACGTGTCAAGGTACGGGTTGAGCAAGCCGAGAACTAGCTTTTTCGGCCGACGCGACACCGCACGCAATTCACCAGCATTCGTCCAATCATCGCGGGGACGGCCCGCGGCGAATAGAAAGGAACGACCATGGACATCACCAGGAACATGAACGGAGCCAGAGCGCTCGTCGTGGGCGCAGGGCTCGCGCTCGCGCTCGCAATGGGCGCCGCCCCGACGCCAGCTCTGGCAGCCGGGCGCGTTGGAACCACGAAAGTAATGGTCAGGACCGAGATCGACAACGTAGAGTTCAAAGTTCCGACGGTTATTCCCTTCGTCGCCAAGGCCGACGGCACGCTTCAGGGCCCCTCAGAAGACGCGACCACCATCGACAATCATTCGGCCTACGGCATCCATGTCACCAACATGAAGATCGACGCCATGAACACCTGGACCATTGCCGCCGACGCCAAGGCCGGAACCGCGCAGAATTCCATCGACTTTAAGGTCGGCCCCGACGGCGCACTCCAGAACGCCAGCGCCGCAATGCAGGAGACGGGCCTCGATCTTTCCAAGAATGCAGCCTTCGACATGGGCTACCAGGGCATTGCCGGCGGCACGGACAAAATTAAGCTCAAGACAAGCGGAAACGTCGCCCGCGTCACGCGCGACATCTTCCGCGTAACCGGCGAAGGCGATCAGGTTGCAACGATCACCTGGACGGTCGAGCCCGGTGCGCACACGGCATAAGGCCGTCGCCCTGGCCGCCGTCAGTATCCTAGCGTTTGGGCCAGCCATGGCCTTTGCCCAGCAAGAACAGGCGCAGGCCGCCACGCAAGTGACGGTCGACCTCTCGGAGCTCGACCGCGGCAACTGCAAGGAACCGTTGGCACAGACAGACGACAGACGATGGCTCTTGGCAGCAGGCGCCACGGCAGCAGGTGCGGGAACCGCCGGCCTCGGTCTGCACATCAAACGCAGCCAGAAACGAAACACGGACAGGCCGCACTAAATTAGCTAAGGAGACCCCATGGCATCGAAGAACCTTTTGCCCGTCGTCGCACTCTGCGGCGCGCTCGCAACCGGAACGCCTGTCGCCGCTTGGGCGACTCCCGTCATGGCAGACTCCTTACCAGCAGCCCTAAGCTCCGCACCAAATCCGTCGAGCGCCATTGCGTGCAAGCGTTTTTCGTTCGCACAGGCCGCAATCTCAACCTCGGGATGCCTTCGTCGTAATACGGACGGCTCGATAGTCGTGGATATCAATCGTTCGAACAAGGCAAACGGCTCCCAGGCGGGGTGCGCCGTCTGCACATGGCGCTCGATTGTGCTCGATGCAGATGGCGATCCGTGCGATTTGGGGTTGCGCATCGATATCGCTTCGGTCGATGACTCGGCGAACGGAGCGAAGGTCGCCTTCGACGGTGCGTTTTTCGAGAAAGGAGGCGGTATATGTCTGGGCTGCGCCGCCGCGAATGCAGACGATGTGCAGCCCACCCTCTCATTCACGGCATCGCTGCGGCTGACCAAGGCGGGCACCGATGCCATCGCGGCGGGAGAAGCATCCCTGCTGTTCTACGCCGTCAGCACCAAAGACACAGACGCTCATTTCGAGAAGTCAGCCGGATCACTCAGCCTTACACGAGGGATAGAGGCAGGCCCTATTGAAATCGATGCCCACGCGCAAAGCAGGCAACGCATTCTTGCCGACCCGGCGCTTCTCGAAATGGAGTGGAACGGATCCGGAGCCATCGGGATTGTCCCCTCCGCGCTTGACGCCAAGACGCTCCCCTCAAACGACGAACCCATCAACGCAACCATACAAGAAGAGAGCACGGACAAAGAAGCAGGTGCGGGCGACACGCCGTCGCCGACAAACAGCGTCCCAGCTTCTTTCGAAGCACCGAATGAGCCCGCTACCGGTCCAAACGATCCCGAGCTCGCGGACAGTCTGGGACTTGCTGATCCTCAGGAGATCGATGAAGGTAACTGCTGCGTGCTTGCCGCCCTCGACCACACAGAGGTCATCGATGCTGCAAACATCGAAGTTGCCGCCGCCAATCAGCCCGTCCGCAAGTCGGCCATCATCGCATTTCCCGAATCCATCGAAGTCGTCTTTTTGCCATCAGGCGAGGTCGTGGCCCCAACACTGCTCACCTTGTTGGGCGCCAAGAATACTCGAAACGAAATTAAAAAGGTCACGGTTGTCGACCCTGCAACCACCGCTAAACTGCGTTTATACGCCGTTGCCCCAGACGGAGGCAAGACCTTGGAATTCGATGGCGACACACTTCTAGCCTGGCGACGTCTGGACATTATGCAAGACGTCTCGTATCAGATCGAACTCGAAGGGTTTGATCGTGCCCGCGATGCCAATATCATCGCCGCGGCTATTGAATCCCCACAGCGGCTTATGACACTGCGCTTTGACTACTATCCCTATGTCCCGACAACCACCTGAGGCTTAAATGCTGCGCATCATTCCTAATACCACTTATATAACGTATTAGATGAGTCGCGATGTGCCTCGCATTTCGTTCTGCTACGATTGCCACGTTGGCATCAATACAGGAGGGCTCATGCCGGGCTTGGGAACAATCATCAACGTTGCGCTTTTAGTTGCGGGCGGTCTTTTGGGATTAGCGGGCGGCCGCTTCATTACACCGCGCATCCAAGACACGCTCATGAAAGCATCGGGGCTGTGCGTCCTGTTTATCGGCCTGGGCGGCACCATGCAAAAGATGCTCATCATCGATGGAAAGGCGCTAGCGACCACCGGTACCACCATGCTCATCGTCTCATTTGCGCTCGGTTCGCTCATCGGCGAGGCCATCAACTTGGAGGCCTCCATCGAGAACCTTGGCGAATGGCTCAAGCGCAAGACTGGCAGTGAGGGCGATAACGAGTTCACCAACGCTTTTGTCTCGACTTCACTCACCGTGTGCATCGGCGCCATGGCCATTGTGGGATCGATCCAGGACGGCCTGCTCGGCGACTGGTCAACGCTTGCCCTCAAGGGCGCACTGGACTGCATCATCGTCTGCACCATGACGGCCTCGCTTGGCCGCGGCTGCATCTTCTCCGCCCTGCCCGTCGCCGTGTTCCAGGGGACGATCACGTTGTTTGCCGGCGCGCTCTCCCCCATCATGACCACAGCAGCCCTCAACAGCCTTTCGCTCGTAGGCTCCATGCTCATCTTCTGCGTCGGCGTCAACCTCATCCGTCCTCAGACCTTCCGCACGGCCAATATGCTTCCCTCCGTCGTCATCGCCGTCATATACGCCCTCCTGTTCTAAATCTATCAACGCAGCGGTATCTCGAACATCTGTTTGATGCTGTGCTATGATATGAGGTCACCGTAGCTGCGTTCGAGAGGAGGAGCGGTGGCCGACCAGGACATCAAGATGCTCATCGAGCGCATTATGGCCGAGGCCCGGACCCATCAGTCCGCCCGCTTCTCAAACGAAACCTACGCAGACGAGCCGATTCTCAAAACCGGCCGACAGATGCAGAATTTCCTCCCCGACCAGTACCGTAAAATGCGCGAGATATCGCGCTGGCAGGATGACCCCAAGGGCGGTGCGGGCCGCTGGCTTTCGGAAGCCGAGCTTTTTTACCGCCAGGGCCTGCTGATGGCCGGCTTTGAGGACGACTGTCCCTACAACGGCACCTTTAAGTCGTACTTTCCCACCTACAACGCCATGAGCGACCGGCAACTGCGCGGCTACTTTACCTGGCGTGCCCAAGTGCGCCGCGGAACCGTCGAGGAAACGTCTACGTCCTTTGCCTTTCTGTATCTCTATGAGCTGATCTGCGGCATTGGCGTAGATGATCCACTCGATGGTTTTAACAAGATCAAGGCTTTTTGGGATGTCTATCGCGCCTTCGAGCCCGGCATCGACCGGTTTGCGCGCGTGTGGCTGCAAGATTACGCCGTGTTCCACGGGCTCGACCCCAAGCTGCTTCGCGACTCTAAAACCGTAATGTTCGATAACGCCCTTATCGAACTGCGGCGCGCGGCACGAGACCTTGTACCGGCACCGTCCGGCCAGACCCCTAAGCGTCGCAAAACCTCCGAGCCCACGCTCCCCCTTCCGCCCGATGAGGTGCGCGAGGAGCGACTCATGGCCGCCATCAACGCCCTCTCCACGTACAACCTAAGTAGCTCGCGGCTCGACCGCAGCCACCACCGTGATCTGCGCCACGTGGCGTGCGCCGTGTATGTCCGCATGGCGCGCTACTATGACACGCACCGAAAGGCCGGCATCGTGGCAAGTTTATTTGGGGAGGAGACGGCCATGCCCTACACCATGTTTGCCTCGGCCGTATTCTTTGCGCCCGAGCGCCACGAGGACTGCGAATACCGTCTGGACCCCATCCATATCTACCGTTGCCAAAACGGTTTTTGGGAATGCATGCGGATTCACGGTAGCAGGCAAAAGAGCAGCAAGCTCGGTGAAATGATGCGCGCCTGCGACCAACGCCTGCGCCTGGCGCTGGACCCCGCCCATCCCCTTAAGGAAGAAAAGGTCCCCAAATATCTGGCCAAGATTATCGATGACGAGATTGTGGCTTGGCTTTCGTGGGACGCCGCACACCAGCCCGTCAAGATCGATATCGATCTGAGTCAGCTGGGGTACATTCGGAGCGCCGCCGCACAAACGCGCGAGGCGCTTTTGATCGACGAGGAGCGCGAGGACGGCGCGTCCGCAGAAGCCGAGGCAGCGGACTCAGGGCAACCGGAAGCCGAGCCCGTAGCCGACGCGACGGTCGAGGCGGTCGCGGCGGCCGCAGGGCAGGACGAGTCCGACGAGCCGACCATATCCACCGAACAGTTTGGTGTCGTAGCACCGCTTCTCGCACCGACGCCCGCGTTCGCAGCTGCTGCGCCCGCTGACGCCACGAACGAACTCGCGCCCGCCGCAGACGCCTATCTCCGCGCGCTGCTCGAGCACAACGCAGTACAGGCGGAATCGGCGGTAGTGCAATCGGAGCAGAGCGAGGACATGCTCGTCGATACCATCAACGAGGCGCTCTTTGACCTGGTGGGCGACACCGTAATTGAATTTAGCGCGGCAGGGCCGCAGATTATCGAGGACTACGAAGCAGACGTGAGAGGATACCTAGACCATGAGTGATACCGCATCCGCAGCACCTCACGTGCCCAAGCGCGTCGCTGCCGTCATTCTCAACTCGCTCAAGGGCGGTGTGGTCCCGCGCATCGGCCTTCCTTACATCACCGTAGGGCGCGAGGTCGAGATCCGCGCCCTGCTCACCGATCTGAGTCTCATCGCCGACGGTGGCGCGAGCTTCCGCTTTCTGGTCGGTCGTTACGGCGCCGGCAAGAGCTTTTTGCTCCAGACTATCCGCACGCACGCCATGGGCGAGGGATTCGTCGTCGCTGATGCCGACCTGTCGCCCGAGCGCCGCCTGCAGGGCGGTCAGGGACAGGGCCTTGCCACCTACCGCGAGCTCATCCGCAATATATCGACCAAGACGCGCCCCGAGGGCGGTGCGCTCAACCTTATTCTGGATCGCTGGGTCGCCTCGTGTGCCGACGTCGACGAGTCGGTCGTCAATGCCCAACTGGCCCCGCTCGAGGAGATGGTCCACGGCTTCGACTTCACCCGCATGCTCCGCCGCTATCGCATGGCCGCATCCGGGGGCGACGAAGAAGCCATGAGCCGCGTGACCAAATGGATTCGCGGCGAATACCGCACCAAGAGCGAGGCACGCGCCGAGCTGGGCTCCTCGACCATCATCAGCGATGACGACTGGTACGACTACGTTAAGCTCATTGCGCGCTTTTTGGTCTGCAGCGGCTACAAGGGCATGCTGGTGCTCATCGACGAGCTCGTGAATCTGCATAAGATTCCCAACGCCATCACGCGCCAGTACAACTACGAGAAGATCCTGACCATGTACAACGACACACTTCAGGGCAAGGCGCAGTACCTGGGCATGATCATGGGCGGCACGCCAACCTCCATCGAAGACCGCCGCCGCGGCGTGTTCTCCTACGAGGCCCTGCGCAGCCGACTCGCTCAGGGCCGCTTTGCGCGCGAAGACCTTAAGGACATGCTCGCGCCCATCATCCGCCTGCAGCCACTCACCTACGAGGAGCTGCTGGTGCTGATCGAAAAACTCATGCAAATTCACGCCGGCTACTTTGGCTGGACGCCCACGCTTACCGAGAACGACTTGGTGGACTTCCTCAAGATCGAGTTCGGTCGCGTGGGAGCCGACACGCATCTGACGCCGCGTGAAGTCATTCGTGACTTTATCGAGCTGCTCGACATCCTATGCCAAAACCCCGACGCCAACGTGGCCGAGCTGCTGCAAAGCGTCGGCGGCGACGCGTTGGCGCCGGCAACCGCAACAGGCGACACCGATACCGCAGGCGGCGACCGTAACTTCGCCGAATTCACCATCTAACCTGCCAATAAGGGACAGGTTTATTTTGGCAGGTTTTATCTGGGCAAACGTTGAGACTGTAATGCAGCAAGCCGTTGTCGGCAGCGTTGAGTAATTCGTTTTTGAGAGGAGGCCCCGTGAACGCCTTTGACCGCTACGCCCCGTTTATCCAAGACTTCATCTACTCCCACGATTGGGAGAGCTTGCGCTCTATCCAGGTTGCGGCGGCAGATGCCATCTTCAACACACAGGACAATGTGCTCCTGACGGCATCCACGGCTTCCGGCAAAACCGAGGCAGCCTTCTTTCCCATTCTGACCGAGTTTTGGAAGAATCCGCCCGCGAGTGTGGGCGCCCTCTACATCGGCCCCCTCAAAGCGCTCATCAATGATCAGTTCGTCCGTCTCAATGACCTGTGCGAAGAAGCCGATATCCCCGTCTGGCACTGGCATGGCGATGTCTCGCAGTCGCATAAGGCCAAGCTCATCAAAAAACCGAGCGGCATCTTGCAGATTACGCCCGAGTCGCTCGAGGCGCTCTTAATCCATAAGCACATGGCGATCCCGCGCATGTTCTGCGACCTACGCTATGTGGTCATCGATGAGGTCCACTCGCTCATGCGCGGCGACCGTGGCGGGCAGACGCTCTGCCTTATCGAGCGACTCTCGCGCATGGCCGGCGTACAGCCCCGACGCATTGGCCTTTCGGCCACCATCGGCGACCCCGAGCGCACGGGCGCTTTTCTCTCGAAGGGAACGGGGCGCGACTGCGTTATCCCCCGCTTTGAGGAACCGCGCCGCGTGTGGCGCATCTCCATGGAGCACTTCTACAACTCGGGCCCCCAGGCTCAGCAACGAGGATTCGTAGGCACAGGTCCACAAGAAGCCGAGGTGCTTGCTTGCGAGCGTATTGAGACGGCGGCGCCCGCGGCGCTGCCCGCATCCGGACAAGACATGTGCCACAGCGGACAGCTTACACAGGAAGAACACCGTCAACGTCGTGAGCAGGCGCGGGACAAGGCCGCTCCCAAAGACCGTCGCACTTCCTCGGCCCCCGAGGGCGAAGTCGACATCCCACGAGCGACCGAGCAGGCGCTTCTCAACCCCACCGACACGGCGCCCGACAACGCCGACCCCGGCATGGGCTATATCTTTGAGCATACGCGCGGCCGCAAATGCCTGGTCTTTGCCAACTCGCGCGAGGAGGCAGAGGCCGTGTGCTCCATGCTGCGCAGCTACTGCGAGAGCCGGCACGAGCCCGACCGTTTTCTCATCCATCACGGCAATCTTTCGGCATCGCTACGCGAGACGGCCGAGGAGCTCATGCGCGACGAGGAGCAGACGCAGACAACCGTCACCACCTCTACGTTGGAGCTCGGTATCGATATCGGCCGCCTGGAGCGCGCCTTCCAGATTGACGCGCCGTTTACCGTCAGCTCCTTTTTGCAGCGAATGGGGCGCACAGGCCGTCGCGATCTTCCGCCCGAGATGTGGTTTGTCATGCGCGAGGAAGAGCCCGAGCCGCGCACGATGATGCCCGAAACCATTCCCTGGAAGCTCCTGCAGGGTATCGCGCTCGTACAACTCTATCGCGAGGAAAAGTGGGTCGAGCCACCCGAGCTCGATCGTCTCCCCTACAGCCTGCTCTATCACCAGACTATGTCGACCCTCGCCAGCACCGGCGAGCTCACGCCGGCCGAACTTGCCCAGCGCGTGCTCACGCTCAGCTATTTCCACCGTGTCTCGGCAGACGATTACCGTGTGCTGCTACGTCACCTCATTAAGATCGACCATATCCAGGTCACCGAAGGTGGCGGGCTCATCGTGGGTCTCGCGGGCGAGCGCATCATCAACAACTTTAAGTTCTACGCCGTGTTCCAGGAAAACGAGGAGTTTACCGTCCGGAGCGAATCGGCTGAGCTGGGCACGATCGTTAATCCGCCCCCGCCCGGTGAGCGCATCGCCATCGCCGGACACTGCTGGATTGTCGAGGAAGTGGACTGGAAGCGCCACACTGTCTTTGCCACGCAGGTCAAGGGCCGGGTGCCGGCCTACTTTGGCGACTGCCCCGGCGACATTAACACGCATGTGCTCGAGCGCATGCGCCAAGCGCTCACTGAGCACGCAGTATATCCGTACCTTATGGGTAACGCACGGGCTCGCTTGGCGCAGGCTCGTCATACCGCCGAGATTTCGGGCGCGGGAACCAAGCCGCTCATTAACCTGGGCGGCGATACCTGGGTGCTCTTCCCCTGGCTGGGCAGCTACGCCTTTTTGGCGCTCGAGCGCATGCTCAAGATTAAATGTGCCGCGGAGCTGGGCCTTCGCGGGCTCGATCCGTCACGCCCGTACTTTATGCAGTTTAAGATGAAGGCCGATGAGGAGACGTTCTTTGAGGTGCTCGCCGCCGAGGCCGAGAAGGACTTCGATCCCATCGAGCTCGTCTATCCTGGCGAGGTGCCTTACTTTGACCGCTACGACGAGTTTGTTCCCGAAGAGCTCGTGCGCAAGGGCTTTGCCGAAGGCGTGCTCGACATCGAGGGTATGAAGCAGCGCGTTCTCGGCTGGCGCGACCATGCCTAAGACCAGTCTTTTTTGGGACGGGGAGACTTACTTGTCGTGAAGGACGGTGCCGAGGAAGTCGGTGTCGAAGGGCACGGCTTCGGCAAAGGCGTAGTCGCCGTCGCTGGCGATGAGCAGGTAGTTTTCCTCGCCGCTGAACTTCGCATCGCCACATGGGACCACCCAGGCGTGGACGAATACCTCGAGTGCCGCGGCAGCGCAGTCGCGAAGGAACGTCACATCGCTCCCCTCGTTTGCGCTCACGATATTGGCCACGTAGATACCCCCGGGGTTCAGGCTGCCCCGCACCAGGCGCAGCGCCTCAACGGTCGCCAGCTCGCGCACGGGCTCGGCACCGCCAAAGCAATCGCTCACGACCACGTCGTAGCGACGATGGCCCACGCTCGTCACACCCAGATACGAGCGAGCCTCAGCGGTAATCACCCGCAGGCGATCGCCCACCGCGTGCTCCAGTTCATCCAGATAGAACCAACGGCGCGCCAAGCGCGTTATCTCTCCGTCATACTCGATGACGTCCATGCGCAGGCCCTCGTGCGACATCAGCGCAAACTTGGGATAGGCAAACCCGCCGCCGCCCAGCATGAGCATACGGTCGATACCATGCCCGTAAGCATCACGCATTGCGTCCTCGGCCTCAAACACATCGTCAAATGCACGATAGTACGCAAAGACTGGCTCCGCCCAACGATCGCCAACATAGCTCGCGCTTTGGTAGACGCCGCCTTGCACCAATACGCGAACTTCGTCGCCGCCCTCATCGTGCACGCGCTTCACACGTGCCAGCCCATTGCGGGTCCTCGCGACCTGCAGACAGGCAGCACGAACAGCGACAGCGGCCGCACCAAGCGCCGCGGCTCCCAGAGCAACGCCGGCAACGACGCCGGCAGAAACACTTGGCTTGTTCATCTAGAGCTCCTTCTGCAGATAGAGTCCATGGTCATAAAACCCAAGATGGCGATAGTACTCGCGCGTACCGATCGCGCTGATCACGTTGATGTGCGTATAACCGGCATCCCGAGCTATCTGGCACGCACGCTCCACGAGCAAACGTCCCAATCCATGGTGCTGCGCCGCCTGACCCTGATCGCCCACGCGCGCCGCCATGCCGTACACGTGCACCTCGCGAATCATCGCCTCGTCCGGCGTCGTCGGCAGCTCGTCCACATGCGCGGCAACAAAAGCGCGATCGGGCAGCGACAACCGCAAAAAGCCCGCGATCTTGCCCTGCGGCGTCACCCACTGCAAAAAGCGCTCGTGCGTCACCGGCGTCTCGTACGCCACTTCCTCGTCAAGGGTCAACTCGTCCAGGTCGGCACCCGCCGTGCTGATCTCGCGATAGCGGATCTCGCGCACCGTCGCACCGTCACCCCGAGCAGCCAGGCGGTTCTCGACGAGCTGACGCAGGTTGGGCTTCTTGTTGCCCACCATGATGTCATCGGAACTAAAGTCGCGAATCATGCGGCTGATGCGGCAGAACGCCGGCGTCACCACGATGTCATCGGCCAACACGTCGAGCAGTTCTTCCTCGGTATAGGGGCGCCACTCGCCACGCTCGTAACAGCCCACCAGATGCGAGCCCTCGATGAGCGCGCACGGGTAGACCTTGACCTCGTCGGGCATAAAGGCGCCCTCGGTCATAAAGCGCTCGTAGTCACGCTTGTCCCCCTCAGGCGTAGCACCCAACAAGTTGAGCATAAAGTGCGCGTGGATCTTAAAGCCAAACAGGCGCGCGAGCGAAAACGCCCGCTCGATCTGCGCCACCGAAATGCGGCGCTCGTTGATATCGAGCAGGTGCTGGTCAAGGCTTTGGATGCCCATCTGTATCTTGGTGCAACCCAGGCGGCGGATGAGCGTGAGGGCCTGCGGCGTTACGGCATCGGGGCGCGTCTCGATAACGAGCCCCACCACGCGATGCTTCGCCGTCTCGTTAATGCGCTGCTGACGCTCGAGCTCCTCCATCGTTGCCGTCTGCCACTCGGTGACCTCGCCCCACGGCGTACCGGGGCCGTACAGACGACGCACCGCACGGTTATAGCCGCCCACGGCAGCATCCACACGTCCCTGCTCGTCGGCAACGCCGGCAGCAAGCTCGACCTCGTCTGTCGCAATGCCGGCGGCCCGATAGCGCTCGCGACGCTCTGCTACCACCGGCGGCAGGGCATCGGCGGGAGCGTCATCGAGCAGACGCCCCGCCTCGGCACGGCTGATGCCCGGACGCGCCAACATGGGGTTGGCCGCCACGCCGGCGACGGCGTCGTCATTGAGCGCACGGAAAAGCTCCGACATAAACCATGCCTGATACCCTTGCGGATAGTCGCTCCAGGTACCGCCAAGAACGATAAGCTCGATCTTGTCGGTTGCATGCCCCATTTGCGAAAGCGCGGTCAAACGAGCACTCACCTGCAGATACGGGTCAAAGCAGTTTTGCTCCGCACGGGCGCACGCCGGCTCGGCATGCAGATAGCTCTTGGGCATGCGCAGATCGTTGGGACAAAACAGGCAATCGCCCGAACAGGGCCACGGCTTGGTGATGACGGTAATGGTCGCCACGCCCGAGGCCGTTCGGCGCGGCTTCATACGCAGCACCTGCAGCAGTTGACGTTCCAGATCGGCGTCGACATTCCACCCAGCCCAACGAGCCGGTTCCTCACGTTTAACCCGCTGGTAAAACGGCAGCAGTCGGCGCTTGGCCAGGTCCCGTTTGTCGGCACCCTCGCGGCGCGCCTCGGCATGTATCAGTTTGACGAGGGTCTTGTCGTCCACGGTCTCGCCGCGACGCAGAGCCTCGAGTATGTTCAAAATAATCTGTTCCATGCCCCCATTGTAAAGGCAAAGGCGCCGGAGCCAGTCACGGCCCCGGCGCCTCCATCAAAGAGCATGCCTATATGCACCGACCTCCGAAAACCGCATGTCACTCCGGATCGAACGACATGTCGCCCGAACCGACCTTAAAACGATACGTGGCAGACTTATCACCGTTGTCGAATTCAAGATTCAATATGGTCTCGCCATCGTAGCCAAGCGGAAGGAAATCGCTCTCGAAGTCACCGCTGCCCACGGTGAGGCTCGCCTTAAAGCCCGTAGAGTTCGGAACCGTTATCTCCACATCGCCCGAGTCCACGCTTACGTCCATAGACTTCGCGGGGGCCTGGTAGAGCTCGAACGTCACATCGCCCGAACCTACCTTGGCATTCAGGGTGTCGGTTACAGTACCCGCAAACTCGATGTCTCCCGAGTCCAAAGTCAAGTTGAGGTCATGACACGCAATGTCCGTGACCGTTAGATCGCCCGATCCTACATTCGCTGTAATGCCCACCATGTTATCGGCAACATCCCGCGGCAGCTCGATGGTGACCGAACGATCGATAGCGCGCTCGTCATCGCAGTCGAACTGGCTAATCGTGAGTGTAGAACCCTTGACCTCGGCCAGATTCTGAGTGGCAGCATCGTAGGTAGCTACCCCCTTTGCAACACGACCGCTCTCGATGACACGCACCTGCCCGCCGGAAACGCACTTGATCTCAACCTCACCCGATGTCACATCCAGGTCAAGGGACTGGAATGAGTCGGCATCAAACGTTTCGCTCGAAAGCTGCCGAGACTGAGCGGAATAGTTACCGCCATCCAAAGAATCGTCCCCGTCAACCACATCGTCCATACCGGACAAACCGGATGCAATATCGCCGAGATCCCACGGGCCATCAAAATGAATCAAAATCCGCGAAATACCAAAGACAAGTCCGATGATGAGCACGAACGCTCCGATGCCAACGCCCAAGCGTACCTTGGATTCATGCGAAAGCTTCATCATTCATCACCCTCTTTGGTGATCGGGTCAGCGGTAGTCGCGGTAGCCACGCCAGCATCAACCGCAGCGGAAGCATCCTGCACCTGAGTCCTAGCCGTCACCGGTGCCGAACCAACCTGAATATCCCCGCGCGCCCAATCACCATCGAGTGCACGCGCCACCCAGTGATAGATGGGAATCGTAAAGAAGATCAGCGCGGCAAAGGGGCCGGCACCAAACGAGAACATCAGCAAAAAGAACAGCAGCCAACACACAGCCCAATACGGGAACGACTGGAACGGGCCCTTCACCGGAGTCGAGCCAACCGCACCGCCACTCGTCGCCTGCGCCGTAGCGGCATTGGCGGCCTGTGCACTCCAGCTTGCCGCTTGCGCCGCCTTGGCCGCAGCGTCACTTGCCTGCGTTGCCGCCTCGGTAGCGCGTGCCGCCGCCTCGTGGGTACGGGCACGTTCTGCCGCCTCGGCCTCGCGCTGACGGGCGCGGTCCTCGTTCTCAAACTCGATATCGTCCTCGATCTCATCGCTCGGATTGAGCAGCTCATCCAGACTCACACCATAGAGCTTGGCGAGCGAAATCAGGTTCTCGGTATCAGGCGAGCTCTCCGCACGCTCCCATTTACTGACCGCTTGGCGTGACAGTCCCAGCTTTCGCGCCAATCCTTCTTGGCTAAAGCCCTTGCTGCGGCGAAGGTCGGCGAGCCGCTGCGCAGTTTCTACATTCATGGTTCCTCCTATGCGATGCCAGCCGTGCCGCCGGACCGTTTTTGTTCTTAAGGCGCCTTGCACAGTTAAAAATCTATCCGCCACCGTCAAAATCATGCCACCTATTCTAGTGAGATTTTTGACAACTGGCGGTTGCGGGCACATATGAGCTGCGGAAATGTGTCCAAACAAAGCAATGACCCACAGCTCGGTTGTCCCCGTTGCGGCGTTAACGGTAGTATGGTCGTACTGTTTATTCCGCACCGCCATCGGAGGGAGTTCCGCGCCGTGAACCGCGATTTCGCATCATCGCTCATCCAGCTCAACAATACGTTCTATCGCGAGCACTCCGCTTCCTTTTCCGATACGCGCCAAGCCCCGTGGCCCGGCTGGGTGCGCACCATGGACATCGCGCTCGAGCAGCTCGACGTCGCCACGATCGAGCATCCCGTCCGCGTCTTCGATCTTGCCTGCGGCAACATGCGATTCGAGAACTTTGCCGCCGGCGGCGCACTTGCCGCCAAGGGCGTCGACGGCGCAAACCCCTCGGCAGATGCCAGCTGCCCGTTTGAGTTCTATGGTGTCGACTCGTGCCAAGACCTGGCCATCGATGCCCATGGCCACGCCCTGCGCATTCCCAACCTGCACTTCCAGGAACTCGACGTGCTCGATGCCCTCATGAAGCTCAACCCCGCCGAGACACCTGACGTGCTTTTCGACGCCCCGCTCGCTGACATCTCGGTCTGCTTTGGCTTTATGCACCACGTGCCGTCGTGCGAGTATCGCGTGCGCGTGCTCGACGCCCTGGTGCGCCAGACGCGCCCGGGCGGCATCATCGCCATCAGCTTTTGGGAGTTTATGAACGACGAGCGTATGGCACGCAAGGCCGTTCGAGCCGAAGCCCGCGCCGAGCTCACCCCACCGTTTGAGGGTTACGATTCCGCGCAGTTCGAAGCCGGCGACCACCTCATTGGCTGGCAAAACGACCGCCACGCCTACCGCTATTGCCATCACTTTGACGATCAGCAGATCACCGACCTGGTGCGCGGCGTTCGTACGTTCTACAAGAGCGGCGAGGTTCCCGTACGCGAGCTCGAGCGTTTCCACGCCGACGGTCGCAGCGGCGAGCTCAACCGCTATGTGATCCTTAAGCGCCTGTAGGCATCGGCGACTCGCCGCCGAGCTGCACCGCAACGTTCGGGCAAACTATGCCCATCTTTTTCCAACCCATTGACGGAACGCGCCTGCAATGTGTTCCATACGTATGACCAAGGAGCCTCATGGGAGCCGTCCACGTTCGCACCCCTAAGAACTTTGTGCTCGAGGAGCGCCTGGAGCGCTACACCAATGCGATTGAGACGAACCCCGAGGCCTATGCCGGGAATTGGCGCGAAGCCTGCGCGCCAGCCGGCGGCGCACCCTTCACCCGCCTTCATCTGGATCTGGGCTGCGGCAAAGGCACCTATCTGGTTGAGCAAGCTCGCCGTGAGCCCGACACGCTCTTTATCGGTATGGACCAGGAGCCCATCTGCATCGCCTATGCCGCACAGAAAATCTGCGAGCAGGGGCTGTCCAACGCACTCGTCCTGCCCCGAGGTGCCGCATCGCTGCCGCAGCTATTTGCCGCAGGCGAGCTCGATGCCATCACCATCAACTTTCCCACGCCGCAGCCCAAGGCCAAGTACGCCAAAAAGCGACTCGTCCATGTCGACCACCTAATGCTGTACCGTCCGCTCTTTTCAGCCGGTGCCACCGTCACACTGCGAACCGACAGTAAGCCATTGCGCGACTACGCCTTGGGGCAGTTTGCTGCGGCCGGCTACGACACGCTTTGGGTAAGCGACGACGTCCGCCGCGACCATCCCAAGCACCCCGAGACCGAATACGAGCGCCGCACGCGCGAGATGGGTGCCGTCGTCTATGGCATTTGCGCCACACCCGGCGCACATCCCAGTGACGATGTGCTCACGGCGGGTCACATGCAGGAGCAAAGTCTTGCCTGCTACCTGCCCGATAACCTCGACGAGCTCACCTATGTGCCTCTGGGCATGGAAGAAGCCGTCGAGAACTTTAAAAACCGCGCCCGTAAAGGCAAAAAGCGCCTGCCGCAGGAGTCCTAGGGCTTTTGATGGCCGCGGCGTTGACAACCAAGCGCAAATAGGCGCCGACGAACGGCCCTCAAACCTAAGTGAGTAGACTTTTTGACAACAGCCGAGCACAACCCGTATGGCAAAAACTAAAACCGCAGGTAGAGACCTTGCGTAAAAACCATGTGCTCGCGATATCGCAAAAAGTCTACTCACTTAGCTGGCGACTGCACCAAACGGCTGGGCAGAACGCCCATTTCCTGCATTTTCCCGCGCGCTAGCACTCCGCGCCGCCGCTACGCCATAATGGATGGCGGACAAACGCGAGAGAAAGCAACCACATGGCACAGACCACGACAGATACCGCCGCCAGCACCGTCTCGGGCGCCGGCGCCGCCAGCTCATTCTCGGGCGGCACGGGAACCGAGGCCGAGTTCGGCTCGCTCGGCGCGCTCTCCCCCACCTGGTGGGAGCCCGAAGACGGCAGTGAGCCCGAACCGTGGCTCACGCCCGATCAGGCCTTCGAACGCTTCTTTGAATGGACGAGCAATCGCGGCATTGAGCTGTGGGATCACCAAGAAGAGGCCCTCATGGATCTAGCCGCCGGTGACCATGTCATTTTGGGAACACCGACCGGATCGGGCAAGTCGCTTGTCGCGCTGGGCATGCTCTTTATGGGCATGGCGCAGGGCAAACGTTGCTATTACACGGCCCCTATCAAGGCCCTGGTCAGCGAAAAGTTCTTCGATCTGGTACAGGTGCTCGGCCGCGATAACGTCGGTATGATCACCGGCGACACGCATATCAACACCAAGGCGCCCGTCATCTGCTGCACGGCAGAGATCCTTGCCAACGACGCACTGCGCGAGGGCGAAGATGCCGATGTTGGCTGCGTCGCCATGGACGAGTTCCACTACTTTGCCGACCCTGATCGCGGTTGGGCCTGGCAGGTGCCGCTGCTCACCCTGCCTCACACGCAATTCATGCTCATGAGCGCCACACTCGGCGATGTCACTGCCATCGCCGCCTCACTTGAGGAGCACACCGGCGCAACCTGCGACTTGGTTGTCGACGCCCCGCGTCCGGTTCCGCTGAGTTATGACTATGTGACGACCTCCCTCGAGGGCACGGTCGAGCTCGCAATGCGCCGCGGCGAGGCCCCGCTCTACATCGTGCACTTTAGCCAGGACGCCGCACTTGCGACGGCGCAATCCCTCGCCAACTTTGGTATTGCCAGCAAGGAGCAGCGCGAGGCCATCAAGGAGGCGGCCAAGGACACGAGCTTCTCGACGGCCTTTGGCAAGATTCTTAAGCGCTTGCTCGGATGCGGCGTCGGCGTGCACCATGCTGGCATGTTGCCGCGCTATCGTCTGCTGGTCGAGCGCTTGGCACAACAGGGCCTGTTGCCCGTCATCTGCGGCACCGATACGCTCGGCGTCGGTATCAACGTGCCCATCCATACTGTGGTGCTCACCGCGCTCACCAAGTTCGACGGCTACAAGATGCGTCGTCTGCGCGCCCGCGAGTTTCATCAGATTGCCGGTCGCGCCGGCCGCTCGGGCTTCGATACCGAGGGCATGGTGATTGCCGAGGCACCCGAGCACGAGATCGAGAACGCCAAGCTCATGGCCAAGGCGGGTGACGACCCCAAGAAGCTCCGCAAGATTAAAAAGAAGAAGGCCCCCGAGGGCTTTGTCACCTGGAACAAGCAGACCTTTGAGCGCCTGATCGAGACGCAGCCCGAAACGCTCAAGCCGCGCCTTCGCATCACACACTCCATGGTGATTAGCGTGGTCGAGCAGGGCGGTGACGCTCGCGCCCGCGTGCACGACCTCATCGAGACAAGCCTGCAGACCCCCGAAGAAAAGGCCAAGCTCGAGGTTCGCGCCGACGAAATCTTCGCCACGCTCATCGACTCCGGCGTCGTCGTGCACACCGAGGTACCGCCCGCACCCGACGCTCCGGCTGATGCCGCGCCGGACATCGACTACGCGCTGACGGTCGACCTGCCCGAGGACTTCGCGCTCGATCAGCCGCTCTCGCCGTTCTTGCTTGCCGCGTTGGAGCTGCTCGATCCCGAGAGCGAGACCTATACCATGGATCTGATCTCGATGGTCGAGGCAACGCTCGAGGATCCCAAGCAGGTGCTGCGCGCACAGGAGCGCGCAGCACGCGATCGCGCTATGGCCGAGATGAAGGCCGACGGCATCGAATATGAGGAGCGTCTGGAGCGCATTCAAGACGTCACGTACGAAAAGCCGCTCGAGGATTTGCTCGACGCCGCTTTTGACAAGTACTGTCAGGAAGTACCCTGGGCAAACGACTATCAGCTCTCTCCCAAGAGCGTTCTGCGCGATATGCTGGAAAGCGCGAGCGATTTTAAGGGCTACATTCAAAAGCTCGGCATCGCCCGCTCCGAGGGTATTTTGCTGCGCTACCTGGCAGAGGCCTACCGTTCGCTCGACCGCACCGTGCCCATCGAGAAACGCGACGAGCGCCTGCGCGACATTATCTCGTGGCTGGGCTTTGTGGTGCGCTCGGTGGACTCGAGCCTGGTGGACGAGTGGGAGAACGCCGGCAACCCGGCGGCCCTCGATGCCGCGCCGCCACAGGGCATTGACGAGGTCGTGGCGGACCGCCGCGGCTGCACGCTGTTGGTGCGCAATGCGCTCTTCCGCCGCGTGACCCTTGCCGCCCGCGAGCACGTTCGTAACCTGGGCGAGCTCGACGACGGCTGGGGCATGAGCGAAAATCGCTGGCAAAAGGCGCTCGATGCCTACCACGAGCAGCACGAGGAAATCCTCACCGACGGAGATGCCCGCAGCGCCGCGATGTTTTCCATCGACGAGTCCGACGAGAAGACCGCGCACGTATGGCACGTGCACCAGATCTTTGCCGACGAGGATGGCGACCACGACTTTGGCATCATGGGCGATGTCGATCTGGACGCCACGCAAGACGGCGGCGAGGTCATCTTCAAAAACTACCGCGTTGGCTTTATCGAGGACCTGCTCGAGGACTAGCCGAACATACTGGAGCGAAACAAGCGGGGCCGTTGGCAATATCGCCAGCGGCCCCGCTTTTGCACTATCTGCTATGCCTTACTCGGCATCCTCGACCTCATACGAATCCGCCTCGGCTGGCTCATCGTTTGTCTCTGGCGCAGCCCCGCGTGCCTCGTCAAAGGCGGCCTTCATGGTCTTGTTGCCCCATGTGAGCTTGCGAATGGTAAGATCGTCGGCCTTCTTGTTGGCAAGGCGCAGATTGTTCTCGGAGGACAGCAACGCCTCCTTGGTTTTCTGCAGATGGCTAATCGTCTTGTCGATCTCATCGATTGCCGTTTGGAACTTGCGGCTCGCGATCTCGTAGTTGCGGCCGAAGTCGTTCTTGAACTTTTCCATCTTGGCTTCGAAGTTCGTGACGTCGATATTCTGCTGTTTGTACTCCGCCAGCTCCTGTTTATAGCGCAGCGAACCCATGGCGGCGTTGCGAAGAAGTGTAATCATGGGAATGAAAAACTGTGGGCGAATCACGTACATCTTCTCGTAGCGATAGCTCACGTCCACGATTCCCGCGTTATAGAGCTCGCTCTCAGGCTCGAGTAGCGTGCAGAGCACCGCGTACTCACAGCCTTTCTGGCGACGATCGTGATCGAGCTTCTTAAAGAAGTCCTCGTTTTTGTGCTTGGTCGCGGTCTCGTCGTTCTCGTTTTTCATCTCGAACATAATCGAAATGACCTCGTTGCCGCTTGCATCGCACTCGCGGAAGATAAAGTCGCCCTTGGTACCCTCGGACGCATCGTTGTCTTTCTCGAAGTACGCGTTGGGAAACGCCGTCATGCGTAGGCGGTTAAACTCGGTCTCGCAGTGCTGCTCGAGCGACTCGCCCACCATCTTGGTGGACAGGCGCACCTTCATGTCCTTAAGGCGCTCAATCTCTTCATCCTTGTAGCGAATCAGGTCATCACTCGCGCGCTTGGCCTGCGCAAGCTCGAGCTCGTGTGCCGCCTTGGCCTGTTCCTCGCGAGAATCGCGCACCGCCAGCTCGCTCGTCAGCTTGGCACGTGCCTCATCGCGCTCTCGCTCCGCCGCGGCGACCGCCTCCGACAGGTTCATTTTTGCCATCAGTTCCTGCTCGCGCAACTGGGCACGCAGACCCTCGGCCTCTTGCTCAGATTGTGCCTTTGCGGCGGAAAACTTCTCCTGTACCGTCGCGCGGTAGTCAGCAAGCGCGCGCTCAGCTTCACCGCGAGCAGCATCGAGCTCGCGCTGCGACTCTGCCGCGGCAGCGGCAAGCGCCATCTCCTGGGCCTTGTCCGCCGCGGCAAGCCTGGCCTGCAGCTCGGCAATCTGAGCATCACGTGCAGCCAAATCGTTTTGAGCAGCATTGCGCGCCACCGACTCGACGAGCTTGGCTTCGTCATCTTTGCGCTCCAGCTGCGCACGCAAATTGTCGATTTCTCGCTGAAGCTCGGCGTTTTCCTTTTGAGCGTCGGCACGGGCCTCAACCGCCGCGCGCTGACTTGCGCTCTCGCGCTCTGTGGCAGCGCCCTCGAGCTTGGCGCGCAGCTCGGCAAGCTCAGCGTCGCGCTTGGCAACCTCTTGTGCCAGCTTCTGCTCCGCAGTGTTCTTCTGCTCGGCAAGCTGAGCGTTGCGCTGAGACTCTGCCTTTTGCAAGGCAGCCGTCGAACGCGAGCGCTCAAGCTCCAGCGCCTGCTCGCCCTCGCGCTGGACTGCCCTCACACGCTCATCCAGATCGCGCGAAAACTCGGCATCGCGTACTTGCTTGACGATATCCGCATAGCCAGACGCATCGACCTTAAAGACTTCGCCACAATGCGGACACTTGATCTCATTCATAGCAGCTCCTCGATGGACGCAAATTTCAACCGCTTACACTCTACCGCGCCGCACGGACAAAAAAGGCGCCGCCACCATAATGGCAACGGCGCCAGAACCACCGCAGAGTTACCAGCTCCCTTTGTGGTGGTTCGAGAATTACAGTCCAAAGAAACCAAGGATTTGATCTCGGCTTACGGGCTTGTACTCGTTGGCGTCGAGGCCGACATCGTAGCGAAAGACAGGGCGCTCGCGATCGCGGTTGCGCACGTTGGTGCGGTCTCCTCTGCTGTGGATATGCCCGTGTAGCATGATGGCGCCACGCGCCTTACCATTCCAGCTGAGCATGGGGTAATGGCTCATCACCAGACGATGGCCCTTGGCATAGCCGGGAGCAATCTCCAGGTAATCACGCACGTCTTCCCAGATTTGGGGCGCAGCTGGATCTTCCCAGTCACCGTCATGGTTGCCACGGATGAGCGTTACGTTCTGACATTCGATGCGCTCGCGCAGGCGCACAGCATCCGCCAGGGGCAAACGATAGGTAAAGTCTCCCAAGATATAGAGACGGTCGTCCGCCGCCACGCACTCATTCACGGCATCGATGACCTTGCGGTTCATCTCCTCGACCGAGCCAAATGGCCGGTCCATGTCGTGCAGGATATTCGTGTCGCCCAGGTGCAGGTCGGCGGTAAACCACATCATCGTCTCTGTCCTCATTTCGCAACGTGTTCAACTCGTGCTAAGTATACAGACGCAGCGATGCGGCGGTTATCCAAAGAGCCCGCCGAACAGTCCGCGGCGGCGCTTGTCTTGCTTTTTCGAAGCGTCACCCTGAGTTTTCTTGTCCTGCCGCTTCATACGATCCTGTTCCAACTCATCGTCATCGAGCAGCATATCCCACTCAAACGGATCGTCCGTCAAATCGAACAGGTCGTCGTCAAACATGGCAGCCTCCATTGCCGACTAGCGAGCATCCACCACATAGAGCCCAACGCGCACCTGATGCCACGGGCTGCGCTCGGGGGCAACCTGTTGCACACGGGCCTCAAATACGTCCTCGTGGCCGTAATACATCATCAAGGACAGTGGGCCGACCTCGTTTCCCGGAACGTAGCCAAGTTTGGTCTTGCCATATTAGATCGCAACTGCCTCGGGGTCATGGGGATTATCGCGCTCGGCACACAGCGCCAGCTTATCGCCCGCTTTAAGATTGCCCAGGACCAAAGCGCCGTCGGCATACTGAAATCCTGCGATATAAAATGACAGAAGAACACGTGAAGGCTCGTACATGGCAGCTCCTCTAACGGCCGAATAAACCGGCAAGTAACCTTATCGAGAAGTCTACGGGTCCGTGCGGACACAAATACATCCTGTCTGCGTCCTTCAATCGCTTGCCGCAACGCTTGCGGATAAGATAGGAACACGGATGGCACCCGTTGCCGCGGGTCTTGCCAACTCCGATACACGTTTTCATCGTGAGAAGTGGCCGTCTTCGCTTACGTGGGGCGGCCACTTTGTTTATCCCTATGCTATCGGTTCTATTGCACAAAATTGGCACGCCATACTACTTATTCAGCAAAGCAAGTGGGACACCGCGAGTCTAGCCCCGATGCCGGGCGATTGCCCAAAACGTGCAGGCGATAGCGGCCGTTGCCAGGCTTGCGCCAACAAGTACTCCCTGCACGCCAAAGGCATCGGCCAAAAACGGAGCCACAATCAGCGGCAGCACGCCGGCGCCGTTGAGGCCCACGCGCATCACGCCCAGCACGCGCCCCACCTTGGCAGGGTCGCTCAAGCGCTGGGTGAGCGTGACGCGCACCGGTCCCATGGCGCCAAAACCGATGCCGCAGACAAGCTGCCCCACCGCAGCAACGGCAACATGGGCGGTACCCACATACACAACGGAGCCCACGCCCGTCACCAGCAGCATCGCCGCCAGAAGCTCCAGCCTGATGCATCCCGACGGCACGCGCATGATCAGGTACGACCCCAGCGTTCCGCCGATGCCGGCGATGGCCGACAGCCATCCCATCCACTCCGCACCCACGCAGAGAACATCGCGGTAGAACAGCGACTCGAGCGAATCGAACGCCCCGTAGGCAAAGAAACCCATAAAGCCCATGAGAAAAATCAGACGCAGGTCGACATCGGCCGCCGTGACAATAACGCCCTCCCAAAGCGATCGCAAGCCCGTCGCCCCATCGCGAGACTCCGGCTTGTCGACGCCCTGAACAGCAGTGCCTTCACGCAACGAGGCCACAAGCAGCAAAGCGGGAACAGGTGCTGCCGCGAGCAGGAAAAACACCCCTTGGTTGGAAAAGGCCGAGGCGATAACGCCTCCAAGGGCAGGTCCAACGATCACCGCGACACTTGTCGCGATATTGTTGAGGCCGTTTATGCGCAAAAGCTCCTCGGGCGCCTCCGTCAAAAAGCGCGGATAGGCGTCCATGGCCGTGGTCCCCGCGCCAAACAGCAACCCGGCAGAGATGGCGAGTAGCGCAAGCGCGGGATAGGACACGGGAGCTACAAGGCCAAAAACGCCCGATGCGCAAAGCAGGACGCAAACGGCTAGAAGCACATGACGCGGGCCCAAGGAGTCCACAAGTGCGCCGGCGCAAAACGTTGCAAAGATGAGCACCAGGTTGAGTCCAAACACGAGGGCGGACGTCTCAAATGCGCCGGCCCCGAGAACGTAGGTGCCGCAGCCAATGATGCCGACAAAATACGTCGACTGAAATGCAAGCTGAATAAAGAAATTTACCGCAACCAAACGGTGCGATGGAGAAAGAAGACGGGACATAGCAAACCCCTCATGCATATGGAAACCAAACAAGACAACCTGAGCGTCATCAGTCCATGTAGGTCTCGAACATATGCATAATCTCCCCTTTGCTGCGGTCGTCCCGTATTCTAGCACCGATTCACCGCGCCGCCCCTGCGCATTGCCATCAGAACGCCCCGCACCCCAGCGCCTAGGCGTGAGAAGCCGCCACCTTCGCTTGCGCGGGGGCGGCCATTTTGCTTGCCTCTATATCATCGATTCTAATGCACAAACATGCGCACGAACTTGTGCTTCCAGCTCGCATACGGGGCATAGCGGAATGGCACGTCCAACCACGTTGCCTTGTTCACGATGCTCTTCTTGTGGCTAAACGTATCGAAGCTCTCGCGTCCATGGTACTGTCCCATACCGCTCGCCCCCATGCCGCCAAAGCCCATATGGCTCGTGGCCAAATGCATAATGGTGTCATTAACACAGCCACCACCAAAGGGCACGTAACGCACAAAGCGCTGCTGAACCGCACAGTCCTGGCTAAAGATATACAGGGCCAGCGGCGTCGGACGATCCGTAATAAACGCTTCGGCCTCGTCTAGGCTCTCAAACGTCAGCACCGGCAAGATGGGACCGAAGATCTCCTCCTGCATCACGGCGTCATCGGGGGTCACGCCGTCCAAAATCGTCGGCTCGATCTTGAGCGAAGCCTCGCGCGCGGCACCTCCAAGCACGACCTTATCGGGATCGATCAGCCCGCGCACGCGCGCAAAATGCTTGGCGTTGACGATATGCCCGTAGTCCTCATTGTCGAGCGGATGCTCACCAAACATGCGGCGGACCTCCTCCTTGATGAGGCCCAGCAGCTCGTCGCGCACGCTCGTATCGACCAGCAGGTAGTCGGGTGCCACGCAGGTCTGCCCCACGTTGAGCCATTTACCAAAGGCGATACGCCGTGCCGCAACCTTCAAGTTTGCCGTCGCATCCACGATGCAGGGACTCTTTCCGCCCAGCTCAAGCGTCACGGGCGTAAGGTTTTTACTTGCGCGCTCCATGACGAGCTTGCCGACCGGAACGCTACCGGTAAAGAAGATCTTGTCCCAGCACTCGTCGAGCAGTGCTTCGTTCTCGGCGCGACCGCCCTCGACAACCGTCACCAGGCACGGATCAAATGCCTCTTCACAGATTTGCCTGAGCACCGCGCTCGATGCCGGAGCATAGGCGCTCGGCTTGATGACCACGGTGTTACCCGCAGCGAGCGCGCCGGCGAGCGGCTCAAGCGTCAGCAAAAACGGGTAGTTCCACGGAGCCATGATGAGCGTGACGCCATAGGGCACGGCTTGCGTTTTGCACACACTCACGGCGTTGGCAAGGTCGCACGGACGCAGGCGTGGACGACTCCATCGAGCCACATGCGCGATCTGATGACGAATCTCGGAAAGCGAGGTGCCGATCTCGCACATATACGCCTCGTCATGTGACTTTCCCAAATCGGTCTGGAGCGCATGGGCAATATCGGCCTCGTGGGCCCGTACCGCATCGCGTAAACTCACGAGCGCACGACGCCGAGCATCGACATCAAACGTGGCGTGCGTCTTAAAGTAGGCGCGCTGGTCGCCGACGATGCGCGCAATTTCCTCGGTGTTCATGGACCCTCCTAGTTCTCGTCCTCAAACATACCACCCGCAACGACCTCGTACATACGCTCGAGCTCCAAACGGTCCATCAAAAGTGGAACGGGGTATAGCGGATTGGCCTCGGCATCGGCATGGGCCGCCATTTGCGGAATATCGGAGCGGCGAATACCCGAGACATATTTGGGGATTCCCAGGGCCTCGTTCATGCGGTCAACCCAATCGATAAAGGCCTCGGCCGCCAGGCTGTCCTGCGCGGTAGCCGGCGCAATGCCCGCCATGCGAGCAAGATCGGCAAGCTTGGGGGCGGCGGCGTCACCATAAGCGCGAAGCATGTGCGGCAGGATAATCGCGTTCGCCAAACCGTGCGGAATTCCGTATCGGCCGCCCAGACTGTGCGCGATGGCATGCACATATCCGACATAGGAGCGGGTAAACGCAACGCCCGCCTTATACGCCGCCGAAAGCATATTGCGACGAGCGCGCATGTCGTCACCATGCTCATAGGCCTCGAGCAAATTGTCATGGATGAGCTGCACCGCCTGTCGCGCCATCTTGCGCGTATAGGGCGTAGTGCTTCGCCCGATAAAGGCCTCGACGGCATGCGTCAGGGCATCCATACCCGTCTGTCCCGTAATGGAGGCGGGCAGGCCGCGCGTAAACTCGGGGTCGTGCACCGCAAAGCGCGGGATAAGCACAAAGTCGTTAATGGGGTACTTGTAGTGCGTCTCGTCATCGGTAATTACCGCCGCGAGCGTGACTTCGCTTCCCGTGCCTGCCGTGGTGGGAACGGCGATGAGAAGCGGCAGGCGACGATGAATCCGCAGCAGGCCGCGCATCTTGTTGATGGGCTTGTATGGCTGCGCAATGCGCGCCCCCACACCCTTGGCGCAGTCCATGGCCGAACCGCCACCAAAGCCGATAATGGCCTGGCAGGCGCTCGCGCGATACAGGGACGCCGCTTCCTCCACGTTTGAGACCGTGGGGTTCGCACGTGTTTCGGCATAGACCGCAACGCCAATTCCCTTGGACGCGAGCGCTGTCTCGAGCGGTGCCGTGAGCCCCAGACGGGCAATGCCGGGATCCGTCACGATAAGGACCTTCTGGATCGAGCGCTTTTGAAGCACCGCGGGCACATCCTCGGCATGCTCTAAAATGCGCGGCTCGGTATAGGGCAGGATTGGCAATGCAATGCGAAAAACCGTCTGATATGTTCGGCACCAGGCACGACGGGCTAGATGCATAAAGGAAACTCCTTCATTTGTTGATAGGTCAACATTTGCTCGCCCGATTGTACTCAGCGGCGTCCGTATATGACTTGCAAACCGTTAATCAATCAACATCTTCACATCTCAAAATTATTTTATTAAAAATCATTCCTAATAGGCTTCACATTTGGTTGCATTTATGGATAATAGAACTCGTCAAGACGCACGTCCGGAGAGGGCCCTTACGGGACCGGACGAGCGCACAATCGCCATCGATCGAAAGGATCGAATCATGAAGTTTGTTTGCCCCGTTTGCGGTTATGTGGAAGAGTTCGACGGCGACCAGCTGCCCGAGGACTTCAAGTGCCCCCAGTGCGGCGTTCCCGGTTCTCGTTTCCTGAAGCAGGAAGAGGGTCAGCTCGAGTGGGCTGCCGAGCACGTCGTGGGCGTCGCCAAGATGGAGGGTGTCTCCGAGGACATCGTTGCCGATCTGCGCGCCAACTTTGAGGGCGAGTGCTCCGAGGTCGGTATGTACCTGGCCATGGCTCGCGTCGCTCATCGCGAGGGCTATCCCGAGATCGGCCTGTACTGGGAGAAGGCTGCCCACGAGGAGGCCGAGCACGCCGCCAAGTTTGCTGAGCTCCTGGGCGAGGTCGTAACCGACTCCACCAAGAAGAACCTCGAGATGCGCGTTGAGGCCGAAAACGGCGCCACCGCCGGCAAGACCGATCTTGCCAAGCGCGCCAAGGCCGCTGGCCTTGATGCCATTCACGACACCGTGCACGAGATGGCTCGCGACGAGGCCCGCCACGGCAAGGCTTTCGCCGGCCTGCTCAAGCGCTACTTTGGCTAAGCCAACCGCTTGAGACATAACCTCTAGCTCGATGAGGCCCGGACCGTATTGGTTCGGGCCTTTTTCGTGCCTCACGAACTTGTTAACGCCCTGAAATAGGACCGCCTTCGGCATCGGCTTCTCGTCAAAAACTAAGTGAGTAGACTTTTTTGAACTTGCCGAGCAGGCCATCCATATCACTTTATAAAGCCGCAGGTAAATGCCTTGTTACAAAACGGCCTGGTCACCAAAGTGCCAAAAGCCTACTCACTTAGAACCGCAGCCGTCCACGATCGAGCTGTTTTGTGTCTAACGGGCATCTTTCCGTCAATTACTCCCAATTTTGTCCAGTCAACGAACAGTTCAGACCGGAGTAATGTCTCAGCCCTTTGCTCATCTGAGCTTTTATCACGATATTCAGCATCGAGCATCCTGCATACGGCCTTAACGATCGCGTGGAATCTACCCTCATCGGATATCTGTCTGTGCGTCAGGAGAAGTACATCGTAGCCCATGGCCTGAAGGGCCGTCATGCGGTCAGCGTCACGCAAGCCATCCCCTGTGCGTCCGTGCGAGGCCTTTCCCTGACATTCAATGGCCACCTGTCGCCTGCCGTCCAGCGAAGAAAGAAGTAGGTCGATATATACACGGGACTTTCCCACAATCGCTCGAGCACTTGTGCTTAGCATCACTTCAACATTGAGCTCTATGCCGCAAAAACCTTCTCCTCCCAGGGATCGCGGCAGTGCAAGTAGCAAATACGCCTCGACCTCAAAAGGCGACGCGGCGCCCAATGGAACGAGTTGCGATACCGCTATAAATCTATTGCCGTAACGCATCCCGCAAACATCTGAACAAAAACGGTCAAGGTCTCCGCCCAAAACCAAAGCGTCTCGACGCCATAAATTTGAGGCGGTGCCGTCCTCGGACGGGCAGCGCACCCAACCGAACGTTGTCGAAATCGCGCCCGAATCAATTGCACGCGAAAGCTCCGCCTCAAGTGCCGCCGGCAGGGCACACACCGCAAACAAGCCACACATCTCCGCCAATACCAAAAGAAGCTGAAGATCCGTCAGATGCCGCAACATGATGAATGCCGTCAGTAGAGGAGACGTAATCAAAACCCCATGCTCCGTTTCCAGCACGGATTCCCTGGGAAGCTCACCAAGAAACAGCCGCTGCCTAATGCTGGCAGGACAAGTCCGTTTGTTTCTCGTCCGAACCAATGTATACAACGGAAAACCGAGCGCGACCGCAGCCGTCGGGTTGCGGGCGAGATCATATCGCTGCCGGTCTTCTTCCGGTCGTGGAAGCGGCGGACACAAAGCGCGGACTTGAGGAGGCAAACGCCAGTACCTAAAAGCTGATATGTCACAAAGTAGATCCTTCATAGGCACAGGAAAACACGAATTTCAACCCAGTCAGTCACGCATTGGCGCGAACGCACCAAAAATGGCGCCGAACGGACTGCCAAGTTTTCAACAGCCCTCCCCAACTGGCCAAAAGCTTGCCGAGAGCTGGACGAAGCCCTGTTGAAAACCCCATTTTTTCTCATGCAGGAGCTTTGCGCGGCAAGTGAGTAGACTTTTTTGAACATCCCGAGCAGGCCGGTCATCCTGCTTTTCAAAACCGCAGGTAGATAGCTTGTTACAAAACTGCCTGGTCGCCAAAGTGCTAAAAGTCTACTCACTTAGGTTGCAGAGTGCCCCCCATTAGCTGCAATTCCAAGGTAGTTAGTACTTTTGGACTCAGATCGTCATACTGAACAAGAATTTGAGTTGAGTTTTCAGGGACAGATGCGCCATCGGCACACCAAAAACAGTCACCGATATCGATAAAAGGGATGCTCGAGCGCGTGAGGGCCCGTGCAAAAGTGCTTCCGCCCGTTCCACGCTCCGCAACCACGATACAGTAAAGGCCCGCGTCTGCATACTCGATCGAGACTCCCCCTGCCGGAAATGCCTTCCGTACAAGCGCCGCCAGGCCATCACGCGCCTCGCGAGCACGAACGCGCACGCGGTTCACATGTCGCTCGTAATCACCCGATTCCAGCAAACGCGCCAAGGCAACCTGATCAACAGAACTTACCGACGAGGCGTAGAAACCAAGGTTGCGCCTAAACCTCTCCATTAGCTCGTCGGGCAGCACCATGTACGCTAGACGCAACGCCGATGACAGGCTCTTCGAAAACGTGTTGGTGTAGATAACCGACTGGGCGGCATCGATCGACGCGAGCGCGGGAATCGGTTTGCCGGCAAGGCGAAACTCACAATCAAAGTCATCTTCGATGAGATACCGACCCGGTCGCTCGGCGGCCCAGCTGAGCAGCGCGTAGCGACGCGCAATGCTCGTCACAAGGCCGGTCGGATACTGATGGGACGGCATCAGATGAAGGACATCGGTCCCGCTTTTCTGCAGAGTGCTCAAGACCACGCCCTCATCATCCAACGGGATATGTCGAACTTTGCAGCCCATGGCCTGATAGATGCGCGTCAGGCGCAAATAGCCCGGATCCTCAACGGCATACACCTTGTCGGCTCCAAGCAACTGAACCAACATGGTATCGAGCAGCTGGGCGCCCGCACCGATAACGATGTTGTCGGGGTCGACATTCATACCCCTTGTCCCGCGCAGGTGGTGAGCAATTGCGCGTCGTAGCCGAGCGGTGCCCTGTGCCGGCGCAGTCGAAAAGATTTCGCGTTCGTCTTCGGATGCCAGCGTCGCCCGCAGCGCGCTTTGCCAAAGCCGCGCCGCCTCCAAAGCGGAAGGAGAAAGCGCATCAAATCGCTCGACCTGTCCGTTGATATCATGTGCGCTGGGGCCCGCGGAGACGCCATCTCGGTCGATGCCCTCCGCAGCCGAAGGCAAAACCGGTGCATCCGGAAGCTCGCAAGCGTAGTAGCCCCGACGCGGCATTGAGCAAATATAGCCCTCGGCAAGTAACTGGTTATATGCATTCTCGATGGTAATGACACTGATTCCCAGATGACTGGCAAAGGCGCGCTTAGACGGAAGATGTTCCCCCGCCGCAATGCGTCCAGCTACGATATCATCTCGAATTTGCTGGTAAACATACTCATAGAGCGATGCTTCGCCGCGTTTTTCCAAATTGTAGTCAAGCATGTGTTTGCCACCTGACCTTATCGCGCTGTTCAATCTGGTATTAGTCTGACCTTGTAATTATCTCGAAAACTGAGTATTTCGCCATACCCAGCTCCCCGATAGGATGTTCCGTCAAACAATGCACATGCCAACCAAGGGAGCAACCATGGTAGAACAGACCAGCAAGGCCGATCGCGTCAAACTCAACCGCGAGCTCGCGCAGATGCTCAAGGGCGGCGTCATCATGGACGTCACCACTCCCGAGCAGGCACGCATCGCCGAGGAGGCAGGCGCCTGCGCCGTCATGGCTCTCGAGCGCATCCCGGCCGACATCCGTGCCGCAGGCGGCGTCTCGCGTATGAGCGATCCCAAGATGATCAAGGGCATCCAAGAGGCCGTCTCCATCCCCGTCATGGCCAAGTGCCGCATCGGTCACATTGTCGAGGCGCAGATCCTGCAGGCCATCGAGATCGATTACATCGACGAGTCCGAGGTTCTCTCCCCCGCCGATGACGTTTATCACATCGACAAGACCCAGTTTGACGTGCCGTTTGTCTGCGGCGCCCGCGATCTGGGCGAGGCGTTGCGCCGTGTTGCCGAGGGCGCCACGATGATTCGCACCAAGGGCGAGCCGGGCACGGGCGACGTCGTCCAAGCCGTGCGCCACATGCGCAAGATCCAAAAGCAGATCCGTGACGTTGTCGCTCTGCGCGATGATGAGCTCTTTGAGGCAGCCAAACAGCTGCAGGTTCCGGTCGAACTGGTCCGCGAGGTCCATGCCACGGGCAAGCTTCCCGTCGTGAACTTTGCCGCCGGCGGCGTAGCGACCCCCGCCGACGCCGCGTTGATGATGCAGCTGGGTGCCGAGGGCGTCTTTGTCGGCTCGGGTATCTTTAAGAGCGGCGACCCCGCTAAGCGCGCCGCCGCCATCGTCAAGGCCGTGGCAAACTTCACCGATGCCAAACTCATCGCCGGGCTTTCGGAGGACCTGGGCGAGGCCATGGTGGGCATCAACGCCGACGAGATCGAGATCATCATGGAGGAGCGCGGGCGCTAGTCCAGCAGAAAGGATCGCACATGAGCGATTATGCAGACCAAACGGTCGCCGTGCTGGCGGTCCAAGGCGCTTTTGCCGAGCACGAGGCAAGACTATCTGAGCTGGGCGCGCACTGTATTGAGCTGAGGCAGGCGGCCGATTTGCAGCAGAACTTTGACCGCCTGGTCCTCCCCGGCGGCGAGTCCACCGTTCAGGGCAAGCTACTTGCCGAACTCGGTATGCTCGAGGGGCTTCGCATCCGCATTGTTGAAGGCATGCCTGTATTGGGGACTTGCGCCGGCTTGATTCTGCTGGCGCGCGACCTTGCCGCCCACGACGATAAGGGGACGCCGCGCCTGGCAACCATGGATGTGCTCGTTGAGCGTAATGCCTATGGCAGACAGCTCGGCAGCTTTCGCACCAAGGGGCGGGTAGACGGTATCGACGGTGAAGTGCCGCTGACGTTTATCCGTGCACCCCGCATCGTCAAGGTGCACGGCAATGCCAAGGCCCTGTCCGAAGTCGATGGCCGCATCGTCGCCGCCCGTCAAGACAACCAGCTCGGCGTCACCTTCCACCCCGAGCTCGACGACGACGCCCGCCTCCACGAGCTCTTCCTCCAAATGTAGGCAAAAACGAACGAGCGTAGATTTCCACTCTCATGCTATGCAGTCGTTGGGGACGTTCTTAAACGACTAGTCCAACAAGAACATCCCCAATGACTACATTGCGATAGACGACCACGTTTGCCCAGATAAAACCGACCAAAATAAACTTGTCCCCCTTTTGGTAGGTTTGGATCAAGGCAGCGCCGATATTTTGCTACCGACAGCGAAAACCCGCCAGAGCGAGGGAGGCCCTTTTGGGGCGAGATGACGCCATAGGTTGAGCATAAGTCAGCGAGCGGGTCGCATTTGTGACAAGGTGGCGTGAAACGAAAGGGCGCTGACCTTCTGGTCGCGCCCTTGAAGTTGAACGTCAGATTGTCCAAATGCGGCCCGCGCAGCGTCGGCCCGTTACGGCGTTTGGTAAAACGCCGTAACTAAAAACGATTGCCGCGGAAGCCGCCACCGTTGCGGCCACCACGGTCGCCGCCACGGCCACCGCGGTCGTTACCACGGTTGCCACCAAAGCCGCCACGGTTGCCACCGCGGTCGCCATAGCCACCACGGTTGCCGCCAAAGCCGCCGCGACCGCCACGGTCGCCGCCGCGGTCACCAAAGCCGCCGCGGCCACCGCGACCGCCACGGTCGCCACCACGGCCACCGCGATCGCCAAAGCCGCCGCGACCGCCACGGTCGCCGCCACGGCCACCGCGATCGTCACGGCCGCCGCGAGGACCGCGGTCCTCGTCCAGACCCATGGCGACGAGCGGAGCGATAACCTTATCGAGAGCAGCCATCAGCTCGGTGGCCTCCTCGTAAGAAAGCTCGGGCAGGAGCTTCTCCTTCTTGTTGGCAAGCTCGACCAGGCCCTCAGCGGCATCCTCGGCAGCGAAGACGACGATCTTGCGCATATCGCCCTCGGCGTCGTCGATGCGGCCGACCAGATCGGCAGCCTCGGCCTCGGCCATCAGGCCATCGAGCTCACGGAGGCGCATGCCCAGCAGGTCGGACATTTCCTTCTGCTCCATCTTGGGCTTGAGGTCAAGAAGCTTGATGGCGCGCTCGATGTTCGCCATGCGCTCGGCCTTGGCCTCCTCCTCCTTGGAAATAGCAAAGCGACGGCTACGCAGCAGGCGGGCAGCCTTCTGCATCTTGTCCATCAGCTCTTCGTCATCGTAATCAACGGCGGCCTCGACAACCTCGGCCTCCTCCTCGGCGGAAACCTCGTCAGCAGCCTCAACCTCGGCAGCTTCGGTCTCCACGGTCTCGACTGCCTCAACCTCGGCAGCCATGGTCTCGTTCTCGGTCTCGTTCATGATCTCTTCGTTCTCGGACATGAGACTCCTTCTTGGCCCTCTCGGGCATCATCGCCCCATTCGCGGGGCCCGTCGCGCACTCTTTGCGCTTTAAACATTCATGCCTCTCGGCAAAACGTCCATTAGTTTATGGTGTCGCCATCCAATCTAGCTGCAGAATCTATGTGCACACATTAATGCGACATGTGCGACTCGCGACGAGCGTACACCAGCGACGTCATGAACCCGACCACGGCAATTACAGCCGCCACACGCACGGCAGCTGCAAATCCAATTGCCTGGGCAACGTCCGTCGCAACGCCAGCGGCACCGGCAGTCGCTGCAGAACTCGAGAGCAGACCGATAAATAGCGACGGGCCAAACGATGCGGCAATCATATTCCACGTGTTGAGCAATGCCGTTCCGTGAGGATGCTCAGCGGCAGGCAGCGTCTCCAAGCCGGCCGTTTGCGAGGGGCTCAGCACCAAACCGACTCCGGCATACACCACAACGGTCAGCGCCACGACGACGCCGATGTTCATGCTTGCCGCCGTCATCGAGATGGCAGTCTGTCCCACGGCAATCAGGGCAAAGCCGACCGGCAGCAGCGGCCATGCGCCACGGGCGTCCATCACGCGTCCGCCCACAATCGAGGTCACGGCGTTGCAGGCAATCGCCGGCAAAATGAGCAAGCCCGCAACAAGTGCGGTCATTCCGTATGCGCCCTCAAAATAGAGCGGCAACAAAACGCTCATTGAGAACGTCGTCATCATCGACACCACCACAAGCAGACACGCAGGCCAAAAACGAACGCTCGCCATGGGACGCACGTTAAGCACCGGATGCTCGAGTTTGAGCTGACGGGCCGCAAACAGGCCGAGCAGCACAATGGCGGTGAAGAGCGTCACGATGCCGGCAATCAGATTGGTCGAGAACTCGCCTACGGAATACACAAATGCCGTAATGCCGGCGGCGAGCAAAACAACCGACAGAATATCAAGCGTGGTGTTCGAGCGCTCTCCAACATTCTGAACAAGCTTTGCGCCCGCCACAGCGACCACAATGCCGCCCACCAGCGGCACTACGAACACCGCCCTCCAGCCAAACAACGTACACATAAGACCGCTGATCACGGGTCCAAACGCCGGCCCCAGCGTAATGCAGGCACCGCCCAGGCTCAGATACAGGCCGGGCTTCTCGCGCGGAGCGCATGACAGCACCACGTTCATCATGAGCGGGAACAAGATGCCCGATCCCGCAGCCTGCAAAATACGACTTGGCAGCAAAACGCTAAACGACGGAGCGACCAGGCACAGGACTTCGCCGGCGACCATGCATCCGCATGCGAAAAACAGCAGCTTGCGCGTCGAGAAACGACCGGACAGGAAGGCCATGATGGCCGTAAAGATCGACGTCACGATCATGTAGCCCGAAACGAGCCACTGCGCCGTGGTGGCACTCACCGAAAAGGCCGCCATAATGTCGTGCAACGCCACGTTAATGATGTTCTCGTTAAACGCGGCAACAAAGGCTGCGATATACATTACGACGAGAATCGCCGCAGTGGCCGATGGCGTTACTCTAACTTGTTGCTGAGATTTGCTCCCCATGCATTTCCTTCCTCTTGGAACGACAGTCGCATCGCCCCAGAGGAACAGTCCAGGGCGAAAATGAGCCCTAGACTTACGCCAGACGCCGTACACGACGAGTCTGGCAACATGGTCCAACGTCGAAAGATTGTAACGCGGACGCGCAGCTTTCCTTCCGCGCTATTATTAAAAGTCCACGAAAGCATGAGACATGAGGAGCCCACCATGATTAAGCCCATCATGAAATCCGAGTTCTTTTTGCGCCTTCCTTCCGAAGACGCGGGATCCGACGACGCCGCGACCGGGCAGGACCTCCTGGATACGCTCAACGAACATGAGCACGAGTGCGTGGGGCTCGCCGCCAACATGATCGGCGTGCGCAAACGCATCATCTGCGTAAAGGACGGCAACAGGGCGCTGCTGATGTACAACCCTCAAATTCTTGAGCAGGTCAATGCCTATCAGACGAGCGAAGGGTGCCTCTCGCTGATCGGCGAGCGTCCCTGTACCCGCTATCGCCGCATTAAGGTTGAGTATTTGGACGAGAACTTTGTCCGCCGCATCAAAAACTTCTCGGGCTACACCGCCGAGATCATCCAGCACGAAATCGACCACTGTCGAGGAATCGTTATATAGTTCCGACGATTCAAGAAAGCTCCCCGCAGCCAAGCAACTGCAGGGAGCTTTCGATTGTATGGAGCCTCTATCCCTTAGCTCTGGCGGTAGTGATCAAAGAAGTCGGCTAAGTCTTCGAGGGACTCTTTGAGTACTTCCATGCGCGGCAGGTACACGATGCGGAAGTGGTCGGGCTCGGCCCAGTTAAAGCCGCCGCCGCGCGTGATCAGGATCTTCTTCTCGTGCAGCAGGTCGAGGGCAAACTGCTCGTCATCGGTGATGTTGAACTTTTTAACATCCATCTTGGGGAAGATATAGAACGCCGCGCGCGGCTTGACCACTGAGATGCCGTCGATCTTGTTGAGCGCCTCATACACAAAGTTGCGCTGCTCGTAGACACGACCGCCCGGGCGGATATAGTCGTTAACCGACTGATGGCCGCCAAGCGCCGTCTGGACGATCGACTGAGCCGGCACGTTGGAGCACAGGCGCATGTTGGAGAGCATGTTGATGCCCATGATGAAGTCGCTCATGCAGCGCTGGTTGCCCGAAAGCACCATCCAGCCAATACGATAGCCCGCAATCATGTGCGACTTGGAAAGGCCACTAAAGGTGACGCAGGGCAGGTCGGGGGCGAGCGAGGCAATCGAGACGTGCTCGTAGCCGTCCATGCACAGACGGTCGTAGATCTCGTCGGCAAAGATCATGAGCTGGTGCCTGCGCGCAACCTCGACGATGCCCTCGAGCACCTCGCGCGGGTAGACCGAGCCCGTGGGGTTGTTGGGGTTGATGATGACGAGGGCCTTGGTCGCGCTCGTGATCTTGGACTCCATATCCTCCAGATCGGGATACCAATCCGCCTGCTCATCGCACAGATAGTGCACGGGATGACCGCCGGCAAGGGTCGCGCACGCCGTCCAGAGCGGATAGTCGGGGCTGGGGATCAAAATCTCGTCGCCATTGTCGAGCAGAGCGTTCATCGAAAGCTGAATGAGTTCGGACACGCCGTTGCCCGTGTAGATATGCTCCATCTGAACATTGGGCAGGCCCTTGATCTGCGAATACTGCATGATCGCCTTGCGCGCAGAGAACAGGCCGCGCGAATTGGAATAGCCTTCGCAGTCGGGCAGCTGCTGGCGCATGTCCTTGATAACCTCGTCGGGCGTGCGAAAACCGAAGGGCGCCGGGTTGCCGATATTGAGCTTGAGGATGCGCTCGCCCTCGTCCTCCATACGGGCAGCCTCGTCGACGACGGGACCGCGCACGTCATACAGGACGTTATCGAGCTTGGTGGATTTAGAAAAAGTACGCATGGTGGTGCTCCTTGGAATTTGAGCTGAGAGACTAGGTTCGGATTTGGCAACGTTATGGGACGAGGACGTCTCGACTTGATCGGCGTCACTGGCGAGCAGCCAGGAAACATCGACCTCCAAAATACGGGCGAGCAGCTCTGCCACATCGCGCCGCGGGATCGTCTTGCCGCTCACATATTGGCTCATCTGACTCTTGCCGAGTTTTTTGCCGAGCATCTCCGATGCGCGGATTACATCCGACTGGCGAACGTCGCGATCGGACATGGTCTGTCGCAGGCGATCGCTAAACGTCTCTTGGGCCATTAGAACCTCCTTGCTGGCAAAGTTCAATTTATAGAACACAAATTGAACCTGAGTTCAATTTAGGCAGCAGTATAGCGCGGCGCATTATCCGAAAGTTCAATTTCATAAGAAAATGTACCGAACCCCGAGAATTGTCCCAAAGTAGACAACAGGTACGCGCTTTTAGAGATATTCAAGGAAACGAGCCGCCGCAAGCGAAACGTCAGCGGTGCGGTATATGGCGTTGATCTGCCGATGAGGATGTCCCTCGAGCGGGCGCACGGCAACATCGAACTGGCAGCGGCGCAAGATGAGCGCCGGAAGAATGCTCACGCCCAGACCGTCCTCGACCATGGCCATAATCGCATAATCATCCCAGGTCGACAGCTTAGAGCGTACCGCCAGGCCCACGCGGCGAAACAGCGGCGTAATCTCGTCGTCGCTACCGCGTTCCAGCAGAATAAACTGCTCGTTGGCCAAATCGGCAAGGGAAACGACCTCCGCGGTAGCAAGCGAGGAGTCCGCTGGCACCACGGCCATCAACTCATCTTGCACCAACGGCCGCGACGCCATGCCGGCGCCGCGTGGTTCGCGCGGAATAAAGCCCAGGTCGCAGCGACCTTCCGCCACCCATTGCTCAATCTCGGAGTAATCACCCATCAGCAGCTCGTAATCGACGTCCGGGTGATCGGCGCGAAAGTGCGCAATCACCGGCGGCAGCACGTGGGTCGCCACGCTCGAAAACGTACCGATGCAGATTTTGCCGCGCATGAGCCCACGCATCTCATCCACCCGTCGCTGCAAACGAACAAATTCCTCGCACAACGCCTCGACCGCCGGCATAACTTGCCGCCCATCGGCAGAAAGCACTACGCCCTCGCGGCTTCTATCGAGCACTTTAAAGCCCCAGTCGGCCTCGAGATCGGCCACCATACGGCTCACGCCCGACTGCGAATAGCTCAGCCGCTCGGCGGCGCGCGTAAAACTTCCGGCGCGCACGGTCTCAAGCAGCACCTGCATCTTTTGAATATTCGTTTCCACGGCACCCCTCCACATATGCATGAGCTTTTGTCATGTTATCTATGAATTATATTCGCTTTTCTTCTATAGCCAGTTCACCCATAGTGAACATGCTCGGATATAGAGGGGATGTCAGCGTATGAACAACGGACTGTTTACGTACTTAGCAGCATTGCTGTTGTTTGGCTCCAACGGCATCATCGCCGCCGCCATCGCGCTGCCGAGCTCCGATATCGTGCTCCTGCGCACGTTTTTGGGCGCACTCTCGCTTGTCACCATCCTCGCCATCACCCAACGCCATAAGTTGCAGGCGCCATCTCGCCCCCGCGAAGCCGCAGCCCTCCTCCTCTCGGGAGCCGCGCTGGGCGCCAGCTGGATTTTTCTGTTCCGCGCCTACCAGACGATTGGCGTCGGCGTATCCTCGCTGCTGTACTACTGCGGCCCCATCATCGTCATGACGCTCTCCCCGCTCATCTTTGGCGAAAAGCTGACCGGCAGCAAAATCGCCGGCTTTATCGCCGTCGCCTGCGGTGCTTTTCTCATTGCGGCACAAGGTCTAGGCGGCAATATGCCCATTGCGGGTATCGCTTGCGGCATCGCCTCGGCCTTCTGCTATGCATTGATGGTCATCGCCAGCAAGGGTGCGCCGCACATCGAGGGCCTCGAGAACTCCGCGCTCCAGGTGAGCGCCGCCTTTTTGACCGCGCTGGTCCTTACGCTCCTCACGCAGGGTGCCCCCTCATTCCTGTCCGCCGGCGTCGCCGCCAGTATTGATTGGCGCGCCGTCGTCATGCTCGGCGTCGTCAACACCGGCATCGGCTGCCTGCTCTACTTTAGCGCCGTCGCCAAACTGCCCGTCCAGACCGTCGCCGTCGTCGGCTACCTCGAGCCGCTTTCGGCGGTCGTGTTCTCGGCCGTCCTTTTGAGCGAAGCCATAACACCGGTCCGTCTGATGGGCGCCGTGCTTATCATCGGCGGCGCGATCTTTTGCGAACTCGCCGGCAAACGCGCAAACGCCAAGGCTGGCATCGCCCAGGCAGCACGTGCTTAAAGCCCCTGCTTTGAAATGCTACCTGCGTACATAAATAATCCTCAGCTGGGGATTATTGTCTAAAATAACCTGATGTGCCAAACTGCTCTTGTATGTATAAAGACGGCATAAAGGTTATCTGTCCTAGACGGATAACCGGATGTCCAAGGGAGTCCACGTGGCACATAACAAACTGGAGGCAAGCCCCCAAGATCAGCGTGGTCAAGGCGGGCATGGAGCCATTCCCCTCTCCGCTGGCATGCTGCTCGTTACGCTCGGCGTCGTCTACGGCGACATCGGCACGAGCCCCATGTACACCATGAAATCAATCGTCGCCAACAACGGCGGCATCGGTACCGTCAGCGAGGACATGATCTTAGGAGCGCTTTCGCTCGTCATCTGGACCATGACGCTCGTGACCACGGTCAAGTACGTGGTTATCGCCATGAAGGCCGATAACCACAACGAGGGCGGCATCTTCGCCCTGTTTAGCTTGGTGCGCAAAGTGGCGCCGTGGCTGATCCTTCCCGCCATGATCGGCGGCGCGGCGCTGCTCGCCGACGGCATCCTCACCCCCGCCGTCACGGTTACCACGGCCATCGAGGGCTTGCGCACTATCGAGTGGGGCCATGCGCTTTTGGGTGACGGCCAGACCAACGTCATCATCATCACCATCATCATTATCTGCGGCCTGTTTGCCATGCAGCGCGCCGGCACCTCGTCGATCGGCAAGCTGTTCGGCCCGCTCATGACGCTGTGGTTCCTGTTCTTGGCTGGCGCCGGCCTGTTCAACATGCTCGGCAACCTGTCCATCCTACGCGCGCTCAACCCCATCCGCGGCATCATGTTCCTGTTCTCGCCCATCAACCACTCGGGCATCATGGTGCTCGGCTTCGTCTTCCTGTCGACGACCGGCGCCGAGGCGCTCTATTCGGACATGGGTCACGTGGGCAAGGCTAACATTTACGCATCCTGGCCGTTCGTAAAGGCAGCCCTCATCCTTAACTATCTGGGTCAGGGCGCTTGGCTGCTCGCCAACAATTCCAATCCCCAGATGCTCGCGATGGATATCGTCAACCCGTTCTATATGATGCTCCCCGAGCCCCTGCGCCCCTTTGCCATCGTGCTTTCGGCCGTGGCGGCCATCATCGCCTCGCAGGCGCTCATCACCGGCTCGTTCTCGTTGGTTTCGGAGGCAACGCGCCTCAACCTTATGCCGCATCTGCGCATCCACTACCCCAGCGACACCAAGGGCCAACTCTATATTCCGCTCGTCAACAACATCATGTGGGTCGGCTGTATCTTCATCGTGCTGCTGTTCCAAAACTCCGAGCGCATGGAGAGCGCCTACGGCCTCGCCATTACCGTGACCATGCTCATGACCACGACGCTTTTGACGAGCTACATCGCCGGCATCCTCAAGCACAAGCTGGGCGCCTGCGTCTTCGCCCTGCTCTTTGGTGCCATTGAGCTGTGCTTCTTCGCTTCGTGCCTCACCATGTTCTTTGACGGCGGCTACGTCATGATCTTCCTGGCCGCGCTGCTGTTTGGCCTTATGTACGTGTGGCGCCGCGGCACCGCCATCGAGCGCACGCAGACGATCCTGCTGCCCGTCTCCAAGTACATTGACCAGCTCGGCCGCCTGCGCAACGACGAGACCTACCCCGTGCTCGCCGACAATCTGGTGTTCCTTACCAACAGTCCCGACCCGCTCACGCTCGACCGCGACGTGCTCTACTCCATCTTGGACAAGCACCCCAAGCGTGCCAAGGCATATTGGTTCATCAACGTACACGTTACCGACGAGCCCTATACGCACGAGTATTCCGTTGAGACCTTTGGCACAGACTTCCTGTTCCGCGTGCGCTTGGACCTGGGTTTTAAGGTCAACCAGCGCATCAACGCCTACCTGCGCCAGATCGTTGGCGACCTGATGGCCTCGGGAGAGCTGCCACCGCAGCACCACACCTACTCCATCTACGAGACGCGCGGCAACGTGGGCGACTTCCGTTTTTGCATGCTGCGCAAGATGCTCGCCCCCGAAACGGACATCAACCGCAACGACCATCGCGTCATGGCCATCAAGTACGCCGTCCGCCGCGCCTGCGGAAGCCCGGCACGTTGGTATGGTCTCGAGAACTCGGCCATCATCATCGAGTACGTGCCACTGTTTGCCCGCATGCGCCCGGCCGTTAAGCTCGTGCGCACCCAGGTGCCGCTCGAGGTTCAGATCGAAGAGGCCGAGGAAATGGAAGTCGATATCTTCTCGGACGACTTGGTCAACGGCAACGAGGCCGGCAAGAGTATGAACGTCGATCCCACCGAGCTGCTCGAGAGCGTCGCCGATACGCCCGAGCAACAGCAACTCGACGGACTCGAGAGCACCCAGCTCAACGACGCCAACTTCTAACACGCCACCAGCCATTGACGACAACGGCTCCGCATCTCATAAAAGGTGCGGAGCCGTTTTATGTCGCAACGGACCGGTGAGCTACGAACGACGCGGCTCGGGAACCACGAGCCTATCGGGGCTCGCGCCCTCGGCATCCATCAGGCTCACGTAGCGAATCGACGGATCCCCATACATCGCGTAGTAATAATTGCCCGTGCGCGCGCTAAAGCATCCGGTGTAGATAGTCTTCTCGAACTTGCCATCGCCCATCCTGGACGCTCCCTCGATCATCACCACGCCCTCGAGCGAGCGGAACATGCGAACGACGTTTTCGGTCTCGCTCTCCTTTTGCGGGTAATTGGCATTGAGGTACGCCGCCTTTACAAAACGGCTCGGCGAATAGCAATCGCCCGGAATACCGCGCATGCCGGCACCCGCACCATAGGGTTTGAGCTCGGCGCCACGCCATGCCGCCGTCTGCGGAAAATCGCTTGTGGCGGTGATATAGGTGCGCAGGTTTTCCATGTGCCACGGGAAGGTCGGCTGGTTGGCAAGGGTGTCGACCGGATCGTCGTATACATGCAGGCCGTCAGTCATCATCTCGACCACGATGCTGCGCTGGCTGTCGCCGATAATCCAATGGAGCAGCGACACGCCCAGCCCCTCTCCTGCAGATTTAGCAACAATCACCGTATCGCGCAGCGCGGCCTCGACCTCATCGACCGTCGAGAACGTCGCTGCCACCCACAGGGGAAACTCATAGGCTGCGATATTGGTCTTGCCGTCGACAGGGTCCTCGGCATACTCGGCATAACCCGGGAAATTGAGACCCGCCACGGCGAGGCCCGCATCGTTACCGCAATCGAAAAACATGGGATAGTTCTTGTAATCGATGCACATACCGATCACCGCGTGTGCCGCTGTCGCGTCGTCGATAAACGAATACGGAATGTGAAACCCGCGCGGCATCACGCGAACCTGTTGGCCGTAGTCAAAGCTCCAGTCGAGGTTGCGGCCCAGATACATGTGGCCGGAATTATCGGTAAATCGAATGCTCGTACACATAGCGCCTCCCAGCTTTACGTTCTTGCTAAGGTTATTGTCACCAAACAAAGAGGCGCTAAACACAAAAGCCCGGACATGACAACAATGTCACGCCCGGACTATTCAAGCAGGATAAACTCAACCTAGTTAACCCCGCAGGTCGTCTAAGGGGTCAAAGTGCCGCAGATTGCCACGAAAGAGGAGTGAAGCGTACTTAAGGTACGCGAGCGACGATTGAGCGGCAAGGTGCGGTGCTTTGGTCCCCTTAGACCAACTTTCCTAGACAGTGATCAATCATGTGTTGAATCATTTGAGCCTCGAAGCCGACGAAGCCCTGCTTGCGCTCGCGCATCTTGCCGTCTACGATCACGTCATAAGCGACCTTGCACTTGATGTAGCGCGTGGACTTGGTGATCTCGTCGTGCGTCAGGCAGCTCTCCTCCATCTTGCTGGCGCCCAGGCCAAACACCAGACGGGGGTTGTAGAGCACGTGGGGCTCGCCGGCGTCGTCCAGGTAGACGCAGACCTTCTTGGTAACGCCAATCTGGTTGGCGGCAAGGCAGCCGGCGTCCTCGAGCGACTTGATGGTATCGATCAGGTCCTGTGCGACCGACTCGTCCTCGACAGTCGCAACCTCGCAACGCTGGGACAGGATAGCCTCGTCGTGGCAGAGCTCTTTAATCATACGTTCCTCCATAGGGGTCGTTGTAACTGCTTAAGTATACGGTACCCACACATTTTCATGCGAAAAATACCGTCCGTCTGCTACAAAGCGCCGAACATCAACATGCGAGGAACAACAGCGTCGTAAAGGGGCTATAGTGAGAACGTTCGTGTCAATCGGCCTAAACTCGGGGCCGAACAAGGAAAGGGTATGCATGGACGAACTTTTTCACGTCAGTGAGCGCAAGTCCACAATCGGGACCGAACTTCGCGCTGGACTGACAACGTTCCTGGCAATGGCCTACATCATTGCCGTCAACCCCGCGGTGCTCTCGGGCGCCGGCATCGATGCGGGAGCGCTCGCCTGCGCCACCTGCCTGGGCGCCGGCATCATGACCATCTGCATGGGTATCTTCGCCAACCGCCCGCTCGCCTGCGCGTCGGGCCTGGGCATCAACGCCATGATCGCGGGCATCGCCACCACCATGTGCGGCGGCGACTGGCACGTTGCCATGAGCGTTATCTTCCTCGAGGGTATCGTCATCTTGCTGCTCGTCCTGTGCGGCCTGCGCGAGGCCATTATGGACGCCATCCCCGTGGTCCTGCGCCACGCCATCTCGGTTGGCTTGGGCCTGTTCATCGCCATGATCGGCCTGTGCGACGCCGGCATTATCACCGCTGGCGCCGGTACGCTCGTCGGCCTGGGCGACATCGCCTCCCCCACCTTTATCGTCGGCATCATCTCCATCATCGTGACGGTTGCCCTGGCTTCCCGCAACGTGCCGGGCTCGCTGCTCATCGGCATCATCGTCGCCGTTATCGCCGGTATCCCGCTGGGCGTCACCCATGCGCCCGAGGGTCTCATCGCACCGCTCGACTTCTCGACCTTTGGCGCCCCGTTTGCCAGCACCGCCGATGGCAACATGGCCATCGTGAAGGTTCTGACCGACCCGATGCTGCTCGTCGTTGCCTTCTCGCTGCTCATGAGCGACTTCTTCGACACCATGGGCACCGCGATGGCCGTCGCCAAGCAGGGCGAGTTCTTGACCGAGGACGGCAATGTCGAGGACATCCGCCCCATCCTGGTCGTCGACTCCGTGGCCGCTGCTGCCGGTGGCTTTATGGGCGTCTCCTCCATCACCACCTTCGTCGAGTCCACCTCTGGCGCTGCCGACGGTGGCCGCACGGGCCTCACCTCCGTCACCACCGGCGTGCTGTTCATTCTCGCCGCGTTCTTCTCCCCCATCGTCACCATCGTTTCCAGCGCCGCCACCTGCGGTGCCCTGGTCTACGTCGGCTACCTCATGATGAGCGAGGCCTCCGAGATCGACTGGTCCGACGTGTCGCAGGGTTTCCCGGCGTTCATGATTGTCGCCGGCGTGCCCTTCACCTACTCCATCTCTGCCGGCATCGGTCTGGGCTTTATCGCCTACGTGATCGTCGCGCTCTTTAAGGGCGAGGCCTCCAAGATCAAGCCGCTCATGTGGATCGCAGCCCTTGCCTTCCTCGTCTACTTCTTTGTAGCGTAACGGCAAAGCTGCCAAAGCAGAACACCAAAGCGCGGAGTCGCATCGAGCGGCTCCGCGCTTTGCTTTTAAAGCCAGGCAACGCACAGACGCGCGATGTATTGCTTCCCAAGTTTTGGACATTTTGCCCTCCAAACGGCACTACCACCGGCTACATCCTGCAGATATGCTGGGCGTAATCGCATAGGCCCTATGAGGATGGGAGCAACCATGGCCGCCTTGTTCACGACCCCCAAGCGCAATGACAAAACCTCTGGAGCCCATTTTGTCGAGCCCGACGTGTGCCGTCGCACGCTGCTCACACACGGCAGCTGGCGCCGCGTGACGCGCCGCATCGTCTGCGGCCTGGCCTGCGCGCTTACGGTGAGCTCGCTGCTCATGCCGAGCGTCTCGCTCGCGGCCGAGTGGGTCAACGTCGGCGGCACTCAGTACAACACTGCAGCAGGCGACGAGGCCGGCACCTGGGCCTGGGACGGCGCCGACGACATGAAGCTCAACGGCTATAACGCCGGCGCGATCGAGGCAGCGGGCAAGCTCAACGTGAGCTACGAGGGCAACAACATCGTCACTAACGGCGATGGCCGCGGCATCAAGGTTAAGGATGGCGCGAACGAGAACGCCGAGCTTAATATTCAGGGCGACGCGTCCAGCACGCTCAACGTGACATCTTTTCGTGACGCCATCACTTCCGTCGGCAGCATCAACATCGACGGCGCTGGCACTGTCAACGCCACGAGCACCGAGCACGATGCCATCGATGCCGGGGGCGATGTCACCATCAAGGGCTCGGGAAACGTTAACGCCACGGGCGATTCGGATGGCATCAGGGCCGACGGCAACATCACGATCGACAACAGCGGAACCGTCACCGCCAAGGCCACCGAGGATCAGGGTATCGATGCTAACGAGAACCTCATCATAAAGGGCGGCGGCAAGGTAGAGGCAAGCTCTATCAAAGACAATGCGATTTGGGCCGACGGCAACATCGAGATCTCGGGTGGCAGCCAGGTCAAGGCAAGCTCCGAGGAAGACGCCGCCATCGACGGTAAAAACAGCCTCACGGTCACGAACGCTTCCCTCAACGCAAGTGGCGTTGGGTATGGCATCTATGTCTACAAGGGCATCACGTTCGATGGCGCAACCGTAACGGTCCGTGCAAGTGCAGGGAACGATGAAGCCAGCGCCCTCTTCACCGACGAGGACGACATCGTCATCAAGAACGGCTCGATCGTGGATGCGTTCGCAGAAGGCCAGTTCTCGACCGCAATCTCCACCAGAAACTACTACCCCAACGAAGCGGGTGGTCACATCTACATTAGTGACTCCGTTGTCAAGGCTATAGCCCGCTATGTCGAGTCCGGTAGCGACGGCCCCGATCACTACAGCAACGACCAAAGCGGCGCGGTCATTCCCGAGCATGGGGGCGTGAACATCGGCATCTTTGCCCGGACCAAGGAGGGCATCACGCCCGCGACCATCTCGATTGTCCGCAGTAAGGTCACAGCTGAGGGAGACACGGCGGCAATCTTCGCCCTTGCCGTGAGCGCGGACGGCGAGACAATCGGCACCATCGAGATCGAAGGCGCTCCCATCCAGACGCCCACAGGCGGCAAGATCATTGGCTATCGCAACAAGGAAGAACTCGATGACGGCATCTTCTACGTGGTGGGTCAAACCATCGGCACGGGCGACGCTGTGATCGACTCCCCCTATAACGAAGCTGTCGCCAAGAGCACGGTCATCGCGCCTCCCGAGGAGATCAAACCCGAGGAGAAGCCAGGCGAGACCAAGCCCGAGGGTTCCAAGTCCGAGGGCACGAAGACGACCAAGACCGTTGCAGTTGCAGCCACGGGAGCCAAGATCGCCGGCAAACTCGCAGCAACCGGCGACGCCTCGAGCGCAGCCATCGTGGCAGCCGCCCTTGCGGGAACAGCCGCCATCGCCGCGGGCGCCGTGGTGAGCCGCAAGCGCTCGTAAACACTTTTTCGCACGGGACGGGTGGATCGCGGCCCTTGCCTTCCTCGTCTACTTCTTCGTAGCGTAAGGGCAAGGCTGCAAAAGCTGAACAATAAAGCGCGGAGTCGCCATGCGGCCCCGCGCTTTTCTTTTAGCGCCGGTCCCTGCGCCGGCGTGCGGCCTATTTCTCCCCAATTTTGGCCATTTTGCCCTCCAAACGGCACTACCGCCGGCAACATCCAGCAGATACGCTGAATCTAGTCGTATAGACCCTATGAGAACGGGAGCAACCATGGCAGCCTTGTTCACGACCCCCAAACGCAATGACACTACCGCCGGAACCCATGTTGCCGAACCCGACGTTCGCCATCGCATAGGACTCGCGCACGGCAGCTGGCGCCGCGTGACGCGCCGCATCGTCGTGGGCGCCGTGTGCGCGCTCACGGTGAGCTCGCTGCTCATGCCGAGCGTCTCGCTCGCAGCGGAATGGGTCAAGGTCGGCGGCAACAAGTACAACACCGCGGCGAGCGACGAGGCCGGTACCTGGTCGTGGGACGGCGCCGACGACTTGAAGCTCAACAACTATAACGGCGGCGAGATCCAGGCCGCAGGCAAGCTCAACGTGAATTACTCGGGAACCAACATCGTCACTGCCGAATGGATCGAAAGCATCAACGTTTCTCATGGCACTAACGAGAATGCCGAGCTCAATATCCAAGGCGACGAGGGCGGCACGCTCAGCGTGACATCTACTGAGGACGCTATCCTCTCCACGGGTAATATCAACATCGACGGAGCCGGATCCGTCAACGCCACGAGCACTGGGTTTGATGCCATCAATGCCGGAGGTGATCTCGCTATCAAAGGTTCGGGCAACGTCAACGCCACGGGTGCATCGGATGGCATCAGGGCAAACGGCAATATCACGATTGACGACAGCGGAGCCGTCACCGCCAGGGCTACCAAGGACAAGGGTATTGGAGCCGACAAGAACCTCACCATCAAGGGTGGCGGGACGGTCGAGGCAAGCTCAGCCGATGGTGAGGCCCTTTGGAGCGGCGGCAATATCAACATCTCGGACGGCGGCCAGGTCAAGGCAAGCTCCGAGAAAGACGCTGCCGTCGAGGCCAAGGGCAGCCTCGCAGCCACAAACGCCTCCCTCAACGTAAACGGTGTTGAATATGGCGTCTATGCCCACAAGGGCATCACCCTCGATCATGCAAACGTGACGGTCCGTGCAAGTAAAGGCAGATACGGTGGCGCCAACGCCCTCTTCACCTACCAGGACGACATCGTCGTCAAGAACGGCTCCACCGTGGACGCGTTTGCGGAAGGCGAGGTTTCGGCTGCATTCTCCACCAGAAACGATCGACCCAACGAGAAGGGCGGCCACATCTACATCAGCGACTCCGTTGTCAAGGCCATAGCCCGCTATGTCGAGAACGGCGACGGCCCCATCCCCTACAGCGAAAACCAAGATGGCGAGACGAGGCGCGAACCCCAAGGCGAGAACATCGGCATCATCGCCCAGACCAGCGAGGGCGTCACACCCGCAGTCATCTCGATCATCCGCAGCAAGGTAACGGCCGAAGGAGATACAGCGGCAATCTTTGCCCGTGCCATGAGCGCTGACGGCAAGACAATCGGCACCATCAAGATTGAGAACGCCGCCATCCAGACGCCCGAAGGCGGCAAGATCATTGACTATCGCAAGCTCCGTGACGGCATCTACGAGGCAGGCCAAGCCATCGGCACGGGCGACGCCACGGTCGACTCCCTCTATATCAAAGCAGTCGCCAAAAGTACGACCATCGCACCTCCCGAGGTAGCCAAGCCGGAAGACCCCAAGCCCGACGAGACCAAGCCCGCAGAAAGCAAGCCCGCGGAGTCCAAGCAGAACCCCAAGCCTGAGGGCTCAAAGCCGACCAAGGCCGTTGCGGCTTCAACCACGAAAGCCAAGACTACCGGCGTGCTCGCGGCAACCGGCGACACCTCGGGTGCGGCCATCGTGGCAACCGTCCTTGCGGGAACAGCCGCTATCGCCGCAGGCACCATGGCGAGCCGTAAGCGTTCTTAGACGCCTCTGCGCACATGGCAGCTCCCGCGAAGGCCCCGAGCCCCAGCACCGTTTAACAACGCCACCGCCGAGCTCCCCTCCGGCGGTGGCGTTTTCCATATGCGTCCGCAGGGGATGCACGAGATTGTCTTTGGTCTAGCCCAACCGGCATACGCTGGCGTGCGACAATTGGGGCTGCCGATATCACAACACTGAGAGAAGCCCGTCATGGAAGCGCATCAAAAGCAGATAACCGTTTATTCGAATCATACGGAAAGCGCGCCTGTCATCTACCTTCCTGTGGTCGTGGGCGACGGCAGCGAGGTTTATAAGTGTTGCCGAGAGCTCGACTGTCCGCCATTCTCCCTCGTCACCATTGGCGGGCTCGATTGGAATCGCGAGCTGAGCCCCTGGGCATGCGACGGGACCGTACGCGATGCCGAGCCTTTCGGCGGCCAAGCTGCCGATTTTCTTGATGAGCTGCTGAATCAGATAATCCCCCAGGTCGAGTCGTCGCTTCCTCAGCCGCCCACCCGGCGCGGCATTGCCGGTTACTCGCTCGCGGGCCTCTTCGCACTCTGGTCCCTCTGGCAAACCGACGCCTTTGACCGCGCCGCGAGCGCATCGGGGTCGCTATGGTTTCCCGACTTTGTCGACCGTGCCAGCACGGCCCCTTTTGCCGGCAGCCCGCAAGCCGTCTACCTGTCACTCGGCAAAAAGGAAACCAAGACGCCCAACCGCATGATGCGGCATGTACTCGACGACACACGCGCGATGGAAGCGTTGCTCGTCGAGCGCGGCATTCCAACAACGCTGGAGCTCAACCCCGGCAATCACTTTGCCCAAACCGACTTACGCATGGCCCGCGGCATCCACTGGATACTGACACATTAAAAATGGTGCCCACACGCATATACGCATGGGCACCATATCTTGTTTTAGCTGAACGCAGCTGCTACTCAGCAGCCTCCTCAAGCTCGGAGACATCAAACTCAAAGTCGTTACCCGGCAGGATGGCGTTGAGCACAATGCCCACCAGTGAGCCCACGGCAATGCCGGACAGCGAAATCGTCACGCCGCCGAGCTCCAACACGATGGCGCCGGCGGTGCTGTACGCGATGCCGAGCGAAAGCACGAGCACCAGCGCGGCAACCAGCACGTTGCGGTTGTTCTGGAAATCGACCTGGTTCTCGATGAGGTTGCGGACGCCCACAGCGCTGATCATGCCGTAGAGCACGAGCGACACACCGCCGATCACACACGCCGGCATGGCCGCAATGACAGCCGCGAACTTGGGGCAGAACGAAAGCACGATGGCGCAACACGCGGCAATTCGAATTACGCGCGGGTCGAACACGCGCGTCAGGGCGAGCACGCCGGTGTTCTCACCATACGTAGTGTTGGCCGGAGCGCCAAAGAGCGAAGCCAGAATCGTGGCAAGGCCGTCGCCGAGCAGCGTGCGATGCAGACCGGGATCGGCAATGTAGTTGCACTCGCAAGTCGAACCGATAGCAGAGATATCGCCGATATGCTCGATCATGGTCGCGAAGGCCAGCGGCATGATGGTGATGATGGCCGTCGTGGCAAGACCGCTATCGAACTGCGGCCCAAAGAGTGCAAACACGGTGTTGTCCCACACGATGGGCAGACCGACCCACGGAGCGGCGGCAACGCCCGAGAAATCAACCTCGCCGAGCGCAGCCGCAACGGCATAGCTCACCACAACGCCCAGCAAAATCGGCACGATCTTGACCATGCCACGGCCCCAGATGTTGCAGATGACGATAACGGCAACGCCAATGACAGCCACAAGCCAGTTGGTCTGGCAGTTAGCAATAGCGGAACTTGCCAGGATCAAGCCGATGGAAATGACGATGGGGCCAGTCACCACCGGCGGAAAGAAACGCATGACACGCTTGGCGCCAAACGCGCGGAAGAGCGCCGCCAGCACCGGATAGAGCAGACCGGCACAAGCTACGCCCAGGCAGGCGTAGGGCAAAAGCTCGGTCTCGCCGTTGGGCGCGATTGCGGCATAACCGGCAATAAAGGCAAACGATGAGCCCAAAAATGCCGGCACCTTACCGCGCGACAGGAAGTGGAACAGCAGCGTGCCCAAGCCGGCAAACAAAAGCGTTGCCGATACCGAGAGGCCGGTGAGCACGGGCACCAGCACGGTGGCGCCAAACATGGCAAACAGGTGCTGTAGGCCGAGCAGAAACATGCGCGGGCGGCCGAGCGACGATGCGTCGTAGATGGCATCGCTGACGGCGGGCGTCGAGGACTGGGACATGGATGTCCTTTCGAATGGAAGGGCGATCAGGCATATCGGATAACCTGCCCGAACGATACGATCCGAACCATTGTACGCGATACACTATGCCTCGCACGCGCCGCCACCTGCAAACACTAGCGCTATTTCCAAACGCGCTCGGCAATGCGCTTGACCAGCGCGATCTTTGCCCATTGCTCATCCTCGGTCAGCTTGTTGCCAATCTCGCAGCTGGCAAAGCCGCACTGAGGCGACAGATACAGGTTCTCGAGCGGCACGTACTTTGCGGCTTCACGGATGCGCTCGACGATAACATCCTCGTTCTCGAGCTCTGCCGCCTTGGTGGTTACCAAGCCCAGCACGACCTTCTTGCCCGGGGCAACGTACTTGAGCGGCTCAAAACCGCCGGCGCGCGGCGTATCGAACTCCAGGTAAAATGCATCGACATCCTCGTTTGCGAACAGGTACGGCGCGATGGGGTCATAGCCGCCCTCGAAGGCATAGGTGGAGTGGTAGTTGCCGCGGCACACATGCGTGTTGATGACCAGATCGTCGGGCTTGTCCGCGATGGCGGCATTGTTGAGCGCCACGCCCAGCTCGCTTACCTTTTGCAGGTCGACCGGGCTCATGCCGGTTTTGGCGACAAAATCGGTGTCGCAGTAGATGCCCCAGGTGCAGTCATCAAACTGGATGTTGCGGCAGCCTGCTGCGTACAGGTCGGCGATCACCGTGCGATAAGCGGCTGCGATGGCGTCGGCAAGTTCCTCATCGGTCTTATAGACAGCGCGCAGGCTCTCCTGCTGGCCGTCGCAGCGGTCGAGCGTGACTTCGGAGAACGTCTGGATCGGCGCCGGAATGGTTTGCCGCGCGACCTGGCCCTCCCCCTCGAGCACCTTGACAAATTTAAAGTGTTCGACGAAGGGGTGGTTCTCGCCGCTAATGGGGCCGGTTACCACGGCGGTGTCGGCTGTGGTCTCCTCGTCGTGGAACATATAACCCGTACGCGAGGTACGGCGTTCAATGCCGTTAAGGCCCCACATAAAATCGAGGTGCCAGTAGCTGCGGCGAAACTCACCATCGGTGATGACCTGCAGGCCGGCGGCCTTCTGCTTTGCCACCAAATCGCGAATGGCATCGTCCTCGACGGCCTTAAGGCCGTCGTCATCAAGCGTGCCCGCGGCGTAGGCGGCACGGGCGTCCTTCACGGCCTGAGGACGAAGAAAACTGCCGACGATATCGGCGCGAAACGGCGCGTTCGGTTGAATCGAAGTGCTCATAGATATCTCCCTTTGCATTGGTTGCTTTACTGGGACAGAGTATGAGCGCTCATATAGCCATCGTAAAATATACGTTTATAACAGTTTGATATAGGAAACTTCTATATGCACACCAACGGATCGTCGAGCCAGGCTATCCCATATCCGCCAGTGCAAATAGCCATTTTCGTGCCCATATGGCACTAGCAGCTCTGCCCTATCGCCCATACGCTTAGTGGTGACCGCACAAGGCCACGCGAGAGATAGGAGCGACCATGACCACGTTCACGACCCCCACGCGCCGCACCGATCGCACTACAGGACTCCATTACGCCGAGACCCCCGTGCGCCAGCGCGCCGTTCTCACCTGTGGCAGCTGGCGCCGCGTAACCCGCCGCATTGTTTGCGGCCTGACCTGCGCACTTACCGTAAGCTCGCTGCTCATGCCGAGCGTCTCGTTTGCAGCCGAGTGGGTCAAGGTCGACGGCAGCACCTATACCGCCGGTGCCACAGCTGGCGACGGCAGCACGTGGGCCTGGGACGGCGCCGACAACATGACACTCAATGGTTATAACGGCGGAGGCATCGCTGCCGGCGGCAAGCTCAATGTGAGCTACGAGGGCAACAATACGGTTGCCAACGAGTCTGGCAACGGCATTTCCGTCGAGAACGTCACCAGCGAGGGCGCCGAGCTCAACATCTCCGGAACGGGCACGCTGACGGCAACAGCAGAAGGCGACGCCTTGTATTCAGCGGGCGATATGACGATCAGCGGAACAGGTGCCGTTAACGTCACGGGCGACTCCAACGGCATATATGCTGATAATGACCTTTCAATCAATACGAGCGGAACCGTTACCGCCAATGGTACGCACGCCGAGGGTATCCGCGCCGGCGGCGACATAACCGTAACCGGCGGCGGCACAGTCGACGCACGCTCCGAGCAGGACTGCGGCATCGTCGCCGATGAAACCCTCACGGTATCCAACAGCACGCTAACCGCTCAGGGATTCGGCAGCGGCATATATGCCTTCGATGGCCTGACCATTGATGCGGCGACCGTACGAGCGTATGCATACCCAGCGCGCGAAGACAGCCCCACCGCCATCTACACCGACGAGGGTGACATCACCATTAAAAACGGCTCGCTCGTTCACGCATATGCCGAAGGCGAAAATGCCGCTGGAATCAGCTCGTATAATTTCTACCCCGGCGGCTCTGGCGGGCGCATCTTTATCAGCGATTCAACCGTCGAGGCCATTGCTCACTACATTAACCGCGACAATGGCAACCAGCCCTTGCCACCCATCTGCTATAGCGACTTTGTTGTAGTCGAGCCAGATGCGACTGCCCGCACGTTTGGCATCATCGCCATTACCGAGAACGGCCTAACGCCCGCGACCATCTCCATCACGCGCAGCCGCGTAACGGCAGAAGGTGATACCGCCGCCATTTTGGCCGTTGTCAACAGCGGCGACGGAAGCATTTCCGGTACGATCGATATCGTCGACAGCATTATCGAAACACCTGACGGTGGACGCATTTGTGACGTACACTTCGTTGACAACGAAACCGATGACATCCTGCACCAGCGTGGACAGACCATCGGCACCGCCAGCGACGTGATTACAGACCTGGACAGCAACGCCATCGCCAAGCGCGCCGTCATCGTTCCGGTGGATACGCCCCCGGCGAAGCCCGAGTCGAAGCCCAAGGTAACGACCGCCGCCGCGACCATCAAGCATGTCGACACCAAGGGCACGCTCGCGGCCACGGGTGACGCTTCCGCTATGGGCGCCGTCGCCGCTGCCATTACGGGCGTGGCAGCCGTCGTCGCTGGGATCTTTACCAGCCGCAAGCGCTCGTAACTCCAAGTCTCGTGACGCTCGATCAATTCGGGCGCGCACCGTCCCATGGTAAGCGGCCGCCGGACCTCCCACCGGCGGCCGCACCTCGTTTGAACGACCCCAATTCAATTATTCGTCCAAAACAGGCGCACCCGCCCAGTCGCCTACAGCAATACAAACTGTTTCAGCGCGGCGCGACTCGTTATGCCCAGCTTGGCATAGGCGTTCGACAGGCGATTCTTAACCGTGCCACGCGAGATACCCATGTGAGCGGCAATCTCATCGTTGGTCCAGCCGCGACAGGCCAGCATAGCGATGGCGAACTCCGTCGTGGTCAGGCTCTCGGCAACGGTGGCGCCCGCCCCCGGATTATGCACACGACGCCAACCGCGGCTAAATCGCTCGGTAACTTTGATGATCTCCGCGAACTCCTGCGGATGGTCCTTCTTTAGGCAAGACTCCAACACGCCTTGCAAAAGCCCGTGATGCTCGCCGACGATTTCAATCAGGCCATCGGGCTGCGCAATCTGCCAGGCACGCATAAAATGAGCGTTCGCGCGGTCAGCTTCACGCTGGTTAATCCACCCAACGGCGGCAATCAGGTGCAAGAAGACCTCAGGAACGGGATAGCTTTCTTGCTTCATCGACAAGGCGTTCTCCGCCATACCCACGCAGCGCCCGTAATCGCCGTCGAGGTAGGCACGGTGCGCCAGTGCATAGGTTGCAAACAGGCGCAACCCCTCGGGCAGCAGTGATGCATACAAATCGAATTCTCCGCGTGACACCGGCGAGGGAAAATGCAGCAGCACACAGGCGCTCGCCGCAAGCAGCATATATGAGGCCTGGGCGCGTGAATCCTTTGTCGTCCTTTGACCCTTCCCTGTTTCCTTGAGATACGCAAGGCAGCGGCGCGCCGCCAATGCGCGATTCAGTGAGAGATTTGCATAGGCGCACAACAGGCATGCCGAAAGACGGAGCGAAAGGTCATCCGATAGTAAGTACGGCTCTGCTAGGCGTCGTGCCTCATCGGGGCAACCGCGATAGTAGTGCGCCTCGGCACGCGCGATAACGCCATAGTCATCTTTGAGCATCACGTCGAGGGTTTTGTCGAGCGTTCCGGGCTCAAACGCCGCGCACATAAGCGGCATGGGGAAACGCCAGCTGTCGGCATATATCCGATCCACGGCGACCTCCCCTCGCATAGCGGCTCACTTTGATGGTAATGCGAGGGGGCAACGGTTAATGGGACATGTGGCTCGAAATACAGCCTCATCCTGGGACGTACGCGGTAAATCGAACGGTGCCAAGTTTAAATGCGGCACCACTCAAAAGGCTAAATATGCTGACGAATCGCTTCGATATAGGCCTGCCCATAGCGCGTGAGCGTCGTATTCTTGCGCGTGATAATGCCGATCTCCATATATTCGTCCACATCGAGCGGAATCGAGATAATACCGGGGCCATTGAGCTCGTGGCTGATCACGCCCGAACACACCGTATAGCCGTTGAGTCCCATGACAAGGTTGAACAGCGTCGCACGGTCGCGCACGCGAATATTCTTGCGACGCTCAAACGTCGAGGTCAGCTCCTCGGAATAGTAAAACGAGTTGTAGCTGCCCTGCTCGTAGGATAAAAACGGATAGTCCTCGAGATCTTCGAGCGTCACGCTGGCGTGGTCCGCCAGTGGATGGTCGGCGCATACAAAGACATGCGGCTTGGCGCAGAAGAGCCCCTCGAACACGAGCTCGTTGGCCGCCAGCATGCGCTCGATAACCTCGCGGTTATGCTCGGATAGATACAGGATGCCCAGCTCGCTTTTCATGTGCGCGACATCCTCGATAATCTCGTGGGTCTGCTCCTCGCGCAAGGTAAAGTCGTAGCGCGCGGCATCGAACTCGCGGATCACGTCGACAAACGCGTTGACGGCAAAGGAATAGTGCTGACAGCTTACGCTAAAATGCGGCACCTGTTCGGATGCTCCTTTGTACTTGTCCTCGAGCAGGTCGGCCTGGTCGAGCACCTGGCGCGCGTAACCCAAGAAGGTCTCGCCCTCCTCGGACACAATGACGCCCTTGTTGGTGCGCTCAAAGATGTGCACGCCCATCTCGTTTTCGAGTTCGCGGATCGACGCGGTTATTGAAGGCTGTGACACAAAGAGCCGGCGCGAGGCCTCAGTGATGCTGCCGCATTCGGCAACTTTGACGACATATCTAAGCTGTTGGAGCTTCATAACGCCCTCCCTAGACGTTCGTGACGTCGAAACCCGTCGCATCCATCTGACGCATAAACGGCGGCATCTCCCCCGTCGCGGCGCAGGCGGCAATCTGGTGCAGGGCCCCGGCAACCGCATCGTCTGTCGCGGCTCCGATATGCCAGCGCGCGGCAGCCGTAACGGCCTCGTTGGCATTGGCGACGGCAACGGAATTGGGAACGGCATCGATCATGGGCAGGTCGTTATCGGAATCGCCGAATACGGCCACCTCGTCGGGCGTCAGGCCCAAAGCGCGCGCCAGCTCCAGCGCAGCGCAGCCCTTATCCCAACCGGCCGGGAGAATATCGAATAGGCGCACGCGGTTGTTGGGAAACACAAGCGAGAGCTCCGGCACCTCGGCGGCAACGCGCTCGCGGAGCTCCGCGAGCTCCTCACGCGAACGAGCACTCCAGATATTCGCCTTGAACACCGACGCGTCATCGACGACAGGACGGCACGGGGCCTCTTCGCCCTTGAGCCATGCGTTGCCGCCCGACTCCATGGCGCGGCGCACACGCTCGGGGTCGCTCGTCACACAATAGGCATCGTTATTCCAAAAGTCATCGCCTAAGCTGTAGACCTTCAGATAGGTATCGTCGGTTTCTTCTTCCAGATAGGCGGCCAAACGCATGAGTGCGTCGCTATCGGTCGCATGCGAGGCTACCACCTCGCCGTCCACAAACATGACCTGGCCGTTGCAGAACGCGCCGGTCGAGAAGCACTCGGCGCGATTGCGGAACATCCAGCCCATCGCGGAGGGCTGGCGACCCGAAACCGGGCCAAAGTGCAGACCCGCCGCCTGCATGGCATGAATGCCCTCGATGGCGTAGTCGCTGGCGCCGTCATGCCCGGCTGGAATCAGCGTATCGTCCATATCGGTCAGCACAAGTTTAATCATAAGGCCCCCTCGGTCATTCTTAATCCCGTCTATTGTACCGACCTGCCAAAAAGAGACAGGTTTATATTGGCAGGTTTTATCTGGGAAAACGCAAAGCCCCAGTTGTTACCTGCCAAAATAAACCTGTCCCTTATTGGCAGGTGCGCTAGTATAGGGAACAACAGATTCGATGCGGGAGTGCCGGCGGTGCAAACCACAAGGCTGAGAGGGCATAGGGCCCAATCCTTTGAACCTGTCAGTTAATGCTGGCGTAGGGAGCATGCCGCCTTTACAGGGGCGCTGTCTATGCACAGCGCCCCTTTTCTATGCCAAGGAGGCATGTGCAGTGATCGATTCGGAACAGCTTAAGCAAAATGTGGTCAAGGCCGTGGAGAAGATTCGCGCCACCAATCCCATGGCGGGCTCCATCACCAACACGGTGACGATTGACTTTGTCGCCAACGCGCAGCTCGCCGTGGGCGGATCGGCCGCCATGGTCTATCTGCCCGACGAGGGCGAGGCGCTCGTTGCCGGCGGCGGCGCCATCTATCTGAACATGGGCACACTCTTCCCCATCTACGAGCAGACGATTCCCCGCGCGGCCAAGGCGGCACACGACGCCGGCAAGCCCTGGGTGCTCGATCCGGTGGGCCTGGGCATCGGCAGCCTGCGCACCCAACTGGTAAACGAACTCAAGCAGTACAAACCCGCCATCGTGCGCGGCAATGCCTCCGAGATTATCGCGCTCGCCGGCCTGTGGGGCCTTGAGGGCGAAGCGGCCGATCTGAGTCGCGTGCGCGGTGTCGATACCACCGACACGGTAGACGCCGCCCGCGGCGCCGCCGTGGCGCTCGCCCGCTACACCGGCGGCGCCGTTGTGGTCTCGGGCGAAGTCGACCTGATTACCGACGGCACGACCGTGGCCAAGTCCCACGGCGGCAGCCCGCTCATGTCCAAAATCACCGGCTGCGGTTGCTCGCAGGGCGGTGTGCTGGCTGTGTACGCCTGCGCTGCCGATCCGTTTACGGCAGCCATCTGTGGCACCGCCGTCTACAACGTTGCCGGCACGCGTGCCGCCGCTGTCGCCGATGCCCCGGCAAGCTTTAAGGTCGCCTTTATCGACGAGCTCTATCGCGCAACCGCCCAGGACATCGCCGATAACCAACTCGAGCTCGAGGAGGCATAAGGCATGTCCGAGCCCGCAACCAATGCCGGTATGAACACGCTCGTCGCCGTAGCCATCGCCCCGTGCGGCACCGGCGACGAGCTGTCCGCCGAGGTCGCCGAGGTCGTACGCGTCATTCGCGAGAGCGGCCTTCCCAACCGCACCACCTCGATGTTCACCGAGATCGAGGGTGACTGGGACGAAGTCATGCAGGTCGTGCGCGACGCAACCTTTGTGTTGGCGAGCAAGGGCATCCGCACCGAAGTCGTGCTCAAGGCCGATATTCGACCCGGATTTACCGACACCATGACTGGCAAGCTCGAGCGCATGGAAGCGCAGATCAAAAAGCAGGAGGAAGCACAGTGAGCATCCGCGACAACCTTGATATCTCGGCCTATCTGGTACTCGGCCCCGAAAACACCCTCGGACGCCCCGTGGGCGATGTGGTGGCCCAGGCGCTCGACGCCGGCTTTACCTGCATTCAGGTGCGTTCCAAGGTGGCAAGCGCCCGCGAGATCATCGCACTGACGGGCGATACCGCGCAGGCCATCGCTCAGGCCGGCAAAACCGGGCAGGTCGCGCTGCTGATCGACGACCGCCTTGACTGCGTACTTGCCGCACGCGAGCAGGGTATTGCCGTCGACGGCGTGCATGTTGGCCAGAGCGATATTCCCGTCGAGGTCTGCCGCAAGCTGCTGGGCCCCGATGCCATCGTGGGTCTTTCGGCCCGCTGCGAGGAGATGCTCGAGTACGTCAAGACCGCCGACATGAGCCTGGTCGATTACCTGGGCGTAGGCCCGCTCCACGAGACCGAAACCAAGCGCGACTGCGGACGTGCGGCCGACGGCTCCATCATCACCAAGAGCTTTGAGGACCTGGCCGCCCTCCATGCGGCAAGCCCCGTCCCCATTGTGGTGGGCGGCGGCGTCAAGACGGCCGATCTGCCGCAACTCAAGTCCACCGGCGTCGACGGCTTCTTTGTGGTGAGCGCCGTCTGCAGCGCCGACGACCCCTACGCCGCAGCCGAGGAGCTCGTCGATACCTGGCAGCAAGCATAGACCTATGCCGAGCAGCTGCTCCGCAGCCTCATATCTTCAAGAGCGGAAAGCGCATCCCAGTTTGGACGTCCATTCTGGGATGCGCTTTCCGCATAGAGGACCAGCGGGAAACTGCGTCCCAGTCTGAACGCTGATTACGGGATGCAGTTTCCGGCGTAGTCCCTACCCCGCCAGATACGCTTCCAGCGCGGGCAACGTCGCCTCCGCATCGCGACGGCCGATCTGATAGATGCGTTCGAGTTCCTCGGGCTCGCGGCACAGCGACGGCACCTTCACCGATTCGCTCGGCCGCACCACAAAGATCTCGCCAGCGGCCTCGCGACGCGCCAGGTCGTCGAGCGTGGCGTTATATACCTCGTGCCGGCGCTCAAGCGCCGCAACAAACTCCGGATAGTGACGATACACGCGACGCAGCATAGGCATCACGCTATTGGGCTGCTTTACAAAGCCCGCCGGCTGCGTCAGCACCACCACGTTGCGGTCATAGCCCTGCGCAAACAGCCATGCGCTGGGAATGGAATCGGCAACGCCGCCATCCAGGTACTTGTGCCCTTCAATAGCAACGGGACGCGTCGCCACGGGAATCGCCGACGACGCCCGGATCCACTCGATATCATGCTCATCACCGTAAGGCAGGTCATGGTAGACGGCCCGCCCCGTCTTAAGATCGGTGCACACGCAGGTAAACCGCATGGGGCAGGCACGATAAGCCTCCAGGTCGATGGGATCGCGCTCGATGGGCACCTCGTGATAGGCAAACTCGGCATTGAACATGTCGCCGGTTCGCAGCCAGCTCGTCACGCTCGCATAGCGCTTGTCGGCGCAATAGGCCTTGTTGTAGCGAATGGCACGGCCGATCTGGCGCGATTTAAAGTTGTAGCCAAACGCCGCGCCCGCCGAGACGCCCACCATATGGTCACAGGTCAGGCCGCACTCCATCCATACGTCGAGCACGCCCGCCGTCTACATACCGCGGTAGCCGCCTCCCTCGAGCGCAAGCCCCACCGTGGGCGTCGTATCTGGCTGTGCCATGCGACCATCTCCGTTCCTGCGTTTTAAAACGAAACAAGTATACCCGTCAACATATATCGCCTCAGTCGCATTTTCATCGAACATCGTCGCGTTACCGTTTGGCGAATAATGGCGAATAATGGCCGCCCGCAACATGGGCACCCCTGCATAATTCCATACACTTGTTTATACTACTCAGTAGTTATCAGCAACGAACGTCAGCCGACAAATAAACCCAACGACGCAGCAAGGCGGGGGCTTGGAAACACGCGAGGCGTTGAGCAACAACGCGTGTGCACAACGAGCTCGCCCGACGCAATCCGCCCCGACCCCAGAAAGCCGCCTACAGCATGGATACCCCCAGCAATTACACTGAAACGCTCGAAAAGACCGTCCGCGACCTTCTCAAGCGTCAGGAGGATCTGGTCAGGACCGCCTTTACCGACCAGCTTACCGGGCTTGGCAACCGCGGCGGCTTTGCCCGTTCCCTCGAGGAGCTCTGGGAGCAGGACACCCCCGTTACCATGGCGTACATCGATATCGACAATCTCAAGCACTGCAACGACGTCTTTGGCCATGACGAGGGCAACCGCTATATTTTGCAGGTAAGCCTCTATCTCAAGCTGTATATGGAGGTGGACGAAGCGGCGTTTCGTCTGGGAGGCGACGAGTTTGCCATCCTGTCTACGATTGCAACCGAGGACGACCTCGCCGAACGTCTGGAACGCTGCCGAACGGTCCTGCTCAAAAACAACGATGCCGAGATGCCTCACTCGTTTAGCTACGGAGTGGCACACGCCGACCCCGCCCTGGGCGAAGCCCCCAATCGCTTGACGAACGATGCCGACCATCGCATGTACGACTACAAGCTACGTCATGCCGTGCACCTTGATCGACGCAATATCGCACAAGCCCACACCGACGACTTCGAAATAAGCGATCGAATTTTCGACGCCCTTTCGATGCTCAACGAAGGCCGCTATTTCTTTATCGAGAACTTGGACAAACATCGAACCCTTTGGTCGCAAGGCGCCTTGCGCGATCTTGGTCTTCCTTCGGAGCATATAGACAACTGTCACGATTATTGGAAAACGCGTGTCCATCCCGATGACCTTGAGGCCTATACCAACGACATCGACCAAATCTATGACGGCTCCAAACATCGTCACGTCATGCAGTACCGCGTGCGCAATGCCGCCGGCGATTACATCCTCGGCCGTGCTCGCGGGTTTCGTATCGACGGCGACGGAAATGTCCCCTCGCTCTATGTCGGCGAGCTCGTCAACCACTCGCTTGCCGAGACCGTCGACGCCGCCACGGGTCTCGGAACGCAGCGCACGCTGATCAACGCTATCGATGCCTGCCGTCGCGACCGTTGCGAGACGGGGCTTATAGCAGTGCGCGTTCGCGGCACGGCAAAGCTCAACGAGCTCTACGGGGCCGAGGCCGTCGACAACATGCTCGCCGAATACGCAGGCCGCATGCTGTCGATTACTCGCGGCAGGAGTCGCGTCTTCCGTTCACGCAACGCCCAGTTCGTCGTGCTTAGCAACAATTTGGATCACGAAGCATTCGAGCAACTGATCCAACATCTCAAAGAGGCCGTTTTCGCTCCCGTTCGAATCGCGGGCGACACTATTACCCCCGTCTGTCTTGTCGTTCCGGCCTTTTACGAGCACCTGACCAATCAAACGGCCGCCGTTTTAGGCGAACTCGACCGTCGCATTCGCACGGCCGGCGGGCTTGTTCCCAACGACAGCCTCCCCATACCCGAGGTGGAACGCAAAAGCGCCATCGCCGAACGCATCGATCCGCTCACGGGTCTCTATCGACCCAGCGAGTTTATGCGCCGCGCCAACGAATTTCTCGAGACAAGGCGCAACGGCGCCTGGTGTATCGCCACCGTCGATATGGGGCACATGCGACTGTTCAACGAATGGCACGGACAGGCCGAGGGTGACCGCGTACTCGCCGATGTGGGCACGGTTCTCAAGGACATCGAGAATGCCGCCATGGGCGTCGCAGGGTACTGGGGCCAAGACGATTTTTGCGTACTCATCCCCTTTGAACACGACACCGTCCATAAAATCTATAGCCGTGTTCGCGAAGCCGTGGCCAAGCATGATGACGGCGTGGGCTTCTGGCCGTCCATGGGTGTTTACCCCATCGACTCCAACGAGGAAATCACCATCGATGCGCAGGCCAAGGCCATGTTTACCAATCGGCGCGCAAAAAACGACTTTAAGGAGCGCATTGCCATTTTCCGCCCCGAGGAATACGAACACGAAATCGCGTTCCACCGCACGCTGACCGAATTCCAGTATGCGCTCTCAAACGGCCGCATTACCTACTACTTGCAGCCCCAGGTCGACATGGAAACCGGCGAGATCGTTGGCGCCGAGGCGCTCACACGCTGGATTGACAAGGATGGCTCCCTCATTTCGCCCGCTACCTTTATCCCCGCACTCGAGGAAAGCGGTTTTGTGGTGACGCTCGACAAATACGTTTGGCTGGGCGTCGCCTCGTGGCTGCGCGAGCGCATCGATCGAGGGCTGCGCGTGGTTCCGATCTCGCTGAATGTGTCGCGCGTGGATATCCTTGCCTGCGACGTTGCCGAACATATGGGGGCGCTCGCTGCCCAATACAACCTGCCGCCCGAGCTCATGCGCATCGAGATCACCGAGACGGCCTATACGGGAGAGTCCGAGGCTGTGGATAGGCTGACGGCCGACCTGCACACTCGCGGCTTCTCGACCTACATGGACGATTTTGGCACCGGCCAGTCCACGCTCGCGATGCTCAAGAACGTCAACGTCGACGTCATCAAGCTCGACCGCACGTTTGTGCCCGATGACGGCGATCAAGGCCGCAGTACGCAAATCATTTCATCAATGCTCGAGATGGCACAATCGCTCCATCTGCCCGTTGTAATCGAAGGCGTCGAGACCGATGAGCAGGCAAGCATGCTGCGCCAAATGGGTGCCCGCTACGCCCAGGGATTCCTCTACTACCGCCCCATGCAGGCGGAGGATTTTGAGGCACTGCTCGATGGCGGCGGCCGCAACTGATACGCTTACGCGCAAAACACTACCGTCGAAGGGACGTTTGTCCCCATTGGCTAACTTATTATCCCCAATCCAAACCAAATTGGGGATATGATACAAACCACTGTTGTGCCCAAGGAGGTTATCCATCATGAACGAGTCGTATCGCTTGGGCGAGCAATCGATTATTGCCTATCTTCAGCGACTTGCGAACGGGGCCACAACCGCCGAGCTCGATGTTACCGTGCTGCCCCCGGAGCTGTGCGCCATCGGCGAGCAGCTACAGAAGACATTTGCCATCCTGCAACAAGAACGCGAGCTGCTTGAGCACGGCGCCTATATCGACTCGCTCACCAGTCTTGGCAACCGTGGCGGACTCGACCGCCATGTCGATCAGCTCTGGCGCAAAGGCACCCCCTTCACCTGCGCCTATATCGATATCGACCGCCTTAAGCATTGCAACGATAAGTTTGGCCACGCCGAGGGCAATCGCTACATTCTGAGCATCTGCCGCGCACTCACCGAGACAATGGAGCACGATGAGTTGCTGTTCCGTATCGGTGGAGACGAATTTGTACTTATATCCCCCACGACAGACGAAGCCGAGCTCGAGCAGCGCCTGGAGCGGACGCGTGCCAATCTTATCGAGGCAACATCGGACGGCAAGGCGCCCATGATCGCCAGCTTTAGCTTTGGCTGCTCGCGCGTCGACCCACTTGCAGGCGATACGCGTCGCCAGATGACAAAGGACGCCGACCGCAAAATGTATCGCTACAAGCTCATGTACCGTGTGCAACAACCGGAAGAAGGCGATGCGCCGCAACGCCCGGTCACCGAACAACCCCCCCCCTGCAACGACCGAGTGTTCCAAGCGATCTCCATGAGCTCCGAGACACGCTATCCGTTCATCATTAACCTCGACACCGGCGAATCGCAATGGTCGGTTAATGCCGTGCGCGATTTTGACCTACCCTCCCAGCATCCCTACAACTCGCTCGATATATGGCTTGCCCGTGTTCACCCCGAGGACCGCGACAACGTACGTGCCGAGCTCGATATGGTGGTAAACGGCACGTGGCACTTCCACTGCATGCAGTATCGCGTCATGAATACCGCCGGAAAATACGCGCTTTGCGACTGCACAGGTTACCGCCTGGACGGCACCGATACCGAGCCCAACATGTATGTGGGCATTGTCACCAACCGAAGCTTGGCAGATACGACCGATTCCGTGACCGGTCTGGGCGATATCCACGCCCTGGTCAACGCCATTGGCGAGATGCGTCGCGTGGCACGAAACGCGGGCTTGATCGCCATTAAAATCGACGAAATCGCACAGGTCAATGCCCGCTTTGGCTTTGATGCAGGCGACCGCGTTTTGGCAGAAAGCGCCGCCTGCCTCATGGATTGCTCGCGCGGCAAGGGTCGTCTGTTCCGCTCGACCGGACCGATGTTCGTGGCGCTCTTTGACGACTTTGATCCCGAAGAGACCGACGCGGTTGCAGACGAAATCGAACGGTTCTTGGGATCGCCCGTGCTCCTCGGCTCATTTGAATATCAGCCGCCCCTTCGCGTGGCGACGCTTCATCTGGACGCCGTCGACCGACAGCCCGTTTCCATTTTGAACGAACTTAATGCGCTGATTAAAGAGGCGCCACAGGTACCGGGCACCAAGCTGGACTAGCGTTATGGGGCGCATGATGGTTAATTTCCGATCTCGGGCGAACACATTGGGCAAATAGGCCGTACCCGCAGTTAGCCGAACGCCCCCCCGCAGTCCCTAGCGGGCCCGGGGGCACCGTTTCGATACTCTTGGTTTACTTTGCCTGATGCAAATAAGTGCTCAACAAGATAGAACCTATCCCCCGCCACGGATATGCCCTCGAGTAAATCTGTTAAGCCAAGCCTATCAAATTCTATTGACAATTGGCTGCATTGGTCCATTTTGTCGTCCAGCCACTTCCGCTGGCTATCGCCTCATAAACACAAACCTAACGAGCCGCACGAACGACAAAGAGGCCAAGCTGAACAGAAGTAGAACCAAAACTTCAAAAACGCTGGTATTCCAATCGCGTACCCAGCCCTCTACCGCCCACAAGAAAAACAGCAGCCCCATCCATAACGTCACAGAAGAAATCAGCTTTGCGTAGGGGCGTATATCAATCTCGCTCTCCCTTTTTGTGACATCATATCCAGCAATTGAGCAGAGCCATCTTCCTCTTCGGTATTGGATTGAAAGGACAATCAAGGCAATCGAAGTCATCAAGCAAACAGCATCCTCTGTTTCCATAGAGTTTCCTTTGCTTTCCATCCTAGTTACGCATTCACAATCGAATCAAACCAAGTATGAATTACTCGATAGCAACCGCCTTAGTATAAACCATAGCCGCCGCAGCAGCCCGCCTTCTAAGACCTCAGAGTTCGCCATCGAAGGCGACCTGCCCAGACTCCTCACAATCGGCTTGCATGAGGCCCCGAGCTCCAACATACTCTGGACCGTGTCCCTCTCGTACCTGGTGAGCGAGCCCGCCGTTGGCCCTCGGGGCCGGCTTCCCGGCCCCGAGAAACACTCGGATGAAGCTACCGATCGAGACGGGGCGCATGATGGGCGGTCGCTGGAATCGCGCCCCACGCCATCTGCCCGCTCGTGCGATAATCCTCCGCAGAAGTCACCGACAGCAGAGGGAGTTTGTGATGAAGGTTCTTTTGGTCAATGGCAGCCCCAAGGCAAACGGCAACACCGACCGCGCACTCGCCGAGATTGCCGAGCAGCTCAACGCAGAGGGCATTGAGACGCAGGTGTTTCAGCTGGGCGCCAAGCCTATTCGCGATTGCATCGGGTGCGGCCAGTGCGGCAAGCTCGATTGCCGCTGCACCTTTGACGACGATATGGTCAACGAGCTGATTGCCGCTGCCGAGCAGGCAGACGGCTTTGTCTTTGGTTCGCCCGTCTACTACGCGCATCCCAGCGGACGCATCCTCTCTGCCCTCGACCGTGCATTCTATGCTGGCAGCAAGGCCTTTGCGCACAAGCCGGGCGCCGCTGTCGCCGTTGCCCGTCGCGGTGGCACGTCGACCACCTTCGATGTGCTCAACAAATACTTCACCATCAACCAGATGCCCGTGGTGGCATCCACCTACTGGAACAACGTCTTTGGCGCCATGCCGGGCGAGGCCGCCCAGGACGCCGAAGGCCTTGCCACCATGCGAAACATCGGCAAAAACATGGCCTGGCTCCTACGTTGCATCGAGGCGGGAAAGGCCGCCGGCATCGAAGCCCCCCAGGCCGATCGCGCTAGGACCAACTTTATTCGGTAGAACGGCGGAACATAAATATGAACGTGCAAATCTTCGGCACCAAAAAGTCCTTCGATACCAAGAAGGCCCAGCGCTATTTTAAGGAGCGCCGCATTAAGGTGCAGTTTATCGACCTTAAGGAAAAGGAGATGAGCAAGGGCGAGCTCACGAGCGTGATGCAGGCGGTCGGCGGCATCGACAAGCTGCTCAACCCCAAAGCCAAGGACGAGGAGACGCTCGCACTCATCCAGCACCTCACCCCCAGCCAGCGCTTTGATAAGCTGCTCGAGAACCAGCAGGTTCTGGCCGAGCCCATCGTGCGCAACGGCAAGAAGGCCACCGTCGGTTATTGCCCCGATGTGTGGGGAGCCTGGGAGTAGCCTGTGTTATTTGCCGGCGCGTGGGTATAAGAGCAGGCGTTTGGCATAAGATTTAACTGTAAGCCATGTCTAACAAAGGAGGGCACATGCCCAACAGACCCGTGAAGATCATCATGCTCACCGGATACCTCGGTGCCGGCAAGACCACGCTGCTCAACCACATCCTCGCTAACGACGGCGGCATCCGCGCCGCCGTGATCGTCAACGATATCGGCGAGATCAACGTCGACGCCAGCCTTATCGCCGACGGCGGCCTTTCCGAGACCGACGACCTCATCCCGCTCACCAACGGCTGCATCTGCTGCACGCTTTCGGACGATCTGGCCAACCAGCTGCAGGGCATCGCCGATTCGGGCAAGTTCGACTACATCATCATCGAGGCCTCGGGTATTTGCGAGCCCATCCCCATCGCCTACACCATCTCGAGCTTCTGCGACGAGGCCAAGGTGGGCGGCGAGCCCAAGCTCGCGCTCGACAACATCGTGGCCGTGGTCGACTGCGCCCGCATGTACGACGAGTTCAACGGCGGTCGCGACCTGCTCGCCGAGGATATCGATGAGGACGACATCGAGAGCCTGCTTATTCAGCAGATCGAGTTTTGCTCCACGCTGATCCTCAACAAGACCGATACCGTCACGCCTGAGCAGATTGCCGAGCTCAAGGCCATCGTGCGCAGCCTGCAGAAGGACGCCGTGATTGTCGAGGCCCAAAACGGCGAGGTCCCCATGGAGGAGCTGCTCGACACCGACCGCTTCGACTTTATGCGCGCCTACAACTCCGCCGCCTGGATCGAGGCCATGGAGCATCCCGAGGAGCACGACGACCCCGAGGTGCTCGAGTACGACATCGAGACCTTTGTGTACTCCCGCCGCAAGCCGTTTGACCTGCAGAAGTTCACCGATTTTGTTGAGCAGGAGTGGCCCGACGAGGTCATTCGCATCAAGGGCCCGCTGTGGCAGACCGGCGATCCGGACATGTGCTACATGTTTGAGCAGGCCGGCCACCAGATGCGTCTGATGGAGAACGGTCTGTTTGTCGACTCTGCGCCCGAGGGCGAGAAGCAGAAGATTATCGACGAGAACCCCGAGATCATGCAGATTTGGGACGACGAGACGGGCGACCGCATGACGAGCCTGTGCATCATCGGCCGTCACATGGACAAGGATGCGCTCATCGCCGCCCTCGATGCCTGCCTGACCGACTGGCACCGCGCCTAGGCTATCGAAGCGAGCATTTTCTGCCACGTAACCGCCAAACCACCACGAAGGTGCCTGTCCCCTTCGTGGTGGTTTTTCATTCTGAGCCAAGGAGATTCATGTTCAATATCGTGCTGTATGCGCCCGAGATTCCGGCCAATACGGGCAATATCGGCCGTACCTGCGTGGTCACCGGTACCCGCCTGCACCTGGTGGAGCCGTTGGGCTTTTCGCTCGACGACAAGACGGTGCGTCGCGCCGGCCTGGGCTACTGGCAAAACTTGGACGTGACGACCTATGCCGGCTGGGAGGATTTCCTTACGTGCAACGGCCTCTCCCCCGCCGATGAACGCCTGCATCTGCTGACCAAAAAGGCGCGCCGCACCTATGCGCAAAGCACCTACCGCGACGGTGACTATCTGGTCTTTGGCAGCGAGAGCTCGGGGATTCCCGAAGAGCTGCTCGCCGCAGCGCCTGCGCGCTGCGAGCGCATCCCCATGCTGCGCGACTGCGACTCGCTCGATAACGCCGAGGCCTGGGAAGCCCACGAGGAGGCGCTCGGGCATAGCGAGAGCGGCCACGAGGCCATCCTTCAGCAGGATATCTGCGGCAACTTCGTCAATCCGGACGACTACCGCATCAGCGCACTCAACCTCTCCAACAGCGCCGCCATCGTCCTCTACGAGGCCCTGCGCCAGACAAACTTCCCCGGAATGTGACAAAGGGACTGTCCCTTTGTCACATATTGCACCTACTGATTTAAATGGAATTAACCGGTTTTAAACGCTTTTAACTAGAAAAGATGCCAGTATATTACTAACTTTTACTGAGTTGCACCGTATGGGTTTCTATGCTTCCACCCCGTAAAGGACAGGAACCCCGCAGCAAATGGTCCCCACACATCAGAATTCAACTTCAAATACAAACGATTGCCGGAGTTCTCGCTTAGCTTGGCTTGTCAGGCTCGAATTCGCCCTTATGTTCAGTTTGCTGCATGCCTCGTCGATAGCCATAGCAAGTGATACAGACATGGTCATGGTCGTTTCACTTTTCAATTCGACCCGATAGCTCTTCGCCTTGTTTTTATCCTCTCCACCACATCTCGTCTCAATTAACAAGAGAACATCTGAGTCATGGGCATACCAATGGAGCTCAGGGCGCTGTGGAACCATGTCGCCCTCAAATTCCTGTGTAAACAGAATTTTCTTCTCGCTTCTCGTTGAATCGCTCAAGGAACCGTCGATTCGAACCGAGCCCTTCTTTCCCGCCTTGGCATTTCCCTTAACCTGGCGGCCTCGCCGAGTTTCCTCGTACTCCGTCACCTCCAGCTTGCAGCGCTTCGCGCCAAGCATGAACGCAATCCGTCTCAACTCGGCCATCTTGTCTTGTTGCATGGTTGCAAAATAAGAGTCAAGGTCAACAAAGCGAGACCGATCAAAAGCATCTATGTAATATGTGGAGTAAAGAGATGGTTTAGGATAGAAAGACAATTCGCTATCCCCGATTGCCTCGCGGTACAGATTGAAAATCTGCGTGCCCTTAACAGTATCCAGCCAACCAATAGCATCTCTACAGGCGTCGATGCCCCGGCGCTCATTTCCGTCAACAATTCGAATCATGTTCGGCAAATGGAATGAAGGACTCTGATAGGTCTCCTTGGTTACCGGCCTGTATCTATTAAGCTGCTGCTGGTATGCCCAATCGTTGACCGCGTCACCGATATCCGCAGCAGTACCTGCCGCACCATCGGCCGCATCAGCAATAGCTGCCAAGGCGTCATCGACCAGCGGAGTTGCAGCACGCATTGCACCATCGGCAACTTTCTGTACGGTTGCAACCGCGCCCGCCATCGCGCTTCCGGCGCCATCAACCAACCCGGCAGCGGCCTTACGGATATCAAAACTCTGCTTATGTCGCGGCGGCTCCTCCCTTTCGACAACAGCCAGATCGTCTTTATCCTCCATTGTGACCTCCTATTTCCGATAGTCGAAATCAACCGTATATTCATCGCCAAATGCCGAGTTGAAGGTAGTGTCGAGAAAGGTGGTGTAGTGCCCGATCAGAAGCGAGCCGGCCCCAGCGATCTGTTGCCGTTTATCCAACATGCTATTCACCCCTACTCAAACGCAACGTCAACATTGACGTCATCGCCGCATAAGGCTTTGACCTGTTTTTCGATAAGGGCGCAGGCTCTATCATCAGATTCTTGGAGCATATTGCTTTCCTTGACCTTCTTGGTCTGCTCTTTCTTTGCCTGTTTCAATAACGTGTTTAGATCATCCGTGCTTACTTGATTCCAGTTAAGAAAGCCATTGTCCTCAACATATTTCTTAAGCGTATTGGGGTCTGTCGAGAACGAGGTGATCTCCGAGTGAGGCAGTATAACCTTTACGCTCTTGACCTCTGAATTCTTATCGGCCATATTAGCCCGTACGATTGTAACCTTCATCTTATCGGCATCGATCCCGATGTCAGCTTTGCCGTCAATCGTTGCGACATATCGCTTAGACGTAAAGGGGTTTTCCCACCCAAGCGGATTGCCCGCCTCATCAATTGAAAGCAGCTGGGTGAAGTTGTACTCGTACGTCACGAGCTTAACGACTGGCGTGATCTCCTCGCGAATCGAATCATCGCTGATCGTTGTAGGATTACGCGTCAATGACATCCAGATACCCCAGGCAACCGCTAGAACCGTAACAACGACTAACCCGCCAAAGGCAACCTTTTGTGGTATCGTTGTAAGAAATTTTGTTTTTGCCATCCTGTTTCACCTTTCCTTTATTGCCCCGACGTTCCCATCATCTTCCAGCGCGAGCATGATGGCACGAATCATTCCGTCAACGGCTCAATGCAAAGCGCGACCGTTCAAAGAAAACGGCCGCGCTTTCTTTTCAATTCCCGCGAACTATTCCTTGACGCTGTAACCCGACACCGTCGGCGCAAGCCTCGAGGCGTCAACCTCGCTCATTACCTCAAACTTCACCTTCTCGCCAGGCGCCCAGGCAGATGTATCTGCGTAGCATTCTTCCGCCCTCACACCATCGGCATCGTAAAGGGCAACGTTTAGATAAACGTTTTCGAACGATATGTCAGAGGTATTTTCGACGATTGCGGTGTACGTATAGAGACCGTAGCCATCATCACTTTTCTCAAAATTCGCCGATGAGAGCAAACCGTTGATAACCTCATCGTTATGCGTCTTCTCCTCTACGGTCCTACCGTTCTTAATTAGCTCGTCAAACTCATCTTGATACTCGTCATCGACTGTTAAGTCATATCGATCGACCAGTTTCTTAAGCTGTGCGGATCGTGCGTCGTAGGCCTTTTCCCATTCCTCGTAGTACTTAGGATCAGATTCCGCATACTTCTTGGTAACATCAAGCTGATTGTCAAGCAGGTTGAGATAGGCGATGACATCTTCCTGCATCTTAGCGTCTTTAAAAGGCGCCTTTTTGAGTTCTTTGTCGTTATCGATCTCGGTTTTAATTATCTCTTTTCGCACTTTATTCGAGCTTAGATCAGCATCTTCTCCAAGCGATTCGATATAATCCGACCGCTTTTGATAACCTTGAGCAATCACAGCCATTGCACGGTCATCGGCATAATCAGGTTCATCATTTTTCTTCTCAGACTGCGAACAGCCGCTCAGCAGAAGCGCCCCACAAAACACCATCGCAAATAGCGCGGTCACCAGAGCCATTCCATAACGCCTTTTCATTTCGTCCTCCTTTAAATACAAAACAAAACACGATATATAGCCCTCGTCAAAAAGCAGACGAATTGGCAACGCGGTGGCACTATTTGGTTCAAGGGCGTGAACTGGATAAACATCGAGGGAAGGAGTGGGCTCTGTGTAATTAACTCCCCTCGTCAAAATGTCTAGCTAAAGAGGACGAGCAGACGACAAACGGTCAAAACTGGTCGCGTCCGCCCGTCTCCAACGATCGAACGTCGAGACGCTGACGTTCAAAAGCGCAGCAGCCTCTCGCCTCGTAACCTCTCCCCCTTCGAATAATTTGATGACATCGCGATAGCTATCTGGGCGTTCGAATGCCGGCCTTCCAAATTTCACGCCACGCAAACGCGCCGACGCGATGCCCTCCGCCTGGCGTTGCTTGATGTTTTCGCGCTCTAGCTGCGCCACATAGCTCAAGATTTGAAGAACCAGATCCGCCATGAACGTTCCCGTAATGCCATCAGGCTGCTCGCGCGTATCGAGCAATGGCATATCAAGCACCACGATGGCAGCATTCCTATCCACCGTGATGCGTCGCCACTCATCGAGGACTTCACGATAATTGCGGCCCAAACGATCGATACTTTTGATCACGAGAACGTCGCCTTCGCGCAGCCTGCGAAGAAGACGCTGGTACTGGGGACGCTTAAAGTCCTTACCGCTTGCCTTGTCAGCATAAATCTGGCTCCGTTGCACGGGAAACCTTGCCAGCGCGTCTAATTGGCGGCCCAGGTTCTGGTCTGCGGAAGAGACACGCGCATACCCAAAGATTCGATTGTCCATAATTGCCCCTATCGGCTGCCTCTTGGCAGCATCAGCTCAAGCGAGAGCCCACTCACTATAGGGCGTGCAAATTTCGCGAATGGGTTGAGGCCATTTTGACCCTCACGCGAAAACTGTTCAAGCGCCATGCCGACAGATGCTGGCTTTAACGGGAATGTGACAAAGGGACAGTCCCTTTGTCACATTCGGTTAGAGGTAGCGGCCGGTGATGCTTGCGGAGCAGGCAGCGATGTCGCCCGGCGTGCCGACACAGACGATTTGTCCGCCTGCGTCGCCGCCGCCCGGGCCCATGTCGATCACGTAATCGGCATTACGGATAAGGTCGAGGTCGTGTTCGATCACGATAACCGTGGCGCCCTTGGCAACGAGGCCGTCAAACACACTCAGCAGCACCTGAACATCGAGCGGATGCAGGCCGATCGTGGGCTCGTCGAATACGAATACGGCATCGTCCTGCACGCGGCCCATCTCGCTCGCAAGCTTAAGTCGCTGCGCCTCGCCGCCCGAGAGCGCCGGCGTGGGCTCGCCCAGTGTCAAGTAGCCCAAACCCAGGTCGTGCAAGGTCTGCAAGCGCGCCTGGACTTTCTTGAGTCCCAACGTGGCGTCAATGGCCTCGTCCACACTCATATCCATGAGCTGCGGCAATGTAAGTAGGCTGCCGTCCTTGCCCTCGCGATGGATATACGAGGCTGCGTCGGCATAACGCGAGCCGCGGCATGCAGGGCAGACGATCTCGACATCGGGCAAAAACTGCACGTCAAGCGATATCGAACCCGTGCCATCGCACGTAGGACAGCGCAAGGTGCCAGTGTTGTAGCTAAAGGCGCCCGCCTTATACCCTGCCTCCTTGGCCTCGGGCGTACGGGCAAAGGCGCGGCGCAGCTCGTCATGGATGTCGGCATAGGTCGCCACCGTCGAGCGCACGTTGGCACCGATGGGCGTGGCGTCAATCAGGTTGGCGCGCGCGATACCCTCGGCATCGATCCAACGCACGTGCCTGGGCAGGCGCTCGCCGGCTGCCTGCGCCTTGAGTGCCGGGATGAGCGTCTCGAGCACCAGTGTCGTCTTGCCCGAACCCGAAACACCCGTCACCGCGACAAGGCGGCCGCGCGGGATATCGACTTCGAGTGGTTTGACGGTATGGATGGCATCGGTCGCCATGCGGATATGGCCTAGGTCGAACAGTTCGTCGTCAGCCACCTGCGGGCGCAGACGCTTGGGGTCCGAGCGCAAGAACGGGGCGATGCGGCTGCCCTGCGATTGTTCGACCTCGTCCACCGTACCTGCAGCAATCACATTACCACCGCCTGCTCCGGCAACGGGGCCCATCTCGACCAGATAGTCAGCTTCCGCTAGAACGCGCGTATCGTGGTCAACAACAACCACAGTGTTGCCGTCATCCACCAGATCGCGCATCACGCCTACCAGACCGTCGACATTGGCAGGATGCAAACCGATCGAGGGCTCGTCCAGCACATAGAGCACACCCGTCGATCGGTTGCGCACCACGCGGGCAAGTTGCACGCGCTGGCGCTCACCTGTGGATAGCGTGGCACCGGCGCGGTCGAGCGAAAGGTAATCGAGCCCCAGGTCGACCAGGCGACGCGCCGTGCTCAAAAACGAATCGCAGATGTCCGTCGCCATGGGCCGCATCTCGGTCGGCAAGGATGAAGGCACCTCGCGCACCCACTCAATCGCCTCGCCCAGCGTCATGGCCGCCGCCTGTGCCAGATTGATACCACGCACCTGGGGCTGGCGCGCAGCCTCGGAGAGACGCGTGCCGCCGCAATCGCGGCACGGGCCCTCGCGCAAAAAGCGAGCTACGCGCTTAAGTCCCTTATCGTCCTTAACCTTGGCGAGCGCATTCTCAACGGTATAGACGGCGTTGTAATAGGTAAAGTCGAGCGGCGTGGCGCCCTCGCCGTTTTTGGGAACGTAGAGAATGTGTTTCTTAACCGCCGGACCATGAAACACGATATCGCGCTCGACAGGCGTGAGCTGGTTAAACGGCACGTCGGTGCGCACACCCATCTCGCCAGCCACCTGCTTCATCAGATCCCACATGAGCGTGCCCCAGGGAAGCACCGCGCCCTCGTTGATGGTCTTTGACTCGTCGGGCACCAGGCTCGCCTCGTCCACCTCGCGCATGACGCCGGTGCCTCCGCAGGTAGGACACGCGCCGCCACTGTTAAAGGCAAGGTCCTCGGCCCCCGGCGCATAGAACTCGCGGCCGCATGCGGGGCACGCGAGCGACAGGCCCGCGGCCACGTTAAGGCTCGGCTCCACACGCGCCCCGCAATGCGGGCACACGTGATGGGCGCAGCGGCTAAAGAGCAGACGCAGACTGTTGTTGAGCTCGGTCATGGTGCCAAAAGTCGAGCGCACGCCCGGTACACTGGGGCGCTGATGCAATGCGAGTGCCGCCGGCACGTGCAGCACCTCGTCCACCTGAGCGTGCTCTGCCTGCGTCAGCCGACGGCGGGTATAGGTGCTGAGCGCCTCCAGGTAACGGCGCGAGCCCTCGGCATACAAAACACCCAGCGCCAGCGAGCTCTTGCCCGAGCCCGACACGCCGGCAATACCCACCAGCTTTCCCAGCGGAATATCGATATCGATGTCCTTAAGGTTATGGACACGCGCGCCACGCACCTCGATAGCGCTTGGTTGTTGCGACACCGCCATCGCTCCCCTTCCTGTTGATCGAATGTGACAAAGGGACAGTCCCTTTGTCACATTAAAACGCAATCGCGAATGTACTTGCTCAGCATGGGCACGGTAAACCGGACGAGACCGTATCCGGCAGCCTCGATGACGCGCTCGCGAATCAGGCTTGCGCGATATTTACTCGCCCAGCTCTGGGTACGGTCGCAGCGCTCAATGATATCCGCCATGCGCGTCGGCTTGTCCTCGTCAACCGCCATGGCCTCGATAAAGAGACGCTGTGGGGTGCGCAGTCCGTAATACAGAGGCGCGTCAACCGCTTCGTAGAACTCGGAGACGGCATCCGCATGGCCATCCTCGACATCGCGCCTTTCAATGACTTGCGAGCCACGCCGGACAGCAGACCGCCACATGTAATATCCCACCAGCTGAACCATATAGGGATGCCCCATGCTCTTGTGCGCTGCAAGGTCCGCCGTTCCCGCATCAACGCAAAGACCGGCACACTCGACCGTCTGGATATACGAATCGCGCACCTTGGGCAAAGAAATCGTCCCCAACGTACGCTGCTGGGCACGTCGCAAAAACGTCACGCTCGGCTCTTCGAGCAGATCGTCAACCATGCTGGGCAAGCCGGCAAAGACCAGCGCAAGACCGCGCTGGTCGCTATCGGGCAAGCCCGTGGCATCCTGATCTCCCAGCACCTGCTGATAAAGAACGGCAAGGGCCGCCAGCTCCTCAATAGACGCCGATTGAGCCTCGTCAATCGCAAACAGGATGCCCTTACCTGGACCGAGTTTCTTGAGACGTTCGTTGACCAGCCCTCGCAACGTCTCGCCTTTTGCCCGCGCCGCCTCAACCGACATCCGTCCAAACGATGGGCCAAACTCCATTGACGTCACAACGGGCTTATTCGAGCGGAGTGCGTCGGCCAAGCGGTCGCATAAACCAAGCGAAGCGGAATCGGAGACAACCGCCCATCCGCGCTCACTGGCCAGACGTTGCAGCTCCCGCAGGAGAACTGTTTTGCCACAGCCGCAGTTTCCTGTAATGAGCATGAGCCTGCCCGGCGCCCCGGCGCCGTTATCGAGCCCTTCCTCAAAATCTTCGATGACCGACTCGCGACCGATGAGTAGCGGAGGCCGCTTACCAGCCGTTGGCTTAAAGGGATTTGGATTCATGTCGGCCTCCTCGAATTGGCAAAGGCTGGTAATAGTTATACCAACTTATACCGAGTTACACCAACTGAATGTGACAAAGGGACTGTCCCTTTGTCACATGTGGCCGAAAAACTCGGCGTCGGCGGGGCGATAGGGGCGGAAGGTGGCGGGATCGATCTTTACGTGTGCCGCGGCGGGCACGTCGTACCATTTGACCGTATAGCCGGCGCCGTGGGCGCAAAAGACCGAATCGGGCGTGTTGGGCAGATCGGCCTCGGGCTCATAGGCGGCCGCCTCGATGACGCGCTCGGCATCATGGCAAGCCGCATAACCGGCGAACTCAAGGTACAAATGCCCGCGGCCGCTCGTGTAGGCAGCCACCTCCAGCGCGTAATCCTGCACCTCGGATACCGGCACGCGACCCACAAGCTTCGCCCGGTCGGCCGCCATCGCCGGCGGCTCGTACTCGGCGCCCATGCGCGTGACATCCGAAAGCGCCCTGCCCACGCACTCCCCCGGCACCTCGAGCTCAAAGTGGTACCACGGCTCCAACAGCACCGCCGCACCCGCCTCGCGTGCCCGCATCAAACCCTGACGAATCGCGCGGTACGTGGCCTGACGAAAATCACCGCCCTCGGTGTGTTTGGCATGTGCACGGCCACCCGTAAGCGTGATGCGCACATCGGTGATGGGCGAGCCGGTCAACACGCCCAGGTGATCGCGCTCCATGGCGTTGGTGAGCGCCAGGCGCTGCCAGTTCAGATCGAGCTCGTCAGTCGAGGTAGCGGTACCAAATTGCACGCCTGAGCCCGCCGGCAGCGGCTCAAGGCGCAGGTGCACCTCGGCGTAATGGCGCAGTGGCTCAAAGTGGCCCACACCCTCGACCGGCTGCGAGATCGTCTCCTTATAGAGAATGCCGCCGGACTCAAACTCAATCGTAAGGCCAAAGCGATCGGCCAACACCCGCTGCACGACCTCGAGCTGCACGGCTCCCATCAACTGCAAGTGAATCTGCTCAAGATGCGTATTCCAGCTTACGCCGAGCATGGGGTCTTCGTCCGCCAACTCGGTCAGCGCTTTAAACACCGCATGGACATCGTGTTCGCACGGTAGCACCGTATAGGTGAGGACCGGCGCAATGACAGGTGCATCGCCCGCGGGCTCCGCGCCCAGGGCATCACCCGGGCGAACGTGTGCGAGGCCCGTCACGGCGCAGATGCCGCCAGCGGCAACTTCCTGGGCAAGCTCATACTTCTCGCCGTTATAGATGCGTACCTGATCGACCTTCTGCTCCCATGCCTCGGCACCGGAACGTCCGTCAATCATCTGTTTGGCATGCAGCGTGCCGCCGGTCACTTTAACCCAAGCCAAGCGCTCGCCACGATCCCCGCGGCTGACACGATAGACGCGCGCAGCAAACTCCGGGAGCCACGCCTGTTCACGCATCAGCGCGCATATGCCATCCAGCAGCTCGTCAACGCCTTGGTCCTTGAGCGCCGAGCCGGCAAAGCAGGGAAAGAGCTTGCGCTCGGCAACCATGCGCGACAGCGTTGCAACAGAAAGCTCGCCCGTCTCAAGAAACTCATCGAGCGCCGCCTCGTCCAACGCAGCAGCGTCCTCCTGAACGGCACCACCCGCCAGTAGTTCGCTGGCATCTAGGCAGCCCTCGGAAAGGCGCTGCCCAAGTTGTGCCAGTAAAACATCGCGGCCGGGATGCTCCAAATCAATTTTGTTGATAAAGACGAACGTCGGGATGTCATAGCGCGCAAGCAGGCGCCACAGGGTTTCGGTGTGTCCCTGCACGCCATCGTTGGCGCCCACAACCAAAATCGCGTAGTCGAGCGCGCGCAACGTGCGCTCCGCCTCGGCAGAAAAATCGACATGCCCCGGTGCATCCACGAGCATGACGTTGGCATCTCCGTGGTCGAGCACGGCCTGCGACGAGAAAATCGTGATGCCGCGCTCGCGTTCGATAGCGTTGGTATCCAGGTGCGAGTCGCCGTCGTCCACACGGCCGCGCTTGCGAATGCGACCTGCGTTGAACAGCATGGCCTCGGCCAGCGTAGTCTTGCCGGCATCGACATGCGCCAAGATTCCAACGACCGCTTGCTTCGACATGGCTCTCCTCTTATTGCAAGCCCGTCGCGCACGGCGACAGGCATTCTCGTTCCACACTGGATGATACAATTTACGAGCCGGCGGGCGAAGCGGGCCCTATCCCCCGACCGAGCTCATCGCCCTGCGTTGCCGCGCGGCGATTTTCGTAGGTTCGCGCCTTGCGAAAGCCGGCACCTCCCCTAACAGCGCAGCGACCAAAAATGGCCCCACCCGGGGCCATTTTCATGTACATGGATTGTTGATACGCGTCCCCGCTCTTATGCCTCGCGCAGCCAATCGAACGCGACGCGCGGCGTGCCGTCCGACACATACACGACGCCGGCGCGCTCGAACCCCGCCTTCATGCTCGCGCCCTGCATGGGCAGGTTGTCCGCGTGCGTATCGATACGCAGATGGTCGGCGCGCTCCTTGGCAAAGGCAAACATCGCCGCCGCGATACCGTGCACGGTGCCGTCGGATGCCACGCGATGCAGCACGGCATACGGAGTGTCGCTGCGCCATTGACCGTCCTCAATCACGTCATAGCACTCGTCCGGACCCGGTAAAAAGGCAAACGTCGCCACCACGCGGCCGTCGACTTCGCACACGTAACTGCCACCAGCGGCGATATCGGCAGCCAGCTGCTCGGCCGAAGGCGTGCCCTCGGGCCACTGCGTGGCGTTGCCATGCGCGCGCATAAAGGCGCGGGCCGCGTCATAGATAGCCATGACGGCGGGAATGTCGGTATCGAGGGTTTTTCTGATCATCACGCGGCGACCTCACGTTTATTGGTATCACTTTGATTGAGCAATGATACCAACGTTTGGAGAGGAGCGCGAAGCAGATGGGGAGCAAAAAGCGAGCCGCCTGGTCAAAAGCCAAAAGCGAGTTTTTGGGCGCTGCCACCGGCGGCGATATGAGCGACCTGTTTGCACGCGAGGACGAGCGCCGCGACGCCCTGGACGCCGAGCGCGACGAGGCTTGGCGCTATAAGTCGTGCGAGCGCAAAAACCGTTACGACACACGCGCCGAAGCCGAGGCCGTTATGGCCGACTGCGAAAACCGCGGACGGCGTGGTTTGGCCTGCTACAAATGCGAATACTGCGGCGGCTGGCACCTGACGTCGCACCCTTGGAAATAGACCCCCGCATCGGCACGGCGCTGGCGAAGCGCCAGCCATCGTGCACAAGCTACGGGCGCGGCGGCACCAAAACATCGTAACGAACGGCCTTGCCCGCAAGCTGATAGCTCGGCTTGACGCCGGCAAGCAGCGGCCCCTTCACCGGTCGCTTGATAACGACCTTGCGCGGGTGCACCGCAAGCGCAGCTTCGACCAGCGTCTCCTCGTCGGCGCACGGCTGCTCCAGATGGTGCAAGAGCTGAAACTTCTTTTTCACCGCCGCGCTCTTGGTGCGCTCGGGAAACATGGGGTCCAGATACACCACGTCGGGAGCGGTGAGCTCGCCCTGCCCGATCAGCTCGGCCGTATGGCGAAGGCCGGCAATGCTGTCCTCGCCCGCATGTAAGCGCATGCGCGCCACAGCAGCCGCAAGCGCCGGATCATCTGCCGCGCGATCCAAGGCGTCCTTGAGAAGCGCCGCGATTACGCAATCCTGTTCATACAGATCGACGGTAAAGCCCGCGGCCGCCAGCAGCAGCGAATCCTCACCAAAGCCCGCCGTGGCATCAATCGCCCATGGGCGCTCGATGCCTTTTGTGCGCGCAACCTTTACCAGCAGCTCTTGCTGCAGGCGGCCCTGCTTGAGTCGTGGCAGCATGCGGCCAAAATCGGCGCGCAGTTCCATCGTGCCGTCGGTGAGCGTGAGGCCCTCGGACTTCCCGGTCAGCTCAAGCCCCGCGGCCCGAGCAACAGAAAAGGGATCGACGACGCCCATGGACACTCCTTAGCAAACAAAACGAATACATGGGCGCCATTCATGTCGGCACCCAACCGTCCGTTATTGTCCCACATGCGACATGGTCCACAGCATCCCAATGCAAAGCACCGCCATCAATCCCGTGCACACGGCAGCGATCACAGAATCACCCATGCGCCTTCCCAACGACCGCGGTTCACGCACTTGCTCTGGTCCGTACATCATGGCTCCTCCTTAGACTCACTTCTTATCACGGCCTCATCATCGCAGCGCCGCACATGAGCTGCCATCGATTTGACTTACAGCTGGCTTTCCTTTTTGAAAGATTGCCCTGCACAGGCGAGAAGCGCTTTCTAACACACACGCCGTCACGTTGAACTACAATGTGCTTCACGATATGTGCAGCATATGGGACGCGCCAGACTGGCAGCGCCCGAATCGAAAGGACTACCTATGAGCGCCGCGCGCAAGACACTCAAAATCCTTGCCCTCATCTATTTTGTTTTGGGCATCGCCAGCCTCGTCATCGGTATCACCGGCATCGCAACCGGCAAATTTGAATCCGTCTACGGATCGAACGCCATGCTCGCCGCGGTCGTGCTTGTCGCCAAGGGCGTTATCGACCTTGGCGCAGGTGTTGCGGGCATCAAGGGCGCCAACAAGCCTTCGCAGGTGGATGGCGCGTTTAAGCTCGGCATCGTTGCCGCAATCGCCACGATTGCGCAGGCTGTGCTCACCCTTCCCGCGCTCGGCGGCAGCGCCGTCAATATTGGAGCCTTTGTCATCGTGGTCTACGACCTGTTCTTTGTTCAGCAGGCACACGCCGTCAAGGCCGAGAACAAGGACCGCCTGTAAGCGCTCACTTCTCATAGCCTCTGCAGCCAAGTAACTAAAAGGGCCGATCGCGCATATCCGCGGTCGGCCCTTTACGTTTGCCCAGATAACACCTGCCAAAATAAACCTGTCCCTTTTTGGCAGGTTGTTAGCTGTGACGGTACTCGGCGATGATGAAGTCGATGTCGGTTTGAAGGGTGTCCAGGTTTGCCAGGCGCTCTTTATCGGCAGGGCGCGTGCGGTAGTAGTACGGCGTCATTTGGAACACCGCCTCGATGTCAGCCTGGGTCTGGAGCGTAATGTTCGCAAACACCCGCTGCGTTCCGACCAACTCGAGTTCGGTGGTCTTCGGCAGCTTCTCGTCATTGAGATATGGCGTGTCGTAGAGCACCTCTTTGAGGCCAAACAGATGCCGAGCACCCGGCACCACGGTATAGAGCGAGCCCTCTGGCGCCAGCACGCGGGCAAATTCGCGCTCGTTAAAGGGGGCAAAGAGCTCGGTCACCATATCGAAGGCGCCATCGGCCACGGGGATAGCCTTCATGTTGGCCACGAAGTAGGTCGCATCGCCGCGCTTGGCGGCCAGGCGAACCATCTCTTTGCCCAGGTCGAAACCGTAAGCATCTACGCCCGGCACCGCACCCATGGCGCTGGTGTAGTAGCCCTCGCCACAGCAAATATCGAGCAACGTCATGGGGCAGTTCGTTGACGCGGCACGACCAGACACCCGCTCGCGCACCAGCTCGACCATCGCATCGCGCAACGGCGCATAGTAACCGCGGTTCAGAAAGTCGCGACGGCTGCGTGCCTGCGACTTGGGATCGCCCATGGAGTCACCGCTCTTGGACGAGCGCAGCAGATAGAGATAGCCCTCGCGCGCACGGTCAAATCGGTGTCCGCCCGCGCATGCAGCACCGCGCTCGTCGTCCACCAACGGCTCATGGCAAACGGGACACAACAACATGGCAACTCCTTAGCGCGAACAACACAACGCCCACCATTGTCGCACGCCTTCCCCACCTAGTCATTGGGGACGTTCTTGAATGACTAAGGAGTGTCCCCAGCTGCCGGCAGAAAAGGAACGTCCCTAAGTGCCGACTGGTTGCATTAGGAGTATCATCGTCTGCGCAAATAAGCACGAAAGAGCATATTAGAGATTGAGAGCGTATGGCAGACACCGCATCTAAGCACATTGACATGACCACCGGCTCGCTATGGCGCAATATTCCCCTGTTCGCCTTCCCCGTGGCCGCCACGAGCATCTTGGAGCAGCTGTCGAACCTCATCGCCACGGTCATCATCGGTAACTTCTCGGGCGACCAGGGAACCCTCGCCATGGCGGCGGTCGGCTCCAATGTTCCGCTTACCAGTCTTATGCTCAACCTTTTTATTGGCATGTCGCTTGGCTCCAACGTGGTCATCGCCAACGCTATCGGCCGCAACGATCAGAACATGGTCAAACGCGCCGTCCATACCTCGATTTTAATGGCGCTCGTGGGCTTTGTCGTCATCGCACTGGGCGAGATCTTTGCCGAGCCCATGCTCGCTGCGCTCAACGTGCCTGCCGAGACCATGCCGCTCGCTTCGCTCTACCTGCGCGTCTTTTTGCTCAGCATGCCCTCGATCTTGCTCTACAACTTTGAGGCCGCGATCTTCCGCTCCGTCGGCATCACCCGCATGCCGCTGCAGGCGCTCGCCGTGTCCACCGTCCTCAACATTGGCCTGGACCTCATCTTTGTCCCCGTGCTCCACTGGGGCGTCGCGGGCGTCGCCATCGCCACCGCCATCGCCTACACCGTCAGCGCCACCACACTCTTTGTCCACCTGCTCAAGACCGACTCCGTCGTCCGCGTCACCCCACGCGACTTAGGCTTAGACCCCGTCGCCCTCAAGCGCATCGTCAAGATCGGCCTGCCCGCCGGCATCCAAAGCGCTGTCTTTGCCGTCGCTAACATCATCATCCAGTCCGCCATCAACAGCTTGGGCACCGAGGTCATGGCGGCATCAAGCGCCGCCATGAGCTTGGAGTACGTGTGCTACAACCTGCTCAACAGCTTTAGCCAGGCTTGCACCACCTTTGTGGGACAAAACCACGGCGCTCGCCAGATCGACCGCTGCACCAAGACGCTCAAGGTCTGCCTGATCGAAGGCGGTATCGTCGCGCTCACCACCATCGTCATCATCGTAGGCTTGGGACGCGAAATCCTGGCGCTGTTCAACAGCGACCCCAACATCGTCTCGATCGGCTATATCCGCGTGTGCTCGATCTTCCCTGCCTACGCCTTTAGCATGTTCTACGAAAACATGTCCGGCTACCTGCGCGGCTTTGGCATCTCGCTCATGCCCGCCCTCATCACCATGATCTGCGTCTGCGGTATTCGCTTCTATTGGGTATTCTGCGTGTTCCCGCACTTCCGCACCTTTGCGAACATCATGATGGTCTACCCCATCAGCCTGGGCACCACGGCGTTCTTTATGGTCGTGGCGGTACTACTCTGCCACCCGGCACGCACCTATCGCGCCGCCCAAGCCAAAGCGACAGCCCGCTAAACACCGCACTCAACGCCATGCCAGTCATTAATTGACAATATGTGAGCTCATATAGTCGATAAAGTGCCTCGTGGCGATAGGCATGGTGTCCCAGCTGCGCCAGGCCGCCACCACGTCGCGCGAGGGAGCGTGCACGATGGGACGCACGCGAATATCGGCCCTCATGCCCTCGACGGTACGGCGATACAGCATACTCACGCCTAGGCCCTCCTCCACCATCGCCATGATGGTGTAGTCGTCGGTCACCTCGCTCGTCACGTGCGGCGACAGCCCATGCGCCGCGAATGCATCGAGCACCAGGCTCTGTTCGCCCTCATCCAGCAGCACAAACGGCTCGGACGCCAGGTCGGCGAGCGTCACCTTTTCCTTTGCCGTCAGCGGATGCGCGGCCGGCAACAGTGCTACCAACTCATCGTGATAGACCACGCGCTTCTCGAGCCCAGCAGTAAATCCGCGTGCCGTAAAGCAAAAATCAACCACGCCATCGTGCACCCACTGGGCATTGCGCGTGTAATCGCCCTGTTTGAGCGTAAAGCGTACACCCGGATGCAGGGCACCAAAGTCGCGGATCACGCGCGGCAACACGGTGCGGCTCACGTTGGTAAACGTTGCGATACGAATATCAGTCGAGGAGAGTCCCAGCAATTCCTGGCGCTTGCCCTCAAGCTCGGCCTCGGCAGTTACGATTTGGCGCAGATACGGCAGGTACTGCTTGCCGTCGCGCGTAAGCGAGACACCTTGCTTACCGCGCTCGATAAGCGTGGTACCCAGCTCGCGCTCGAGCGCCTTGACGGCCTGGCTCACCGCGCTTTGCGTATAGCCCAGCTCATCGGCTGCACCCTTAAGACTGCCGCGATCGACCACCATACAAACAATCTGATACCGCGATGCCATCGTACCTCCACATCGACGTAGCCGTAAAACGTTTTGCCAGCGCTTTTCCCGCCTACATTAGTAATACTTAATCATACTGAAGATACATTCGCTTTACTACATCTAAATCTGGGAGCAGAATCCTTTTTGCGAAACCGTTCTGTAACAAAAGGAGTCCCATGGATCGCAAAAAAGCAATCGCGCTCTCGTTTTCCGTTCCCGTCGCATGGGGCTTTTCGTACCCCCTCATGAAGATCGGCATGGACAGCATGAACGCCACGAGCATCGTTGCGCTGCGCTGCATCATCGCCTTTGCGGCCTGCCTGTTGCTCTTCCACAAGCGCGCTTTCCGCATCAACCGCGACCTTATGGTTCGCGCCGCCATCATCGGCGCCATCATGGCAACCGAGCTCACCTGCATGTGCCTGGGTTCCAGCCTCACCTCCGCCTCAACCGCCGGCTTTTTGCAGAGCCTGACGGTCGTAATCGTGCCGTTTGCCAACGCCGCCCTGCTGCGCCGCGCCCCCGAGCGCAAAGTTCTCGTCGGCACCGCCATCGTCACCTGTGGCATGCTGCTGCTCTCGGGCGCCGACTTCACCAGCCTGAACCCGGGCGCGCTCATCATGTTGCTCTCAGCCTTTATCTATGCCAGCCACATTATCGTAGCCAAGCGCTTTGTCGAAGAAGTCGACCCGCTGGCCCTGGGCGTTTGGCAGCTTGGCTTCGGCGGCTTATTCTCGGGTATCGCCGCATTCACCTTTGGCGGTTTCACGCTTCCCGGCACGCCGGGCGAGGTCGCGGTCGTCATCGCGCTCGCACTCATCTGCTCTGCCTACGGCTTTATCACCCAGACGCTCGTACAGCCCCACGTGCCCGCCGAGACCACGGGCTTTGCCTTCTCGCTCGAGCCGGTCTGCTCCGCCGTCTTCTCGTTTTTCCTGGTTGGCGAGGTCCTGAGCCCCATCGCCTTCTTTGGCGCCGCCCTCATCCTCACCGGCGTCATGGTGGCAACCGTCGAGCTCCCGCGCCTTCGCTCGCAAGGACACGCTCACATGGCAGGAGCACCCGAGCGCGTCTCGTAGACCCCACTCTTCATACAGCCGCGGCATAAAGGCAACCGGTGCGCCTTTACAATAGATGCCGACATAGCATCTGCCATAAAGGAGTTCCATGGACACCGCAACGCGCGACCGCAACATAGCAGCTTGGTTGGGCGATGCGCCGCAGCCGGTACGTGACACGACGAACCAGCTGCTCGAGCGCATCGCCCTTTTGCGTGCCGAGCAGACCATCTACCCGGCACAAGACGACATCCTCAATGCCCTCGCCTACACGCCGGCAGACCACGTCAAGGTTGTCATCTTGGGTCAAGACCCCTATCACGGACCCAACCAGGCAATGGGGTTGTCGTTCTCGGTCCCCGCGTCGCAAACCAAGTTGCCGCCGAGCCTGCGCAACATCTATAAGGAACTCAACGCCGATCTGGGTTGCCCCATTCCCGCCACGGGAGACCTAACCCCATGGGCACAACAGGGCGTCCTGCTCCTCAACACTACGCTCACCGTGCGTGAGCATGCCGCGAATTCGCACGCCAAACTGGGCTGGAGCACGCTCACCGACTACGTTATCGAACGCTGCTGTCAGCTGCCCCAACCGGTCGTCTTTTTGGCATGGGGCCGCTTTGCCCAGCAAATGGTTGAGGGCAAGCTCGACGCGATCGGCGCGGGCAAGGCAACCGGCAAGTTCTGCCTAGCTTCTACGCACCCCTCGCCGCTTTCGGCCAACCGCGCCACGGCAGAACTCCCCGCCTTTATAGGGTCGCGCCCCTTCTCGGCAGCCAATCGGCTACTCGAACAGCACGGCTCGACCCCCGTCAACTGGACTTGCCTCGGCTAAAAATCAATACATCAAAAACGCGCCCGACGGATTTCCATCGGGCGCGTTTTCTACTCGGGCCAGATAAACTGGGTGCGGCCGGCCTCGCCGCCATCGATCAGCAGGCTCTGCCCGGTCATAAACCGGTTGGTCACGCCCACAAAGTAGATCCACTCGGCGATCTCTTGGGCGGTGGCCCAGCGTTTAAGCGGCGTGAGCTCCATAATCTGGTTCCACAGGTGCTCGTCTTCCATCACGCAACGGTTGAGCGGCGTGATAACGCCGCCCGGGTCCACACTGTTGGCGATGGCCTGCGGCGCCAGGCGGTTTGCAAGGTTTTTGGTGTAGGCGATAACGCCGCCCTTGCTGGCGGCATAGGCGGGAAACTCCGATCCCGTATGTCCGCTCGCCGACCCCACATTGACCACGGATTTGATAGCCGCTGTCGGCTTGGCGGCAAGCCCCTCCCCCACAAAGGCGTAGCGTTCGGTCACGTTGATGGTGCCACACAGGTTGGCGGCAATGTCGTCGGCCGAATCCTGCGTACCGGCAACGTTCACGATTACTTGAGGCTCAAGGTCGCCTGGAAACGAGTCAGGCTCGCGGACATCAACGATCAAATGGCGGTAGCGCTCGTGCTCGACCGCCGCCGGCAGCAGGTCAAAGCCCACGACCTCGTGGCCCTCGTCCAAAAAGCGCTGCACGCACGCGGCTCCGATACCGCCCGAAGCGCCCGTGATCAAAACCCGCATGCTTGCTCCTTAGGCGGTTGCGTGACGCTCGAGGTACTCGGCACCCACATTCTCGCGCTCCCAGCCGCGCACGACCTTGTAGCCCACGGGGCTCAGGAAGACCTCGCACAGCAGCTCGGCAACAGCGCCGGTCAGCGAGCACATAAGAACCTGCACCCAGGTCCAACCAAAGAACGTGTGGCTCACCACAATGGCAAAGACCAAGTTGTCGATAAACTGGCCAACACCCGTGGACACATAAGAGCGGAAGGCAAAGCTCGCAAAGTTATTCTTTTTGAGCATACGACCGAGCGACTGGTTGAGTGTGGAGTTAACCACGGCAGAAACGAGCATTGCCAGCGAAGAGCCCAGCACCACGTACCAGGTGCCGCCGATGGTGGCGTTAAGGGCGGTGTTGACCTCGATCATACCCGTGTCGTAGTAGGCGCCCCACATGCCGGGCGTGAGCGAGCATGCCCAAAAGCACAGACTCACGGCCAGATTGACCAGCAGCGCGAGGATAGAGATTTTGATGGATGCCTTGGCGCCAAAGCGCTTGCAGATCATGTCCTGGCACAAAAACGAAACCCAGCTCACCACAAAGCCGCAATCGAGTGCCAGATACGGCAGGCTGATAAGCTCTTTGTTGGCCAGCAGGTTCATCATGATGACACTCACGAAAAACAGCGAAACCGTTGCCGCGGGAATGCTCCGCAACAGGACCTTGTAGTCCTCCATGACCTTCTTGATCATTATGTACTCCTTTGGTTTTAGGTTTAACGAGCAGGATATCGGACCCGAACTGCTCGGACGTCACGGTCTTGAGACGACGATGGGTATAATAGCCGCTCACACGGCATCAGGCAAGCAAACGGCGCGGCAGCCCCACAGGGCCACCGCGCCGATGCATTAAAAGGCTACGTTGCCAAACTCCGACAGGATAAGATCGGGGTTGTGATCGGTTGCCCAATCCACGTTCCACGGGCTCGTGAACAGCAGCAGCTTACCGCCGCGCATGTCCTCGACGCGCAGCGTGTCACGCGTGAGCGAAAGGCCCGGGATATCAATGGTATCGGGGTCGTTCTGAATCCAGCGGATGTCCGTATAGGGCAGCGGCTGGCGACGGACCTCAACACGATACTCGGCCTTGAGGCGGCGCTCGAGTACCTCAAACTGCAGCACACCGACCACGCCCACGATAACGCTCTCCATGCCGGCACCCAGCTCGCGGAAGATCTGGATGGCACCCTCCTGGGCAAGCTCCTCCATACCCTTGACGAACTGCTTGCGCTTGAGCGTGTCGACCTGCGTAATGCGAGCGAACATCTCGGGGGCAAACGTCGGGATCTGCGGATACTGCACGTGGCGCTTGCCGGAGCACACGGTGTCGCCGATGCTAAAGATACCCGGGTCGAACAGGCCCACGATATCGCCCGCGTACGCCTCGTCCACGATGGCGCGGTCATCGGCCATCATCGACGTGCCCGTTGCAAGCTTGAGTTTACGGTTGCCCTGCACGTGGAAGGCGTCCATGCCACGCTCGAACTTGCCCGAGCAAATGCGCACAAAGGCGATACGGTCTCGGTGGTTCTTGTCCATATTGGCCTGGATCTTAAACACAAAGCCGCTAAAGTCGTCGCGGCAGGGATCGACCGGCTCACTGGTGAGCGTATCGGTATAGGCGCGCGGCGTCGGGGCCAGGCGCAGGAACTCCTTGAGGAAGGGCTCCACACCAAAGTTGGTGAGCGCCGAGCCAAAGAACGCCGGGCTCAGCTTGCCGCAGGCCACAGCATCCAAGTCGAGCTCGTCGCCGGCGCCATCGAGCAGCTCGATGTCGTCCATCAGGTTCTTGTGGTTCTCCTCGCCGATGAGCTCGTCCATGGAAGGATCGCCCAGCTCGGCCTCGACCTCGGCGACCTTCTTGGTGGCGTTGGCGTGACCGTCGCCCTCAAAGGCAATGACGCGACGGGTCTGACGGTCGAACACGCCGCGGAAGTTGCGACCACTGCCGATCGGCCAGTTCATGGGATACGTATTGATACCCAGGACGTTCTCGATCTCTTCCATGAGCTCAAACGGATCGCGAGCCTCGTGGTCGAGCTTATTCACAAAGGTGAAGATGGGAATGTGGCGCAGCGTACAGACCTTAAAGAGCTTTTTGGTCTGGGCCTCGACGCCCTTAGCGCCGTCGATGACCATGACTGCGGCGTCGGCGGCCATAAGGGTACGGTAGGTATCCTCCGAGAAGTCCTGGTGGCCGGGGGTATCGAGGATGTTGACGCAGGCGCCATTATAGGTGAACTGCAGCACCGAGGAGGTAACGGAAATGCCGCGCTCCTTCTCGATGTCCATCCAGTCCGAGACGGCGTGCTTGGCCGAGCTCTTGCCCTTGACCGAACCGGCAGTCTGGATGCTGCCGGTATAGAGCAGCAGCTTCTCGGTAAGCGTGGTCTTACCGGCGTCCGGGTGGCTGATGATCGCGAATGTGCGGCGCGACGAGATTTCATCCGACAGGCTTGCCATGCGGATCCTTTCTTGCATTGAGTGCATTACGTCGATGTAACCGTATTATTGTAGCCGCGAAATCCCGCCATAGGGCACCTATCAGGACAAATTCATCAGCCGAGCTCGCCGTGCACCGGGCAGCCGCCTCAAGGATCGTCTCAATCTGTAACAGTAAGACGGGTTTTGAGCCCCTACCTGTTACAGGTCAAGACAAACTGGCAGGCCCGCCGGCACAATCTCAATCTGTAACATCTAGCCGCGCAAATCGACTCTTACCGTTACAGATCAAGACAAATAGGCAGGCGGGCAAATAACATCTCAATCTGTAACAGCAAGCAACCCAAAACGGACCTAGGTGTTACAGATTGAGATTGTTTTGGAGCAAGCGCGGCGCCGGCGGTCTATTCCACATTTAGCTCTTGCGTAACTGTGCATAGTGTATATATACTGTGCTTACCGGTTATATACACGTGTAGCCCAACAGCTAAGGAGCCGCTGTGGACATCATCCTATCCAATTCGAGCGACAAGCCCATCTACGAACAGATATCCTCGCAGGTCAAAGCTCAGATCCTTTCGGGCGCGCTCGCTGCGGGAGCCAAACTCCCCAGCATCCGTGCACTCGCGAGCGATCTTGGCGTGAGCGTCATCACCACCAAGCGCGCCTACGCCGACCTGGAGCAGCTCGGGTTTATCTGCACCGTGCAGGGCAAGGGCTGCTTTGTCGCCGAGGGCAACCAAGAACTCTTGCGCGAAAACCAGCTCTGCCATATCGAAGAGCTGCTCGCACAGGCAGCAACGCAAGCCGAAACCCTGGGCGTCACGCGCGACAAGCTGCACGAGATGCTCGACCTGGTAGCCCCCGAAACCATGCAGTAGCCATCTGCAAGAAAGGCTATACCATGCAATATTTGCTAGAACTCAAAGGTGTATCGCGCCGCGTGAGCGACCGCTTTTCCCTCCACGACGTCACGCTTGCCGTGGAGCCCGGCCAGATCGTTGGCTTTGTGGGCGCAAACGGCGCCGGCAAGACAACGACCATTCGCGCCGCGCTTGGGCTTATAAAGCTCGATGCCGGAGAGGTGCACCTGTTTGGGCAGCACCGCGACGCTAACGCACCCGACGAGACGCAGTGCCACCTGCGCTCCCGCATCGGGCTTGTCCTGGACACGTGTCCCTTCCCCTCCACGCTCAAGGTGGGCGAGGTCGAGGCGCTCGTAGGCTCGGCATACCCCACGTGGGACCGCGAAACGTTCGCCAGTCTCATCGACCGATTTGGCCTCGATCCCAAAACGAAAGTCAAGGACCTCTCCCGCGGCATGGGCATGAAGCTGCAGCTCGCCTGCGCACTCAGCCACAATGCCAAGCTGCTCGTTTTGGACGAAGCCACTGCGGGCCTCGACCCCATGGCGCGCGAGGAACTGCTTGACGAGCTGCTCGCCTTTGTTTCCGACGGCCAGCGCAGCGTGCTGCTCTCGAGTCATATTACGTCCGACCTCGATCGCGCTGCCGACCGCGTCATCTGCATCGATAACGGCTCGATTGTGTTTGACCTGCCGCGCGAGGACATTACCGACCGAGCCGGCATCGCCCACTGCACCCAAGCACAAGCGTCCGAGCTCATGGCTTGCGTCGAAGGCGCCCGTGCCGCCCACCACGCCTATAGCGTTGACGTGCTCGTGCCCAACCGTCGCGAGGCGCTCGAAGCCTTCCCCGAGATTCCCTGCGACCGGGCAACCATTGATGACTATCTTCGCCTCATGCTGAAAGGGGCTTCGAAATGAAACGCGCCTTTATGTCTGAGCTCGCCATCGTCCGCACGCTTGTCCCGAGCATCGCGGGCGTCGGCCTGTTCATCTTCGTCGTGTTGACCCTCGCCAACGCATCGAATGGCGATTCCGGCATGAGCGCCGGCGCCTGCGCGGTCAGCGCCATGTCGCCTATCATGGTCATGAGCTCGCTGGCCGGCTTCGACAATCAAAACGGATGGGAGCGTTATCGGGCAACGCTGCCCCTCTCGCGCAAAGACATTATTTGTGCCCGCTACCTGTGCATCGTTGTCTTCTCAGCCGTCATGGCGTGCGCCGCCGCGCTTTTGAGCATCATCACCCTTCCGTTCTTCGATCACACGGGCATGCCCTCGACGGGACAGATCGTCTTTGAGACCACAATAGCCTCCGCCGCATCGATGCTCATCTCCCTCATGATGGTGTTTTTGGCACAGCCGCTGTTCTTTCGATTTGGACACATGGAGGCGCTGCGCCTTTCCGTCGGCCTGTTTGCCCTGCTCGGGTGCCTTGCCATGGCAGCGTTGAGCTCCTCCAACCCCATCAGCAACTGGCTCATATCGATTGCCGGGGCGAATCCCGATCCCGCCGTCCTCGGCTGCCTGTGCGCAGGAATTGCGGTACTGGCCCTCGTGCTATGTGCACTTAGCTGCATCGTCAGCGCCAAGGTCTACCGGACACGCGACCTGTAGGCAAGCGCGGTATCATCGGGCATGCGCCGCAGATCTGGCGCGGTCTTTTATGAGGAGGCGCTCAACCCGTGTCGTGGGTTACAGTAGCATTTGCATCAGCTTTCTTTGCCGGCATCACATCCATTTTGGCCAAATGCGGCATCAGGCACACCGACTCCGACGTTGCAACCGCCATCCGTACTTGCGTGGTGCTCGTATTTGCCTGGGCAATGGCGGGCATTTCTGGATCCATCGGAGCAATCGGCGCCATTCCCGCCAAAGCCTGGCTATTCCTCACCCTCTCGGGACTCGCCACCGGTGCCTCGTGGATCTGTTACTTTAAGGCGCTCAGCATCGGAGACGTCAACAAGGTTGTACCCGTCGACAAGATGAGCACTGTGCTCGCCGTGCTTATCGCCATAGTGCTTTTTGGTGAGACAGGCAACCTGGCGGTCAAGCTCGTGGGAACCGCCGTCATCACGCTCGGCACGTTTTTGATAATCGAGAAAAAGCAGTCCATCGGCGCAGAGCAAAAGCAAGACCGAGCCTGGCTCGCTTACGCCCTCGGCGCCGCCGTGTTCGCGGCACTCACCTCCGTCCTCGCCAAGATCGGCATCGAAGGTGTCGAGTCAAACCTGGCCACGGCGATCCGTACCTGTGTGGTACTTTTTATGGCATGGGCAATCGTGGCTGCCAAGGGAAAGCTGGAGCAGGTCGCGCGCATTGACCCGCGCGAACTCGCATTTCTCGCGGCATCGGGCATTGCGACCGGCGCGTCGTGGCTGCTGTACTACTACGCCATCGCTGCAGGCCAGGTGAGCGTCGTCGTGCAAATCGACAAACTATCGATTGTCGTATCGGTGCTGTTCGCACGACTGGCCTTCAACGAAAAGCTGTCGCATCGAAGCGCCATCGGCCTTTTCCTCATCGTGCTGGGCACCGCCGCGCTCGCGATTTGGAAGTAGCGTCGGTGCCAGGCGAGATTCAGTCCACCCGCAAATCCGTGACACAGCGCCCACACCGGGCTTGAGATGTTTGTATTGCCCGCGCGCCACCGTGCTACTTGCGCAGCGGTTTGGGCAGCGGAATGCCGGCGGCGATAACGGCGGCGATGATCATACAGACGATACCCTTGAGCGGGAAGCACATGAGCAGCAGGCCCACGACCATGACGGGCTGACGCATAACGGCGCCCATCGTCGAGGCGGTGCAGACGGCAACGCAAAAGACCGGATCGGCGCCGGTGAGGATGGCAAGGCCATAGCCCAGACTTACGCCCGAGAAGATAACCGGGAAGAAGTGACCGCCGCGCCAACCAAGGTTGATGAGGGCGGGCGTCAGCATGGCCTTGACCAGACCGGTCGCGATAAGCACACCGGCGGGGATGGTCAGATAGGTCTCCATGAGCACGTCGGCCTGGGTCTCGCCGGCAAACATGGTGTAGGGCAGGACCGTGCCGCAGATGGCGAGCGCCAGACCAGCCAGCATTGCCTTAACGACAGGACGCTCTCCTATGGCACGGGCAAACGCTTCGCTCGCGTGCTCAGAGACAAAGTACAGCCAGCCGCAGATTGTTCCAATCAGCGACAGAGGAATGAGCCAGGTAAGCTCCAGGTTGCCCACCACGGCAGCCTCGAACCTCGGCATACCCATGCCGCCGCCCATAAGCTGGCCGAGCAGCAGGTAGGTGCCCAGGCCGCCGGCAATCGCGATGCCGTAAACCACGGTCTTTTGCGCCTTGGGCAGCCTGATGGTGATCTCGCCGGACGTGGACTCATCGTCGGCGTCTTCGCCCTGGCCGTCGGCGCCACCGGCAAGCGGTGCCACAAAGCCAAAGACGGGCGCGGTAAAGAGCGCCGTCAACGCGGCCTGGGTACCCAGCAGCGTAAGCTCCCTAAACTCGGCGCCAAAGCGACGCATGCGGTCGCCAACCCAGCTGCACAGACCCGCGATAACACCGGTCAGGCCGGCCTCCGGTCCAATACTTCCGCCAAACAGCAGCGGCAGCAACGCCGCGAGCGAAAGCTTGCCCAGGTTGTCATACGGGTAGCGCCCGTCTTGCTTAACCTTAGCCATCACCTGGTTGAGGTCATCGGTCTTGGTGCCCGTAAGCTTTTCGTACAGACCGATCAGCAGGCCGCCCAGCAGGCAGACAAAAAACGGGTACGGCAAAAAGCCAAACGGGCCACTGGCAAGCTCGGGCGAAGCGACGCCCAGCGCGTGCGGAATCTCGGTCCATAGATAGTCGATGCCGTGCTCCATCGCGAAAAAGAACAGCCAGACCGCGGCACCTGCGAACGCACCGGTCACGGCAACGCTAACTAAAAACAGCGCGCGGTTTGTGGGTTTGGCAAGGTTATCCATCGGGTCCTCCCGCGGTCAAAGTCGACATAGTTACGTTTTATTGTAGGGCGGGCACGGCGCGGGCGGGCTAACCATCTGCGCCGCGAACGACACCGTTGGGCGCCGCACGCGCGGCAGGCCCGAGGCCTAGTTGTCGATAATCGATGCGATTTGGTGCAGGTTATCGGCAAAGTAAATCCCCTGCTGGCGCTGCGGGCTCGATAGGCCCTTATCGATCATATGCTCGAGCAACGCCTTGAGGTCGTTGTAGTAGCCCCCGAGGTTGTACAGGATGCACGGCGCATCGAGATGCCCCAACGACACAGCGGACATGACCTCGGCAATCTCCTCGAGCGTGCCCGTACCGCCCGGGAAGGCGATGAACGCGTCGCCGAGCTCGATCATCTTGGCCTTACGCTCGGTCATGCCGCTCGTCACGATAAGGTCGTCGATGCCATCGTGCTGAAACTCGGCCTCGATAAAAAAGCTCGGCTCCACGCCCGTCACATAGCCGCCGGCATCGAGCACGCTATCGGCGAGCGCGCCCATCAGCCCCGACTTGGACCCGCCGTATACCAGCGCGTGGCCGTTGGAGCCAATCCATGCGCCAAGCTGCCGCACTGCAGGCAGAAACGCCGGGTCGTTACCGACGCTGGCGCCCAGGTATACCGTGATATTCATATTCGGTCCCCCTCATTGTGACGCGCGGCGCACGTTCTAGCGCTGGCGTCGGCGATATTCGCGCACGCGGCGCGACAGGTCGGCGAGCTCATCGCGGTCGAGCTCTTCCAAATGCTCCAGATCGTCCATAAAGCGCGCCATGGTGTCCTTTTGGCGCATCTTGATGAGCGTGTTGCAGTAGTTCACTGCCACGCCCGTGAGCATGGCGATGTAGAAGATGCTGATGACGCTCAGGACGACGGTGATAGCGCGGGCGACCGGCGTTTCGGCCGGGATATCGCCAAAACCGATCGTCGATACGGTCTCAAAGCTAAACCAGAGGCCATCGCCAAACGTAAGGGTCGTGGGCTCGGACAGCCAGACGGCCGTCGAACACAGCAGGTAGAAGATAAGAAACAGGCCCGTGATGCGCGCAAAGCCAGCTTGGCGCAACACGTCGGCAAGCGTCCTCAACTTGTTCATCGCGACCCCTTTTCCCAGACGCCCAATCACGTTCGCTCGGTATTGTCCCACGCCTCCCCCGCAAACGGAACTAGTCATTGGGGACGTTCTTGTTTGACTAGTCATTTAAGAACGTCCCCAATGACTACAACTGCCGGCAGAAAGGAACTGTCCCCAACTGCCGGGAGTGACCGTTTAGCGGTGCGGTGGCTGAGTGGGCAGGTTGAGCTGGTATCCTTATGTGATATCGTCTCGACTCGATAGGATTTCATGTGAAACCTTCCGCCGTCCTTCGTTTGGCTCTATATCGCACCCTGGCCGTCGCGCTTGCCGCGCTCGCCGTACTGAGCGCCGTCATGCCCGCCCCCGCCTTTGCCGCCGACTCCGACCAGCAGGTCAAGACGGTCCGCGTTGGCTGGCTCGTCAACAACAAAGGCTTCCAGGAAGGCATACCGGGCGAGCGACTCTCGGGATGGGGCTACGAGTACCTCCAGACCCTCTCGTATTACACAAAGGGCTGGCGATACGAATACGTTAGCGGCACCTTCTCCGAGCTTATGGACATGCTCGAGGCAGGCGAAATCGACCTCATGCCCAACATCTCGCATTCGGCAGAACGCGAGCAGAAGCTGCTCTTTTCCTCGAACCCCGAGGGCACCGAGCGCTACTACATCTACGCCAGGCCCGACCGCGACGACCTGGCCAAGGGTGACCCCCAGGCGCTCCAAGGCCTCACCATCGGCTGCAACTCTGGCGTTATGCAAACTATCGTCGGCCAGCAGTGGCTCGCCGACGAAGGCGTTACCTGCACCTATAAAGAAATCGACACCGGCAGTGCCCTCTTTGAGGCGCTTGCAGACGGCGAGGTCGACGCCGTCATCATGAACGACACCATTTCGTCGCCCGATGCGTCACCCATGTTCTACGTAGGCTCGAGCGACTACTATTTTGCCGTTCCCAAAAGCCGCCCTGACCTGATGAACGACATCAACGCCGCCATGACGACCATCGCCCGCGATAACCCGCGCTATAACGAGGAAGTCAAATCGAGTTACTCGACCCAAAACAGTGGCTCGTCATCGCTCACCGGTACCGAGACCACCTGGCTCAAAGAAAACGGCAATACCATCACGCTCGGCTATCTTAAAAACCAACTTCCCTACTGTACGCAAAATGACGACGGCGAGATGGAAGGGTCGCTCGCCTCGCTTGCAACGACGTTGCACGACAAGTTTGGCATTACGGTCAAAACAATCGCACTCTCGAACAACAAGCAAATGATCAAAGCCCTTTCCAACGGAACCATCGATGTCGCCCTGCCGTTGTTTCGCGACTACTGGCTCGCCGAGCAGACAGGGGTCATCCAGTCAAACTCGATGGGAACGGTTTCGCTGACCGCCATTCACAGTGGCAAAAACCTGAACAGAGACCTTAAGAACATCGCTTGTACAAAGAGCACAATCGTTAACCGTTTTGAGCTCGAAAGTCTCTTTCCGAACGCAACGGTAACCGAGTATTCGAATGACGGCGAGGTGCTCAAAGCCCTCAATGAGGGGAAGGCACGTTGCATCATTGTCCCCAGCACGCGCCTGGAAACTCTCCGCGACATCTACGACATCGAGGATTTCGAAACACAGGAACTCACCAACACGGCGCAACTATCGTGTTTAATTTCGCGCGGCAAGCCCGAGCTGCTGGGAATCATCAATAAGGGCATCGTCAATGCAGGTGAATCGCTCTCTGCAAACAGCTATTTCCCCACATCGTACTCGGCGCAAGAATCGGATGCGTTCCGACTTCTCTACCGCAACCGCATCGTCATTGCGGCAGTCGTCATCTGCATTTTGCTCACCGGCATCGTCATCCTTGTCTGGTCGCTTTACCGCGCACAGGAGGAACGGCAGAAAGCCGATGCCGCCAACACCGCCAAAACCGCTTTCCTCACGCGCATGAGCCACGACATCCGCACGCCGCTCAACGGCATCCTGGGCCTTATCGAAATTGAGGAATTGAGAGAAGGCGACATGCAGGTCGCCCGCGAAAGCCGCGCCAAGGCGCGCGTTGCCGCCAATCACCTGCTCTCGCTAATCAACGATATCCTCGAGATGGGCAGGATCGAGGAGCGCAAAGTGACGCTCGAGTACGAATCATTCAACCTTAAAGAGCTGTGCGACAATGCGCTCGTACTGTGCAAGCTCCGCGCATCGGACCGCGGCATAACCATGCTCGACACCAGCGAGCCCTACGCTGTCGACCAATATATGATCGGCAGCCCCACCCATATTCGGCAGATCCTTGTCAACCTGCTCGACAACAGCATCAAGTACAACAAGCACGGAGGCACCGTCACGTTCTCATCGACCATCAAACCGGTCGACGACGAGCACGCCGTGTTTTGCTTTAGCGTCTCGGATACCGGCATTGGTATGACATCCGAGTTTTTGGCACACATTTACGAGCCGTTTGCCCAGGAAGGCGACGATGCGCGCAGCAAGTTCCAAGGAACCGGCATTGGCATGTCTATCGTCAAATCGCTCATCGATATGATGGGCGGCACGATTGAGATTTCGAGTGAGGTTGGCGTGGGGAGTACGTTTAACGTCCAGATTCCGCTCGAGATCGACAAGAACCCTCAGATAAAAGAATGTGCAGACACGCAGGTAAGCAGCTGCTCGCTCGCCGGCATGAACGTCCTTTTGGCAGAAGATAACGAACTCAATGCCGAGATTGCCCAAGCTCTGCTCGAAAGCGAAGGCATCGTCGTGACTCGCGCCGCCGACGGCAACGAAACGGTCGATCTATATGTTGGTCGTCCCGCCGGCAGCTTCGATGCAATCCTAATGGACATCATGATGCCGGGCATGGACGGCTACGAGGCAACCCGGGCGATCCGCCTGAGCGAAAAGGCCGATGCGGCCGACATCCCCATCATCGCGCTCACCGCCAACGCCTTTGCCGAAGACGCCAAGGCGGCACACGACGCCGGCATGAACGCCCATCTGCCCAAACCGCTCGACTTTAGCAAGCTCAAAAACATACTCGCCTGTATCAAGAAAAACGGGGCTGTTTCGCTATAGTTTGTGCTCAACCACCATGCGCAGTAGAAAGGAAGCCAACGATGTTTAGGCCCTTACGTCGAAAGAAACGCGCCATCACCGACGAGAAAGCGCGCGAGCTGCTGGCAACCTGCAAGCGCGGCGTCTTTGCCGTTAACGGCGATGATGGCTACCCATACGCCATTCCCGTCAACTACTTCTTTGACGCCGAGCACGACAAGATTTATTTCCATGGCGCCAAGGCTGGCCACAAGGTCGATTCGCTCAAGCGTGACGATAAAGTCTGCTTTACCGTGTACGGCAACGAGTGGTACAAGGACGATGACTGGGCTCCCTATGTTATGAGCACCGTGGTCTTTGGCCGTTGCCGCCTGGTAGATGAAGCGCCCGCGTTTATCGAGGACAAAGTCCGTCAGCTCGCGCTTAAGTACTACCCTTCTGCCGAAGAAGTCGAGGAGGAGATCGCCAAAGACATAAAGGGCGTCCAGCTCTACGAGATTTCGATTGAACATCTTTGCGGCAAGCAGATTCATGAAAAGTAGCGAATGCGGAAAACGCGCTCGCTACCCTCTGCGCCCCATGTGCCCGCGCATTTTGACGGCGTGGGCACATGGGGCAGCACTCGAATCGAGCGCCCCCTATACCCCAAAAACGTAGCGGTCCAGGCGCTCGCACGCCTCCCTTACGCGCGAAAGCGGCAGTGCCAGATTCACGCGAATGTGGCAGGGTCCATGGAATGGACGGCCGTCCTGATAGCCCACGCCCACACGCGCGCCCTCGTCGAGCAGCCACTGAATATCGTGGCCATGATCGCGGCACCACTCGGTGCAGTCCAGGAACACCATATACGTGCCCTGCGGGCGCGAATATGACACGCCCTCAAAATGCTCATCCACGTAATCGCAGAAGTAGTCAATGTTGCCCTGGATGACCTCGTTGAGCTCATCGACCCACTCGGAGCCCTGCGGCTGGTAGGCGCCGATAAGCGCGTGCATCGAAAGGACGTTCATCTCGTTGTAGTGCGTCTTGTTGGACACGGCGCACACGCGGTCGCGCAGCGTCTCGTTGTAGATGATGTGGTAACTGCCGACCAGGCCCGCCAGGTTAAACGTCTTGCTCGGCGCATAGAGGGCAACCGTGCGCATGCGGGCATCCTCGCTCACCGACTGCGTCGGGATATGCTTGTGACCCGGCAGGATGATATCGGACCAAATCTCATCCGAGATCACCACGCAATCGTGCTGGCGATAGATGTCCATGGCACGTTCGACCTCGTCGCGCTCCCATACTCGGCCGCAGGGATTGTGCGGCGAGCAGAACACCGCGGCATGGATGTGGTTTTGGGCGAGCTTGCGCCCCATGTCCTCAAAGTCCATACGCCACACGCCCTGGTCGTCGAGCTTAAGCGGGCTGTGGACAATGCGATAGCCCGCGGCTTCGATAGACTTGGTAAAGCCGATGTAGGTGGGGCTGTGGACCAGCACCGCATCGCCCGGCTGGACATATGCGCGCAGCGTCGACACGACACCGCCCAGCACACCGTTTTCGTAGCCGATGTGCTCAGGTGCCAGGCCCTCGACGCCATTACGGCGACTCTGCCATTCGATGATGCGGTCGAAGTACTCGGGGCGCGGATCGAAATAGCCAAACATGGGGTGCTGGGCGCGCTGAATGATGTACTCCTGGACCGTGGGCACCGTGGCAAAATTCATGTCCGCTACCCACATGGGGATGCGGTCGAAGCCCTCGTCGGGTGCGCTCGGAGCCATACCGGGGATTTCACCCCAGGAGTCAACGGCGATGGCGTCCATGCCGTGGCGGTCGATTAGCGAGCTAAAGTCGTATTTCATGCTGAGCTCCCGTGCAAAGTGATTGTTTTGGTAGGCGTTATTGTCCACCAGCACGGGCGATTTTGGCATGGGGTTTGGCGCTTAATTTGACGGGTGCGGGCGAATGGCTGGTTAGTCTTGCGCGTCGTTGACGGCGGTTATCTTCAACCTGGTTCCGTCGACCGTAAACGATATGTCGAGCCCAGCGTAAGCCAAATGGTAAATGCGGTTTGGCTCGTGTTTGCTGCCCGCGCGGCGCGGATCCTGGTGAAGAACCTCAACCAAACCGGGGAGCTTTTCAGGCGGGACCATTTCCTGCAGCACTTGCGGAAACTCGACGTCGAGCTCTTGCCACGGCGCGTCTTCAATCCAGCCGCCCGTTGCATCCGGGTGACAGTCCGCAAACGGAATGTAGGGCTTAATGTCGTAGATGGGCGTGCCGTCGCGCAGGTCGGCCCCCAGCACATGAATGATGGGACCATCGTCGGTAAGCTCAACACGATCGAGCTTGACGCAGGTGAGCCCGATGGGATTAGGGCGAAACGGGCTGCGCGTGGCAAACACGCCCACGCGCTCGGCTCCACCCAGACGCGGCGGGCGCACGGTCTTCGACCACTTGGCATTAGTGCCGGACCTGTCCTGCGTTTTGGCATCGGCGGCTATGTCCTTAGCCGTGCCGCCGGGCGTTCCGTTTTCGAAGCGCCACAGCAGCCATAGGTGAGAGAAGGAGCCCAGACCCTCAACCGCTGCGTTGGAGGCAAATTCCGGCTCAAAGACGATGCGTCCCTGCAGATGGGGCGCCAAAAAGCTGTTGCGCGGGATGCCGAACTTCTGCGGCAGGTCGGTATGTATGTGTGCGATAGGTTCCATGCCGGTCATTGTACGGCATGGAGGTGTGGGGCGTTACGCGCAATTCTTCGCCGCGGTCCCCCGTCGTGCAACCAACGGTTGCTTGGAAGGGCGCCCGCCGCCGCTTATGCTTAAGCCATCAACCAGCAGAAAGGAGCCGTTATGGCCTTTGCAGAAAAGCTCATCGCCGTCCGTCGTGCCCATCACCTTACTCAGGAGCAGCTCGCCGCCAAGCTCTTCGTCACACGCCAAGCCGTCAGCCGTTGGGAGCGCGGCGAGGTCACCCCGGGCATCGACATGATGAAGCTCATTGCCGCCGTGACCGGCGAGCCACTGTCTCACCTGCTCGAAATGCCCGAGCACTATTGCCAGAGCTGCGGCATGATACTCACGCCCGACGATTGCGGTACCGATGCCCACGGCGCCACGACCGACCATTACTGCAAGTGGTGCTACGACCACGGCAAGTACACCTACGAGACCACAATGGAGGCGATGATCGAGGATTGTGCCCCGCGGCTGGCACAAAACACCGGTATGTCGCTCGACGAAGCCGTCTCGCTCATGGGCGCCGTGCTGCCGCAACTGGAGCGCTGGCGTACCGTGCAGGAAAATGAGGAGCGCTACGGTGCCGAGGCGCGGGCGCGCTATGGCGACGAGGCCGTCGATGCAGCAAACGAGGCACTGCTGGACATGGACCCCGCGACATGGAACGACATGAAGGAACTCGAGCGTGCCATTCTGGGTCAGCTCTCGATTGCCATGGGCGACGGCGATCCAAAGAGCAACGATGCCCGCAAACTTGTCGCAATGCACCGTCGATGGATTGGCCTTAACTGGGGACACGAGCCCCAAGACGAAGCATACCTGGGCCTCGCCCACGGCTATCTTGCCGATCAGCGCTTTATCGACTACTACGACAAGCCCTGCGGCACCGGAGCCACGGCGTTTCTAGTCCAAGCCATCGACTCGTCGTCGGCTCACGCATAGACCGCGGCGGCTTTGGGTATTTCAATCGAAACCTCAACCGATTGGAGACCCATGGCTACTGATCACGAGCTCGTGCTCTACGTTATGACCGGCTGCCCGTATTGCATAAAGGTCAAGCGCTTCCTGGCCGATAACGGCGTGACCATTCCCGAACGCAATATCTCGACCGACCCCGATGCCGAGCAGACGCTCATCGCCGTCGGCGGCAAGCGCCAGGTCCCCTGCCTGTTCATTGACGGCGAACCACTCTACGAATCGAGCGACATCATCGCCTGGGTACAGGAGAACCTGCTCTAGCGCGCTATTGCGGTCGGCCGGCCCCAACGCACAAACCCATACGGCACAAACATGTACGCCAGCATCCAAAGTCGACATTTTTCGACATCTTTGGATGCTGGCGTACAGTTTCTTGCACTCATTGGGGACGCACTTAGTATAGTCATTGGGTGTTCTTTAATGACTAGTCGTTTAAGAACGTCCCCAACGACTACCCGATGACACGGCGATCCTATTCCTCGATCTCTTTCCAGCACTGAGGATCGGCTTCGTACATATCGCCTGTGTAACCATACGTCACAGCGGGGCAGCCGCGGCACCAGCCAAAAAGTTCGCATTTGGAGCACTTCTTGAACTTTTTAAAGTCGCGCGTTGCTTCCATCTGCGGCGAAAAGAACAGCTCCTCGAGCGAGTTCTCGGCAACGTTGCCCACCTTGCTCTCCATGCGACGGCACGCATAGACGTCGCCCGTAGGCAGCACCGTCATATGGCCCGTACCGCAATGGCAGCCGTCGTAGATCATGCCGGGCTTGGCGCTCTTGGGGATGGTGAATTTGCCCTGCTCCCACAAAAGAAGCGTCCACAGGTGATCTTTGAGCTGGAAGAACGTTTTGCAGCCCGCAGCCTGGTGAAACTCCATACGCTCTTGCGCGGCCAGCAGCACGTCGCGATATTCCAGCGGCTCCAGATGGAACTCATCACGCTTTTGGCCCGAGGTGGGGCAGTATCGTCCAAAAGCGAACACGTCGACTTCGAGGCTTGCCACAAGGTCAATGAGCTGCGGCAGCTCGGCGGCATTCATACTCGAAACCGTGTTCATAACGGCAACCCAGATACCCGCGCGCTTAAGGCACCCAATCGCACGCAAGGTCTCGACAAACGAGCCGGGCTTACGAAAGTAATCGTGCGTTTTCTCGAGTCCATCGAGCGAGAGCTGGTATTTGCGGCACCCCAGCTCTTTCATGCGGGTGCAAACCTCGTCGGTCAGGTGGAACGGATTACCCATCACGCACCACATAAAACCCCGCTCGTGCAAAAGCTCAGCAAGGCGCCAAAAATCGGGATGGAGAATGGGATCACCGCCCGTAACGTAAAAGTACGGCTGACGACCGATGCGCTCGCAGAGGACCTGAGCCTGATCGACGACCTCGATCATCTGCTCCCACGGCATACGCTTAAAACCAGCGCAGGCACCGTTGGCGAAGATATAGCAATGTTTGCAGCGCTGATCGCATTCATCCGTAATATGCCATTGGAAGGCAAACGCAGGCTTTTGCATCGTGGGGCTCCCTTGGTCGATGTTGTAACTGATGTCGGTATTTGAGCTACAGGCGCCCAACGGCGCCGACGGGGCAATTCTTTGCACAAGCACCGCAATGCAAGCAGTGCTCAGGCTCTATGCGATACGAGTCTCCCGGCTCAATGCACTTCTGTGGGCAGTGCTCAAGACAGGTACCGCAACCGATACACGCATCGGAATCAATGCGAAAACCCTTAACAGGCCCGGGCACCATGCCCTCATCTAGAGTAAAGACAGCGCGCTCAATAGGACGGACCCCCAGGTTAAAGTAGTCGAGCACTATGTTTTCGACCTTAAAGATAATGTTGATATCACGCGTATCACCGGGATAGACGTTGGCGAGATACGGCTGCTCGGTGTAAATGACATCACGCCAGTAAGCTTGCTCGGAATCCGAGACGGGAGTGGCAACGCCGGACATGCGGATCATCTCGTTAAACCGCGTGTGGACAAGCGTTTGAATGCGTCCATCAGCCATAAGCTGACGGGCCATCTCCTTGCCGCGCGCCGTGAGGAAGTAGATAGCGTGGGACTCGTAATGCACGGCGCTCACGCAGCGAATTTGCGGCGCGCCGTTTTCGTCCACAGTTGCCAGCGAAAGCGTCCCGGCAAGCTGCATTTTTTTGAGGCAAGTCTGAGCATCCATTACGAGTCCCTTCCGAGCGATTGCTTACTGAGCGTCCGCAGCGCCGCAAGCGGTGCCACAGGCCGGAGCAGCCTTGGGATCGGCGGAGCCGCAGGCAGGGGCAGCCGCGGGATCAGCGGTGCCACAGGCCGGAGCGGCCTTGGGATCAGCAGAGCCGCAGGCGGGCGCGGGATCGGCGGTACCGCAAGAAGCGAAGGCGGCAACGTTCTCGAGATTCTCGGACATGGCAGTTCCTTTCGGTTGGGAGCGGCGGGGCGAAGCCGCCCGGACGTAGACGCTTTTGCGCCTAAGCACATCATGCGAGGAATGCACCCCACCCAAAAGAAGGCACTAATCTATTAGCCAGTTACCAAAAAGTAAGTTGTAGCCGCGGGCGCCAGCAGCTGAGATAATGCAAGCAACCTACCCGATTGCGAGGTTACCATGCTCACCAAAGAAGAACTGCCTCCCTGCCCCGTCGCTACGTGTTTTCAGCTCTTTGGCAATAAGTGGAAAATCTATATCATCCAGCAGCTCATTGAGCAGCCCCTGGGCTTCAACGCACTACATCGCTCTATTCCCGGCATCAGTCAAAAGGTGCTCTCGTCAAACCTAAAGGAAATGGATGCCGCGGGACTTATCACGCGCACCGTCATTCCCGAAACGCCCATCCGTACCGAATACGCGCTGAGCGAGCTGGGTCAAAGCCTTATGCCCATCATCGATTCTCTTGTGGAATGGGGCACCGACTATCAGCAGCTTGTACGAAGTTCCTAGCAGCTGCGGATTTCTGCAAATTGAGCGCCGTGGGGCACACCGCTCCACGGCGCTTACCTTTTTGTGCCTTCTTTTTAAGAGGCAGTTCGGATTGCACACTACTGTCAGACACACCCGACTCAATTTGACAGGAGGCCAGCCATGAATCAAGCCGAACGTCGCGTTTGGCTTATCAACGCATTGCTCGATGAGAGACCAGACGGACGCGGCTTTGCTGTTCCCGCCGGGACCGGTGAGCAACATGATTTGCTCAGGGCCCTTATGAACGTGCGGCCGCCCGAAGCGCTCGCAAAAGAAACCCTCGACGTTCAGGATGTCTACCTGCAACAGCGGCTTGCCGAGCGCGGCGGAGCGACTGATGCCGCCACGCTCCCCTACCGCAATCGCGTTGCCGTCTGGCGTGGCGACATCACGCTGCTTAAGGCCGACGCCATCGTCAACGCCGCCAACAGCCAAATGCTCGGCTGTTTTGTGCCGAGACATCGCTGCATCGACAACGCCATCCACACATACGCCGGCATGCAGCTACGTCTGACGTGCGCCAGCCTCATGCGTAAACAGGGGCATGAGGAACCGACCGCATGCGTTAAGGTCACGCCAGCGTTTAACTTGCCGAGCAGCCACATCTTCCACACCGTCGGCCCCATCGTGCCCAGTCATATGCCTGGTCCGCGCGAGGAATTGCTACTGCGCCGTTGCTATACCAGCTGCCTAGAAGAGGCGACACGTCAAAAGCTCGAAACGCTTGCATTCTGCTGCATCTCGACGGGCGTCTTTGGCTATCCCCAGCAAGCTGCCGCGCGCGTTGCCATCGATGCCGTTCGTCATCATCTAGACCATAACGACTCCGACCTTAAGGTGATTTTCAATGTATTTCTCGCGTCTGACGAGTCAATCTACCGCGACCTTCTCCAAACAGATCGATAAGCTCCGAGCCGCACTCGATGCATCCGACGCCGTGATAATCGGCGCCGGCGCGGGTCTTTCCACCGCTGCCGGCTACACCTATTCGGGCGAGCGCTTCGAGAAACTCTTTGGCGACTTCGCTGCACGCTACGGCTTTACCGACATGTACTCCGGCGGTTTCTACCCCTATGACTCGCTCGAGGAATATTGGGCGTTTTGGAGCCGCTATATCAAGTGCAACCGATATGATCCCATCCCCAAGCCGGTCTATGAGCAGCTTTTGGACCTGGTGCGCGACCGCGATTACTTTGTGCTGACCACAAACGTAGACCATTGCTTCCAGCGCGCCGGCTTTGATAAGCAGCGACTCTTTTACACTCAGGGCGACTATGGTCTATTCCAGTGCAGTAAGCCCTGTTGTCAGGAAACGTGGGACAACGAAGGGCTCGTACATTGCATGGTTGCTACGCAACAGGGCCTACGCATTCCGTCTGCACTTGTGCCCCGCTGTCCCCACTGCGGCTCCCCGCTCACGATGAACCTGCGCGCCGACGATACGTTTGTGCAGGATAAGGGCTGGTATGCTGCGGCCGATCGCTACCGGGATTTCCTGCGCCGGCACAGCAATATGCGCGTTCTGCTCTTTGAGCTTGGCGTAGGCGGCAACACGCCCGTCATCATCAAGTACCCGTTTTGGCAAATGACCGCTAAAAACGAATGCGCTACGTACACGTGCGTCAATTATGGCGAGGCAGTCGCCCCGGCAGAAATCGCCGATCGCAGCATCCTGATCGACGCCGACGCGGAGCGCGTATTGGACGCACTTGCCGCCCAAGCCGTCAGATAGCAAAGGCGATGCTGTCTCACATAGCCGTTGGGGACGTTCTTGAATGACTAGTCGTTTAAGAACGTCCCCAACGACTGCCCAGCGACTACATTTAGCCGCAAAAGCGGGCGATAGGTGCGAGCGGCTGCTCGCGAAACACGCGCTCAACAGCGGCGCGGTATTCATCGACCTTTTTGGTCTTGCGCACGAGCTTGTGCACGGTAGCGGGATCGGCGAAGGCACATTTGGCGTAGAACCACCATTCCTTCATGCGAAAGACCGCGTTGCCCCCAATCTCGTCCGCATAGGCCGCAAACAGCGTGTCGTGGAAGCGCTGCAACTCGGCAGCCGTGGCGGCAGAGCCGCCCTTAACCATGCGAGCCAGCGCGGGGTTCGCGAGCAAGCCGCGCCCCAACATTACGTGGCGTGTTCCGGGATAGGCCCCCACCAGCGCATCCATGTCCTCAAGATCAAAGATGTCGCCGTTATAGGCCACGGGAAACGGCGCCCGCTCCAACGTCTCGCCGTAAAACTCTTTACGCGGCGAGCCCGTATAACGGTCCTTTTGCACGCGCGGATGCACGATCAGCTCTGCCAGCGGCATGCGGCAATAGAGGTCGAGCACGCGTTCGTACTCGTCATCGCTTTCCAACCCCAGCCTGGTCTTGACCGACACCGGCAAGGGTGAGCGTTCGCACACGTCGCTCAAGAACACCTCGAGCTCATCCAGGTTGCGCAGAAAGCCCGAACCCTTGCCTTTGGCAACAACCGTACCCGAGGGGCAGCCAAGGTTGAGATTGACCTCGCGGTACCCCATCTCGGCGAGCACCTGCGCCGCCCACACAAACTCGTCCGCATTCTTGGACATCAGCTGAGGTACTACGTTAAGCCCCTGGTTATTGGCAGGATCGACCTCTTTAAACGCCTTGCCACCAAAACGGTTGCCCACCCGCGGCGGCGGCAAAAACGGCGTGTAATAACAATCGAGCGCGCCAAAGCACTCCGCATGCACGCGACGGAACACATGCCCGGTAATCCCCTCCATGGGGGCCAGCGATAAATTCATCAACATCCACTCTCAAATCAATGTGACAAAGGGACAGTCCCTTTGTCACATCCCATTCAAGCGGTTCAGGAACTCTTCGCAGGCGCGAGAACGCAGGCGATATTATTTCCACACCAGATACGATGCAATGGTGAAGGGGCAAAAGGGCAGTCCCTTTGCCCCAAGTGCCGGCTACCGGACGCAAGCTAGTTGCCGTTCGCGAACGCCGCCCATATTTCGAGGTCTAATACTTTTCCCGAGAAGTGAACGGCTGTATTTGGACCCCCGAAGCATTGACATTTTTAGGCGTCAAAACCGCAGGAAATTGCACGCCAAAAGCGTCGATGCTTCGGGAGTCCGTTTTCACTCGTTCACTTCTCGGGAAAAGTATTAGACCTCGATTCCGCAGTCCCCGATGTGACAAAGGAACAGTCCATTTGTCACATTCAGAATTGACCCCCCCCCGCAATAGCTCATCGATGGCGGGATTCTCTATACTGAGTCACATATGACGGTATCGCGCCAAAGGAGAACGCCGTGACCACGTCGCAGATATCCCTGCTCGCGCTCATCTTGGTTGGGGGCATCGGCATCCTGCTTATCGGAGTGAGCGCGCTCATGAAAGCCGCCGCTCGCAAGAAAGCCAAGGCCTGTACCGCCGTGACCATGGGAACGGTCATCGACCATCGCTTTATGGGCGAAGGCAGGATGTATCCCGTTTTGGAATACGCCGTCGACGGCACGCAATACCGCGCGAAAAAACAATTCCGTGGCATAAAGACCAAAAGCTTGTCGGGACTCCCCATCCGCACGCAAGCCACCGCCTACGAAGACGCCAAGGGCTGGCTGCACGTGCAGACAGGCCCCATCGCCCGCCTAGGCACCCTCGCGGAGCAGCTTTGGCCCCTCGGTAGCCAAATGACCGTGTACTACAACCCCAGCAACCCAGACAAAAGCTATGTCGAACGCCCCATCGTGGGCAACTTTGCCACACTGATGTTTAACATCGCAGGCTTCTTGCTCATCGCGATGAGCATCTTGCTCTATGTTCTTATCCAGCGCTAGCTCAAACTGATGCGCCCCGCGCCCCATGCGCCGCAACGACCGTTACGACACCAAGGATCAGCCATGGCAACACTTTCCGAACAAGAACGCAAGCGTATCCAGCGATACTGCATCTATCCCAAGATTGCCGGCACAGCGCTTGCCATGGCGTTTGTGCTGCCATTTTCGATCATTCCCTTCGAGATGATCGACGACATCGTCTTCCATCACGAAGGCTTCCAAGAAACGGGCATGATAGCCGCCCTGGTGCTCACCGCCGTCGAGCTCGTCATCTTCTGCTACTGCGCGCTCGCGCCGCGCTTTGGCATGCGCGGCAAGCAGTGGAAAGAAATGCAGCACCGACTCGTCGTCGAGCAGGCTGAGAAAGACCACTCGGCACAAATCGCAGGTGCTATCGGTACGCAGGCCGCCGCGCGCCTGCTCAAGAACAGCGACAACGAGACCGCACGCAACCTGGGCGGCGCGGCAGAAGTCGCCGCTGCCGTAGGCGCCGTCGCCACCGCGGCAGACGTGCTTGCCGAAAGCTTTGCCAACGCAAAGGCCATGGCAGAGGCCTGTGGCGTGCCTATCCCCCGTGCAAAAAAGTGGATCGTCGCGCTTGTGGCACTGCCCCTCGCAATCGTGTGCGGTGCCTATATCCCGCAGCTGGCGCAGGGAAACATCGAGATGCAACAGAACGCCGCGGCCGCGGCCGAGCAGATCGCCATCGCCCGCAAGGCATTAGAGCCCGCATGCGAGTACGTGTCCGCCGATGACCCCTACGAGCGGTATCAAGATTACGGCTATCATGTCCGCGGCTATCTGCACGAAGGCGACTCCGACGCCCAGAAGACCTATACGTATCTGGACTTTGACAACAAGGGGACGCTCAAGGAAGTGAGCTACATCGCAGAGATCGACCCCGACGCGAGCCTTGAGGACAACCTCGCCCGCGTCGAGCTCGATCTGGATGAGCTTTCCTCTGTTGTCCAAACCATAGACGTCAAGACCGTGAGGCCCGAGCTCCTAGCACCGCAGAAGCTCCCCGAAGAGTTTAGGCAGGCTTTTTTGAACGGTTCGCTCTACGAGAGAATCTCTATCAGGACGAGTGACGATCCCATCAAAGCGTATTACTCGTTTGACACGGAGCCCGAGGACGAGTTTGACGAGTACACCCATCCAAGCATCCGTATCACGTTGGTGGGCAAAACGAGCTAGGCGCCCAATGCGACAAAGGGACTGTCCCTTTGTCGCATTATTCGGAGCGCAGGGCCTCCACGGGATCCTTCTTGGATGCGCTGCGGGCCGGCAGCAGGCCGGCAACGACCGTCAGCAGCACCGAAACTGCAATAAGCACCAGCGCATCCTGCACGGGCAGGCTCATCAGGTTGGGGACCTGTTTGGCCGCAAGCGCCCAAGCATTGACCGGGAAGCTCACGGCCACTACGACGACAATGGCAAAGACGCCGGCGATGAGGCCCTCGATAAAGGTCTCAGCGTTGAACACGTTTGCCACGTTGCGCTTTGACGCGCCGATCGCGCGCAGGATGCCAATCTCCTTTTTGCGCTCCAGCACGCTGATATAGGTGATAATGCCGATCATGATGGAGCTCACCACCAGACTGATACTCACGAATGCGATGAGCACCAAGCTGATAGTATTCACGATGTCGGTCACCGAGCCCATGATGATACCCATGTAGTCGGTGTACGAAATTGCCCGCTCATCGTGGCCGGCGGCTTTGACCTGCTTGTTGTACGCATCGATGTGATCGAGCACGCGCTCCTTGGCCTCAAAGTCGCGCGGGAAAATCTTGACCGAAATGGGGTCCGCCTCGTCCGCATAGCCCAACGTGGTCAGATTGTTGTCGTAGGTGAGCTTCGATGCCTTGGCATAGCTCATCATGAGCGAACTCAGGTCCTCGGCGTCCATGTTGAAGTGGATGGCACGAGCAAAGGCGCCCGCATCCACGCGCATGGCGCTCGCCAGGTTGGCAAAACTCGAAGACATCTGCGTCGCCATCTGGTCCATAAGCCCTGCCGCGCTCGCCTTGAGCTGAGCTGATACCGTCGTGGCAATCTGCTCGCTGATCGTCTTTGTCACCTGGTCCATAGCCTGCTGCAAATACGGAGCCAGCTGCTTTTGCACATAGTCGCCCATCGCCCGCTGCAGGCGCTCGGCCAAGGCATCGCCGCCCAACGCCTTGAGCTGAGCCAGGCATTGCTGGGCTGCGGCATCATTCTCAAGATACGCCGAGAATGCGGCAGCAAGCTTTGACGCGTCCTTAAGATCTTCGGGCGACAGCGCCTTAAACTGATCAGACTGCAGAAAGCCCTCAAACAGCTGGTTGGCAAGCGTTCCCACCTGCTGCATCTGCTCGGGCGTGAGTTCCAGACCGTCAAAGATGCCCGAGAAATCTGGGGCCGGCGCTTTGGCCATGATGTCGCTGAAGTCAATGCCCTTCCCAACGCCCGAAAGGTCAAGGTCCAGCCCGGACAAGTCGATACCAGAAAGGTCTATACCGCCGGCCGCACCCGAGAGCGCCGACGAATCGAGAGAGAACGCACTCTTCAGCGCCGCTTCGTCCACACTGAACATGCTGCCCAGTTCCACGCTCTGTTTAGCCTCGCCTTGCAGTTCATCGAAAGACTTGCCCGTAAAGACATCCGTCTCGGGGTGGGCAAGCTGCTCCTGCACGATTTGCGAATCGGCAGCACGCTCCATAAGCTGGCGAGTCAGCGCATGCGTATAGGCAATGCCCGGGGACAATGCGCTCGCGTTTGCCGCCTCGTTGGGTCGCACCACGCCCACAATGCGCACGTCAATACCGTCGGCAACCTTGGCCGCCATAAAGTCGGCATCGCCAGACATGTCAGTCCACATGCCGGTCTCTTCGTTTTTGCGATAGGCATCGGACGGCGACAGCACCTTAAACGTCGTGGACAGCGCATCGTCGTAGGTAAAGTCGGTGCCGGCCTTGGGCGTCTCGACCTTGCCGTCGGCCGTCATGGCACTGTTAACCAGGTCGTTAAGCTCATCGATATCCAGCGCACCGATGCTATAGAGGGTGTAATCGCCCACCGTGCCGCGGCTCGAAAGCACCATCACGGCCTCGTTGGCAGACGTAGGCCAATGGCCGGCAACGACATCGTACTGGCTGTCGAGCAGGCTCTGGTCGTCAATCATCTCGTTAAAGACCGAGGTCCCCATGGAATCCATGCTCACCGTTGCCGCCGAACTTGCGCCGCCGCTCATGGCCTCGGTCATGGCGTTGGGCACCAGCCGGACAGGCTTCTCATCGCCCTTGCCGGCACGATAGACAACCGGCGATACACCGTAGCCGTACTGAATGGCGTTGACCTCTTTATCGATGCCGTCGCCACCGGCATCGAGCCATGCCTTAAAGCTCGTCATGTCGTTGGACTTAACGCTTGCGAACATGTCTTTTACGGCCGTGACCACAGGGATCTTATCGGTTCCCTTATCTTTGCCACCGGTGGCGTCGGATGAATCCTCGCCCTCGGACACCTCATCATCCGTAGCCCCATGCCCGCCCATCATGGACGACAGGTCATAATCTTGTTTGGAAATCGTCAGCGGGTAGCTCGAGAGCGTGTCCTCCTCGACCTTTTTGATGTAGTCGTTTACGCCGTTGGAGAGCGCCAGGATCGCCGCAATGCCGATAATGCCAATCGAACCTGCAAAGGCCGTCATGGCCGTGCGGCCCTTCTTGGTCATGAGATTTCGGGCAGAAAGCCCAAGCGCCGTCACAAAGCTCATCGAGGTTTTGCGCGTGGGCTTGGCCTCGCGACGCGCGGCCTCGGCAGCATCAAAGGGATCTGAATCGTCGGTGACCTTGCCGTCCGCCAGGTTGACAATGCGCGTGGCGTACTTGTACGCCAGCTCGGGATTGTGCGTGACCATGATGACCAGACGGTCGCGCGCAACGTCCTTGAGCAAATCCATGACCTAGACGGACGTCGTTGAATCCAAGGCGCCGGTCGGCTCGTCAGCCAGCACAATCTCGGGGTCATTGATCAGGGCGCGGGCAATGGCCACGCGCTGCATCTGCCCGCCCGAAAGCTGGCTCGGGCGCTTGTCAACGTGCTCGCCCAGGCCAACTGCCTCGAGCGCCTTGCGCGCACGTTGGCGGCGCTCGGCATGCCCCGCGCCCGTGAGCGTAAGCGCCAACTCCACGTTTTCCAAAATGCTCTGATGCGGAATGAGGTTATAGCTCTGGAACACAAAGCCGATGCGATTATTGCGATAGGCATCCCAATCGCGGTCGTTGAAGTCCTTGGTCGAGATGCCGTCGATCAGCAGATCGCCCGAATCGAAATGATCGAGTCCACCGATGACGTTGAGCATCGTAGTTTTACCCGAACCCGAGGGACCCAGAATGGCTACGAACTCGTTATCGCGAAAAGACAGGCTTACGCTGTCGAGCGCTACCTGCGTAAACGACTGCGTAACGTACCTTTTGCAAATAACTCTGAGATCCAGCATGGACGGCAACCTCTCTCGCGCGGGCGCGCTCGCCCGCTCCCCCGCCGTTCACGTTCGGCGCGTTTGTCCTACTCTATCCTCATTTTTGGTCTGCTCCAGTGAGAAATGTAACGTACTGCCCCAAAAACGAACGGGACTGCACGCCACGTGGCGCACCGTCCCGCACTTATCATCGATGATGTGACAAAGGGACTGTCCCTTTGCCACATTCGAACCTACTGCTCGCTCTTAGCAAGCGCCTGATCGATCAGCTTGTTGAGCGCCTCTCGCTGCTCGGCGGAGTTGATGCCGCCCATGATTGGCTCTCCCACGATGTTGCCGTTCTTGTCAATCACGTAGGTGGTCGGGAACGAGTACAAGTTGGAGGTGAACTTGCCGGCCTCGCTATCCGACTTGAACCAGATGTTCTTGTACGTCACGCCCTTCTTGGAAAGTACGTCCTTGGCGTCTGCCACCTCGTCTTTGTTGCCATCGAGCGTAAAGGAATTAACGCCCACGACCTGGCCGCCCTTCTCGGCAAGCTCCTTGTTGAGCTTCTCCAGATCGCCCAGCTCTCCCACGCACGGCTTGCAGGTGGTAAACCAGAAGTTCATGACGGTGACCTTGTTCTTGGAGAACAGCTCGTCGCTGTTTACATCGTTGCCGTCCAGGTCCTTGCCCTTAAAGCTGGGGAACTTCGTCTCCCCGCTCTCGTCGTTGGTCATGCCTGCGGTCGAGGCATCGACGCTCTCCCCCTCGCCGGGCGTGCTGCCGCATCCGGGAAACTCCTTCTCCAGCGCCATGAGCTTATCCTCGATCTCCTTGATCTGCTGTGCACCGGCCTTGAGCGTCTTAAGCTCATCCGCCGTGAACTCATCCTTGGCGCCGTCGATGGTCTTGAGCAGAAAATCGCCGTAATTGCTGCCATCCTCAATCATTGCCGAGTCTTTATTTGCCGCATTGAATACCTTTTCCCACAGCGCGTTATCACTCGAAAAGATCTCGTTCTCCTTCTGCATGAGCTTCGCATACAGCTCGGCGGCCTCGTCGGCATTGGCCGGCTTCTGCGCAGTGAGCTCTGCGATCTTAGGATCGGAGCTCGCAGATTCGCTCGCATTGCCACCGGGCGCCGAACATGCCACAAGGCACAAGGCCAATACCGGCACCATAAACAGGGCCGCAATCTTAGAAAGCTTCATAGTCATTCCTCCGTTTTGTCGAAGCTTGTTTACTTTTTATCGGCGGTCAAGGGAAGCTTTTCCGCCGACACATCCAGGCCATAGCGATAGCTGATGGCATCGACAGGACAGGCCCCGATGCACTTTCCGCACCGGATGCATTCGGCATGATTGGGCGCGCGGACCACATCAACGTCCATCTGACAAACCTTTGAGCACTTGCCGCACGAGACGCATTTGCACGCGTCAACCTGAATCCCCAGCAGGGACACCCTATTCATGAGCGCATAGAATGCGCCGAGTGGACAAATCCATTTGCAGAAGGGGCGGTAGAACAACACGCTCAGCACCGCAACCGCAATGAGAATCGCGAGCTTCCAGGTAAAGAGCTTTCCCAGCGCGGAGCGGATTCCCGTATTCATGATGGACAGCGGAATCGCACCCTCGAGCACGCCCTGCGGGCAGATGTACTTGCAAAAGAACGGGTCGCCCATGCCCACATCGTTGACCACCAAGACGGGCAGCAGCACCACGGCAAACAGCAGCACGGCATACTTGATGTACGTGAGCGGCTTGAGCTTTTTCGTTGATAGCTTTTTGCCGGGAATCTTGTGTAGAAGTTCCTGCAGCCAGCCAAACGGGCACAAAAACCCGCATACAAAGCGTCCCAGCAGCACGCCAAGCAAAATGAGCGTACCGGTGACGTAGTAGGAGAAGTTGAACTTGGATGAACCTACCACCGACTGGAACGACCCAATGGGACACGCACCCGATGCCGCGGGGCACGAATAGCAATTAAGCCCAGGTACGCAGACTGTTTTTCCCGCGCCCTGATAGATGCCGCCTTTGGCAAAGTTTGGCAGGTGAATATTGGTGACCAGCGTCGCCGCCGCCTGAATGAATCCGCGAAATCGGGCCAAAACATGCGACGCAGTGTTTTCTCTTTTATCCAATTCCGATACACTCCAAGCACAGCCTAATCGCTTTGGCCAGCACGGCATCCGCCTCGCCACGCATAACACCAAAGCACACCATGGTAATTCCGACGATCAACAAAGCGACCTGTACCACGGGTTTTACCGCTTTGAACAACACGACCACTCCTTTCGTTACGCGACCATTGGACCATATCGGCTATAAAATCCGTGTTAAGCGCGATATGGAATGTGCAAGGAGACTGTTATGCGTATTTTGATCGTCGAAGACGAGCGAGCACTGTGCGATGCAATCGCGCGCAGCTTGCGAAACTTGGCGTACAGCGTCGACTGCTGTCACGATGGACAGGAGGCGCTCGACCTGCTGGGCGTCGAAGTCTTTGACCTCGTGGTGCTCGACCTCAATCTCCCCCGTATCGACGGCATGACCGTGCTCAGGGAACTTAGGAAAACCGACTGCGAGACCAAGGTACTGATTCTGTCCGCACGTGGCGAAGTATCCGATAAAGTTGCCGGACTCGATGCCGGCGCCAACGATTACCTTACCAAGCCGTTTCATCTGGACGAACTTGCGGCAAGGATCCGCAGCCTTACCCTCAGGCGCTTCGCACAAAGCGACATAGTATTAACCTGCGGAAAGCTCAACTTTGACACCAAGGCGCGCATCGCTTCCGTGGACAGTGAGGCTCTATCTCTTACACGCAAGGAAACGGGAATCTTGGAATACCTAATGCTTAATCAGGGGCGACCGGTAAGCCAAGAGGAGCTTATAGAGCACGTTTGGGATAGCACCGTGAACAGCTTTAGCAACGCAACCCGCGTTCACATCTCGTCGCTCCGAAAAAAGTTGCGCGGTGCTTTGGGATACGACCCGATTCGCAATCGGATTGGAGAGGGCTACGTTATGGAGGATGGAGAATGAAAGGGCTTTCGCTGCAATGGCGCATAACGATTATGACGGCACTGCTCACGTGTGCGGCATGCGTGCTGACGAACTGCCTGGTCGGCTATACGGGCATGCGCTACATGGATGCCATCGGCAGCGACATCTCGGCCTTTAACGCAACCGGCGAAGATTCGCTCCAGGCGTTCGACCCAACGAAAGCAGCCCTCGATGACAAGGTCACGATCGTCGTAAACGACGCACAGGAGTCTTTTGGCACGACAGCCTGGTACATCACGGCTGGAGTCACACTCCTTGGCGGCGCGCTGGCATACTTTGTGAGCGGCCGTGCACTCAAACCGCTACGGGCTTTTGCATCTCAGGTTGAGCGTGTGCAACCTGACAACCTAAGCGAAATCAGACTCAATGAAGATGTGCCCACCGAGCTACAACGATGCAGCGCCTCTTTCAACGACATGATCGCTCGTCTTGGCGAAGGGTTCTCTGCACAGCGTCAGTTTACCGGCAACGCCGCACACGAGCTGCGCACCCCGCTCGCCCTTATGCAAGCACAGATTGAACTATTCATCTCCGAACACTCCGGTTTGCAACCCGAAACAGCCGAGCTGCTCGGCCTGCTACAAGAACAAACCGAGCGCATGTCTCGAATGGCCAAGGTATTGCTCGAGATGAGTGAGCTCCGCAGCGTTCCTTGCGAGGACGATGTTGAACTTGGTCCCTTATCCGAAGAGGTCCTCACCGACCTAGCGCCACTTGCCGAAAATAAGGGCATAGCCCTCAATTGTGCTGGAGACGCTTTAGTAATCGGGAGCGACACGCTCCTCTATCGGCTGGTGTTTAACCTGGTCGAAAATGCCATCCGTTACAGCCGCCCCGGCTCGACTGTCAACGTCTCCATCTGCGACAACGACAGCCACGTGTTCCTGCGAGTCGAGGACCAGGGCCCGGGAATACCCAAACAGTACCGTGAGAGCATCTTCCAACCGTTCTTTCGCCTGGATAAATCCCGCAGCAGGGCATACGGCGGCGCAGGACTCGGACTCGCGCTCGTTTGGGAGATTGCAGCGCTTCACGGTGGCGCTGTAGAGGTCGAAGCAAGTTCCGAGAACGGGACCACTATGCTCGCAAGCCTTCCAAAACGATCCGCAGCATTAACCGAACAGTAAAACGAAAGGGGTCCCGCACACGTTTGCGCGGGACCCCCTCCCTGTCAATGCAATTCGCCCAAAAGAGTAGAAGCTTACTCCCACTCAATAGTAAAAAGCTCTCTCCAGTTTGTTCCAGTTTGCCGCAGTTTGTTTTGGTTTGTCTTATTTACACCCAGTCTCAAAAAATGCCGCGAATCCATGGGGGTCAAATCTGGGTCACGGATCATCAGGCCACCTGTAGCAATTTTGCGGGTCACAGTGGGTCACGGCAAGCTGCGAGCAGTACCGAATAGTCGCACGAACACTATATGTCAAGGGAGGGCAAGGTAGAGAAGCTCTACAAACCCTTAAAAGATCCTCCCTTCCTGCATGAACTCGAGGATGTTGGCATGGATGGATGCCGCCAAAACTTCTGTGCATCCGTTATCCAGCAGTTGTCTCTTTTGAAAACTAAGATCAGCCGTTGTAATGACCAAGATTGAAAAACATCTCAAGCGCTTTAATACGGTCGGTTTTGGCGAGGAATCCACCACGAGTCTACCCTTGTTCCTTAGCTATGAATGTTTCAACCCTGGTTTCAAGGATCTGACCGGGGCGCAGGTCGTGCTGGTCGATTAGCGTCTCGCATTCCGCCAATCGACCTCTCTCATTAAGCGTTCCATGACTTAGGATCGCAATCAATTGACCAATCGATTTTACAAGTCCGTTAAGCTTATTAAGCGTAAGCACTAATGCTGATTCTGCACTCGCATTCTTGTATGCCAAATTATTTGGATGAACAGATATTGCAAAACATTTCATTTTTGGATACTGAGCTCGTAACCACTCTTTTGCGACCTGAAGCTGTCCATGCTCTTGTTTCGTGAGCGGATTATCCGAAAGTTTTTCGTTTTTTGCTTCAAAGGCAAAAGCAATATCCTCATCTTCAAAAACCCAGGCAACGTCGGGTCCGTCACCGTTATCGTCGTAACGTTTCGAGCTGGCACCAAGGTATTTCCCCAGCAGCTCAAGTTTTGATTCGAATTCTTTTGAATCGCATTGCTTCGATAAGGATTTCAAGTCTGAGTCGAATTTCGTCGACACATCGCTGCTTTTTCGAGTTTGGTACGAAATGAATTCAATTATCTTTCTTGCTTGCAAGCTAACGTCAGAGTCTGAGCTAGAGAACATGGGCTTAGCAAGTGAACGGTTGAGCCCGTTTGCGCGAGTCTGTAGCTCTCTGGAAGTCTCTACATCGTCATCCGAATAGGCAATTTGAGCTGCCAGGCGGAGGACAAGTCCCTTTACTGAATTGTCTATATTTTCACTATTCGTAAATCGTTTTAGGAGCTCGACAGCTCGACCACTCCTGCCTTTGCGCCATTCGTTTAGCGCTTTTCTTTCACAGAGAGCAAAATCTTCGAGCATGCCGTCGTCAACAAATTCAAAATCGTTGACCTTATCTGCCACATAGCTTGACAAATAGGCTGCAAAATCGGGGTCGTCATTGACTCCCTGATCGATAACCTCAACGAAGTCTTTTGCTGACTTTACTTCGTTCATAATGCCTTGCCCGCATTCGATTTGGGCTCTTGTTGTAGGGGTCAAGAACACAGCATGGCGGTTGTCATTAACCCACTCGCAAAGATCGAATCCAATCAAAGCAACGACACAGTAATCACCCGAACCCCTTGTACCTCTGCCCATTGCTTGCTCAATGTTTTGGGCGATTGAGCGGGCATAGACTTTGCTATGGACTAGGATTTTCGACATCAATTTATGGTGATCGGACATCCCCTTGGGGATGCCTGAGACGACAAGCATACGGCATGCATCGCCTGGCAAGTCAATACCGTTGTATCGATTTGCAAATACAATTGGTGTGTCCAGCTTGCTTACCTTCAGGGCGTTTACAGCCTGAACAACCTCGCTTCCTTTTACAGTGGGGATTCCCAATTGTTCCCATTGCTCTGCAGTTGCAAAGCTCGGTTCGAGGACTACGACGCCCTTTTTGTCTTTCGCAAGGGCAATCATTTTCTCGACGAGCGTGGTTCGAAGCTCTTCTTTTGCCCCAATCTCGAGAACCATCCTCCGCCCTACACCAGCAAGTGTTTTGGGGGAGATGACGTTGATGTCATCTTTCTTGCATCCAAACGATCTAACGATTGCACTTTCGTCAGCAAACGTTGCAGACATGTACACTCTTCTAGGTGCTTCTTCGAATGTCGGAAACTTCTCCACAAGGGGAAGAATTGGAGTAATTGAGAATCTGTCACGACTCAGCGTTGCAAGACAGTACTTGAGATCGTCTTTGATGAGATCCCAGCCAAAGCTTATAGAGTTTGCCGTAAGCGTGCCTTTTTTATTTGACGCTGCGAAATCAGAAATGCTTCGGGCGACCTTCTGTCGATGCTTTTCCCACGCCCAGAATGGGACCTCCAGCACCTCTTCGCCAGCTGTGCGAGTCCCAGAAACGAAATCGTCGAAAGTTGACACTTTATCGATATCATCAAAGCTTGAGCGAAAGAGCGTCGCAACTTCTTGATATAAGCCAGGCGCATCCGATGCATTTATCTCCACCGTGAATGCGCTTCGAACCGAGTCAAAGGAAGAGTGCGCATCATCTATGATGATTACTGAAACTTCCTCGGCTTCGGGTCCTCCTTCCAAGCCGAAGGAGGACTTGCCGTTAAAGAGGGCTTGATAATGGGCAACGAGAATCGTTGAGCCATTTCTGAAATCCGCAGTAAGCGATCCCCTTCCGTTATATTCGGAAGCGGGTATTCCAAGTGTCCTTGCTTGTTCGCACACTTGATGGACAAGCTGTTTGTTGTCGACAAGGTACAATGCTCCACGTTTTAGCTCTCGTGCACTAGAGAGGGCAATCAGCAGGCCTATAAGGGTTTTGCCGCCTCCCGTATTAAGCTTAATAACGGTGTCTTTCGTTTTTCTGTTAGCAAACCATGCATCAAGTACCTCAGCCTGGCTGCTATGTAAATCATCAAAGGATTGGGGTTTCGGCAGCCTATCGAAAATCTCATCAGGCTTTATGCGCAGCGTAGGGTTCTGCGATGCTGCCATCTTTTTAAAATCAACCATTTGATAGTCCTTAGCTATGCTGTTCGACGTTGCAAATCAGATGTTGCCTGTTTTGACCATTTCATCGCTTCGAAGCTGCAGTTCGATTCTGCCTTGAGGTTTTCAGTTTGTTCCAGGACCTTCTCAGATACCTCTTCGTCCCGCTCTTGCGGATAACCGTTCTTATAAAGCAGAACGGTAAGGTCCATGTTGAGCTGGCTTTTTAATGTTATCACGCGTTGACCAGTCAGCGTATTGAGCCTTGCCGTCGACGGACTCCTTGATAGCCTTGGCGAGAACAAGGTACTTCTCCTCCTCGTAGGGGAAGCCATGCTCGTTGCGCACCTTCACGAGGATGTCGCAGAAGGCCTTCTCCTCGAATGTAATGCCGAGCTTCTCGAACGACTTCTCGTCTTCGTCCAACTCCTTCATATTGTAGCGCGCCTTGCCGCCTCGGTCGCCGCTCTCGTCCACGAATATGCTGAGCTCTCTCGCCATGGGCTCCTTATCGGGGCAGATAAATCAAAACCACCCCTAAAAGGGGTGGTTTGCTCTTAGGGCATAACCCTTGGATTGCCGGCACGCGTCTAAAGGCGCCGGCCCTCACGGGGTTCGGGCCGCACTGCAGGTTGACCCGTGACGGGCCGGTCAAACCGGCGCTATTTGCGCCCCGGCCCCCTATCGAAGGGGTCCTCGTACTCCTTGACGCTCAGCCGGTCGAGCGCGATGTCGGCCTTCTCCTGCTCCCGGATGTACTTCGCGATCGTGGCCTCGTTCAGGC
>JAXKBK010000006.1:0-5540 GCA_036553025.1 Collinsella sp. | reverse complement strand
GCGAGGATCTCGCGGTATGTCACCAGGTCGTTCTCGCGCTTGATGCGCTCGAGGACGGTCGCGACAACAAGCGCCGCTATCGCCGGCAGGAACGCCGCAGCCGCGGCGACGCCGGCGCCCCAGGTGCCCTCCATCCAGTTAAACGCCGGCGACAGTATCAGTGCGAACGCCACCGCCAGCAACGCGAGCATCAGCACGGCCAGCCATAGCATCCGCGTTCCCATGCGCTTGCGATCTCTTTCGACTGCCTCTTCCATAACGGTCACGTCTCCCTTCACGAGCGTGTCTATGGAGGTGCCGAACAGGATGCTCAGCATGAGCAGACTCTGGACGTCCGGATACGTCTTGTCCCGCTTCCAGTTCGAGATCGTCTGACGCGACACGTAGAGTTTCTCGGCGAGCTGTTCTTGGGAGAGCCCCATCGCCTCGCGCCTCGTCTTGATCTGGTTGCTGATGTCCATCGTCACCTCCCGGTCGTGAAGGAGCGTCCCGCGAACACGCCGGGTGCGCTATCGAATCTGTTGTACATCATATGCGGCAAGGCTTGCCGGGCGCTGCAAAAACTGTTTTGCACGTGGTTTACCTGCATGATTGTTGCTGCGATGGCTTAGCGATGTTGTCGAGCAGTCATCCAAGTGTACAGGCCCATGGCGGCGTAGCCGATTGCGGTATAGGCAACCCCATGGAACGCAAGGTCCTGGCTGCCCTCGACCTTGAGGGGAAACAGGACCGCGGGTCCGATTCCGAGCGCCGCGGGTACCCAGAAGAGCGTCCTCGCGGAGTTTGCGGCGAGCAGGCCGAGGGCGATCGCAGTTACGGGGAGCACGAGGTAGATCAGCGCCATCATGGCGATCATACCGGCATCGGATGGGACGAAGCTCACCAGGAGGGCGGGGATTGCCCAGCAGGCGCCAACGATTGCGATCAATGCGATGAGGGACGCGCGTACGGTGACGTTCATGGGGCACCTCCTAACGGGAATCGCCCCCATTCTGGCATACATCTTCAGAATGGGGGCTAAGGGGGATACCATTTCGGGGAACGGGCGCGTACCCGCGCTTTTAACTCAGCATCTTGGCGAGCATGCCGATGCCGACGCCCACCAGTCCGCCGGCGATGGCGCCGATGATGATCTGCACCGCGTTGCGCGTGCCCTTGACCCAAGGGTTCATCTCGCGCTCACGGCGCCCCTCGAGCGTGTCGCGATCGACCTGCTCGCCGCGGCTAAACGCCAACACCTCGCGGTACGTGACGAGGTCGTGCTGCTTCTTCATGCGTTCCATATACACGAACGCCACGAGCATCACGACGAGCGCCACGGCGGCAAACGCCGCGGTGGGCGCGATGTGCATGCCCCAGCCCCATTCGAACTGGAACGCCGCCCACGCGCTCAGCACCAAAAACACGACCGCACTCACGACCGTGATTGTGGATAGGGCGTTGTACTTCTTGACCGCTTCGTTCATTACCTGTGCCATGGTTTCCACATCTCCTTTGATGAGGGAGTCCACGGTCACCCCGAACACGTTGGAAAGCAGCAGCAGGCTCTGGACATCCGGATACGTACGGCCGCACTCCCAGTTGCTGATGGTCTGGCGCGACACGTAGATGCGCTCCGCCAGATCGTCTTGGGACAGTCCGAGCTCCGTGCGATGCTCCTTGATGTGCGAGCCCAGCTCCATGCGTTTGCTCCCTAGAGGGTCGGGGTGACCCCTGTCGAGAGCCACCATGTCATTGACGCGAGCATCGTACCATCAAAGGTCTTTATATTTGACCCCCACGGGGCAAAATCGAGCTGTCAAAAGGCTTTATATACGACATCTAGCTGGGAAGAGAACGGTCCCCAAAGGCGGATGCCTCCGGGGACCGGTTGGTGCGTATAGAGGGGGCGAGCTTGCTTTGGGTTGGTGTTGGCCCCGCCGCTCGGCTCGACTTTGGAGCGGCAGAGCCCTGTCTTCCCGGCTTAGCCCTCCTCGCCTTTGGGCGTGCCCTTGAACGAGGGCTCTTTCTTTGGCAGCCTTCCCGCGCGTTTGAGGGCGTCTCGCAAGATCCATTCCACCTGATCGTTGGCGCTGCGCATCTCATCGTCCGCCCAGCGTTGGACGGCCTCCCAGATAGCGGGGTCTATACGGAGTGGATACTGCTTGCGTGCCATGACGTGCCTTCTTGTCGAATGTGCAATTTTGCACCCGTCCCCAAATTACTCATTGGTGTTGGGGTTAGTACAGCGAGCCTGCGTTGAGCACCGGGTGCGCCTCGGATTCACCGCAGAGCACCACCATGAGGTTGCTGGCCATCTGCGCCTTGCGCTCGTCGTCGAGCTCGATGGTGCCGCCGGCAGCCATCTCCTTCACGGCCATGTCGACCATGGAGACCGCGCCCTCGACGATCTTCTTGCGTGCGGCGATGACGGCCTCCGCCTGCTGGCGGCGCAGCATCGCCTGGGCGATCTCGGGGGAGTAGGCAAGATGGGTGAGGCGGGCGTCGTCGACCTCCACGCCGGCGGGTGCCAGGCGCATCGCGAGCTCGCGGCGCAGGGCTTCGGAGACCTCTTCCACATTGGCGCGCAGCGTGATGGCGCCGGCGGCATCGGACTCGTCCTCCAGGTGGTCGTAGGCGTACACGCTCGCCACGTGGCGCAGCGCCGTCTCGGCCTGCATGGCGACATAGCTCTGGTAGTCGTCGACGTCGAAGAGCGCCTTGGCGGTATCGGCGACGTGCCACACCACGACGGTTGCGATCTCGATGGGGTTGCCCATTTTGTCGTTGACCTTCAGGCGCTCGCCATTCAGGGTGCGCACGCGGGTGGAGATAGTGGTGGGGTTGCCCTTGGCGGCCTTCTGCGCCGCGGCCTTGGCGGCCTTGGAATCGCTCATCTCGAGCTCGATCATCTCGCCGATCCCGGCCGATCCGCCCATGCTCTTGCTAAAGAACGGGTTGGCCCAGAAGAAGCCCTCGTCGCGGACGGTGCCCACGTACTTGCCGAACAGGATGCACACGCGCGCCTGGCCGGGCTGCAGCGAGAAGAATCCGTTGAGTGGGATGAACCACAGGCAAAACGCGAGGATGCTGAGGCCGAGCCCCCATCCGTAGACTGCGGGCGCGTCGACGCCGTCGGGCGTGCTCGCGAGCCCGATGGTGCTCCAGATAAAGAGGCCGATGATGACGATGAGCGCCACCGCCACGGCGACGAGCATGCCGTAGCCCGACTTGGCCTTGAGTTACTTTTCCACGCTCATTGTGAGTTCCTTTCATGACTGCGCCGGCGTTTGCGTGACGTCCCCGGCGCCGCGCTCCAGATTGCGATGGGGAGCGCGGCGAGTCCCCGAGCAGTCCGTGCGGCTGCTGATTGCATTGTGATATCACATTGAGACCAAGTCAAGGAGAATCGGATGCCGTCTCTCATGGCATAAGTGGTTCGGGGCGCCCGGCATCTACGCTCCGTAGAGGTCTTCCTGTTGCATCTTGGCTCGCAAGTCCCTATAATAGCCCCACTCACGGCTGAAGGTTTACCTCGAGATTTGGAAAGGGGAGCTGCACCATGCTTGCTTCCATGAGGATTTGGCTCTAGCCACGGTCGCGTGAGCGACCGGTACTTCGCTGCATACCACCGATCGCATCAAAGGATTATTCCATGACACAACCGAATCCCTGCGCTTCTTGGAAGCGCTCGCTCGCCATCGTCTGGATCGGCGAGTTCTTCTCCGTGCTCACGAGCTCCATTCTGCAGATGGGTCTCATCTGGCACGTCACCCTCACCACCGGCTCCGCGAGCGCCCTGTCGTTCGTGAGCCTGGCGGCCTTCTTGCCCATGGCGCTCCTCGGCGCCTTCGCGGGCACCATCGTGGACCGCACGTCCATCAAGCGTCTCATGATCGGCGCCGATCTCTTCATCGCGGCCGTGAGCCTCACGCTTGTCTTCGGCTCGCTTCGGGGCGACCTCTCTGTCGCCGTTGTGGCGGCGGTGCTGTTCGTCCGTGCGCTGGGCAGCACGCTCCATACGCCCGCCTTCAACGCGCTCACACCGCTCATCGCCCCGCCCGAGGTGCTCGGCAAGCTGGCGGGCATGCTGCAGTTCATGCAGTCGGGTAGCTATATCATCGGCAACGCCATCGCCGCGGTGGTCTACCCGGCGTTTGGTCTGACCTTCATGATCGCGCTCGATGTCGCCGGGGCGGTGCTCGCGAGCATCGCGGTGGCGACCTCCGGCATCAAGACGCCGGCGCCCGAGCGCCATACGCCCGAGGAGAACGCCGAGGCGTCGCACCGCGCGGTGCGGGCCTTCCTATTGGAGACGGCCAACGGGTACCGCGAGCTCAAACGCCATCACGGTCTGTTCGCCATGCTCTGGATCGGCTTCGCCTTCTCGGTCCTGTTCTCGCCCATATCCGCGCTGTTCCCGCTCATGGTGTTCGACCATTTTGGGGGCACCACTACGCAGTCGGCTATCGCGGAGATCGCGTTCTCGGTCGGCATGATCGCGGCGAGCGGCTGGATCGGGGCGACGGGTGGCCTTAAGAACCGCGCTCTTTCGTGCACGCTGGCCATCGGCCTCTTCGGAGCGGGCACGCTCGCGGGCGGCCTCGTGCCCCCTTCCGCGCTCGTTGTGTTTCTGGGGCTTACGTTCGCGATGGGGGTCTCGAGTCCGCTGTACAGCGCGCCGCAGATGGCGCTCATGCAGGAGCGCGTCGATCCCGAGTGCATGGGCCGCGTCTTCGGTCTGTACGGAGCGGTCTGCAGCTGGGCTATGCCCGTGGGGCTCGTCGCATCGACCTTGTTCGCGGACGCCATCGGCGTAAGCGCGTGCTTCGTGCTCATCGGTGCTGCAATGGTGATCCTAGCAGGCATCACCTGGGCGATCCCGAGCATCCGCAAGATTGGGTAGCGCTCTGGCGGAGTGCGTTTCGTTTCGGACGGCTCGTAGGGTCGCTGCGACGTGAAGGGTGGTCGACGGTGCGCCTGCGAGGGCGCCGTCGACCACCCTTTTGTTTAATTCGTCTGGCCCGGCGCCGATCATCATCTGTTCGCCGGGCGATTGCGATGCCGCCGCTTGCCGATACGCGGCTCCTTACGTTGTGCGCATCCCATCGTTCTGGCAGCGTTTCCTGCAGTTAATCTCCAGAGCTCGAGGCGGTGGCCCCTATGAGTAATCTGCTCGAATCCATTCTGCGCGTCGGTATGACCGTGTTCATCGTCGGCCCGCTCACTGCATGGGTCGCCCGCCGCGGCGCGCGCGAGCGCAGCGAGGCAACGGACAGCCTCGATTGCTTCACGGTGCGCATGCCCGCAGCCATCCGCACGATCATCGCCTGCTGCGCCGTCGCGTTCGAACTGCTCATGCTGGGTGTCTACGTCTGGCAGGGCGTCTCGCTGGGCGAGTGGGACCACGAACTTGTGTGGTTCGGTCATGCCATGGCGCTCGCGGGTATGGCTATCTGGGCCTTGCTGAGCATCCCGCGTATCGACGTGGACGGTGGGCGCATTCTCTCGCGTAACGCCTTCGGCATCCGCAAGGAGACGACGTTTGGCAACATCACCCG
>JAXKBK010000005.1:0-90831 GCA_036553025.1 Collinsella sp. | reverse complement strand
TGGCAACATCACCCGTGCAACGCTTCACGCGCAGATGATGAGGATCGACCTGTTCGAGGGCGACCGGAAGTTCTGCTCGATAAGCCTCGAGGGGGTGTGCTCGCTCAACCTCCTCGCCCGTCTGGAGGAAGAGGGCATCGAGGTCTCGGACGCCGTCGACGGTCCCATGACCAAGGCGGGCCTGTGTTGGTCTGCCATCAAGCCGTTGACGATTGTTTTCAACGGCATGGCCCTCGTCTTCTCGCTCGTGATCGCCTTCATGGCGGTCTTCACCGACGAGGGTGCGCGCCTGCTCGTGCTCGTCCCGTTCCTGTTCCTGTTCATAGGGGGGTTCCTGCCCCTGCTCATGCTCAGCATGCCCGCCCGCGGCATCCTCGAGATCGGCAGGCAGGAGCGCGAACTCGGCTTCTCCTTCGCCGAGGAGATGGCAAGCCGAGGTACCACGGGTACTTCGCTTGTCGATGACGATTGGTTCATCGAGATCAGCAATGCCCGCGTCGTGGCGTTCCGTCGCGATTACCTCAAGAAGGTCACGGCGCACGAGAACAGCGAGAGCGGCGACCGTTGCACGGTGACCACGAAAGGCGGTCGCAAAATCAAGGTGTATGCAGCGGGCAGCACGCTCGAGGACCTGCGCTCGTGGTTCAAACAGGGTGCCAAGGCCAGAAGCACGCTCGACCGTGCAGAGGACGCGCTCGAGACGACGTCTGATTGGGTTGTCTGACCTGTATCGTCTTTTCGGACACGCATGCTAGAGGCCCAATCCTTTAGAATGCATTCATCGACGACCGAGAGGACGGTATGCTATGTCCAACCCAGCCGCCAAGTACACCGACGAGTTCAGGCGCGAGACCGCCGACTACATCATCTCGACGGGCAGGCCGATAACGGAATGCTGCGCAGAACTGGGCCTGAATTCCAAGACCGTGAACAAGTGGGTGCAGAACCGCCGGCGCGAGCTTGCCGGCGGGCCCGACCCCAAGGCCGAGGACCGCGAGCTTCGCGAGGCGAAAAGGCGCATACGCGAGCTCGAGATGGAGAACGCCTTCTTGAAAAAAGCCGTGGCCTTCTTCGCCAAAAGCCAGGCGTAGCCGCATGCTACCGGATGATGTTGGCGGAGAAGGCCGAATTCCCGGTGAAAATGATGGCCCGCGTGCTCGGCGTGAGCCGATCGGGCTTCTACTCGTGGCTCTCCAACGGCTGCCCGCGAGAAAACTGGTCGGCCGAGCGCGAGGCGGTCCGGCGCGTGTGGCTGGAGTCGGACCGCAGGTTCGGCTTCCGGTTCGTGAAATGCTTCCTGCCCGGCGAGTTCTCCGGATTGACCCTGTACAGGGTGCGCAAGCTGATGCACGAGCTGGGAATACGCGGCTGCACGCCCAACGCCAGGAAGCGCACCACCATCCCCGACCCGAAGGCCAGGCCCCGGCCCGACCTGGTGAGCCGCGACTTCACCAGTCCCGTTCCAACCTACAAGCTCGTGGGCGACATCACCTACCTGCGCACCGGCGAGGGATGGCTGTACCTGTCGACGGTCATCGACCTCAACACCCGCATGGTGGTGGGCTGGTCGCTCTCCGAGCGCATGACCGCCGACATCGTGGTTTCGGCGCTGGCGTCGGCCAAATCGCGCGGCTACGTGGCCGGCAACGCGATATTCCACGCCGACCGCGGCGCCCAGTACACCAGCAGGCTTCTGGCCGAATGGGCGCGCGACAACGACGTGCGGCTGTCCTGCAGCCGCACCGGCAACTGCCACGACAACGCGGTGGCCGAGTCGTTCCTCGCCACGCTGAGGAACGAGATGTACTACAGGCGCAGCTTCCCGACCAGGGATTCCGCCAAGCACGCGGTGGTCGAGTTCATCGAGGCGTACTACAACCGCCGAAGGCCCCGCTCGACGATCGGCTACAAGGTGCCGGCCGAGGCCATGGCGGCCTTCTTCGAGAGAACCGAGCCCAAGCCCGAGGCCATGCCTATGGCCGCTTGATTCCTCGAGCTTGCGTGTCCGAAATCTTGACACAGGTCAGAAGGCCTCGATGCCAGCGCTGCGCCGATATGGGGCAGCGGCCCCCCCCGTTGGCCGCCATGGCCCTGACTTCCGAGCGTATGCTGGCGCCGCTCGTCTTAAGACGTCGACCTCCATCCGGAGCCTGCGGTTCTCGCGCTCGGGCTCCAGGATCCGGTTCTACTCGGGCGTGCGGTTGTCGGCGGCGCGCGGCGAGCCGGTCTCGTTTATCGACTTGACCCGCCTCTCCACGGTGCTCTTGTCGAGGTCGCACTCGTCCATGGCCTCGCGCCTGGGCTTTCCGGCGTTGTGGAGATCGACTATCTTCCTCTTGAACTCGTCGGTGAAATGCCTCGGTCTGGGGCCGGTCGAGGCCGAGCCCCCGGTCCGGCTGGGGTAGCATGTCGCTGCGGACCACTGTCTTTCCTCTCGTTGAATATCTAGGCGCTGACGATTCTAGGCGATGGCCCTCTCTTGCTTCTTACACCTCGATTGTGCTCGCTACCCCCAGCGGGTCCGGATCGAGCGATCCGGACCCGCTTTTGGGGTTTGCCGGAAACCCGGTGGTCAAAAAAGGCCAAATATGAGTACTGTTACCAGTTTAGTGGCAGCCAAATGGCCTCCAAAATCGGTGCCAGCGGCCAAAAGTGCATCGATTTTCGTCCTTCAGAGTCGTGATCGGGCTCCAAACAAGGCGATTTTGCTGCTCTGGACCGGAAAATCGCTGCTACTAATTTGGTGACAGTACTCATATTTGGCCTTTTTTGACCACCGCCCCTTGGCCCAGGACAAAACGGGCCGCTCGAATCTTGGGGCGGGTCCATTTTCGGCTATCCTCAGCTTGCCAGTTCGAAAATGGATCCGCCCCAAGATTGAATCTTTATTCCAACTTTACACCTAGGTTTACAGCTGTCTTGTCAGCTGTAAACCTAGGTGTCATACTAAAGCCCCAAGATTCGCCAAAAGAGAGGGGCCTTGATGGCACAGAGCGCGAACATGGATGCGTCGGAGCTTGCACGCGATATCGCGGCCGGCCTAGCATCGGCAACGACGGCAACGGAGCGCGCGGCACTGGTGCCCGCAGAGCTTGTCGAGGCCATTCAGCAACTAAAAACCCAACGTGACGCGGTGATCCTGGCGCACTACTATGTGGCGCCCGAGGTTCAGGCTGTGGCCGATTACGTCGGCGACAGCTTCTACCTGGCAAAGCTCGCCAAAAGCCTACCGCAGCAGACTATCGTGCTGTGCGGCGTGGAGTTTATGGGCGAGAGCGCCAAGCTGCTCAATCCCACCAAGACCGTGCTGCTGCCCGAGCCGGGCGCGGACTGTCCCATGGCGCACATGGTCAAGCGCGAGACGGTCGACGCGGCGCGCGCCGAGTATGGCGACGACCTGGCCGTGGTGTGCTACGTCAACTCGACGGTCGAGATCAAGAGCTGGAGTGACGTGTGCGTTACCAGCTCAAACGCCGTCAAGATCGTCTCCGAGCTGCCGCAGCAGCACATCTTGTTCATTCCCGACCAGAACCTGGGCCGCTTCGTAGCCGAGCAGGTGCCCCAAAAGCACGTCATCCCCAACAACGGCTACTGCCCGCGCCATCACATCATCACCGTCGAGCAGATCGTCGACGCGACGGAGGCCCACCCCGACGCGCTCGTGCTGGCGCATCCTGAGTGCAAGGCTGACGTCCTGGCTGAGGCCGACTACATCGGCTCCACCGCCGGCATCATCAAGTATGCCGAGGAGTCCGACGCGAGCGAGTTCATTATCGTGACGGTCCGCGGCGTACTCTACGAGCTCGAGCGCCGCTGCCAGGGCACCGGCAAGAAGTTCTACTTCCCCGCGGTGCAGCCCACCTGCGTCAACATGGATCTCATCACGCTCGAAAAGCTCGTGCGCTGCCTGGAGACGGGCGAGGGCGAGGTGCAGATTGGCGTGTCGGACAAGGCCGCCGATCAGGCCAAGCTCACGCTCGACCGCATGCTCGAGTACGCAGCGCGCTAGAACAATGCGGCATGAGGGACGGTCCCTTATGTCACATTCAAGGGAGAGGATTCCTGTGGAAACCAAGCAATACCCCGATATGGAGTGCGACGTCGTTATTGCCGGCTGCGGTGTAGCGGGCCTGTATGCGGCTCTCAACCTGCCGACGAGCATGCGCGTGATCATGCTCTCCAAGGGCGCTGTCGACGAGTGCGATTCGATGCTCGCGCAGGGCGGCATTTGCGTGCTGCCCGAGGGTTCTGACTACGATGCCTTCTTTGAGGACACCATGCACGCCGGCCACTACGAGAACCGCCGCGAGAGCGTCGACATCATGATTCGCTCGAGCCGCTCGGTCATCAACGACCTGCTGGCGATGGGCGTGGACTTTGAGCGCAAGGCCGACGGCAGCCTCGACTTTACCCGCGAGGGTGCGCACAGCCGCCCCCGCATTGCCTTCCATGCCGACATTACGGGCAAGGAGATCACGACCAAGCTGCTTCAGGCCGTTCGCAAACTGGATAACGTGCAGATTTTGGAGCACGTGGCCATGACCGACATCCTGACGGGCGAGCGTGACGGCGCAACGGTGTGTGCCGGTGTCGTCGCCGTTCCCGTGGACGAGGACAACTCGGTCCGCCCCGCCGACGAGCTGATAAATGCCGCCGAGGGCGCGCATGCCGGCGAGCCGTTTAAGATCCATGCCCGCCACACGCTGTGGGCGACGGGCGGCATCGGCGGCATATACGACCACTCGACCAACTATCCGCAGCTCACGGGCGATGCCTGCTACATCGCTCAGGAGCATGGCATTAAGATGGAGCACCTGGACTACGTGCAGATCCACCCCACGGGACTGTTCTCGCCGCAGCCAGGCCGCACCTTCCTGATCAGCGAGAGCTGCCGCGGCGAGGGCGCGATTTTGCTCAACGCCGCCGGTGAGCGCTTTACCGACGAGCTTCAGCCGCGCGATGTGGTCGCTGCCGCTATTCGCGAGCAGATGAAGCGGGACGGTACCGAGCACGAGTGGCTGAGCTTTGCCCCCGTCGAGCGCGATGTAGTGACCGGGCACTTTGCCAACATTCGCGCACGCTGCTTGGAGGACGGCCGCGACATCTTGGACGAGCCCATCCCCGTTACGCCTACGCAGCACTACTTTATGGGCGGCGTGTGGGTCGACAAGGACGGCCGCACCTCGATGCCCGAGCTCTACGCCGCCGGCGAGACGGCTTGCAATGGCGTGCACGGCAAGAACCGCCTTGCATCGAACAGCCTGCTCGAGGCGCTGGTCTGGGGTCGTCGCGCCGCGTGGTACATGCGTACCGGCGAGTCACTGGCCGTGGAGCAGGCCGGTGAGCCCGCGCTTGACGGGCGTCACCGCGCCCTGAGTGCCCATACCCTTGCAATCGATGATTTGGCTCGTGCCGCCGGCACGCAGGCCGTGGAGGAGTAGACCATGAATCCCATTACCATGAAACTCGTCGTCGATGATCTGATTCTGCAGGCTCTGCGCGAGGACATTACCTTTGAGGACGTGAGCACGGCGAGCGTGTGCCCCACGGCGCGTCCCGCCACGGTGGAGCTTATCGCCAAGGCCGATGGCATCATCGCCGGCCTGGATGTGTTCGCTCGCACCTTTGAGCTGCTGGATTCGCAGAGCTCGGTGCTGTTTGATGTTGCCGACGGTGACGAGGTGCACGCCGGCGACCACGTGGGCCAGGTGCGCGGCGATGCGCGCGTGCTGCTTTCGGGCGAGCGCGTGGCGCTCAACTACCTGCAGCGCATGAGCGGTATCGCTACCTATACGCACAGAATGGCTGCGGTGCTCGAGGGCACCAAGACCGTGCTTGTCGACACACGTAAGACCACGCCGGGCATGCGCGTCTTCGAGAAGGCCGCGGTTGAGATTGGCGGCGGCAGCAACCACCGCTACAACCTGTCGACGGCCGTCATGCTCAAGGACAACCACATCGATGCCGCCGGTGGCGTGACGCGCGCGATCGAGATGGCGCGCGCCCATGCGTCGTTTACCACGACAGTTGAGATTGAGTGCGAGAACCTGGACATGGTGCGCGAAGCCGTGGAGGCCGGTGCCGACATTATCATGCTCGACAACATGACCCATGACGACATGGCCGCCGCCATCGAGCTTATCGCCGGTCGCGCCAAGACCGAGTGCTCGGGCAACGTGGACGCCAGCAACATTCGCGCCCTGGCCGATCTGGGTGTCGACTATATTAGCTCGGGCGCCCTGACGCACTCTGCGCCGATCCTCGACCTCTCGCTTAAGCACCTGCGTCTGCTGGACGGTAAATAATGAACGCCCGCGAGCGTCGCCGTGCCATCATGGCCGTGCTCGAAGGAGCCAAGGAGCCCGTTTCGGGCAGCGCACTTGCCCGCGAGGTTGGCGTGAGCCGTCAGGTCGTGGTTCAGGATATTGCCCTGTTGCGTGCCGATGGGCACGATATCGTGGCGACCAACCGCGGCTACGTGCTGCAGGAAGCCGCGAGTAGCCCCGCCGTGCCCACGCGTCTTGTTAAGGTGCGCCACGGCGTGGAGCAGGCGGGCGACGAGCTTACGAGTATCGTCGACGCGGGTGGCGCCGTGCTCAACGTGATCGTCAACCATCGTGTGTACGGCAAGATCACGGCCGACCTGGACATCCGCAATCGTCGCGATGTTGAGCGCTACCTGCACGATATCGAGAGCGGCAAGAGCTTTCCACTACTAACGGTGACGAGCGGCTACCACTTCCATCGCATCGCGGCGGAGGACGAGCAGACCCTCGACGAGATCGAGGCCATACTCAAGGAGAAGGGCTACCTTGCCGATTTAATGCCCTACGAGGATGATTTGTCCTAACCCGATACTGTATTTATAAGTTGCGGTGAAATAGTTCCTACAATCGGCACCTAAGCAATGAGCCAGGAACTATTCCACCGCAACTGCCAAGGTAGCCCCGTCCCCAATTAGCTGCCTATACAAACAAAAGGAGGCCTCCGCGGCGATGCGGAAGCCTCCTTTTTTGTGCACGGTGTACTTTTGAGTGTGCAAGTGGGGGAGTTGTTACTCCTCGACGATCTCGGTGATCGCGCCAGCGGGGCAAGCGTCCTGGCAAGCGCCACAGGCGACGCAGGAGTCCTCGTCGGCGACGGTAGCGACGTCCTGGAGCTCCAGAACGCCAGCGGGGCAGGAGTCGACGCAAACGCCACAAGCGATGCACTCGTCGGCATCAATTACGGGATGAGCCATGGTAGTTTCCTCTCTGTTGACCGACGCTACAGGCGATGCGCGCCGGTTTGATTCGGGCAAAAACATACCACGGGAGCGACCGTTTGCAATACCCTCTGGCCGGCATCTTCATACCGTTCGCCGAGTATGCCAAGGTTTACTAAAAAACGCGCAGGTGGGGCCGTTGAGCTGCGCAAATGTTAGCTAAAGGTGACTTGTAATATTGAGCTATTGAGCGCGCCTGCGGAAAGGGCATCCCGTTATTTGGCCGAAAACCGGGTCGCAGTTTCCGGTTAGGCCCGCTAGCGGAAACTGCGAGCCGGCATCAGCTCTCAAAACGGGACGAGCTTTCCGCAAGGCAGCTCCAGACACCTTCGGACCCAAGCCTCAGCCATCTCTACATAGATCTCAATAGATTTGCCGAGAACTCAATCAGCGCATCTACCTGCGCATTTAAGAACCTAAACTCTCAGCAATAAGAAATCTTATATGAATTGACTTAGATTTTGTATATTCCGGCCCATAAGGGGATACACTACATCCTGAAAGACAAGCCGAAGCGCCGCGCGACAGATCGTCGAGGCGGCGCGAACGCAAAAGAGAGAGGGAATTTCTAATGAGTAAGATTCTTGGTATCGACCTTGGTACTACTAACTCCGCAATGGCCGTTCTCGAGGGCGGTTCTCCGACCATTATCGTGAACGCCGAGGGCGACCGCACCACCCCGTCCGTCGTGGGCTTCCGTGCCGACGGCGACCGCGTCGTGGGTAAGGCCGCTAAGAACCAGGCTGTCACCAACCCCAAGAACACCGTGTTCTCCATCAAGCGCTTCATGGGCCGCAAGTACTCCGAGTGCACCTCCGAGATCAAGACCGTGCCGTATGAGGTCAAGGAGGGCCAGGGTGGCCGTGCCGTCGTCGATATCGAGGGCAAGGATTACACCGCCGAGCAGGTGAGCGCCATGACGCTCGCCAAGATGAAGGCTGACGCCGAGAAGTATCTGGGCGAGACCGTTACCGACGCCGTCATCACCGTCCCGGCCTACTTCAACGACGCCCAGCGTCAGGCCACCAAGGACGCCGGTAAGATCGCCGGCCTCAACGTCAAGCGTATCGTCAACGAGCCGACTGCTGCTGCTCTTGCCTATGGCCTGGACAAGCAGGGCACCGACCAGCGCATCCTGGTCTTCGACCTGGGCGGCGGCACCTTCGACGTCTCCATCCTCGACCTCGCCGACGGCGTGTTTGAGGTTCTGTCCACCTCGGGCGACAACCACCTGGGCGGCGACGACTGGGATCAGCGCGTCATCGACTGGATGGCCGATAAGTTCCAGCAGGAGAACGGTGTCGACCTGCGTCAGGACCCCATGGCCCTGCAGCGTCTGAAGGAGGCCGCCGAGAACGCCAAGAAGGAGCTCTCCGCAGCCCAGCAGTCCACCATCAACCTGCCGTTCATCACCATGAACCAGTCTGGCCCGCTGCACCTCAACTACACGCTGACCCGCGCCGAGTTCGAGAAGATCACCCGCGACCTGCTCGAGCGCTGCAAGCAGCCTGTCACCAACGCTCTGCGCGACGCTAAGCTCAAGCTCTCCGATCTGACCGAGGTCATCCTCGTCGGCGGCTCCACCCGTATGCCCGCCGTCCAGGAGCTCGTCAAGACCATGACCGGCAAGCAGCCCAACATGTCCGTGAACCCCGACGAGGTCGTTGCCGACGGCGCTGCCGTCCAGGGCGGCGTGCTCACCGGCGACGTCGAGGGCATCCTGCTGCTCGACGTTACCCCGCTGTCGCTGGGCGTCGAGACCATGGGCGGCATCATGACCAAGATGATCGACCGCAACACCACGATCCCGACCTCCAAGACCGAGGTCTACTCCACCGCTGCCGACAACCAGACCAGCGTCGAGATCAACGTGCTCCAGGGCGAGCGCGAGCTTGCCCGCGACAACAAGTCGCTCGGTAAGTTCCAGCTGACCGGTATCCCGGCTGCCCGTCGCGGCGTGCCGCAGATCGAGGTCACCTTCGACATCGACGCCAACGGCATCGTCAAGGTCTCCGCTAAGGACAAGGGCACCGGCAAGGAGCAGCAGATCACCATCTCCGGCTCCACCGCCCTGTCCGACGACGAAGTCGATCGTATGGTCAAGGACGCCGAGGCTCATGCCGAGGAGGACAAGAAGCAGAAGGAAGAGGTCGAGGTCCGTAACCAGACCGATAGCCTGTGCTACTCCACCGAGCAGACCCTCAACGAGCTGGGCGACAAGGTTTCCGCCGACGTGAAGTCCAAGGCCGAGGCCGCTATCGCCGACGCCAAGAAGGCGCTCGAGGGTTCTGACGTCGAGGCTATCAAGGCCGCCGGCGAGTCCCTGCAGTCCGTGGCCTACGAGCTGGCCCAGGTTGTCTACGCCGACGCTCAGCAGCAGACCGACGGTGCCGCCGGCGCCCAGCCTGCCGACGATGACGTTGTCGACGCCGACTACGAGGTTGTGGACGACGAGGACAAATAATCATGTCCGCCCGTAAAGCTCGCACGGAGGCGGCCGCCGCTGGCGCCGCCCCCGTTGACTCTGAGGAGAAGGACGTGAAGATTCCCGTAGAGGCCGTTGACGATACCGTGGCCAACGAGGCCCCGGCCGCCGAGGCTGCCGAGAACCAGGTAGAGGATTCCAACAAGGAGGCGACGATGACCGAGGACGAGATGGTGGAAGCCGCTATCCGCGCCGGTGAGGAAGCCGCCGACAACGACTTTAAGCTCAAGTTCGAGCAGGCTCAGAAAGAGCTTGCCGACGTGCGCAATGAGCTCGATGCTGCGGCAGAGGCTCAGAAGGCCGCCGAGGACAAGGCAAAGGACGCCACCGAGCGTACCGCCCGTCTGCAGGCCGACTGGGAGAACTTCCGTCGCCGCACCGCCAATGAGCGTATCGCCGAGCGCGAGCGCGCGACCGAGAAGCTTGTTACCGCGCTGTTGCCGGTGATTGACGATATCGAGCGCGCGATCGACCATGCCCGTAGCCAGGAGCTTTCCGACGACTTTAAGCAGTTCGTCGATGGCGTCGATGCGGTGCATGCCAAGCTGCTCGATGTGTTTGCGCACGAGGGCGTTGAGCCCATCGACCCCAAGGGCGAGGCGTTCGATCCGCTCGAGCACCAGGCCGTGGGGCGTGTCGAGGACGCATCGCAGTACGACGAGACTGTCAACGACGTGTACCAGAAGGGCTACCGCATGGCGGATCGCATCCTGCGTTCCGCGATGGTGACGGTGACCTACGGTGGCGAGAAGCGCCCCGCACCGGAGCCCGAAGCGGCGCCCGAGGATGCTACGGCCGATACGGCCGAGAGCACCGAGGAGTAATTGAGAAGGGCCCCGGGGCAACACCCGGGGCCCTTTCTGGCCTAGTGCCATATGAAAGCATGAGCCGCCGCCCGCTGGGCGGCGGATGAAACAGGAGAGGAGCTACGATGGCTGCAGGCAAAACCTTCTATGACATCCTGGGCGTATCCAAGAGCGCCTCCGACAAAGAGATCAAGAGCGCGTTTCGCAAGCTCGCGCAAAAATATCACCCCGATGCCGGAGGCGACGAGGCCAAGTTCAAGGAGATTAGCGAGGCCTACGAGACGCTTTCGGACGAGAAGAAGCGCAAAGAGTACGACCAGATGCTCATGTTTGGCGGCATGCCGGGCGCGGGCGGCGCGTATGGCGGCGGCTACGGTGCCGGCGCTGGTGCCAGCGGCTGGGGCGACATCTTCGACAGCATCTTTAGCGGCAACGGCGCCTGGGGCAGCGATTGGGGCTCGGGCTTTGCCGGGGCTGCGGGCGCTGCCGGTGCCGGCGCTGGCCGCAGCCGCGCTCGCAAGGGCGGCGACCTGTCGCTGACCGTCGATGTGACGGCCGAGGACGCGTTTCGCGGTGTGACGCACAAGGTCACCTACCGCATTCCCTCGACAGGCGAGCAGCAGACCATTACGGTCTCGGTGCCTGCAGGCGCGGTCGACGGCGGCAAGCTGCGTTACAAACGTCGCGGCGAGTATGGCGTTGCCGGCGGCGAGCGCGGCGACCTGGTCGTGACCACGCATGTGGAGGAGCATCCGCTGTTTAGGCGCAAAGGCGCCGACGTGACCATGGAGGTACCGGTCTCGGTCTACGAGGCGGCGCTCGGCTGCACGGTGGACGTGCCCACGCCCGGCGGTGCGACGGTCCGTTTGAAAGTGCCCGCGGGTACCCAGACGGGCAAGAAGTTCCGCTTTAAGGAGATGGGCGCGCCCGATGTTAAGCACCGTGGCCGCACGGGCGCGCTGCTCGTCGAGATCAAGGTGCAGGTTCCCACGAACCTGTCCGACGATGAGCGCGATGCCATGACCAAGCTGCGCGAGGCCGACACGCGCGACTATCGCGAGAAGGTCAATCGTTACAAGGCGACGTACTAGGGCGGTCGCGGCGCACGCCCACGCCCGCGGGCTTATGATGGACGATAACGAGACGGAAAGGGGTCAGGTAGCATGGCCGAGGACAATAGGAACAAACCGCTGTACATGATCAGCGTGGCGGCCGAGCTGACCGGCATGCACCCGCAGACTCTGCGCGTCTACGAGTCCAAGGGCCTGGTGAATCCTCAGCGCTCGGGCGGTAACACGCGCCTGTATTCGCGTGCCGATATCGAGCGTCTGGAACTCATCAACCAACTGACCGACGAGGGCATCAACCTTGCCGGCGTGGTGCGCATCCTCGATATGAAGGAGCGTTCCGAGGAGCGCGAGCGCGAGAACGAGAAGCTCCGCGCTCGCGTGCGCCAGCTCGAGGACGAGCTGCACGAGTATAAGATGCAGAAGAAGATCACCGCCCTGGCCCCGCGCGACGGCTCAGTCAACCCCGAGCAAGTCATGCGCAAGCTGCTAGGTACGGGTAGCGACCTATAGCTCCGCCGACGCTGCCGGGCACTCATTGGGGACAGACTTAAATGAGTGCCCGCAGAATGAGAGTGGATAATCTCCCGTTTTTGGCCTGTTTGCAGGCTCAAAGTGGGAGATTATCCACTCTCGTCATTTCGGCGTCTAAGTCTGCCCCCGGCACCCAACTCGTTCTTTGCTTTACTGAGATAAAGTGAACGTGCAGATTCGTAACCCACTCGCAACCGTTCTATGGCACGATATTGAACGAATGTATGCTATGCGCCCAAATCGTTTTGGGCAGAGTGGGAGACAGTATGGTCAAGCTGTACGAGGACGGCATCTACCTGCGCGGCGGCAGCGAGGTTGTGCCTGCGGCCGAGGCTGCCGAGCGCGGTATTACGCAGACGCCCGAGGATGCCAAGCGCGGCACCATCGCGTATTCGATCCTCCAGGCACACAATACGTCCGGAGATCCCGAGGCACTCAAGATTCGCTTCGACGCCATGGCGAGCCACGACATCACCTTTGTCGGCATCATCCAGACGGCGCGCGCCTCGGGCATGGAGCAGTTCCCGCTGCCTTACGTGCTCACCAACTGCCATAATTCGCTGTGCGCCGTGGGCGGCACCATCAACGAGGACGACCACGTCTTTGGCCTCTCGGCCGCCAAGAAGTACGGTGGCATCTTCGTTCCGCCGCATATCGCCGTTATCCACTCCTTTATGCGTGAGAACTTCGCGGGCTGCGGCAAGATGATCCTGGGTTCCGACTCGCACACCCGCTACGGCGCTCTGGGCACTATGGCCGTGGGCGAGGGCGGTGGCGAGCTGGCAAAGCAACTGCTGCGCGACACCTACGACGTCGCCTATCCCGGCGTCGTCGCCATCTACCTCACGGGTGCCCCGCGCCCCGGCGTCGGCCCGCACGATGTGGCGCTCGCCATCATCCGCGCTGTCTTTGCCAAGGGCTACGTCAAGAACAAGGTCATGGAGTTTGTGGGCCCCGGCATCGCGAGCATGACGACCGACTACCGCAACGGCGTCGACGTCATGACCACCGAGACCACCTGCCTGTCGAGCATCTGGGCCACCGACGAGGACACGCACGCGTTTTTGACCATGCACGGCCGCGGCGACGACTATCGCGAGCTCAAGCCCGCCGATGTCGCCTACTACGACGGTTGCGTCGAGGTCGACCTGTCGAGCATCAAGCCCATGATCGCACTGCCGTTCCATCCTTCCAACGGCTTTGAGATCGACGAGCTCAACGAGAACCTCGAGGACATCCTGCACGAGGTGGAGCTCGAGGCCGCCAAGATCGGCGAGGGCAAGACGCACTTTAGCCTGCTCGACAAGATCGTCGACGGCAAGCTGCACGTGCAGCAGGGCGTTATCGCCGGCTGCTCGGGCGGCAACTATGACTCCGTGGTCCAGGCTGCCCGCGTGCTCAAGGGCGCCAATACCGGCTGCGGCGAGTTCTCGCTGTCGGTCTATCCCACGAGCCAGCCCGTGGCGCTCGAACTTACACGCCGCGGCTACATCTACGACCTCATGGAGGCCGGCGCAATCGTGCGCACGGCATTCTGCGGCCCGTGCTTCGGCGCCGGCGACACGCCCGCCAACAACGGCCTTTCGATCCGTCACACCACGCGCAACTTCCCCAACCGCGAGGGTTCCAAGCCGGGTAATGGCCAGCTGAGCGCCGTGGCCCTGATGGACGCCCGCTCCATTGCGGCAACGGCTGCCAACGGCGGCGTCCTGACGCCGGCGACCGACCTGCCCGAGGACACTTGGGATGAGGCCTGCGAGTACACCTTTGACGACGCGCCGTACAAGAAGCGCGTGTACTGGGGCTTTGGCAAGGCGGAGCCTGCCGACGAGCTGGTCGAAGGCCCCAACATCAAGCCGTGGCCCGCGATGGAGCCGCTCGGCGACGACATCCTGCTCAAGGTTTGCTCCAAGATCATGGACCCGGTCACCACGACCGACGAGCTCATTCCCTCGGGCGAGACGAGCTCCTTCCGCTCCAACCCGCTGGGCCTGGCTGAGTTTACGCTGAGCCGCCGCGACCCGGCCTACGTGGGTCGCTCCAAGGAGGTCGACGCTGTGGAGAAGCGTCGCGTTGCCGGCGAGTCCGCGGGCGACCTGGCGGCGTTCGATGCCGAGCTTGCCGGTGTGTTTGAGGCGCTGGCCGGCGCGGGTGTCGCGGCCGATGCCAAGGCGACCGAGTTCGGTTCCATGATTTACGCCAAGAAGCCTGGCGACGGCAGCGCCCGCGAGCAGGCCGCGAGCTGCCAGCGCGTAATTGGCGGCCTGGCCAACATCGTCCACGAGTACGCCACCAAGCGCTATCGCTCCAACGTGATGAACTGGGGCATGGTGCCCTTCCAGATGGAGGCCGAGCCCAACTTTGAGGTGGGCGATTACGTCTTTGTGCCGGGTATCCGTGCCGCGCTCGATGGCGACCTGAAGGACATCGCCGCCTACGTGGTGCGCGCCGATGGTGCGGTCGAGCAGATTGAGCTCTACATTGCCGATATGACGGCAGAGGAGCGTGCCATCGTCAAGGCCGGCTGCCTGATCAACTACAACAAGTTCAAGGCCGCTGCCGAGTAGCGCACTTAATTGTCCGCCCGGGGCTTACCCTTTCCCGCCCGCTCACGCGCTTCACGAGGGCCGCGTTCGGGAAAGGGTAAGCCCCGGGCTACATTTCTGCGTTCTCGTTGGGTCTTGAGGGACGCTAATAAATAGACTTGCTTGATGCCGCCTCTGTTATCGGGGCGGCTTCTTTTTGTTGAAAACCACCACAAAGGGGGCAGGCACCTTTGTGGTGGTGGGGACGAGCTCGATGCTGTTGTGATCGTTGAGCGGCATGTTAATGGGCGGCTCTACAGAATTTCATCTGGGCTGGCGGGTTTGGTTGTTTTGGGGATGCCGAGTTTGGATGACGCGAAATCGTCAACATTGTCCTTAATTCCGTCTTTGGTGTAGACAGTGACCATATAGGTGCTGTGTCCGAATTCGCCCTTGTCGCGTGTTGCCCAGGCATCCCAGTAGGCGGCCCCGTTTCGCCCTTTGATTTTTCCGACACGGCGGAGTTCTGTTCGCTTTAATTTCTGGTTGCTATAGATGGTTCGACCGGCCTCCTCGGTGAGCCCGCACTGTCCAAGCATCTTGTCGAGGACTTGGTTCATGTGGCGCTCATCGGTGTTTGGTGCGTAGTCGTAGGCGAGGGTGATGAAGTCGAGTGGCTGGTCGTCGATTAGATAGTTTAGCGTCTGAGGTCCAAGGCAGAAATAGGGGGAGCATCCGTCGATCTGACCGAGCAGTGGCAACTTTGACTGCCAACTTCCGGTGGGAATTCCATCTTCGTAAAACACGCCGCGACAGATAAAGGAGAGCGAGGTGGCACGCGAGCTGGCGTCGACCATTCCGCATAAATCGAAGGGCGAGGTGATACCAAGGGAAAAGGGCGTGATGACGATAAGGAAGAGCATCACGATGGGTATGGCGAGAATGGCGATGACGTTGCGACCGGTGGAATGAGGCGGCTTCATATGCGCTCCTCGAGACAAAGATCTGTTGAGGATAGGCAGAAATGGATATGTTCAGAGAGCAATTCAAGTTTAATCTCATTGCGCGAGATGGTCGACCGTTAGCGTCGAAAACCACCACAAAGGTGCCTGTCCCCTTTGTGGTGGTGAGGAGCGCGCGGCTTCTTTTGGTAATAGTGTTAGCTGGCGGTATCATTAGTGCAGGTGGCGAAGGTTTGCATTGTGGGGTGTTTTGCCGTGAGCCGTTCTGCCCGTATTGGATTGATTGTCTTGGCGCTTGCGATCGCTGTGGTTGGCGCGGGCGCTGTCGGTATGGCATTTCTACCTGCTGCGGTGACGGAGCCGGTGGTCAAGCCTGTGACTCAATCTGTCGAACTTCTGACCGGCGACGACAAGCCCGAGACCATTACCGTTGATTTTGATGAGCAGCCGGCTGTGCTGGGTATTAGTAATTATCCGCGTATTCAGCTTGGGGCCATGCGCTATACCACGGATACAAGCCTGATCGATAGGGCGTCCGAGCTACTCAAGGGCAAAACATTTAAGCGTTGGTACGGATATGCGTCCTATCGGGCAAAAGCGAACGACATGGTTGGCGGATGCCACTCGTCCATCGAGCTGGACACTGCAAACGGCGCAAAGTTATGTGATGTCTCGTACGATCCGGGCTACGAGGGCAATGAGGGTCCGGGCATCTACATCATGGACGGCGATGTCGCCTATGTCATGGAGGGCGACCAGAGCGAGCTCAACGATTTTATGGGTCAGTGTATCCAAGATGCCTATAAACAGACCTGCTTGCCTGACCCGCAGACTGCACGCGATAGTGGGTCTGCCCGTACATGGCTGTTCGAGGATGAGATGCCCTGGACCGTCGAATCGGGAAGTACGGGTTCGGCGAAGGAGTAGAGACCGCGACCACCACAAAGGTGCCTGTCCTCTTTGTGGTGGTTTTCGGTCTGTCTCGATCTGTAACATCTAGGATCAAAAATGGCTGCTAGATGTTACAGATCGAGACGGTAGCGCGCCTGGGCAGCGGCGGGCTGACATCTCAGTACCCTATCCGTAATTCACTCAGAAAATCTTATATATAGAGACTTAGATTTGTGTATAAGATCGCGTAAAGCTGGCAACAATACTTCTCGAACAACGTGAAGCCGCCCCGTAGGGCGGCCGCCCCAAGAGAGGTGATTCCATGAGAATCGATAAGCTAGCAATGACGTCGCGCGAGGCGCTGCAGACCGCCATGAGCACGGCTGCCGATGCACAGGCCGGCGCGGTGGAGCCGATCCACCTGCTGTCTGCCCTGCTCGGTGCCGGCGAGCGCAATATCTCCGTGATCATCGAGCGCATCGGTGCCGACCCGGCTCAGCTCGCACGCTCCACACAAGATGCCATCGACCATGCGCCCAAGGTGTCGGGCGAGGGTCAGCAGATGGGCCTGTCCAACGAGCTCGTTCGCGTGATCGAGAAGGCCGAGAAAAAGGCCACCAAGATGGGCGACAGCTTTGTGGTGACCGAGCATCTGCTGATGGCACTTGCCGAGGACAAGGGTGAGGCGGGTCGCGTGCTGCGTGACGCCGGCGTGACCAAGGAGCGCATCGAGCAAGTCTACGAGGAACTGCGCGGCGATGACCGCGTGACGTCTGCCGAGGACAAGACGCAGTTTGAGGCGTTGGAGCAGTACGGTCGCAACATCTGCGATCTGGCTCGCGCCGGCAAGCTCGACCCGGTCATCGGCCGTACCGACGAGATCCGTCGTACTATTCAGGTTCTGTCCCGCCGCACCAAGAACAACCCCGTGCTTATCGGCGAGCCGGGCGTCGGCAAGACGGCCATCGTCGAGGGCATTGCTCAGCGAATCGTGGCCGGCGACGTACCGAGCACCCTGCGCGACCGCGACCTCATCGAGCTCGACATGAGCGCGCTGGTCGCCGGCGCCAAGTACCGCGGCGAGTTCGAGGACCGCTTGAAGGCCGTGCTCAAGGAAGTGCAAAAATCCGAAGGCAAGGTCATCCTGTTCATCGATGAGCTCCATACCATCGTGGGCGCGGGTGCCACCGAGGGCTCCATGGACGCCGGCAACATCCTCAAACCGGCGCTCGCTCGTGGCGACCTGCACGCGATCGGCGCGACCACGCTCGACGAGTACCGCAAGTACATCGAGAAGGACGCGGCGCTCGCCCGTCGTTTCCAGACCGTGATGGTCAGCGAGCCTACCGTCGAGGACACCATTTCAATCCTGCGTGGCCTGAAGGAGAAGTACGAGATCTTCCACGGCGTACACATCACCGATAGCGCGCTCGTGGCTGCCGCCGACCTCTCCGACCGCTACATCGCCGACCGCTTCCTGCCCGACAAGGCTATCGACCTGGTCGATGAGGCCGCGAGCCGCCTGCGCATGGAACTCGACAGCATGCCGGTCGAGATCGACGCCACCACGCGTCAGCTCACCCAGCTGCAGATCGAGGAACAGGCGCTCATGAAAGAGACCGACGACGCCTCCAAGGAGCGTCTGGAGGCCTTGCGCCAAGAGATTGCCGAGGTCCAAGAAAAGCTCAACGTGCAAAAGGCCGGCTGGCTCAATCAGAAGAACGCCATCGACCACGTGCAGGAGCTCAAGGGACAGCTCGACGAGGCCAAGAGCGAAGAGGAGCGTGCGACGCGCAACGGCGACCTGGGCCGTGCGTCCGAGCTGCGCTACTCTGTGATTCCGGGTCTGCAGCAGCAGATTCAGGATGCCGAGGCTGCGCTCGAGGCGCAAAAGCAGCAGGACGGCGAGGGCCTCAACGAGCAGGTGACCTCCGATGAGATCGCTGAGGTCGTGAGCGCTTGGACCGGCGTGCCCGTCTCCAAGATGATGCAGGGCGAGCTCGACAAGCTGAAGGGCTTGGAGGGCGAGCTGCATAAGCGCGTCATCGGCCAGGACGAGGCGGTCTCCGCTGTCGCCGCGGCCGTGCGTCGCAGCCGTGCGGGCCTCTCCGATCCGGACAAGCCCATCGGCAGCTTCTTCTTCCTGGGCCCCACCGGCGTGGGCAAGACCGAGCTCGCCAAGGCGCTTGCCGAGTGCCTGTTCGATGACGAGCGTGCGCTCGTGCGTATCGACATGTCCGAGTACATGGAGAAGTTCAGCGTCCAGCGTCTGATCGGTGCGCCTCCGGGATACGTGGGTTACGACGAGGGCGGCCAGCTTACCGAGGCCGTGCGCCGTCGTCCGTACTCCGTGATTTTGCTCGACGAGATGGAGAAGGCTCATCCGGATGTCTTTAACGTGCTGCTGCAGGTGCTTGATGACGGCCGTCTGACCGATGGCCAGGGTCGCCAGGTGTCCTTCAAGAACACGATCATCATCATGACGTCTAACGTGGGCTCCAAGGCCATCGCCGATCTGTCCGGTAAGGACGAGGAGGAGATGCGCCATCAGGTCGACGCCGCCATGGCTCAGACCTTCCGCCCCGAGTTCCTCAACCGTATCGACGATATCGTGGTGTTCCATCCGCTCGGCATGGCGCAGATCGAGAAGATCGTCGACATCCAGCTTGCCGACGTCCGCGCGCGTCTGGCCAAGGAACGCATGACGCTTGCCATCACCCCGGCGGCCAAGCAGATGCTCGCCGTGGGTGGCCTGGACCCCGTGTTCGGTGCCCGTCCGCTCAAGCGCCTGGTCCAGCGCGAGGTCGTGGACGCCATCGCCGCCGCCATCATCGACGGTACGGTGCGCGAGGGCGATCAGGTGACGGTCGATGCCGACAAGGACGGCGGCTTTACCGTCGTGTGCGACAACACGCCGTCTGCTACCTACGAGGTCCCCGACGCCGAGTAGATTTATGGGACATGCCTTAAAATCTGCCAGCCGTCTCTAAACGCCAAGGGCGGCGGATCCAATTGGGTCCGCCGCCCTTTTTCGTGCGACAATCGATAATGTTGAACACGATTGCATGGCAAGGAGATATGCAGATGATAGACAAGAACAAGACGAATGCGCCGGTCGCCAACGCCGCGCCGGCCGCGCCCAAGCCTGCACCCAAGCCTGTGCCCAAGCCGCGCGACCCCTACATCCGTGCCGAGAACGAGGATGACGACGGCTACGATCCTTATAGCGATCGTCGCCCCGAGCGCGAGCCCCTCTTCGAAGCCGACCCCTGGCGTTAAGTAGCTGATTTGGGACGGGGCTTTTTTAGCTACTTTGTTTTCGGCTAGAGGCGTTCATGCCTGCCCCCTCGGCCGCTCGATATCCTCCGGGAGGGGCCACTAATAGAAAACTTGCTTATCCATTAATCAAGATACGCATAATCTTGCTCTCCTGCTAATCAAGAATCGTTATAATCTTGATTAGCAGGAGAGCAAGATTGGAGAATTATGGCATTCAACGACTTGGTGGCTCAAAAAATAAAGGACTTTGAGCAACAGGGGATTCCGCAGGTCTTTGAGCGCGACCTTGATCTGGGCAACCCGCAGGAGCCAAAGCGCGACAACATCGTATATGTGATTGTGGGCGCCCGTCGTTGTGGAAAGACGTATCGCCTGTATCAGGAGATACGGCGGCTTCAGGGCCAAGGCGTCGAGCTTGACCGGATGCTATATTTCAATTTTGAGGATGAGCGCTTGCGTCCGTATGAGCCATCGCTACTAGCGGACGTGCTCGATACATTCTATGCACTATATCCTGCTGCTCGAGGCGAGGGCGCCTACCTTTTCTTTGACGAGATCCAGGAAATACCCGAATGGGGTGCGTTTCTGCGACGCGTGGTCGATACGGAGAAGGCGACCGTTTACGTGACGGGATCTTCTTCTAAGATGCTGTCCTCAGAACTTAAGAGCGAGTTCAGGGGCCGTTCTCTTGTGCGAGAGCTTTTTCCGTTGAGTTTTTCGGAATACGTCCGATATAAGACGGGGAGCGTTCCTGAGTCGAACGCGCCCTTCTCCTCAAGCGCTGCAGCGTTGCTCCGACACCATCTGGTCGGATATCTCGAGCGAGGGGGATTCATCGCGACACTTGAGCAGACGCCCGCAGACGCGATTCAGCTGCTACAGGAATATGCGTCGCGAACGGTCGCTATGGACGTTGTGGAGCGTTACGACGTCAAGAGCCCTCGTTTGGCCTCACTGTTTCTGACGCGGTGTATGGCATCTTCGGGACGAGAGCTGTCGGTGAACAAGGTGTACAACGAGTTCAAGAGCAGGCAGATACCCGTCAGTCGTAATTCGCTCAGCGACTTACTTGAGTATTACGAGGACGCCTACCTGCTGTTTTCTGTGCCGGAGTTTACGCGTTCACTTGCAAATAATATGCGGTCTGCGTCTAAAGTCTACGCTGTCGATCCTGCGATGTTTGGAGCATTCTCTCCCGCATCGGCATTGGACCAGGGCCAGAGGCTCGAGACTGCGGTGTTCAATGCGCTCAGAAGAAGGACTCCTGCGGTGCGGGTCGGTTCGGTCTGCCGCCTACTGGTCAAGGAGAAGAATAAAAGCCATGAGGTTGACTTTGTGGCTGGGGATGCACTTCTCATGCAGGCTTATAGCCTGACTCAGGTGAGTGTGGATATGGCAAGCGAGAAAACGCGCGAACGCGAAATTGCAGCCCTCGATGCCTCGATGGCCCAGTTTGATCTTGGCGAGTCGGTAATCGTTACTATGGATGAACAGGCCGATATTCCATGTGAACACGGTGTGGTACACGCTGTGCCCGCATGGAAGTGGCTCCTTGCCTAATCATCTACGGATCTGTGGGGCCAGGACCTCCTGGCCCCTTCATCACGGTTGGGGAGTACCATGATGCGCCCGGCTAGTCCTGGGCCTTGATGCTCGGCAGCAGAATCTGGGCGATGTAGTCGCATTCGAGCTTGGTGGCAGCATCGGCCTTGCCGTCTTTGCCGACCAGTACGTTCTTGATCTGGCTATAGGTGTAGCGGTTGCCGGTCGTGAGCTCGACAAGCTCAATCGCCGTATCCATGGGGTAGGTCGACACGGGGTTCTGCGTGTGCCCATTAACGGTTTGCGGAATCACGTACGGATGGACAGGGCCGCTGGCGTAGACGGTGTAGCCGTTGCCTAGGCTGACCGTGCCCAAAACCGTATCGCCGTCGTCGGGCGTAAAGGTCTCGCCATCGCGCACCGCGACGAGCGTCACGAGCGGTGTGTTGGTGTCGCCGTCCAGATAAATGCACAGCGTGTTGCCGTTCTGCCAGGTTGCGACCTTGCCATACCACTCAACCGGAATATCGAGCTGATACAGGTTCGTCGCCTTGTGCCGAGCGTCGGCATCGCGGGCGGACTGAGCCTCGCTTGCGCTTACGGCGTTGGCGGCGGCATCGCGGCGCGTAATTGCCGCCTGCTGGAGTATCTTTGCCGCGGCGGCAGAGCTCGCGCCGCCTTCTTCGGCGTACTTGGCGGCGGCATCGATCTGGTCGTCGGTCACCGTGTCGGCTGAGGGCACCTTAAGCTTAAAGGTGGCTTGAGCGCGCAGATCCTGCCCGTCATTCTTGACCGTAACCTGGGCCTTGGTGGTCGGGACGGTATAGATGGTGCCGTCGGCCGCGATGGGGGAGGCAGCGATGGAGAGCGTGTAATCGCCGGGCAGCAGTTTGATGCCGCGGCCGTGCTCGTCAACGTAGAGTGTTTCGCTCACAGAAGAACCGTCGGAATCCTGACCGCTCACCTGCACGGGAATCTTGGAGCCAGTTGAGCAGTCGAGCCCCGCGGCATGTACGCCAATTTGCACCGACATCATGGTATGGGCGTTTGCGGCAACCACGGCGGCCTGCTCTTGCCGGTATCCATTCCAAGCGGCATAGCCTGCGCCGCCGGCGACAAGCGCGACGGCTACGACGCCTGCCACCATCAGGTTGCGGCGCTTGGGCGACATCTTACGGTGACGAACCTCGGCTTCGCGTGCCGAAGGAACGGACGGTAGGGGAATATCGCCCATGGCGATGGTCTCGTCCACGGCAGGCGCAGAGCCTAAGCCAGGGAGCTCGCGGGTCAGCGAATCTTCGGCCGGCAAGTTGTCGAGCAAGATGGTTTCCTCGCTCGTGTCGGATCCGGGCTGGTCGTCGGCCTCGCTTTCGGTGTCTTCGTGATCTGCCTCATCCTCGGCAGGCTCAACGTCGCCTGTATCCTGATCATCGGGCTGCGCCTCGATTTCCGGCTCATCCTGCACATCAACGCTCGAATCGTCAAACGCAACATCGTCAAGCGAAATCCGGTCTAGGCTCTCCAGGGCCTCGGCACACGCTTCTGCATCTTGGACCGCGTCCTCTTGGCCCGTCGTCTCATCTTTCATATATCCCCCAAGCTCAATATCGGGACAACACTGTACCCAAAAACAGGACCCTATAGAGCCGCCTCATGATTTGAAATCCGATTTTATATATGCGCATGTTTTTGAATAGATGAATAGAGACGCAACGACAAAAGCCCCCGAAAAGCGAGCGAAACGCTTTCCGGGGGCTCTGCGAGGCATTGGATGAAAAACCTGGCGGGCGGGCCTATGCCCAGGCGCCAACAGCGACCAACATGTTACTCGGCGTGCGCGTAATCAACCTTGGCGCGGCGAGCAGTAGCCTTCTCCCAATCGCTGGTGCCCTCAAAGACATCCTGCTTGTAGGGATTGCGGCCGAGCTTCTTGGCGCGGTAGGCGATGTAGATGATCGCGGCGACGTTGGCGACCAGTGCGGCGATCGAGACCGCGGTGGCGGCGCCGGGGTCGAGCGTGGAGTGGGTCACAAAGATGGACTCCTCCTGGAAGTACGGGAACACCTGGGCAAACATGCACCAAATAGCAAGCGTAAAGGCGCGGTTCTGGATCCAGCCGCCCTTGTTCCAGATAAAGGCGGCGACGGTGGGCGCCAGCAGCAGCGCAAAGCCGCAGAACCAGGAGTGGGTGGGCAGGCAGTTGTAGGTGTAGCAGAAGTTCCAGATATCGTAGGCGATGATGTAGACCCAGGTCATATCGGGCCACAGCATGTCGGTCTGATCCTCGGAGGCGTAGACGCTCCACCAACCGGTCATGCAGAAGATGTTGATGATACCGGCGATGCCGTTGAACACGTTGTTCCAGCCGGCCAGCTGCGTAGCACCTTCGGAGGTGACCCAGGTGGACTCGCCCAGGACAAAGAAGTGATAGGCGCTCTCGAAGTCGGACACGACGGCGATCATGATGTTGATGGCGACGATCACAAACGGCCACGCACGGAACCAATGCGCCTTGCCGATCTTTCCCCACTGGTACTTAATGGCAATGAAGCCCCAGCAACCGGCCAGCGCAGCGTATACCTTGGCGTAGTGGAACCAGCTGTTCTGGTACACATGGGTGGGGTTGGTGAGCGCCCACTCGGCACCCTGCGAAACGCCGATGGCGATGGCGACGCAGTAGATGGTCATGGCCAGCGGAGCCACGCCAAAGATGATTGCCGCGCCCAGCTTAGTGCGGCGGCCGACCTCGTTGAGCACGATCAGGCCAATAAAGACCATGGCCCAGCCGGCCCAGTGGATAAGGGTATCGCTACCCCAAACATCGAACAGCATGCTGCTCTCCTTTCACACGCCCGCGGCCCCTCTTCTGATCGCGGGCAGTTTGGCCAAATGTCGTCAGTTCTGGGGCTTGCGCTCCGGATACTTGGCGGTATAGCCCTCGATGTGGAGTGTCGAGGCGATGATTTCCTTGACCGTTTCGTCGGGCACATCGGGGTGCGTGCGGATATACATCAAAAGACCCATGATGAGGGTGTAGAACGTCTCGTAGACATGGTCGATGCGTAGCTCATGATGGGCGACAAAATCCACTACGGTGGTGTCGCAGATATACTGCGCCACGCGCTGGACCACGTTGTGCAAAAAGCCGCCGTAGAGCGCGCCGCTGCTCGAGGTAAGCGTGCTCGGCAGCTCGTGGCCGCTGGCGACCAGGCGCTTAAAGAGCGGGGCGACGGTGTCGAGCGCGCCCTCGATATCACCGACGGTGCGGTCGGCGTTCCACCGCTCGAGTTCGGAGATAAAGCCGTCGATCGCCTCGTCCATAACGGCGGTGACGGCGGCGTCCATGTCGGCGAAGTAATGGTAGAACAATGAACGCGTGCAGCCGGCTCGCTTGGTCACGGCCGATACCGATAGGTGGGACACGCCCAGCTCGGAGCTTACGGTGCGCACGGCATCGAGGATCTCGCGACGGCGTTCGTCGCCCGTCAGGCGCTTTGCCGCGCTATCGGATGCGGGGACGGCATCGACCACAGAGGTACCTGCTGTGTTGTTGCCCATGTTTTGCCGCCTTTCATCCTCTTTTGCCTGACCGTTCGCCTAACAGTCTTGAATATTGTTGACGGTTCGTCAATACTATTTTTGACACAATGTCAACAATGGCGGGTGAACGGCATGGGCATGCCCGGCCTGCAAAAAAGAGGGGCGCTGCGGCCTCGTCGGGCTGTGGCAAGAGAAGGGACAACCACGATTCTCAACGGACCGGGGATTAGCTACACCGAGCCCGACATCGGTTCGGAGTTCGTGCCGCCGCTGCCGGAGCATCCGCGCGAGGCCATCGTCAAGCTGTGCGAGCACTGCACCAACCGTCTGCTGCATCGCGACGAGCTGTTGGGCTACGAGTACTGGTCGTTTGCCGAGGCCGCGACCGACGAGCAGGCCGAAGTGCTCTGCAAGATGAAGATGCGCCGTCCCTATACGCTGCCCGAGATGGCCAAGCTCACCGGCATGCCCGAGGCCGATATCGAGAAGATGCTCGACGACATGAGCTACACGGGTCTGCTCGAGTACAACTGGGAAAACCCCGAGCGCGCCAAGCAGTGGGTGCTGCCCATGCTGGTGCCGGGTTCCGCTGAGTTCCTCAACATGCGCGTGAGCCAGCTCGAGGAGCACCCGGTCTATGCCAAGTTCTTTGAGCAGGCGTCCAAGGGACCGCTGTCCAAGGCCACGCCGATGGTGCCGCCCGGAGGCGCCGGTATCGGCATGCATGTCATTCCGGTCGAGAAGGCTATCGATGCTTCGAGCACCTCGGTGCCGATCGAGCATATCGAGCATTGGCTCGACAAATACGATGGCAAATATGCCGCTAGCACCTGCAGCTGCCGCGCGAGCCGTCGCGTGATGGGTGAGGGCTGCGCCGACGACCCGGCCGATTGGTGTATCGCCGTGGGTGATATGGCCGACTACGTGGTCGAAACCGATCGTGGCCATTACGTGACCCGCGACGAGGTTTACGACATCCTGCGCCAGGCCGAGGACAACGGCTTTGTGCACCAGATCACCAATATCGACGGCGAGAACAAGATCTTCGCCATCTGCAACTGCAACGTCAACGTGTGCTACGCCCTGCGCACCTCGCAGCTGTTCAACACGCCCAACCTGTCGCGCTCGGCCTATGTCGCCAAGGTCGAGAAGGACAAGTGCGTGGCCTGCGGTCGCTGCGTTGAGGTGTGTCCGGCCGGCGCCGCCAAGCTGGGCCAGAAGCTCTGCAGCAAAAAGGCCGGCGGACAGGTGCCCGAGTATCCGCGCCAGGAGCTGCCCGATGCCACCAAGTGGGACCACACCAAGTGGTCGCCCAACTACCGCAACGACAACCGCATCGAGACGCATGAGTCCGGCACCGCTCCCTGCAAGACGGCCTGCCCCGCGCACGTTGCCGTTCAGGGCTATTTGAAGCTCGCGGCTCAGGGTCGCTACGACGAGGCCCTAGCACTCATTAAGCGCGAGAATCCGCTGCCCGCTATCTGCGGCCGTGTGTGCAACCGCCGCTGTGAGGATGCCTGCACTCGCGGCCGTGTGGACGCCGCCGTGGCTATCGACGAGGTCAAGAAGTTCATCGCTCAGCGCGATCTGGATGCCGCGACCCGCTATGTCCCGCACGTGGTGACGCCGACGCGCGCTGGCGGTTTCGATCAGAAGATCGCCATCATCGGTGCCGGTCCGGCCGGCCTGTCCTGCGCTTTCTACCTGGCCGAGAAGGGCTACAAACCTGTCGTGTTCGAGAAGAACGAGCGCCCGGGCGGCATGCTCACCTACGGCATTCCCAGCTTTAAGCTGCAGAAGGACGTCATTGAGGCCGAGGTCGAGGTCATTCGCCTGATGGGTGCCGAGTTTCGCTATGGCGTGGAGGTCGGTCGCGACGTGACGCTCGACGAGCTGCGCGCGCAGGGCTTTAAGGCCTTCTACGTTGCCATTGGCTGCCAGGGCGGCCGCCTTGCCGGCATTCCGGGCGAGGATGCCGAGGACGTGACCGTGGCCGTCGACTTCCTTCGCGAGGTTAACAGCGGCAAGATCGATACCCTGTCCGGCCGCACCATTGTAGTGGGCGGCGGCAACGTGGCCATCGACGTTGCCCGCAACGCCTGCCGTCTGGGCTCTGAGCATGTTGAGATGTTCTGCCTGGAGAGCGAGGCCCAGATGCCCGCCAGCGAGGAGGAGCGTCGCGAGGCCGTTGAGGACGGCGCTCACATCAGCTGCGGCTGGGGCCCCAAGGAGATTCACCTGGACGAGGCCGGTCGTGTGTGCGGTATCACCTTCAAGCGCTGCACGCGCGTCTTTGACGACGAGGGCCGTTTTGCGCCCGAGTACGACGAGAACGATCTGCGCCGTGTCGATGCCGACCGTGTCGTCATGTCGATTGGCCAGTCCATTGTGTGGGGCGACCTGCTGGCTGGCTCCAAGGTGGAGCTCGGCCGCGGCCAGGGTGCCCTTGCCGATCCCCAGACTTACCAGACCGCCGAACCCGACATCTTTGTGGGCGGCGACGTCTACACCGGCCCCAGCTTTGCCATCGACGCTATCGCCGCCGGCCACGAGGCCGCGGTGTCCATCCATCGCTTTGTGCAGCCGGGCTCCACGCTCACCATCGGCCGCAATCAGCGCCGCTACACCGCGCTCGACCGCGACGACGTTGTGCTCGAGAGCTACGACAACGCGAGCCGCGAGGTTGCGCATGTGGACCGCGAACGCGAGAAGGCTGCGCCGTTTAGCGAGTATGTTGAGACCTTTACCGAGGAGCAGGTGCGCGCCGAGACCGCCCGCTGCCTGGGCTGCGGCGCCTCGATCGTCGACCCTAACAAGTGCATCGGCTGCGGCCTGTGCACCACCAAGTGCGCGTTTGACGCTATCCATCTGTATCGCGACCGCCCCGAGTGCTCCACGATGGTCAAATACGAGCAAAAGCTCCCAAGCCTGGGCAAGTACGCGCTCAAGCGCGCCATCAAGATTAAGTTCGGTCGCAAGTAAGTAGCCATAACGGGAACGGCGGAAGAAAAAGTGCATGAATTGGGGATCGTCTATCACATCATTCGCGATGTCGAGAACGTGGCGCGCGCCAATGGCGTGCGTCGCGTTTCGAGCGTCACGCTGCTGCTGGGCGAGGTCTCGGGCGTCGTTCCCGACTTGCTACTCGACGCTTGGCGCTGGGCAGCAGATAAAAAGCCTATCGCGCAGGGCGCGGAGCTTATCGTGGAGCCCGTCGAGGCCGTGACACATTGCGAGGCGTGCGGCCGCGACTACGCGACGGTCGAGCACGGCAAGACCTGTCCCCATTGCGGTAGCGGCGAGACATACCTGCTGCAGGGCCAAGAGGTCATGATCAAACAGATCGAGACCCCCGACGAGGACCCGGCAGACGCTGCTCCTGACGGCCTCTCCGACGTCCCCGACGCCGTCGACGCCGCCAACCCCCTCCACATTGTCTAGCCCTTAGTCGTTGGGGACGTTCTTAAACGACTAGCCAATCAAGAACGTCCCCAACGACTAGTCGTTTAAGAACGTCCCCAATAACTACTTGCGCTAGAGCATAAGTCACGCTGATAGTCAAGTTATGTCTGTTTAAACAAAATAGCGGCAGTACAAGCGCATTCGCGCTTGCCTAAAATCGATATTAATGAACAGCCTGCTTGTATCTGTAAAATGCATGGCTTGATGAGCGACGCCTTGTCGTGTAATGAGTCAAAAAGCAGTAACGTAATCAACTTGTAACAAACCTAGACATTTAAACAAATAATCCAACCTTTTGCGGATTTAGCTATAATTCCACAAACCAAACAGCTATACTCCTTTCATGTCGTGTAGGAAATACGTAGACAAAAAGGAGGTTATGTGATGGTAAGTATTGTTCTTGCTAGCCACGGGGACTTGGCAGCTGGAATCAAGCAGACGGGCTCGATGGTCTTTGGCGATCAGCCGTCTGTTGCCGTGGTCTCGCTCGAGCCGAGCATGGGCCCCGACGACTTCCGTGCCAAGGTCGAGGAAGCAATCGCTTCCTTCGAAGACCAGGAGCAGGTGCTCTTCCTCGTTGATCTGTGGGGCGGCACGCCGTTCAACCAGATCAGCGGGCTCATCGAGGGCCACGATTCCTGGGCTATCGTCACCGGTGTCAACCTGCCTATGCTCATCGAGGCATATTCGCAGCGCTTTGACGCAAAGAACACTGCACATGCGATCGCAAAACATCTCGTGACTGAGGCTAAGGCTGGCGTGCGTGTCAAGCCCGAGTCTCTGGAGCCCGAGGAGAAGAAGCCGGCTGCGGCCGCCGCTGCTCCTGCAGGCGCCATCCCTCCGGGAACGGTCATCGGCGATGGGCACATCAAGATCGCCCACGTCCGTATCGACACCCGTCTGCTTCATGGTCAGGTGGCCACCACGTGGACCAAGCAGATCAACCCCAACCGCATCATCGTGGTTTCCGACGGCGTTGCTCACGACGAGCTCCGCAAGACCATGATCGAGCAGGCTGCCCCTCCGGGAGTCCATGCCAACGTCGTGCCTATCAAGAAGATGGCCGAGGTCGTCAAGGACACGCGTTTTGGTGACACCAAGGCCATGCTGCTCTTCGAGAACCCGCAGGATCTGCTCAAGGCCATCGAGGCCGGCGTCGACATCAAGGAAGTCAACATCGGTTCCATGGCTCACTCCAAGGGCAAGGTCGTCGTCACCAACGCCGTCGCTATGGGCGATGACGACGTTAAGACCCTCGAGGCCCTCAAGGCCAAGGGCGTCAAGTTCGAGGTCCGCAAGGTTCCTTCGGATGCCTCCGAGGATCTCGACGCCATGTTGAAGAAAGCTAAGGCCGAACTGGCCGCTCAAGCATAGTAAAGGAGGGTCCGATACATGTCTGCAATCACTATTCTGCTTGTTGCGATTGTCGCGTTGCTTGCCGGTATGGAAGGCGTTCTGGATGAGTTCCAGTTCCATCAGCCGCTCGTGGCATGCACGCTTATCGGTCTCGTAACCGGTCACCTTCAGGAGGGCATCCTCCTGGGCGGTTCGCTCCAGATGATGGCCCTTGGCTGGGCTAACGTCGGCGCCGCCGTCGCGCCTGACGCCGCTCTGGCCTCGGTCGCTTCTTCGATCATCATGGTGCTCGCCCTCAACGGCGGCGCCACTGATTCGGCCAAGGCCGTTACCGCGGCCATCGCCGTCGCCGTCCCGCTGTCGGTCGCTGGTCTGTTCCTGACCATGATCTGCCGTACCATTGCTACCGCTATCGCTCACGCCATGGACGGTTGCGCCGAGAAGGGCGACTTCTCCGGCATCGAGCGCTGGCAGTACGCTGCCATCCTCATGCAGGGCCTTCGTATCGCCATCCCGGCAGTACTTCTGTGCGTTATCCCGGCCGAGGCTGTTACCAACGCGCTTAACGCTATGCCCGACTGGCTGTCCGGCGGCATGGCCGTCGGCGGCGGCATGGTCGCTTCCGTCGGTTACGCCATGGTCATCAACATGATGGCCACCAAGGAGACCTGGCCGTTCTTCATCCTCGGCTTTGTCCTTGCTGCCATCCCTCAGCTCACGCTGATCGCCCTTGGCCTCATCGGCATCTCCCTTGCCCTCATCTACCTTGGCCTTAAGGATCTGGCCAAGCAGGGTGGCGGCACGGGCGGTGGCTCCGGCGACCCGCTCGGCGACATTCTGAACGATTACGAGTAGGAGGGGAGTGATACATATGGCAGAGAACAAGATTCAGCTCACCAAGGCTGACCGTAAGAAGGTTTGCTTCCGTCATCAGTTCCTTCAGGGCTCGTGGAACTACGAGCGTATGCAGAACGGCGGCTGGTGCTTCGCAATGATCCCTGCGATCAAGAAGCTCTACACCAGCAAGGATGACCAGATTGCCGCGCTTAAGCGCCACCTGGAGTTCTATAACACCCACCCCTATGTTTCCGCCCCCGTCATTGGCGTTACCCTCGCCCTCGAGGAGGAGCGCGCCAACGGTGCTCCGATCGATGACGTCGCCATCCAGGGCGTCAAGGTCGGTATGATGGGTCCGCTCGCCGGCGTCGGTGACCCCGTCTTCTGGTTCACCCTTCGCCCGATTCTGGGCGCTCTGGGCGCTTCCCTGGCCATGTCCGGCAGCATCGTCGGTCCGTTGCTGTTCTTCTTCGCGTGGAACATCATCCGTTACGCTTTCCTGTGGTACACACAGGAGTTTGGCTACAAGGTCGGCTCCTCTATCGCCAAGGACCTCTCCGGCGGTCTGATGGGCAAGGTCACCGAGGGCGCTTCCATCCTGGGTATGTTCATCATCGGCGCCCTGGTCGAGCGCTGGGTGTCCATTTCCTTCACCCCGATCGTCTCCACGGTCAAGCAGTCTGCTGGCGCCTTTATCGACTGGGCTAGCCTGCCTTCCGGTTCCGAGGGTATCAAGGAAGCGCTGACGATGTACAACTCCGTCGGTGCTACCGCCCTTGATCAGATGAAGGTCACCACGCTCCAGGGTAACCTCGATCAGCTCATCCCCGGCCTTGCCGCCGTGTGCCTGACCCTGCTGGTCTGCAAGCTCCTCAAGAAGAAGGTCAGCCCGATCGTCATCATCCTGGCTCTCTTCGCCGTCGGCATCATCGGTCGCTTCTGCGGCTTCATGTAAGCACGCTTCGGCTTAAGACCGAGAGTTGCTAGGTAAGGGCTTTTGAGCCATTGAAACGGACCGCACCCGGTGGGTACACTGGATGCGGTCCGATTGTTTTTATTGGAGGGCGAGGCGCGTATGGCGCAATCTCAGAACAGCACGGTCGATCTGGCAACGCCGGCAACCTGCCTGATGGGGCTTACCAGCCACGGTAACGTGATGGTGGGCAATAAGGCGTTTGAGTACTATAACGAGCGCAATCCCGAGGATTATATTCAAATCCCGTGGGACGAGGTCGACTATATTGCCGCCGAGGTTTTGCGCGGCACCAAGAAGATTACGCGTTTTGCCATCTTCACCAAGGACAACGGTCACTTTACGTTTTCGACGCGCGACGACAAAGAGACGCTTCGCGCGGTCCGCAAGTACGTCGACGAGAATAAGCTCGTGCGTTCGCCCGACTTTATCGATGTGACGGCCAAGGGCGCCAAGAGCATCCCCTCCGTCATCAAAGGCCTCTTCCACAAAGGCAACTAGCTCCTCATAAGTTGCGGTGAAATAGTTTCTAAATACGGCTTTAGATGCTTCAGACAGGAACTATTCCACCGCAACTTCGAAGTCTAGTCATGCGACGTATGGCGATGCAGTAAATCTGCTACACTAGTACAACATGCCTCCGTAGCTCAGGGGATAGAGCACCGCTCTCCTAAAGCGGGTGTCGACGGTTCGAATCCGCCCGGGGGCACCAGGAAAATCGCAGGTCAGGAGTTATTTTTGCTTCTGACCTGTTCTGGTTCTGGGGCTAAGAACCGCTTCCGTTTGTAAATCTGGTAAGTAAATATTATGGCTTCCCGAGTTTTCCACTGAAAACAGGAAATCACCATTTTGGGGATAAAAGTTATCAACAGCTGTCAGTCGGTTCCATTTTGGTGAAGCGCTTCCCCCTTTTGGGTAAATTATTTCACCATTTTGATGATTCGGTAGTTTTGAATCTTTTGATAAAAAGCCTGTTCAGAAGCTTGCTTCATACCCATTTTGGTGAAACCAATTAATAGAGAAATAGATAATAAAGAATAGGGACGGCGATGCCGTCCCCTTCGCTCGCAAAGCTCACTGCGCAGCCACGTGTCGTGTCCTTGCCGCCGGCAACGCCGTCGATAAAGAATAGGGACAGCGATGCTGCCCCCTTCGCTCGCAGAGCTCGCTGCGCGGTCACGTCGTGACCTTGCCGCCGGCTACGCCGTCGATTGATGCGCTCACTGCGTTCGCTTGATGGACTAGTCCGTTTTATCGGTAACCCCAGTCATAAGCGCAGCAATTGACATGTTGAATCCATTGGCAATTTTGCAGAGGTTGGAAAGACTGACATTTCTTCGTCCGACCTCTATCGAGGCGTAGTAAGACCTGTCCATGTCGATACGGTTCGCAAATTGCTCTTGTGAGTAACCAGACTTTGATCTGAGTTCTTTGCAGCGTAGACCAAAGGATCGTTGTAGTGGCGAGATATCCATGACAAAAAGAGTCATGGATTGTTGTATAAAAGCCAACGGACTATATACAACAATCCCAGTTGAGGCGCATAATTGTCTCTATTGGAAAGCGCTCTGATGCCCAGTCGGATAGGGCACGGAAAAGGAATGGAACAGCACAATGACCCAGGGAAAGCACTTCGCTGCCGGTGGCGATCACTTCGCCGCACTGCCAAACAAAAAGATTCACACTCCGAAGGGGATCGCGCGTCTGACCGTCACCGCGGCGACCATGGCCGCCATGACCGGATCGAGCCTCATCTCACCGTTCGCGGCATTCGCCCAGACCGGTGACGGGGGTACGCAGCACCCCGCCGTGATGTCGCCGATCGCCGCCCACGCCGGCGCGGCATCCGGTACCGGCGCGAAATCCGCCGCACAGACCATCGCGGACCTGCAGAAGGCAGTCGACGAGGCGAAGGCGAAGGAGGACGCCGCCAAGGCATCCTACGATGAGGCCGCCGGTCCCTACAACGAGGCGGCTTCCGCCCGCGACCAGGCCAAGGCATCCTACGATTCGGCAGTCAGCGCCGGCGCGGCAGCCGACCGAGCGGCGATGGACGAGTACGCCCGTCAGGTCGCGGAGGGCAAGGACGCCGCCGATGCCGCCGGCAAGGACCTCGAGCAGGCGAAGGCGGGTCTCGCAGACGCCAAGGCGGATGCATCCGAGAAGGACGAAGCGTACCAGTCCGCCATCAAGGCGGCCCAGAATGCCAAGGATGCCCTCGATAAGGCCAAGGCCGATGCCGTAAGCGCCGCCCCGGAGGCAATCAGTGCCGCCGAGCAGGCCGTGCGCGACGCCCAGGCTGCCGTGGACAGGGCACAGGCCAATCTCGCCAACGCCAACGCGACGCTTGCCGATGCCCAGTCCAAGCTGGTTGCGGCCCAGTCTGCAAAGGATTCCGCCGATGCCGTCCTCGCCGCAGCCCAGCAGAACAAGGACGCGGCGGATGCGAAGGCCGCAGCCGCCAGCGCCGCCTACGAGAAGGCGAAAGCCGACCTCGCCGCAGCGGAGGCAGGCGCCAGCGGTCCGGAGTACGATGCGGCAAAACAGAAGGTCGCGGACGCAGAGGCAGCCCTCGCTGCCGCACAAGCGACACAGTCCCAGTGCGAGTCCGAGCTCGAGCAGGCGCAGTCCGCTGCAGCAACGGCACAGACCGAACTGAACGATGCCCAGGCGTCCTTCTCCGCGAAGCAGCAGGCCGCGATCGATGCCGAATCCGGCGTGAACGCCGCCCAGTCCGCACTCGATGCCGCGAACGCCGACCTCGATGCCGCCACGCAGGCGAACGTCGACGCCATCGCCAAGCTGGATGCCGCGAAGCAGGCTGTCAAGGACGCTGAGTCCGCCAAGGCAGCCGCCGACGAAGAGCTTGCGAACGCCAAGACCGCAAAGGATACCGCTGACGCGGCCGTGACCGCCGCCCAGCAGAAGGTCGACGAGGCACAGGCGAAACTCGACTCCGCCGATGCACAACTCAAGCAGGGAGCCATCGGCTTCTTCAAGGCCATGGGTGCCGATTCAGCCATCGAGATCATCCAGAACTGCACGTACAAGGACTACACCGAGATCGGAAACAGTCTCGACGCAACGGGCCTTGAAAACATGCTTTCGTCCATCACGGTCATGAAGAACGTGAACGCCTACCGTAAGTCCGTCGGCCTTTCCGAGCTTGAGGTAAGCTATAAGCTCATTGCGGCAGCGATTGCAGATGCAAACTATTCGACGAAAAATGTAGAGCATGCCCAGCAGTTCGATGTCGGTGAAAACCTTGCCTGGAGCTATCGCGACCCCTGCAAGGCCTGGATCTATCAGGAAAAGGATCTGTTTGACAAGACTGCAGCTTCCCTTGGTGCGACGAATCTTTCCGGAAAGGACGCCTACGACTTCTGGTATGCCAACCAGGACAAGTTCGATTACTACCGTATCGGTCATTACATGAACATCATCAACCCTGACTATGCTGTCATGGGATGCGGTCTGAACGATGACACCCGTTTGACGTTCTCGCTCACGCTGCAATACGGCGGTTGGGCCGGTTCGGGCTGGAATACCGGAGCCATCTCCGTCGACGAGTACGAGCAGAAGCTGACCTCCTATATCAACGGCCTCAAGAACGCCAAGAGCGCACTCGACGTAGCCAAGGCCGATCTCGCATCCAAGAAGCAGGCAGCCGCCGGCGCCGCCACAACCGTCCAGCAGAAGCAGGTCGCGGTGGATTCCGCACAGGCAGGTATCGATGCCGCAAAGCAGGGTGTTGCCGATGCCCAGCGTGCCGTCGATGCCGCCAAGGCTGATGTCGCCGCCAAGCAGCAGGGCGTCACGGATGCTCAGACCGAGCTTGATGCGGCGAAATCGGACCTCGATGCCGCCAACGCGGCAGTCGATACGGCAAAGTCGACCGTCCAGCAGAAGCAGGTCGCCTTGGATGCCGCCAATGCGATCGTAACGGCCGCACAGACCAAGCTGGATTCCGCCAAGGCGGACACCGAGGCCAAGCAGCAGGACGTCATGGATGCGAACGCCGATCTCGCGAAGTTCTTCCAGGACGTCGCCGACGCCAAGAAGGCGCTCGATACCGCAAAGAGCGTCCACGACGCGGCGGCAGCCGGCCAGGCCGAGAAGGCGGCAGTCCTCGCAGCCGCCAAGCAAAAGGCGGACGGCACCGCACGCGCCCTCGCGGATGCCCAGCGTGCCGTCGATGCCGCAAAGGCCGACACCGGCGTTGCCGCCGACAGGCTTACCGGCTCCCAGACCGATCTCGATGACGCACAGTCGAACCTCGACATCCTCACCGATCTTGCCGCGAAGCTCGCAGAGGCACAGCAGCGCGAGCAGGATGCAGCAAAGGCCGTCAATGACACCAAGGCCGCGCTCGATGCCGCGAAGGCGGATGCCATCGCCGCCGAGTCCCTGGTCTCTGCCGCCGAGCAGGCGAAGGCGCAGGCAGACGCCAAGTTGTCGAAGCTGAACTCCATTGATGCCGGCGCGGCGATCGCTTCCGGCCATGATGTGAACGCGGATGACGCCCTCAACGCGCTTTTCGCCGCAGCAGTCGAGGCACGTGCCAAGGTCGCGCCCGCCAAGGCCATCCTGGACGAGAAGCAGGCCGCGGTGGACGGGCTCCAGTCCGGCTATGATGCGGCACTCGCCGCCTACGAGCAGGCGAAGTCCGACCGCATCGCAGCGGAGCAGAAGCTTTCCGATGAGATCGCACGACAGGAGGCAGAGGAGGTCGCAAAGCAGCAGGCGGCATACACCCCGAAGCATCTCGCCGGCACGGATACCGCCCAGCCCGGCAGCCTCGCCCAGACCGGCGACCGCGCGGGACTCATCGGCGAGACGTTCGTCATCGGCGGTACCGTCCTCGTGGCAGCCGGCGTCTTCCTCGATCAAAAGAAGCGCCGCGAGCAGATGTAAAAGCGAGCCGGGCGTTGGATATCGGCTGGTGTCCAACGCCCGGTTTCATGGGCAGGGAGATCGGCGTGAGAACAAAGGCTATTATCGTAGCGCTTCTGGTGTGCCTTTCGGCACCTCAACTTGGATGTGCCAGCGTTGCAAAGCAAGGAAGCGGCTCTACGGAAAGGGCCGCTACGGCGGTAAAGAATAAAGACAAAAAGAAGCCGAGCGAAGAAAAGGCGGCGCAAGCCTCTGGAACCAAGACCGAGGAGAAGAAAGAATCCGACGGCAAGGACCAGAAGTCCGATGACTCCAAGAAGGAGGATAACAAGTCTTCCGACTCGTCGAAGTCTGACAGCAAGGGAAACTCCTCCGACTCGAAGCAGAATTCCGGCAATTCACAGGGTTCCGGCAGCAATAATTCCTCTTCCAACAGCGGTAGCCAGAAGAAATGGGTTGCCGAGCAGGGTCACTGGGAGACCGATTACAGCCAGGTCTGGGTGCCAAATGTGGTATACACGCGTCATCCCCGCTATTGGGTAAACCACGGTGGTACTATGGTAGGACCCTTCGATTCCGAAGATGCCGCCTATTCGTGGGTTCATAATGATATGGACAACGGCGGCATCGGAGGATCTGTCGTAAACGATTCGTATACCACATCTGAGGACCAGGGACATTATGAACAGCAGGCTACGGGACAGCATTGGGTTGTCGACGTCGCCGGCCACTGGGAGTAATGTACATCGTTCCTCTCCTCTTACATTCGGTGAATACATATTTGTTCGCGGGCGGTCGGTTTCGGCCGCCTTTTTATGTGCTCAGTTTGGGAATAAACGATAGGAGAATAATCAATCAGGAGGCCGTTGTGGAAAACAAGAATGCCAGTAAAAAGAAAACCGAAGAGCCGATGAGCCTCAAGGATAAAAAGGGACAGGCCATTGCCGGATCAAAAAGAATTGCTGAGGAGCGCGCTGAACGTAGAAGACTAATGGGCCTTGACGTCTAGCTGATAACTCCGGTGATGTCTAAATTGCTTCCCGAAGCCTTTCGAGAAAGAAGATGAGGCCTCTCACCTTCTGCCTACGCTTCGCTTCGTCTATGCCCCCTTCTGGGGCATGCAAGATGACTGTGGATGGCATTTTTGTGGGCCCATTCGGACCCCAAAAACACCACGCCACAGACCTTGCTTATCGCCTGCTACGGCGATAAGGTTGTTGTGAAGTTGAAACTCCGCGATGAAGAATCGCGGAGACGATTCTTCGTTTTTGGAACGACGCTAGCCGTTCCTCAAAAGGAAAGCGAATCGCATAGCAGGTTTTGATCGGAGGTCTCTCCGATCGCTGATTCGTTTTCCGGAGGAATCATGAGCAGGCTCCGCCCACACACCGTCAAGGCGTCTCTTTCCGATGAAGAGAAGAAAGCCATCATCGCAATCGCAAAGCGACATGAGATGAGTGAGGCGGAACTCATACGTTTCGTCTTATGCAATGCCGACGATCTCGATATCGATTTTTGTCTTGCGGAAATTGCTGATCAAAAATCTCGAACTGAAGAATTGCACATCAGGGTCTCACCGGAAGAAAAAAAGATAATCGAAAGCAATGCTGATTTCCTTGGCGTGACCGTGAGCTCGTATGCACGGCGCGTACTAATTAACGGGAAGATCGAGAAAATCGATTTCGACCATGGCGGCGTGGAGAAGATCTATCATGAGCTTTTGAAGCAGGGTACGAACCTTAACCAGTTGGCGCACTTCATAAACGCGCAAGGACTTTCGGCTTACGACGAAACTGCCGTTCTTATGGCCATCGGGCGCGTTGCTAAAAGTTCTGATTACGCTTTTCAATTCTTGAGAACGCTCGAGCGTCGCTATTTCACCGATGGCGGCGATGCAAAGTGACTGTTATCAAGCAGAAGAGCGTATCGAGCGAGCGCTACGCAAAGAACGTTCGGCGGTACATCAACGGGAAACATGCCCTTGCCCGTGATGGCTGGAACATCAAATGCGATAAGTACTGGTTTTCGAAAATGGCAATGACGCGGAAGGTTTTCCATCACGACACGCCTTCGCGAGCCGGTGCGAAGAACGTGACTATCCTCCACCAGATTCTCGCGTTTCTCCCCGAAGAATGTTCGTGCAACGGCGGTAAAATGACGCCGGATGCATGTATGGCCTACGCAAGGCAATGGGTCGCGAAGCATTACCCGAATCAGCAAGTTATCTTCGCGCTACACGAGGAAAGCGACAAGGCGGGAAAACGCTACGCAGTGCACATGGCAATCAACCGCACGGATCTCCTGACAGGAAAACGTTGTGAGACGGGCGGGCGTCACGGGAAGTTCGAACGCGCCTCGTGGGTCCGCGAACTCGATAAGGACTGGAATCTCGCCCAACTTGAAAAGGGTAAAAAAAATCGAAGATTCGTGATCGTCAACCGCGCGACACGGAAAAGGAGATTATTGGTCGCGGCGAGTACAGTTATAAAAACAATCTGCGTGAGCTGATCCATATTGCGATTGACGAAGGTCGCGTAAAGAATATGGAGCAGTTCAAAAAACTACTTGCATCATGGGGCGTAGACATTTTCATCAAGAACAATCGAGTCTATGCGACAGATCTCGATATCAAAGAAGCCGGCAATCCGAAGTGCACCTTCAACCTGGCTCGTCTTGACGGACGCTTCGCGTTGAAGTCATTGCAGACGGCTTTCGAAAATAACGTGTTGGAGGCCGAGCGTGCGCTTCCATACGAGAAGCGCTGTGAGATTTATATCCGACGACTCAAGAAAGCATACTCGGCGTGGGTCGAGCAGGCTAAAGCAAGCAAAGGCGTCGCCTACAATTCGTTCCCTAAATTCATTACACCGAAGTGTGACGAAGACCTGCTCGAAGATCCGGCGGTTCGCGATGAACTTCTTGCGCGTCGCGGTTATGCGAGGGAGATTCGCAACCGTTACGCCGGCGCCGTTCCCGATGCCGGCGATGACCGCGTTCGCACCGCCGGCCAGGCGCACGGCGGTAGCACTGTGTCGCGACAGATGAGCGATCGCGTTATCGACCGTGGCGATTTCTCACGTGGTGACACGCCTCGCTAGTTTTGGATAGTTCATCGTCAGTGCCCTGGCGCGCTACCGTTCGGTGCCGATTCTGCCACGCCTGCAGTCTCGGCGAGGGTGGGGAGCATGAATTGAATGAAGAGGGCCAGCCACTCTGATAGAATCGTCCTCGCTGTCGGCAGTCCTCGTGCCGGGCAGAGCCCTCCATTCGATGGGAGGTGATGCCCATGACCGATTTCACTGAGTTCGTGAAGCTCCTGACCGCTATGGTCTCGCTCCTCACGGCCCTTGTCGGCCTTTCCAAGGCACTTAAGCAGGGCTCGAAGCCCAAAAAGAAAGGTCACCGTCGCTAAGACGATGACCTAACTTCGTTAAGCAACGGCTCTGCCCAGCTCACTACAACTTGGGCTGCCGTCGGCATTATTTTACCCTCTTGACGAGGAATTCGTCCATAATTCAAAAATCAAATTGTGCTCGCTATCGAAGCCTTAGACTTTTATCCGAGCAAATTCGGCAGATTGGAGCTTGGAACATGAGGGATATGTACCTCATGTCGCTCAAAATACGTCTCCTGACCTCGAAGGAGAACGTTTTTTAGCGACAGAAGGAGACATAAATATGATCTGGTTTACCAGCGACACCCACTTCGGGCATGAGAACGTGCTGAAGTTCACCGACCGCCCGTGGGAGACGATTTGGCAGATGAACGACGCCATCGTCGACAGCATCAACGGCAGGGTTGCCGTGGACGACGAACTCTACATCCTGGGTGATTTCTCATTCAAGATGACCGCCCAGGACGCCTATGGGCTTCGCAAGCGGATTGCCTGCAGACGCATCCACCTCGTCCCGGGAAACCACGACAAGGACTGGACCCAGCCGGCGGTCGCTGGCGCCTTCACCGTGGAACCGCCGATCTGCGTGCTCAAGATCGACGGGCAGAAGATCGTCCTGTGCCATTACCCCATGGCCGACTGGCAGGGCATGAGCCATGGATCGTGGCACCTTCACGGACACATCCACAGCAGCGGTGGCGCGTACAACGAGTTCAATCGCAAGCAGGGCCTTCTGCGCTACGACGTCGGTTGCGATGCCAACGGGCACTCCCCGGTGAGCCTCGACGGGCTGAGGGGATGGTTCGCCGGGGTCGACGAGCCGTGCGGCCGGGTGAAATGGCCCTGGTGGGTCAACGAGACCGGTGACAGGCAGGTCGAGCGCGAGCTGGCGGCTTACAAGCGGAAAGAGGCGATCCGATGACGGTCTATGTGACAGGCGACATCCACGGCGGGCTCGACATGCAAAAGCTCCGCGACTGGGAGCTTGGGGATGGCCTGACGGGCGACGACTACCTCATCGTCACCGGCGACTTTGGCTTTCCGTGGGATTTCTCCGCCGAGGAATGCTCCGACATCGCCTGGCTGGAGTCGCGGCCCTACACGGTACTGTTCGTCGACGGCAACCACGAGCGCTTCGACCACTGGGGAGAGCGCCCCATGGAGCCGTGGCACGGCGGGCTGACGCAGCGCCTGTCGGATACCTCGTCCATCCGTCGCCTCATGCGCGGGGAGGTCTTCGAGCTCGACGGGAAGACGGTCTTCACCATGGGCGGGGCGACGAGCGTCGACAGGGCGTACCGCATCCCGTACAGCTCGTGGTGGCCGCAGGAGCTGCCGGACGAGCGCGATTTCGATGCCGCGCGGGCAAGGCTCGACGAGGTCGCCTGGAAGGTCGACTGCGTCATCACCCATACCTGCGCCACGCGCATGCTCTCGCCGACGCTCTACCCGGACCCAGGCTGGGAACGCCCTGATGTGGACCGGCTGACCGGATTCCTCGACGAGCTCGAGGACCGCCTGGACTATAAACATTGGTATTACGGCCATTTTCACCGAGACGGCAACCCGGACGAACGGCACACGGTGCTGTATGACCGGATCGTGAGACTCGGGGACAAACTCCTGCCGTGGGGCGCGTACTGATGGCTATCTATGTGACGGGCGACGTGCACGGCAGGGCCGAGTATGGGTCCAGCCGGTTTGCCTTCAAGAATTGGCCGCTGGGCCGGACCCTGACGCGCGATGACGTGGTGATCGTTGCCGGCGACTTCGGCTTTGTCTGGGACGGCTCAAACGCCGAGAAGTATTGGCTCAACTGGCTTGAGTCCAAACCGTGGACTACGTGCTTCGTCGACGGAAACCATGAGAACCATCACGCCTTGGCTAATCTGCCGGTACGGGAGTGGAACGGTGGGCTCGTCCATGAGGCGCGACCGCACGTGCTGCACCTGATGCGTGGGGAGGTGTTCGACATCGGCGGGCTCACGGTCCTTGCCATGGGCGGTGCCGCGAGCAACGACAGGCAGTGTCGCAGGGAGGGGAGGAGCTGGTGGCCCGAGGAGATGCCGAGCGAGGAAGAGATGGAGCGCTGCCGCGCCTCGCTCGACCGCGTGGGCTGGAAGGTCGACTACGTGGTGACTCACGAGGCGCCGGCCGCCCTTGCTGAGGGGCTGTGCCGAGAGTGCGGACGCGAATATCGGGACGACCGGCTTCAGCGATTCCTTGCCGAGCTCGACGGGCAGCTCGGCTACCGCGCCTGGCTCTTCGGCCACTACCACGGCGACGAATGGCGCGACGACAGGCACCGCCTTGTCTACCGAGACATCGTGCCGATCGAAGATGCTGCGCCCGGCTCTAGAAACCTGCTAGAAGCGTTCTAGAAGGTTTCTAGAAATCAGCCGCCTGATAGGAGAAACGCGGGGCTACTCGCCCTTCATCTGGGACATGACCTCGACCTTGGCTTCGGCCACGGCCGCTCGCTGCTCGGAGGCGGCGAGGCGGTCCTTGAGGGCGGCGACCTCGGCCATCAGGTCGCGCTGGGCCAGGAGTGTGTCGGCTTGGGTTTTCAGTGCGGCGTCACGCTCGCCGCGCAGCCGCTCGATCTCATCGACCATGGCCTCAGCCTCGGCATGGAGTTGGACAACCTGCCTGCCGAGCCCCTTAGCACGGGAGAGGTACCTGACGCCCGCGGCGTGGAGCTCGTTGTTCTTGAGTTCGAGTCTCGCGGTATCGAGTTCGAACTTCTCCTCTATAAAGGCAACCCGCTCATTGCAGTCGGCCTCAATCTTTTCATTCCGATCCGTTGCCTCGACGAGCTTGCGGTTGAATTCGTCGAGCTGGGCCCTGAGCAGCGCGTTCTCGGTCCTGAGGTCGGCCGTCTCGCGCAGTAGCTTCTCCCGCCACGTCGCCTCGGTTCGCTCGGCGGCCTCCTCGTGGACGGACTTCACGCCGTAGATCTCCCTGATTTTTCTCTCGTCTGTCATCGTGCGACACTCCAATCAACAATGGGCATGGCTCCGCCACGCCGTACGGCTGGGAACAAATACGCGGCCGCTGTTGTTTTGTAGTCGTCCTGCGATCGGTGAGTTCTAAAAGCGTCTCAAGTCATACGTTCACGCAGGTTTTTGGTTAGAGAAATACCGCACGTTTTCATGGTATCACGTGCCTTAAAGGCCATGAATGGACGGCCATATCGATTCGTTGAAAATGGCACCAAAATGGCACCTACGACGCGTTGGTGGCGGGAGAGTGATGGCGTTAAAGATGCCGAGAATGATTATGGGATTGTTTTAGATGCGGGCATGAAAAAGGGTCGAATCGAAGTGTCTGGCCGGACGCCAATTGTCCGGGAACTGTTTCGGTTCGACCCTATTTTATTTTACATCCGCGGCATGTTCTTGTGGGCACCCTGACGGTGGCCGACTCTTACGACCTCGATAGTCGGTTTGTGGGCTTAAGATTTCGGAGGCTCCCAGCCGTTTTCGACTGCGGCGCGGTAGATTGCAGCGTAATTAAGCATCCAGCTGCCGTCACCCGCCTTTTGAATGTACCTCTTTTTCTTCAAAGAGGTATGGGCCCGGGAAATCGTGTTCTTGCTCAGGTGGTAGTGCTCCTCAATCCATTTGCTTTTTGCGTAAAAGCCCATGGCTTTTTTGTTTGTGGAAGGCTTTCCAAACTTCCATACAAGGCCGAGGATGAGGCGCTCAGCAGCGACGGTGGTGACGCAGCACGCCCACTCGGGCACTGAAATAAAATTAGCTTTATCCATTTTCCCTTTAATCTTTCGTTGTTCATTAACATCATCGCTAAATATGTCGGAAATCGACGGCAGCTCGCTCATGTTTACCGCCTAGTCAAAGTGGGCGGTGCGACCTTCAAGCTGCTTGAAAATCTCATAAAACGAACTTTCAAACATGTAATTAGAACGATGGATTTGGATGAGCTTGCCGGACTCTCTCATAAACTTGCGTGCGGTGTTTTCGCTCCAGCCAGTAAGTTCGCGGATATCGTTAACGCGGAGCAACCGATCGCACTGAGCGGCACCAGTGGGGAAAGTCGGTGTGGACGCCTGAGTGCTAATCTTTGGAGTAGCCATGATGAGCTATCCTTTCAATGAGGGCCCTCCCTGTGCTTGTAAGACTTACCAGGTTCATAAGCACTTGGGGGGCCGGTTTCTATGACTACATGCGTAGCCATCTGACAGCTTTAGCATGTATTAAAACTCAATAGATGTCAATCAAATAAAGCATCTACCTGCGGAAATAGTAGCATAGTACCGTAATATTATTGATGAAACGATGAATGAAAAACATGCTATTTCTCGCTTCTCTGTATATAGGCGTTGATGAAGTCTTCGTAGCCTTTAACTGCTTTTATTTCTGATTGTTGAACGAGGCTTGTATACGTTTTGAGCGTGATATTGGGGTCCGCGTGGCCAAGAATACCTTGCACGCTTCTAACGTCCGATCCGTTCGCCAGCATAAAAGTGCTTACACAATGCCTGAGCTGATGCGGGCAGATGCCCTTATATAGCTTTCCGCCAGTCGAATTGTTCGGCTCATAGATTCCAAGATTGCAGCTAACTGCGAAATCGCGAAACCAATGGTTGAAGATGTAGTTTTTCATGTGACAGACAGTAGGGACCCCTTGCTCGACGGCAATATCGCTAATGATGGGAGTTCTGCCAGTCTGGGACAGCCCCAGAGAGGCCAGGAGCTCTTTTTGTATGGCTGACCATGATTGAAGACGTTCGGCCAAGGTTTCTCCAACGGGGATTTTGCGTTGGCTTTCTTGTGACTTGGGTGCCCTCAGTTCATGGTCGTTGGTGTACTGCCTGTCAATTTTCAAGGTTTTATTGGCAGGGTCCCAATCGCGCCATTCGAGGCCCAACATCTCGCCTTTCCGCATACCCGTATACACTAGTACTAGCGTACCAACAGCTTCGGCGGTGAGCTCAATGTGTTGAAGATGTGTGCATAGGGTAGCTACCTGGTCGATTGTCAGTGATTCTCTTTTGTTGCGTGGTCTGCGAACATGAACGGTAGCGCAGGGGTTTCGGTCAATTATTCGCTTCGCGACTGCATTCGAGAGAATTTGACGCAACTTCGCGTTGATCCGCACAAGCTCCGATGGCTTGTATTTTCCCGTGCGACGAGCTTCGGCATATGTTTCTTCGATTAGATCGGGAGTCAGCCCCTCAATTGTCTGAAACGCACCGAATAGGTCTTCGATATGCCTGCAATCGTATGCTTCTCTTTCATAGCTCGTTGGCGCAAGCTCGGTGTCCCTATTTTCATGAAAGGCCCAGCAGTAGGATGCAAGCAGAGTTGGCTTTTTAGTTTTAGAGACCGTGCCAGAAGAGTTGATTTCTGCCAGCTTGGCCTGCATTGCAGCCTTTGCCTCTGTTTTAGTCTTGCAGTGAACCGTATAAGTTGGGGATCGTTTGTAGCGTCCCGTCTTAGGGTCCTTGATTCCAAGTGAAAAATAATAGCGATAGGTGTTAGGCGACCTCTTGTCTTTCCAACACGTGCCTCTTCCGCTAATGAGTGGTTGTTCTGACATCTTTGCACTCCGTTTCATTGATGAGTTTTCAACAATTCATTGAGTGCAGTTTAGCTAAATCCGTTAGTAATATGTTTGTAAAAGCGTAGCCGCAGCTATCAGAGGCAAAAGACACAAACTGCTGTGTTTATCTGCGGTTATATGGTGTTCAATGATGTTTGATGAATGGTAGGGGGGAGCATTAAATCATATCTCCTAAAGCGGGTGTCGACGGTTCGAATCCGCCCGGGGGCACCAGAGAATATGACGGCGTCGCGATAGCGGCGCCGTTTCTGGTTTGTGGGGACCGCCGTGCTGCTCGCCCGTGGGGGGACTGGCATCTGTTTCCTAGAGTGCGCTGCGGTAAATCTTTCTCGCGTTGTCCAGCGTGAGCTTCCTGAAGCTGCCGAAGAGCTCTCCGCGGTTGATCTTGAGGCCCGGAATCATCTTTTCGATATCGTCCTCGGTGACTCCGAACTCCGATAGCGCGCGCGGCATTCCCAGCGAGACGAAGAAATCCTGCAGCTCGTCGATGGTCGCTTCGACCGCGTACTCGATTGCCTGCTCGGGGGTTACCTCCACATCGAGCTCGTCCGCGTCCGAATCGATGGGTTCGATGCCAAGGGCCTGGGCGCTGAACTCCAGGAAGCGCTCAGGGTGCTCTCGCCATACGTAGCGCATCCAGGCGGGGAAGATGACGGCGAGGCCGGCGCCGTGCGTGATCTTGGTGTCCAGTGCGGATAGCTCGTGCTCAAGGCCGCGGCAGGTCCAATCGCCGTCGCGCAGGGCGTTATGGGCGAGCGTACCCACCCACATGATCTCGGCGCGGGCGTCGTAGTCATCGGGGTTCTCCATCACCTTGGGCGCCGCCTCCCTCGCGGCGCGCACTAGCCCGCAGGCGATGTTGTCGGTTACGCCCACGGCGGGCTCGCCGGAGAAGAGTCGCTCCATGATATGGGCGATCATGTCGGTCACTCCCGCGGCGGTCTGGCAGGCGGGCAGGCTGAAGGTCAGCTCCGGGTCGAGGAAGGCGATGGCCGGGCGGTTGAGGTCCGTGTTAATGCTGCATTTGAGGTGCTCCTCGTCGTTGCTGATAACGCAGGAGTTAGAGGCCTCGGAACCGGATGCGGGGATGGTCACCACGCAGGCGACGTCGATGCGGTCGGCGGGAACGGCGCGCTTGCGGAAGAAGTCCCATACGTCGCCGTCGTATACCGCCCCAGTGCGATGGCCTTCGCGCAGTCCATGACGGAGCCGCCGCCCACGGGCAGGATGATGTCGGCGTCGTTTGCCCGTGCGAGCTCGACGCCTTCTCGTGCCAAGCCTATTTCGGGGTTTGGACGCACCCCTCCAAGCCCGATGTGCTCCACGCCCGCGGCATCGAGCGATGCCCTCACGCGGACGAGCGTTCCGCAGCGAACTGCGGAACCCCTGCCGTAGACAATGAGCGCTCAGCGGTAGCCGGAGGCGGACAGAGTCCCCCAACCTTGTCGGTCGCTTTTCGCCCAAAGACAAAGCGGGTGGGGGAGTAGAAGGAGAAATCGTTCATGGAGCTCCAATCTGGCGTTTCGCCCTACATGCGCGGAGGAGTTTTTCGGGCGCATCGCCTGCGTTCGCGTCGCAATCTCGGCGGCGCGGTGCGGTCCGTGGATTCCATCGTATCGCCCGCGGCACCCCTTACCGACGATTGAGGCGAGTCTGCATTTCGCGGCGCGACGTCCACCTGGCGGACGATATCCGTTCGCGACACGTGGCCGTCCCGGTCGCAATAGCGTATGCGCACCGGGTTGCCGAGATGGGCCTGCGACCCCTTCTCCTGATGCGAGCGCGCGAGACGGGCGAGCAGCGGCGCGAGCACCTGCTCGACCGTCTCCTCCCGATACCACGCCGCCACGGGCAACCCGTTCACGTCAAACCCGTACGTTCGCCATGCCATTCGCCTCGCCGCCTTCGCCGAACGAAACCGCGTATCCAGACCGCCGGTCCCCCACCCAGCACTTCGACGAGCCTTCGCGCTCACTTCTGCGGTCGGGATGCGCCCGCGAGGCGCTCGGCAGGCAGCGCCATTTCCGCTCGCTGTGTCGAGCGCGAGTGTCGAGAAGTCGCCATATGCCACTCAGATGTAGCATGGAGTGCCGAAGTGCACGCGCCCGTGACGAAACACTGGCGCCAACCCGTTCCGCGCACCACCCCGCCCGTAAGGTGTGTGGCGAAAGGAGGACCAGCCGCATGAACATCCCCGAGACACAGAGCCTACCTCGATCGCATTCCGCACGAGCTTCTCTGACATTTCCGCCCATTACCACGTGGAGGTCCCCGTCGCGGAGATCGCCTACGCATACGACTACATCAATTCCCGGCATGCCCCGCGCAGGCAGGCCACGCTGAACGACGGGTCCGCGGCCCGGCAGGACGAATGACGCGCTTCGGCACAGGCCATGCCGAAACGCGTCACGCAAGCAAAGGAAGGAAGCCAACATCACATGAGCATCATCGCAGCACGCATCGACAACCGCCTGCTACACGGCATAGTGGCAACCCAGTGGGTACCCGAGTTCCGTCCGCAGCGTCTCATGGTCATCGATGACATCGTCGCCAACGACCCGACCAAGAAGGCCGCCATGCGGATGGCAAAGCCCTCGGGAGTCGCCCTCTCCATTATCAACAAGGAGACGGCTCTCACGAACTATCGGGCGGGCAAGTACGACGACCACACGGTCTTCATCGTGGCGCGAGACCCCCAGACCATCCTCGACGTCATACAGACGGGCCAGGTTGTTCCCACACTCGTGGTCGGAGGCACAGTCTTTCCCGAAGAGGGGTCAGACGCCGTCCAGGTGAGCAGTCGCGCCTACGTCACCAAAGACGAGCTGCCCGCATATCGAGCGATTGCTGGCACCGGCTGCGACATCACCGTTCGCTATGTGCCGGCCGACAAGCCCGTAGAGCTCTCCAGCATCATCACGCTTTAGCAAGGGAGTGAACTTATGACACCATCCATCATCCAGATAGCCGTCGTTACACTCATCGCCTTCATCTACGGAGCCGAGAAGAACGCGGGACAAATTCTCACGAACATGTCCGTCACGCCAGCATGGTTCGTCGGACTTGCGCTCGGCGACCCCGTAACCGGCCTCGCCGTCGGCGCCATCGTCCAACTCATGAGCCTGGGCGTGGCGGCCATGGGAGGAGCCTCCGTCCCCGACTATCCCACTGCCGCCATCATTGGCGCCGTCGTTGCCATCACCTCGGGTCAGGAGGCGAGCGTCGGCGTTGCCGCCGGAATCGCAGTCGGCATGCTCGGCCTTCAGCTCGACGTCATCGCCAAGACGGCAAACGGCTTCCTCGGGCGTACCTCGCAGCGCTTTGCCGAAGAGGGCAAGTACTCGCAGATGAAGAGCGTACTTTTCCTCGGTCCGGTCTTCTATGGCCTTACGGCGGCCATCCCCACGTTTGCCGTACTGCTCTTTGGCGCCGATGCCGTCAACGCTTTCCTCTCCGTCATGCCCTCCTGGTTCACGACCGGCCTCTCCATCGCCGCCGGTATCCTCCCCGTCGTCGGCCTTGCGATGCTTCTGTCCTTCATGCCAATGAAGAAATTCATCGCCTACGCCATCGTTGGCTTCGTTCTGGCCGCCTACCTGCAGATAAGCATTCTCCCCATTGCCCTGCTCGGTGCCGCCGCGGCCATCGAGTACTACAAGTCGCACAGCAATCCGTCCGTAAACGCCCTCGACGCTGGAGGTCTGGAAGATGAGTAACGAAGTTAACGCCACCAAGGCAAACGAAGCGCCAACCCGCCTGGCAGACGGAACGTACCAGCCAGTCCTCACCGTTTCCGATCTCGACCGTTGCGGCCGCCGCTGGATGCTCGGCGCGTCCATCTATAACTATGAGTCCCAGTGTGCCCCGGCGGTCATGTTCGCAACCGAACCCGCCCTGCGCAAGATCTATGCAGGAGACGAGGAGGGCTACCGCAGGTCACTTCTGAGCACCTATCGCTATTACAATGCGACTCCCCAGGTAAGCGGCCTGCTCCTCGGCGCCGGCCTAGCCTTGGAGGACAAGGGGCACAATGACGCCATCGACGCGGTCCAAGACCTTAAGATTGGCCTCATGGGCTCCCTCTCAGGAGTCGGCGATACGATCTTCGCCATCCTCATTCCCACCATCTTCGGCTCCATCGCCGCCTACATGGGACAGGCGGGAAACCCCGTCGGCGTGCTTCTCTGGCTCGCCGTCGCCATCGCCATCTTCGTATGGAAGCTCTTTGACTGGCGCATAGGCTATAAGTTCGGCGACAAGCTCTTCACGACCCTTGCCGAGAAGATGTCCGTTTTCACCGAGTCGACGTCGGCACTTGGCATGATGGTCGTCGGTGCGCTCATCCCCACCGTCATCAAGGTCTCGTGTGGTCTCACGTTCACCATGGGTGACGTCACGCTCGACGTCCAGACGGGCATCCTCGACCAAATCATGGTCGGCATGCTGCCCGTAATAGCCACAGCCATCGTCTACGCCCTCGTCAAGCGCAAGGTCAGCATCAACAAGATTGTCCTCGGCATCCTCATCATCTCGTGGGTGTGCGCGGCTTTCGGCATTCTTGCTGCCTAGCCTAGGGCTAGACCAACCCACAAAGGACGCATTATGAGGCACATCATCATTGCATCGCACTACGGCCTGGCAGCCGGACTCGGAGACACGCTCAAGGCCATCATAGGACCGGGGCACGACATCAGGGTTGTCTGCGCGTTTACAGACGAAACCCCGCTCGAGGAGAAGCTCGCCAGCGCATTCGAGGGCATCGCCGAAGATGACGAGACCCTCGTTCTCACCGACATCCTTCAGGGCAGCGTAAACCAGCTCGTAGCCTGCTCGGCTCCGCGAGGCGCGTTCATAGTGACCGGCGTAAACCTTCCCGTGGCCCTCGAGCTCTCGCTCCACGCCGGACAGCTTACTCCCGATGTGGTGAGGCATGTCGTCACCCAAGCCAAAGAGCAGCTCGTCTACCTCGGAGATCTTACTCCGGACGTTGACGAAGAAGACGAATAGGAAAGACGCGACAGTAAGGAGGACGAGACATGCGCAAAGTCCCGACCAATAACCAGCACCTGTTCTACCAACCGAAGGACGTGTGGGTGGGAGACGTCATGCCCTTCGGCAAGGACGGCACGTTCTATCTATACCACCAGCGTGACACGCGCGACCCCGCTCCGCTTGCCGAAGGACAGCCCTTTGGGTGGTCGCTCGCGACCACCCAGGACTTCGTGACGTACCAGGAACACGGAACGGCGATCCCCCACGGCGGAGAAGACGACCAAGACCAGTTCATCTACGCCGGAACCGTTTACGAGGCAAAAGGGGAGGTACGCGCTTTCTATACCGGGTTCAACCGCAACTACCTGCGAGAAGGCAAAACGTCCCAGGTGCTCATGCAGGCGAAGGCCTGCTCGGATGATTATGCGACGTGGAAAAAGACGGGCGTTGCAGTAGAGCTCACGCCTCAGCCAGGATACGATGGGCGCAACTGGCGCGACCCTTTCGTAATATGGGATGACGACCGGAAGGAATACCTCCTCGTACTGGGCACGCGTAAGGGAGACGACCCCTCCAAAACCCTCCAAACTGGCAGGCTCGTTCACTTTACGTCGAAGGACCTCGAGCACTGGCAGTTCAAGGGCGACTTCTGGGCCCCCGGCCTCTACACCATGTTCGAAATGCCAGACATTTTTAAAATTGGCGATTGGTGGTACCTGGTCTACTCTGAGTACAGCGACGAGAACAAGATCGTCTACCGCATGAGCCGCGATCTCTACGGTCCGTGGGAGAAGCCGAGAGATGACGCCTTCGACGGGAGGGCGTATTACGCCGGACGGACCGCCTTCGACGGATCGCGCAGGATTCTGTCCGGCTGGGTCCCCACGCGCGAGAACGACGATGACCGGGCCAACTGGCTTTGGGGTGGCTCGTTTATGCCCCATGAGGTGTACCAGCGCCCCAATGGCACCCTCGGCGTTCGCCCTCCCCAAAGCATAAAGGATGCGTTCGAGTGCCCTGATGCCGTCCCGGATATCGAGCTTCGCGGAGACCACGAACGAACGGAGTGCGTAATCACCGAAAACGCAGGCGAGATCTTCTGCTTCGAGGCAGACGTGACGTTCAGGGACGCTTGCGACTTCTCAATTCGAGCCTACAAGAATCTCGAGACCGACGAGTCGTACGAATACCGCTTCGACCTCGACGCGAATCGGCTCTCGTTCGACAAGAGCCCCTGTTACAAGTGGTTCCGCGTAATGGATAAGGGGCTTTGGAGGCCAGTCTGGCTCGAGTCCGGGCGTTCTTACCACCTGCAGCTCATCGTTGACGACAACATCCTCGTCCTCTACCTCGACGGTACCGCACTCACGACACGCGTCTGCGAGAAGTTCGGCCACTCGCTTGCTGTTACGGTAACGAATGGCGAACTCAAACTGTCCAACATAGCCTTGGCGAAGGGGCTGCGCGAACAGGAAAAGTAAGCCAGTGAACCTCGTCGCCACAGCGACTCCCCCAGCAAAACACGCGAACAACGGGCCCGGCCGCATTCCGGCGACCGGACTCGTCCTGTGCCCTGATGGCACATGGCCCCGGGCTGCCGACAGCGAGGCGGCCTTAGGGGCCTCGCCTACAGATTCCTGAGTGCGTCGACGAGGGAGACCTTGCCCGCGGTGACCTCGTCGGCCTGCTTGATGACCTTTGCGGGCACGACGGCCACCACAGCGCCGGCGGCAGAGTCGATTCGAGCGATGTGGTCAGAGACGGAGCGAACGGCGAGCCGCTTGCCGACAGGGAGGCAGTCAAAGGTGGCAAAGCGCACTCCTACGGTTGGGATACGCCCGTGAGGCGCTCGGCGGACAGCGCTGTTGCCGCTCGCTGTGTCGAGCGCAGGTGTCGAGAAGTCGCCATATGCCACTACAGATGTATCATGGAGTGCCGAAGTTCACGTGCCCGTGACAAAACGCGGGCGCCAACCCGTCCCGAGCACCACCCCGCCCGTAAGGTGTGGGACGAAAGGAGGACCAGCCGCATGAACATCCCCGAGACACAGAAAGACCTGCTTGCCTACCTCGATCGCATCACGCGCGAGCTTGGCAGCACGCGGGGCGGGCGCATCCAGAACCGTCTCGACCACTTCACCACGGCATCTATAACCGACTCGCTCGCCATCTCGCGCAGCCTGGCAAGTCAGTATCTCAACGAGCTCGTGCGCGCTGGCCTCGTGGTGAAAGCAGGGGCACGACCGGTGTGCTACTTCCACCGCCGCTCCCTCGAACGCTTCTTCCAGTCTCGCATTGAGCGTAGCACCTACCCTTCGGTCGAGCAGCTCTTCGCCACGCTCGGAAACGGCGAGCGACTCGACTTCGACCGCGCAATCGGTCACGAGCTGAGCCTTGCGCCCTGCATCAGCCAGCTCTGCGCCGCGCTCAAGTACCCGCCAGCTGGCCTGCCCATCCTGCTCTGTGGCGCCTCGGGAACCGGCAAGGGTCTACTCGCCGAACTTGCCCTCGAATACGGCAAGAACGTCGGCGTCCTGCAGCAGGAAGCCAAGCTTGTGAGCATCGACTGCTCGCATTACGCAGACGATGCCCGCGCGCTCACTCACGACCTGTGCGCAGATGGCGGGCCTGCAGATCGGGCGAGCGGCGGCATCGTTTATCTCAAGGACGTCGACGCCCTCTCACCCGCTGCCCAGGACGCGCTCTTGGAGTGGGCCTCCGCACAGGCGGGCGCCATTGTGCCAGCCCCTGCTGTGCGCCTTATCTTTGCCACCTCAAACGAGGCAGACAGTACCGAGTGCCGCAGCCTCACGCGTCGCATCCCCATGTCCGCCCAGGTGCCGTCTCTGCGCGAGCGCACCCAGGAGGAGCGTGAGGAACTGACTCTCCACTTCCTCAAGGAGGAGGGCCGACGCATAGGACGCGACATCCTCATAAGTCGCGGAGCCTTCCGAGCCCTCGCCGGCACCAACTTCGAGGAGAACGTACGCGGCCTGCGCGACTGCATCACCAACTGTTGCGCCGAGGCCTATCTAGACACGAAGGGTGACAGCCTGGAGATTCGCACCTACCAGCTTCCCTCCGCAATCCTTGCCGGCTCCGCACTCGAGCGCAGCGAGAACGACATGCAGCTCATCGACACCACCCGGAGCATCCAAAGCCAGGCGGACGACCGCGCACGGCATGTGCTCGACGCCATGCTGGAGCCATACGAGAGCTATCGCGAAGGCACGCTTGATGGGGACGCGTGCAGCGCTCAGCTGGTGGAGCGAGCCCGCGACCTCGAGGACTACCTGGCGTTCGGGCAAAACCCGGGCCGCTCGAAGTCCGACGCATACGAGCAGATCGCCGACAGCGTCGTCACTTCCGTGAACGAACTCTACTCGATCGATTTGTCCCGAAAGAGCTCGCATCTAATCGCCCAGGGCATCTGCCTCCAGCTGTGGCCGCCCGCAAGCCTCTCGCGTTGGAAGAGCTCCCATGCAAGCGAGCTTTCCGGCATGCGCGGCGTCGTGGCCCAGCGCAACCGCTTTGCCGTTACTGTCTGCGCCTGCATCGCTGATGAACTCAAGGCCACGCTCGGCATCGCACTCGACGATCTCACGTGTCTGCTCGTCCTTGCGCATGCGGCACTCGCACTCGACCCGTCTAAGCGTCGTCGGAGCGTCGGTATCGTCCTCAGTCATGGCTACTCGACCGCCACGAGCATCGCCGACGCCGCCAATCGGATTCTTGACACGAGGGTCTTCGAGGCCATCGACATGCCCTACGACCAGAAGGTTACGGACGTCGCTGTTCCTCTTCAGCAAATCATCGACCGCTTCTCCTACGCAGACGAGGTCGTCATCCTCGTGGACATGGGATCGCTCCAGGATATTTATAAGAGTCTGGAATCCACCTCCGGCATGACGCTCGGCATCATAAACAACGCCTCTACCGGCCTTGCGGTGGAGGTTGGCGCCGGACTTATCGCGGGTCGCTCCGTGCGAGAGGTTCTCGACGATGCTGCGGCAGCTTGCACCTGTAATTATCACATCGTGGCGCGCAACGCCCGACCGGACGCGATTGTCTTCTGCTCCGAAGGCGGACTTGACGCAGCTGCGCGGATCCGCGATCTCGTGGCGCAGAGCCTGCCTGGCGAGTCCCCCGCGCGGCTTGTCGCCGTTGACTGGCGGCAGCTCGCCAATAACGGATCTGAGGATGCCGCCTTCTCCCAGTACAACGTGCGCTCGGTCATCGGCACGGACAATCCGCACGCCGACGGAGTCCCGTTCATTTCGCTCGAGGAACTCATCGCCGGCGAAGGAACGGCCCAGATAGACCGCGCCTTCGCACGCTTGCTCGACGCTGACAGCTTGCGCACGTTCCACCAGAATCTCGTCAAGAACATGACCCTCAGGAACGTGGTCGAGTCCATCACAATCCTTAACCCCAACAAGCTCTTCGGCGAAATCGAGAGTGCCGCAGAGCGGCTCCAGCAGCTCACCGGAGACGTGATTGGCGCTCGTGTGAGCATGGGGCTCTACGTGCACCTGTGTTGTCTCGTGGAGCGCCTCGTGACCAGAAGCCCCATCGAGAACTACGCAGACGAGCAGCGCTTCGCCAATGAACACAACGATTTCGTCGAGGCATTCCGCACGAGCTTCTCTGACATTTCCGCCCATTACCACGTGGAGGTCCCCGTCACGGAGATCGCCTACGCATACGACTACATCAATTCCCGGCATGCCCCGCGCAGGCAGGCTACGCCGAACGATGGGCCCGCGGCTCAGCAGGACGAGTGACGCGCCTCGCAAGCAAAGGAAGGAAGCCAACATCACACGAGCATCATCGATCGCTGCGTGCAAGGCGGCGGGCCTCACCGTGTTCGCCAAGCGCGAGGAGCGTTTTGGTTTTTCGCAAGCAAATGCGGACGAAATCAGCGACCAGATTCCCGATACGCTCAAACATGCAGGGCCCCTATGTGTTTAACCTCATTTTTCCGTGTGCGGTAGAATGGAGTCGTTGAGATCGCGAACGCCTTAAAGGGAGAGTTTTTGTGGATGCGCATCTGGATGGGGGCTCTTCCGCCCCGCTGTATCAACAGGTGCTCGATTTGCTTAAGAGCGATATCGAACAGGGGACATATCCCGTTGACTCGCAGATTCCAACGGAACTTGAGCTTTCTAAGATGTACGGCGTGGGAAGGGTCACGGTTCGCCGCGCAATAGAGGAGCTTGTGGGCGAGGGGTATCTCACCAAGCGGCAGGGGCGTGGTACGTTTGTGACCGCGACAAAGATAATTCGCAAGGTGCATCAGAAGGACGATGTTCAGAGTTTTACCCAAGCATGCGCTGAAAACGGCATGAAGGCGGGCGCTCGCGTCGTTGCCCGCAAGACCGTTGCCGCCGATCGCGACCTCGCTTCTTTCTTTGGCTTGGATGAAGGCTCTGACCTCATCTTGGTCTCACGCGTGCGTACCGCAGACGGCGTGCCGGTCCTGTTCGAGAACAACTACTATCCTGTCGATGGATTCGAATTTCTCAAAGATATCGGTCTCTCCAATTGTTCGATATTCGAGGCCGTGGGGGAGCGTACGGGTAGGTATCCCTGCTCGTCCGATCCCTGCAGGCTGGAGATCGCCCGTGCGGGAATTGATGCCGCCCGCGAGCTCAAGGTCCCAGTAGGGGAGCCGCTGTTCTTCATGAACGCGGGCTTTCTCGATTCCAACGGAGAGCGCTTCTGCTATGGCAGACAGTACTACGTGGGTTCGCGCTACAGCTTCGATATCTAGCGGCTCTGTCTCACACAGCGCTGTTCTCGTATTGCCGCGGCAGGTCCGTTTAGCGCGTAAAAGTTACCACTTATAGAACAACCTAATATGTTTCTTGACCGACGCCTTCATGCAGGTTATACATAGAACAACCTAAGATGTTTGCCTATACGTGAAGGATTTTTGGCAAGCATCGTTGCTCTGGCAGGAGGTTAAGAATGCCGGATGCCAAACAGGAGAAGCCCAAGCGCAGATTCCATCTCCAGCTTCCCCATGTGTACACCATCGCGTTCATGCTGATCGTGTTCTTCGCGGTGCTCACATGGATCGTCCCATCGGGTCAGTTCGACCGCCAGACCATTCAGACGGCCGCGGGCGAGCGAGAAGTCGCCGTAGCCGGAACGTACCAAGAGGTCGACAAGGTCTACACCGATTCGGAGACGGGGGAGACCGTCGATCTGCGACAGGGCATCGATGCCGTCCTGCAGGCTCCCGCCAAGGGCATTCAGGCTGCGGCCGATGTCGTCGCGTTCGTCCTGCTGATCGGCGGATCGTTCGCCATCGTCACCAAGACCAACGCCCTAAACGCCGGCATGAGCCGCGTGATCAAGAAGCTGAAGAACAAGGACATCTTGATCATCCCCATCTCCATGATCCTGCTCTCGATCTGCGGCACCACGTTCGGCATGTCCGAGGAGGCGCTGCCGTTCTACGCGATCTTCATCCCCATCATGCTGAGCATCGGGTATGACTCCATGACCGCGTTCATCATCTGCTTCCTCGGCCCCAACCTTGGTTACTGCGCATCCACTATTGATCCTTTCAACGTGCTGATCGCCCAGGGCGTTATCGGCATCGAGGGAAATCCCCAGCTTTGGCTCCGCGCCATCCTGTGGGTCATCTTCACCGCCGCGGGCATTTTCTGGGCCATGCGCTACGCGCGCCGCGTCAAGCTCGATCCCAAGTCCTCCATCACCTATGAGGACGATAAGCAGAAGCGCATCGAGTTCTCTGTCACCGATGCCTCTATCGAAGAGGAGTTCACGCTTCGCCACAAGCTCGTCCTCATTGATTTCGCGGTCGGCATGGGCGTTATCGTGTGGGGCCTCGTTACCCAGGGCTGGTATATGGACGAGATCTCCATGGTGTTCCTGGCCATGGGCCTTCTTGCCGGCATACTCGGCGGCCTGGACGAGAAGACCATTGCGGAGGAGTTCGTCCGCGGAATCGCCGACTTCGCCTACGCAGCCTGCATCATCGGCATCGCCCGCGGCATCCTGGTCGTCGCAGAGGGCGGAATGATCATCGACTCTATTCTTAACTGGCTCGTCGGACTCCTTGCGGGCGCTCCGTCCTTCATCTATACCACCTTCATGTACATCGTCCTCGGCCTGCTTTCGCTGCTGGTTCCTTCCAGCTCCGGCCTCGCTGCACTCACCATGCCCGTCATGGGCCCGCTGACCGAGCTTATGGGCCTCAATCCCGGGGCTGCCGTCACCGCTCTGCAGTTCGCGAACCAGACCGTCAACACCATCAGCCCCGTTGCGGGCATGACCGTCGCGGGTCTTGCCGTGGCGAAGATCTCCTTCGGGCAATGGTGGAAGACCATCTGGAAGTTCTTTATCTTCATGGTTCTGTTCGGATTGGTCGCGACTGTGATCTCCGGCCTACTGCCGATGTAGGAGGTGCCCAGCATGGATTTAAGCGCTTCCACACCCCGTCTGCGTCGCGAGCAGGTCGCCGGCATGAACATTCACTACATCATGTGGTCGCTCGATTACTTCCTTGATGCTCAGCAGCGCCTTGGCTTCAAAACCATCGAGCTTTGGGCGGCCGAGCCGCACGTGACGCTGGACCACACGGGGTATTTCGAGGCCGACGAGCTTCGCCGCAAGATCGAGCCCCGCGGACTCTCCGTGAGCTCCCTGTGTCCGGAGAACGTGGTGTATCCGTGGCAGTACGCTGCCAGAAAGCCCCTCCACGCGCAGCGGAGCCTCGCTTACTTTAAGCACGGCATCGAGCTCGCCGAGGTGCTCGGCGCCCCGTATATGTCCATCAACTCCGGTTGGGGCGATTGGGACGAGGACCGCGAGGAGGCTTGGAAGCGCTCTGCCGAGCACTTGGCGATTCTTGCGGACTATGCCGGCGAGCACGGCGTGACCCTCTGCATGGAGAGCCTGAGGCCGGAAGAGAGCAACTTGGTGGTTACACTCGCGGACGCCAGGCGCATGCTTGACCAAGTAGCCAGCCCGCACCTTACTCCAATGGTGGACACTACCGCTATGGGAGTCGCCGGCGAGAGCCTTGAAGAGTGGTTTGCCGAGTTTGGCGATGGTGCCATAAGGAACATGCGCTTCATTGATGGCGACCCATATGGACATCTGGTTTGGGGCGATGGAAAGCACAGTATGGACGATTTCGTACGCGTCCTCAACGCGCATGGGTTCGAGGGCTATCTTGGTCAGGAGATCACCGATGGAAGGTATTTCGATGATCCCGCAGCAGCGGACCGGCACAACATGGACGCCTTCGAGAGGTATTTTGTCGACTAGCGCGTAGCTCCCATTCGCGTGGGGAAGTCAACACGCTTGACGAGAAGACTCGCAGTAAACGTTGGCGGATTCGTCCGCCGTATCGAAAGGAAGAATAACAATGAACGCACATGATCTTATCGCCGACGCAATCGCTGAAAAGGGCGGTTTCGATAGCGTCTTCTGGGTTGCCTGCGGCGGCTCCCTCATCGACCTGCTGCCCGCCCACGAGCTGCTCAAGCGCGAGGCGACTACGTTTGCCAGCGAGGCGTATACCGCCCGCGAGTTCGATATCATGCGTCCCAAGCGCCTGGGCGAAAAGTCCCTTGTCATCGCTTGCAGCCACTCCGGCAACACCCCCGAGGTAATCGATGCGTGCTCGATCGCCAAGGCGGCGGGCGCGACCGTTATCGTGCAGACGGACAACGCGGGTTCCGGCATCGATAACGGTGAGTGGACGTGCTGGGTATATCCGTGGGGCGAGGGAGTTCCGCAGGCGGAGGTGCCCGCCGGCATCTCTTTGGCTCTCGCTTCCGAGCTCCTGGATCAGCAGGAAGGTTATGCCGACCTTGCCGACATGTACGAAGGCATCGCCAAGATGGACCAGATCCTGCCTGCAGCTCGCGAGAAGGTCAACGCCGAACTCTGCGACCGTTTTGCCGCCCTGTGCCAGGACCACAAGTTCCTGTATATCTTGGGGTCCGGTCCCGTGTTTAGCCAGGCCTATGGCTTCGCTATCTGCTCGCTTATGGAGATGCAGTGGCAGAGCTGCGCCTATATCCACTCCGGCGAGTACTTCCACGGCCCCTTCGAGGTGACCGAGCCCGGAGTCTTCTACTTCCTGCAGATGTCTTCTAGTGAGTGCCGAGCCATGGATGAGCGCGCCCTCGCATTCCTCGAGACCCATACCGACACTCTTATGGTGCTCGACGCCATGGAGTACGGCATGGACCAAGTACCGGCGAGCGTTCGCGCGTTCCTTGATCCAATCCTGTTCTACGCGATGAACTGTGAGCTGCGCTCCGCTCGCGGCAAGGTGTTCGACCATCACCCGGACGTGCGTCGTTACATGGGCATCGAGAAGTACTAGCGATTTTAAAACGGGGCGCGAGGCGCGTTGAGACGTGCGAATCCCTCGCGCCCCGTCTGCTCGCCGTAACCACGGCGGTTTACCTGAATGGAGATAACCATGGCAGCCTATCCTATAAGCGTGCTTGGCTTTGGAGACAACGTTGTCGATAAGTACGAGCACATCAAGACCATGTATCCCGGCGGCAATGCAGTTAACTTCGCCGTCTTCGCCAAGAAGCTCGGCGTCGATCGCAGCGCCTACATGGGAATCTTCGGATCAGATGAGGAGGCCGAGCACGTTGTAGCATCGCTCGAGGACGAGGGCGTCGAGCTTCTTCGCTGCCAGCAGGTCCTGGGCGTCAACGGCGCCGCTCGCGTGACCGTTGACGAGACCGGGGACCGTATCTTCCTGGGCTCCAATGAAGGCGGCATACGTGGCGACATGCGCTACGTGATAGACCGCTTCGCCGCCGAGTACGTCAGCGGCTTCGATTTGGTGCACAGCGGCAACTACTGCTTCACCGAGCGCGAGCTCCCCAAGATCAAGGCTGCCGGCGTGCCTATCAGCTTCGACTTCTCCGATGACTCCACCGACGAGTACTTCGGGCAGATTGCGCCATTTGTGACGTACGCCTTTATGTCCATGGGCGACGCTTCCCTGGAGGATATCAAGGCGAAGCTCGAGTGGGTGAAGGCCCTTGGCCCTCAAATCGTATGCGCATCGCGCGGGAGCAAGGGCTCCGTCGCCTATGACGGCGAAAACTTCTACGAGCAGGGCATCAAGCCCGTGGCGCCCGAGGAGCTCAAAGACGCTATGGCGGCCGGCGATTCACTGCTGACGGCGTTTTTGGTCACCTATCTTTCCAAGAAGAAGGCCGGCGAGTGCGGCGAGGCCGCGATTCGCGAGAGCTTGGACTTCGCTGCCGGTTTTGCGGCGGAGACCTGCAAGATCGAGGGCAGTTGGGGCCACCCGCTGGTCTACGAGAACTAGTTTTTTGTCGTGGCGGGGTGTCTTGGGGCGCCCCGCATTGCGTTAGGAGTCAAGATGTCCGTTCGTGCCTGCGCGGCAGGATTTTGCTGCGCCGATGTCTACCAGAATCTGGATCCCCTGGGTTGCATCCAAGGGGGCCTCTCAGGAGCGCTACGAGGGGTGCTTCTTGAGTATATGAAGGCAAAAGGGATATGCAATCTTCATATACGGCCTTCTTTTAGAGGGCGTTGTCCTTACTCTTTCATCTCCTTGCCTATGGACATTTTGTCCATAGGCAAGAGTCCATGGTCGAGATCATGGTGAAGTTCTGCGGCCAGTAATTACTGCATTACATATTCTGTTGTCACCTGGGAGGCTCGCTTTTGCGGGCCTCTTTGCGTTGCTAAGGGGTCATGGTCTGTCGATAAATAAAGCGCCCGCTTGCGGGGGAGCAAGCGGGCGCCGTTGAGCGAATATGTTTGCGGCCCTAGCCGCTGCGGGTGATGGGTCCTCGACTAGTTAGTCGTGCCGGAATCGTCGCCCGAATCGGAGCCAGAAAGCGAAACCGTCAACGTGATCGTGCTGTCGGTGGACTGCTTGCCGGTGGGGGAGACGCCCGTGACGGTGGCGTTTTCGTTGCCGCTCACGGGGTTGCCGTTCTGGTCGCAGAACGCGATGTTGTAGAAGCCGGCATTGTTGAGCGCGGTGACGGCGGCGGAAATGCTCTTGCCGTACAGGTTGCCCGGGACGGTGGCCTTGCCGGACTTCTTGGCGATGACGACGGTAATCGTGGCGCCGGGCTTCTGCTTGCCGCTGGGGTTCCAGCTGATCACGGTGCCCTCGGTAACCGAGTCGTTCTCCTGGTAGCTCACGTCGACGCCAAAGCCTGCCATATCGAGGGCGTTGCGCGCCTGGGCCTCGGTCATGTCGGTCAGATCGGGGACGGACGTGGTATCCGGGCCGCTCGAGACCTTGTACGAGACGGTCGTGCCCTTCGCGACTTCCTTGCCGGCATCAGTGCCCTGCTCAAAGACCTGGCCCTCATCGGCCTCGTTGGCCTCCTCGGAGGCGTTGCCCTTCAGGCCAACGCTTGCCAGCGCGGCTTCTGCCTGGTCTTTAGTCAGGCCGACAAGCTGGGGAACCTCAACCTTCTCGGAGGGCTTGGGGCCCTTGGAGATTACCAGGTTCACCTTGGTGCCCTTGGCCTTCTTGGTGTTGCCGTTGGGCGTCTGCTCGGCGACCTTGCCCTCGTCGACATCGTCGTTGTAGCTTTGGTCGATGGTGCCGACCTCGAGGCCGGCTTCCTTGATCAGCTCGACGGCAGTCTGCTGGTCCTTGCCCAGCACATCGGGCACGGTGACCTGCTCGCCGCCAAAGAGTCCTGTGGCAAAGGCCACCACGATGCCGATGACGGCAACGGCTGCCACCACGGCGGCGATGATCTTGTTCTTGTTGGATTTGGGCTTTTCGACCTCGTAGGAGCCGGTGGAGCCCGAAACCGAGCTACGGGCGGTATTCTGGCCGCTCACGCCCGAGACGGGACGCACCATGGCGCGCGTCTGATCGGAAAGCTCGCGAGTCTTGGTGGCGCCCAGCTCACCGGGGGCACCGATGATGCGCGTGGGCTCCGAGACGTTGACGGCACGGCCCGACAGGTAGCTGTTGAGCACCTGACGAAGCTCGTCGGCGGTCTGGAAGCGGTTTGCCGGGTCCTTCTCCATGCACTTGAGGATGATGCGCTCAAGGTCGGCGTCGACACCGGAGTTGATCTGGCTCGGCGGAATAGGCAGCTCGTTGACTTGCTTGAGTGCGACCGAGATGGCGTCGTCACCGTCAAAGGGAACGCGGCCGGTGGCGCACTCGTACATCACGACGCCCAGCGAGTAGATATCCGAGGTGGGGCCGAGGTCCTGACCGCGGGTCTGCTCGGGGCTGACGTAGTGGGCGGTTCCCAGCACGTTGTTGTCTTGCGTGAGGTGGCTGTTCTTGGCGCGCGCGATGCCAAAGTCCATCACCTTGATGTTGCCGTCGGGCAGCACCATGATGTTCTGCGGCTTAATGTCGCGGTGGATGATCTCGTGCTTGTGGGCGACCGAAAGCGCGGAGCTGATCTGCGAGCCGATCTGGGCGACCTTCTTGGGGTCGAGGGCGCCGTGGCTCTTGATGCCGCTCTTAAGGTCGGTTCCGCGCAGGTACTCCATGACGATGTAATAGGTGTCGCCGTCCTTGCCCCAATCGTAGACGCCCACGATATAGGGGGAGGAGAGACCGGCTGCTGCCTGGGCCTCCTGCTTAAAGCGTGCGGCGAAGGTTGCGTCGCCAGCATACTGCGGCAGCATGATCTTGACGGCTACCGTGCGGTCGAGAACCTGGTCCTGTGCACGGTAGACGGTCGCCATGCCGCCTGTTCCTACCTTATCCTTGAGGAGGTATCTTCCCCCGAGGACCCTCTGTTCCATTCCTGCTCCTAACATAACTATTCGCTCAACGATGTGTAGTACCTATGATGTGGCCGCTGGGGCCGTGTGGCGCGTTGCCGCTAACCCTTAGGCCGCGGCGCGCCTCGGGTGTCCGATTCGATCATGGGCATCACGCTCCCTGTGCGGCAAGCGCCGCGGTCAGGACGATACCGGCGATCTTGGCAGCCTCGACGTCATGCTTGTCGAAATCCTCCAAGGCCACCGAGATGGCGACCGTGGGTGAATCGTAAGGTGCAAAGCCAACGAACATCGAGTTGACGTTGGTGCCGCCAGTCTCGGCCGAGCCGGTCTTGCCGGCGACCTTGACGCCGGGGATTTGGGCATCGGTGCCGGTGCCGGACTGGACGACGGCAAGCATGGCCTGCTTGACCTGGTCGGCCGTGGCGGAGCTGACGGCCTGCCCCAGCGAGCGGGACTGCGTGGTCTTGACCACGGTTCCGTCCGGGGCAAGTACCTGGGCTACAAAGTACGGGTCCATGACCACGCCACTGTTAGCGATGGCGGCGGCAATCACGGCGTTTTGCATGACGGTGGTCTGCGGGCCGGGCGTATGGTCCATGCCGACAGGCTGGCCGGCGCCGGCCCAGGCGGTCTCCCACTCGGTCATGAGCGACGGGTCGGCCATGATGGAGGCCGCGGAGGTCAGGTCCTGGCCGAGCTTTTGGCCGTAGCCGAAGGCGTTGGCAAACTGCACGAGCGTGTTTGCGCCAACTTCGTTTGCCACCTGGCCAAAGACGACGTTGGAGGACACGGCAAAGGCCTGCTGCAGGCTGATGGTACCGTAGCTCTCGTTGGCAGAGTTGGTGACCGGTGCGTTGCCGATGTCCATGGAGCCGGGCGCCTGGTAGGTGCTGGTCAGGCTGGCGGTACCGGTCTCGAGTGCCGCGGAAAGCGTAACGACCTTAAACGTGGAGCCCGGCGTGTACAGCGCGTCCATGGCGCGATTGTACATGGAGCCGTCCTCGCCGCCGCCCGTCTGCAGCAGGGCATCGATGTTGGTGTTGTCGTAGGTGGGCGAGCTGGCACATGCGAGCACCGCGCCGGTACGCGGGTCGATGACCACTACAGCGCCCTTAAAGCCCTTGAGTGCCTGCTCGGCCGCCGTCTGGATGCGCGAGTCGATGGTGAGCTTGGCGGTGTTGCCCGGCTGGGTCTGGCCCGCGAGCGACGCGATGGCGTTGTTCCAGCTGGAGTAGTCCTTAGAACCGGTGAGCGTGTCGTTCATGACGCTCTCGATGGCGGTGGTGCCATACTGCTGGCTCACGTAGCCAACCACGTGCGCTGCCAGGTTACCGTTGGGGTAGGAGCGTACGTAGGTGCCGTCCTCCTGTTGCAGCGACTCGGCCAGCGTCACGCCGTCGGACGTGATGATGGAACCGCGCTGGATGTACTTGGAGCGGGCGATGGTGTGGTTGTTGGTCGGCATGTCCTGATAGTCCTTGGCCTTAATGACCTGGACATAGGTGAGGTTGCCGATAAGGATGGCGAACAGCGCCGTAAAGGCGAGCACCGCACGGGTTAGACGGTTGGCGAGCGCCACGCGGCCGAGTACACCGGATTCAGGCGTGTCGAGCAGGCGACGGCGCATGCGCGAGCCGACGGAATGGCTGCCGCTGCCGTAGGAAGACGAGGTGGCAAAGCGCGTGCCCGTCGGGGCGGCGGCAGATGCGACCTGATCATCGGTGATGGCGGCCATGGTGCCGGTAAGCTCGGCCTCGCGTCCGGTCGCCTCGTCACCGGCGCGCAGCAGGAGCGCGACGATGATAAAGCTCGCCAGCAGAGAGGAGCCGCCCTGGCTCATAAAGGGCAGGGTGACGCCGGTCAGCGGGATCAGGCGGGTTACGCCGCCAACGATCAAGAAGGCCTGGAAGCTGATGGCGGCCGTAAGGCCCGTGGCACTAAAGGCGGCGAGGTCGGACTTTGCGCGGGCGGCTGTGGTGAGGCCACGCACGGCAAAGAGCATAAACAGGATGAGCACGGCGCCGCCGCCCAAAAGGCCCATCTCCTCGCCGATAGCCGAGAAGATAAAGTCGGACTCGACGACAGGGATGTTGTTGGCCATGCCGTTGCCGATGCCAACACCGACCAGACCGCCATCGGCAAGCGAGAAGAGCGACTGGACGATCTGGTAGCCCTGGCCCTGGGCGTCCTTAAACGGATCGAGCCAAACCTGGAAACGCACCTGAACGTGAGACAGGAACTTGTAGGCGCCCACGGCTCCGACGGCTAAGAGCGCAAGGCCGATAACGACATACGAAAAGCGCCCCGTGGCCACGTAGAGCATCAGCAAGAAGATGGTGTAGAACAGCACGGCCGAACCCAGATCGCGTTCGAAGACGACGACGAGCAGGCACACACCCCACACGGCAAACAGCGGCAGCAGCAGTCGCAGGCGAGGGATCTTAAAGCCCAGAATCTTGCGGTTGGAGATGGAGAGCAGCTCGCGGTTCTCGGCCAGGTAGCCGGCCAGGAACAGGACGATAAAGACCTTGGCGAACTCGCCGGGCTGGATGGTAAAGCCCGCGATGCGAATCCACAGCTTGGAGCCCGAGATCGTGGTGCCGATAAAGATAGGCAGCATCAGCAGAATGATGCCGATGATGCCAAAGGTGTACTTGTAGCGCATGACCACGTCGAGGTTTTTGACTAGTGCAAGCGTTCCCACCATGAGCGCCACCGAGACAAACAGGATGATGAGCTGTGAGATGGCGAGGGCGGGGGCGAGACGCGTCACGAACGTGATGCCGATGCCCGAAAGTATAAATACGATGGGCAGGATGGCGGGGTCGGCACCGGGCGCCAAGATGCGCACGGCAATGTGGGCCGCGGCAAAGGCGGCAAAGAGGCCGATCGGTACGGCGAGCGTCTCAAAGGAGATGGCAGCGCCCGCGGTGAGGACGTACATCGCATACAGCAGGATGACGGGGAACGCCGAGGCGATGAGCAAGAGCAGCTCGGTGTTGCGGCGACTCATAAGCGGCACTCCCTTTCTAATTCTTATCGGAGGCTTCGGCCTCGGCGGACTGTTCGGCGGTTTTCTCGGAATCTGATTCGGAGGTCGATCCCTGATTGGTGTTGTCGCGAATCGTTTGCGCGTCGATCACCTGGCGGGTCTGCTCCTCGTCGATCTGGTGGCGGTACTTGGATATCGTGTCCTGCGCATCGTCGACACTTGTTTGCGGAATGCCCGCCTTGAGGCGGTTTTGCGTGTCTTCGGGCAGGTCGGACAGCTTGATGCTGGTTTCGCTTTCGAGCCAGTGGAGCTTGAGTCCGAGTGGCTTGCCGGGCAGGCCGCGCCAGACGGCGACATTGCCCTGGTAGGTACCCAGGTAGTACGAGCCGGTGACACCCGTGTAGGCCCAGATGCCAGCTGCCAGCACAAAGACGAGGGCCAGGATGGCGGCGATAGTAACGTTGCGGCGACGCACGCGTTGCGCCTCGCGCATGACGCCATCGTCAACCAGGTCAACGACTACTACGGTCACGTTGTCGTGGCCGCCGGCGGCAAGCGCCGCGTCCACTAGGTTGTCGACGCAGATTTGCGCGGTTGAGGACTGCGTGGCGATGTTCTCGATATCGCTATCGGGAATCATGCTCGAGAGGCCGTCGGAGCACAGGATCAGGCGGTCGCCTTCCTCGATATGCAGAGTGAAGTGGTCGGCATACATGGCGGGGTCCGAGCCCAGTGCGCGGGTGATGACCGAACGGTTGGGGTGGACGCGAGCCTCGTCTGCCGTGATCTCGCCGGCGTCCACGAGCTCCTCCACGTAGGAGTGGTCGCGGGTCACGCGGATGAGCGTGCCCTCGTGGAGCAGGTAGGCGCGAGAGTCACCCACGTGAGCGATGGCGAGCGTGTCGTTTTCGATATAGGCGCAAGTGGCTGTGCAGCCCATGCCGGGCTTGCCCAGGCCATTCAGGGCCGCCTCGATTACGGCGGCGTTGGCTGCCTCGACGGCTGCGGCCAGGCGTGCTGCGTCGGCAGACTGCGGGGCCGTCTTGGCGATGGTCTCGACAGCGATAGAAGAGGCCACCTCGCCGGCGGCGTGACCACCCATGCCGTCGCATACGCAAAAGAGCGGCGACTGCACCAGGTAGGAATCCTCATTGTGCGGACGCACGCAGCCAACGTCGGAGCGGGCGCCCCACATGAGTTGCGTGGTGGTGCCGGCATCATAGGTCGAGTCGGTCTCGATGCGCTCCTCGGTCAGGGGCTCAAAGCTCATGGTCGAGCCGGGGTCTTTGAGCTTGGCCTCAACGGCGGCAACGTCGATCTCGGCGGTGTCACCGGGAGAGACGGTGTCGGTCTCGGCGTTTGATTCGGAATCGCCGGTGTCCGGGGAGTCGGGCTCCTCGGAAACGCGGGCGGTCGACTCGTCGTCTTGCGGGCTGACGTCTATAGGCTCGGGCGCCGGCGTAGACGCGGGCGCAACCTCGGATGCCGGGGCTATGGGAAACGCCGGCGCGGCGGGCTCGGGTGCCGCAAACGCCGCAGCGCTCTCGTTGATTGCCGCGGCGACGGGCTCTGCAAAGTGAGCTGGCGCCGGGGTTGCTTCGGGCGCTGTGGGCTGTTCCGCAGCATGTGCGCCGATGGGCGCCGCTGCGGCATCATCTTCGTCCTCGTTATCGGCGAGATCCGAAATATCATGCGTTACATGCGAAAGAGGCAGGGAGAACACGGTGTCCTCGGGTTCCACGGGTGCGGAGCCCGCTGGAGCGGCGTGGGCCGGCGCGGCTGCGGGGGCAGCCGACGTCTCGGGCATGTTTGCGGACTTGTTCTCCTCGTCGATCATCGACGGTTCACCTTCATGACCACGTCGCCAATCTGGACTTCGTCGCCCTCGCGCAGCGTTGCGGGCTCCACCAGCTGGCGGCCGTTGACGAGCGTGCCGTTAAGCGAGTTGAGGTCCTCGATAATAAGTGCCGGGCCCTGCAGCGAAAAGCGCGCATGCGAGGCCGAGACAAACGGTTCGTTGATGCAGATGTCTGATGACGGCGAACGGCCGACGATGACGGGGCCGAGCATATCCACGTGGATGCCGCGGATGCCGCGCGGGCCCTTGTCCACATCGATCGTCCAGATGGCCGAGTCACGGCGCTGGCCGCGGACGAGCCCCACGCCGGTCTTCATAACGGCAAACAGGAAGATGTAGAGCAGGACGACCAGGACAATGCGGCCTGCAAACAGGACGATATCGATGTTCATAAGCGACTATCCCCTAAATTCGAACGTGCTCAGGCCAAACGTCAGCAGGTCGCCGTTGCGCAGCGGGCAGCGCGTGATGCGGCGGTTGTTGACGAGCGTGCCGTTGGTGGAGTTGAGGTCCTCGATCGACCAGTCCGAGCCGGTAAAGGTGAGCTGGGCATGACGGCGCGACACGTTGGGGTCGCGCAGGGCGATGTCAGAAACCGAGCGCTCGCGACCGATGGTCACCTGTGCGGAGGTGATGCTGTGGCTCTCGCCGCTCACGACGTCGACGAGCTGGGCAAGCGGGCGCTGCGGGGCGCGAGTGCTCGCCATGTTGGAGGCGATGCCGGCTGCGGCGCCTAGGCCCACGGCGGCACCGGTCGCGGCGGCTCCGCCCATGCCGGCAAGCGAGTCGCGCGAGACGGTCTGCGGCACCGGGATGGGTGCGGCGGCGGGGTCGGGGACGCTAGGCGCGAAGGGGTCTGCCACGGCAAGCGGGTCGGAAGCGGCGGCGCGAGGCGTCGGCTGCTGCTGGGGCATGGCGGCGGGGCGCTGCTGCTGCGGGGCAGCAAACTGCTGCTGGCCGGCGCGCGGGGCGCTGGCGGCACGGCTTGCCGCGGAGTTGTTCTGGCCCAGGCCGTTTTGATAGGCGCGCTCTTCTTCGTACAGGCGGCCGAGCGTGGGGGCATCGACGTTCTCGGCAAAGACCGAGAACTTGCCGGCGCGCAGCTGCGGATCGATCATAAAGCGCACGAGGGGCTCGCCGACAAAGACATAGCGGCGCTTTTCGGCCTGCGCCTTCACAAACTCGCGGACCTCGCGCGAAAGCTCGGGGTAGAACGGGGCGAGCATGGGATCGTCGTCGGCGGCGATCAGGATGGTATAGAGTGCCGGCGCCGTGTTGACGCCATTGATCACCAGAGTCTGATCCTCCATGTCGCGAGCGGCCTGCTTGGCAAGCTTCTTAAAGGAGAACGGGGCACGGGTGGCACCGAAGATGCCGGCCACGTGGTCCTCGAAGATGTTCAGGAAGTTCACGAAAGATCACTCTCCGTATAGGTTCTTTGGTATCCGAGCAAATATAGGCATATCCCAACGATTATAGAGGATAGGGTTCCCGCAACCGCCGCCTTGGCGACGACCGCGGCTGCAAGGCTGGCAATTTCCATATGGTGTGCAAGACAGGACGCCGCTGCGCAGCCGATGCCGGCGACAGCGATGGCGGCGATTGCGGCAAGGTTTGAGCCCTGATCGGCACGCTTGGCATGGGCATTGAGCAGCGCAGATGACGCCGCGGCAGTTGCCGCTACCAGCACAAAGGCAGCCCAAAGGAGTGGGTCTCCCAGCGCTGCGGCAACGTTACCGAGCCCCAGCACGCCTCCGGCTGAAAGCGCGACCGTGGCCAGACGGGCAAAAAGCACGCCCATGCCCGTTGCCGCGGCGGCGCTTGCCGGGCCAAGCCAAAATGACGCGACGCCGGCGGCGACCCCAGCTGCCAGGAAGGTGTTGCCAGTCAGACAGCCAAGCGCGAGTGCACAGGTGAGCGCGGCGCTCGCGGCAGCCTCGGTGCGACCCCAGGCGATCCACCAACCGGACATGGCGGCGGCAAAGATCACCGCGACGGGCAACATCGACAGGACGCCCTGTGCCTGCATGGTGGCGTTTGCCATGAGCACCAAAAAGCCCACAGCCGAGATGGCCGAGCCAATCTGGGGGGCCAGGCCGGCCGCCGCTCCGATCGCGATAGCCGCAATGACCAGGCCGGGAAGCGCCGCGACGCCGGCCGTCTGCATCAGCAAAAAGCTAAAGGCGCCGCACGTTAGCGCCGAGATAGCGTGCATGGCGTAGTCGCGCGCATGGCTCCAGCGCGTGCCTGCCCAGCCGAGTGCGGGGTCGACTTCGATGGTGTCGTCCTCGTAGGTCGATGGCTCGATACCGTCTGCCGCGCGCTCGTCATCTGACAGCTCGCCCACCATCTGCTCCAGGCTGCGACGGCCCTCGCGCACGCTGCCCAAGCCGGCGAGCAGCTGGTCACAAAATGCCTCGATGCTGCTGGGGCGGTCCTGCGGCATGGGGGAGAGCGCGCTCATGAGCACGCTCTCGGCTCCCGGGGGAAAGTGTGGTATCAGCTCGCTGGGATAGGTGGCGCCGCCGATGATACGGCCGAGCGAGTCGGCGGGCGTGGCCGCCATAAAGGGAGCGCTGCCGCACAAGCCCTCATAGATAACGCAGGCAAGGGCAAAGACATCGGCGCGTTCGTCGACCGTGCCGGTCTCGATATCGAGCTGCTCGGGCGGCATGTAGCCGATGGTGCCGCCGCGCGAGCCGCCAAAGCCACCGGCGGACGACAGTCGCGCCATGCCAAAGTCGGTGAGCTTTACATTGCCCGAGTGGTCGATGAGCACGTTGGCGGGCTTAATGTCCAGGTGGAGTACGCCATTGCTATGGGCGAAGGTGAGCGCCTGGCCCAGGGCATCGGCAATGGCCGCGGCCTCGTCAAAGGTGAGCGAGTGGCCGTCCACGCGATGCAAAAACTCGGCCAGCGACATACCGTCGACATACTCCATGACCAGGTAGGCATAGGCGGTGTCATGCGTAAAGTCGATGACCTGCACGATATTGGGATGTTGAAGCATGGCGGCAGTGTGCGCCTCGCGCAGGACATCCATGATGTCGCTGGCGGGCATGCCGGCGCCGTTGATAAGGGGGATGCGCTTAATGGCGACGCGGCGGCGCAGGTGCGTGTCGCGGCAGATCTCGATGGAGCCAAAACCGCCGGTCGCAAGTGTCTCGAGCGGCTGGTACCGCTTGAGCAGCTCGCGAGAGCTGGTGCCCTCCAAAGGAACGTCCGGCGAGAACCGGGCGGTATGTTGCGAGAAAAGCGGCATGGCCAACCCTCGTGCGTTTAAAGTTCGTTTGCGAGCGGCGGGCGCGGAGCCGAGCCATTCGCGGTGGCATAGATGCTGCTAGTGTAGCACGCTCGGGCAGATGGCGAGGAAACGGGGATGAGGTGGTCCGATCGATTCGGGCCGTTTCGGCTCGTTCGGAAAGCGCACCCCAGTTTTCAGCCAAATAATGGGATGCGCCTTCCAAATGGGGTGGGCTGCGGAAACTGCATCCCAGAATATTGGCCTGGAACGGGACGGACTTTCCGAATCGGCGCTCAAAAGGAAACCGCATCCCGCTTTGGGGCGGGGGCTGCGGACAAAAGCCGGACCGTGACCTGGCTCGGATTGGAGTTAGCGTGAATCGTTGATGTTGGCCGGTGTGAGAACAGAGATAAACGAGCGGCTCGAGCGATATAATGACACGCTATGGAGGCCGTATGCTCTTTTCCCGCCGTTCTGCTACATTTGCCTGCGCCATTGCGCTTGTCGTAATGGCGGTCACCCCTTATCACCGGTTTTCATCTTCAATCGGCCTAGCGTCAGGTGCAATGACCTGGCTCGTTATCCTGGGCGCATGCCTCGCGGCGTTTGTTCATGGTGCTGCGCTATGCAAGGGGGGAATGAGAAGGCCGAGGCATCTCGGTGCCATCGGTGTTTTCCTTGGTGTTATTGCAACGGTTCCCGAATGGGCCGACCTGGCTTTCTATGCTCGCGGAGACTCTATTCCAATCGTGTTTGCACCGATTTGGTTGTTACATGGCGTTTCGTGTGTCTCGTGCTTTGTTGGGTCGCTGCTTCTCTCATATGTTATTTGGGGCACGGCGGACTCTCCTTTGACGCAGAGGTCGACACGGACTGACGAAAGGGAAACTCGTCACCCGCAGGACGCGATTTTTACAGAAACAATAGCCGTCATGTCTTGCCTGCTGTTTTGCTGTCGAGTTTCATGGAGAGTCGTTCCCGAGCCATGGGGGATGCCCCCTGTAACGGCCGCGTCAATTGGCCTTGCGCTTTTAATTCCGTTGGTCTATCTCGCATTGACTGTGGCCCCGCCGTTTTGCCGCCCTCGTGCCTTTGGCCATGGGCGGCGCGACGTGTTTGCCTGTTCTGTGCTCGTAGCAGTTCCTATTGGTCTTATTCCGGCTGTTGAGGCGGCATACTTCGCAAGCGATGCCGTGGTCATTGCATTGCTGGCGATGGGGTCCGTTATCGCTGCTGCCTTCGTATGCATGTTGCTAAGGGGGAAACGGGACAACAATTCGGATATCGCCTGTGCGTCCGACACATTCGATGCGGGGGTGTTTTCCCCTGCCCTGTCGCCTAGAGAAGAGCAGTTTGTTCGACTGCTGCTCAAAGGGAAAACGCCGGCGGAAATTGCCAAGGAGACGGATACGAAGCCATCGACGGTGAGAACAACGCTTCACCGAGCATACGGGAAGGCGTCGGTTGCGGGCTCACGCGAGCTCGTGGCGCTGTTTGCGGGTGAGGGCGATACTGTAGGGCATGAGCTACCGCAGCGGCATGCTGACGATATAGTGGCATCAGCTCGAACGCGCCGGCTGTTTCGATACCTGCTCACATTATTCTTTATCCTCCTTGCGGCGGGGCCCTTGGTAATGGCGGATAGCGATTGGGGGTCCGGTGTTTCGCGGGCTGTCGCCTTTTCCCTCTTAAGCTACGCATTGGGTCTCGGACTGCTTCTGTCGCTACGCTACGCGGGTGGAAAAGCGAATCGTGGCGCTGCGCTGGATAGAGCGGGTGAAGCGATTTGGCTCGGAAGCCCGTACGTATGGGCGGTGCTATCTGCTGTGGAATGGTCTTTTATCTATATCGCGGCATTGATGTGCATACGCGTTCCGTTGATGGCTGTGCCGGTCCTGTTTTGCGGCGTGGCGTCTACGGCTTCGCTCGCTGTTGGGCTGCGTCCGTTTAAGGTGCATGCCCATGCTCGGGCTATCGTGCCGTTGGTGTCAATGGGCATGGTTGCCTTAATCTATGCGGTCGCTAGGGGGCGAATCCATGGACTTGCGGTGCTGACGGGGGTGCTGCTCACATATATAGTGATGCGAAGCTGTCCGCAGCGCAAAATGCTTGGGATATGGATGCTTTGCTTCGGGGCGACGGCTCCTGTTTGGGCTGTCTTGCTCAATATGGTGCAGGATCTGACGGTTTTCGAGCCGTTGTTCCTCGCGTCGTTGTTGGGGCAAAGTTCGGCTGTCAATGTCGTCGTGGCAACGGTGATTGTTTGCTGGTCTGTGCCCATGTTCGTTACGCACATCGCGCTCGCCCGCTCGGTTGAGGACGAGAAGGCCGTCTTGGAGTACCGGGCGAACGGGTCCACCGAAACGGCCCGCGTGCGCCAGCTGGCCCTGCTTACGTCGCGCTCCCTTTCTGATGTTCAGTCGCAAATTTTGCTGATGACGGCAGAGGGGGCAACGACAAAGGCCATTGCGGAGGATGTCGGTTACGCTGCATCTACGGTGCAAGCGCTGCGGTCTGCATCTTACCGCCAGTTGAAGATCAAGAATAAGGCGGAGCTAATTTTATTGTTATCGCAGGTAAATAACGTGTAAACGCCTGAGCAATCAACTCAATAGCGGGTGTTTACAGACATCTTTCTCTATTCATGCGAAGGTTGCCGTGCGTCGACGCATTGTTAACCGCTTTTGATTGGAGAAGGCCATGATTAAGCCAAGGAGCGCTATTGCTCGAATCGGAGTCGGCTTGGTGATTGCAGCTGGTCTGTCCCTAGGGGTTCCCGCTGCATCGTTTGCACAAGAGGAGTTTGACACCTCTCAGGTTTCCAGCATTACTCAAAACGCCGATACGGGAATTACGACCTGTACGAACAATGCCGATAAGGCATTTAGTTTTCAATGTGCCGGGACGAGTGCAACTGGCTACCGTCAAAAGGATGATTCCTCATCGCTCTATCTGGATATCCAGGGCCATACGGGAAATCCGCTTCGGTTATATACAGACGGTGCGTATAACACAAGCGGTAGCGGCAGCATGAATTGTACTCAGGGAACGTATCGTTCGAATCACAAGGGACAGTGGGAAATGTATAACCTCGTCCGTGAGAACGGGCGATCTGCGGCGCGACTGACTGCATGGGCGGAGTCTGGCTACGGCACTGTTATTGGCGTATGGAGCCCCGACTGCGTCGGGCATTTCCACAAGCTTCCCGCATAGTTGTTTGAAATGGCTCCCTTCCGGCTTTCTGGGTCGGAAGGGGGAGGAGGACGTATGAACCAAAAGCTCGCAAGATACGAACTGTCGAAAACGATTAGACGTCCAGCTTTTATCCTTGCTCTCTTGATTGCGGTCGCAGTTGCAATAGCTGCCGCGCTGGAGCCGTGGGCAAATTTGGAAAAAGAGCGCCACAACCTTCTTTCTTTTGGTTACGGCGTTGGCGTGCAAGCCGAAAATTATCTCGGTCAAACACGTGAAAGCAGCTTCGGTAACTGGATTGTTGTGAGCGCGAACGCGCCACTGTCTGCGTCGGTGTTTTTCTATGCACTGCCCCTGCTTGCAATGTTGGCTGGATCTTGGTCGTGTCTCTTTGAGCGTTTGAGTGGTTATGACATGCAGATATGCACGCGCGTTTCCAGAAAGGCGTACGTGAACGTAAAGATGCTGTCTGCTTTCCTCTCCGCGTTTACAGTGACTGCCATTCCTCTGCTCGTCAATTTCCTGATCGTCTCGATGCTTTTTCCTGCGTATCTTCCTCGGGTCGATGAGTCGACTTACGTAGGACTTTACCTGCATAGCTACTTCTCCGGTCTATTTTATTCGCATCCTTTGTCATATGTGCTCGCATACACGCTGTTCGATGCTGTCACGCTCGGGACTTTATCCATGGCTGTAACTGGCTTCTCAATTTTGTTTCGTAGCAGAATCAAAGCGATAATTGTCCCGTATCTGCTAATGGTTGCGTGGCATTTTGCAAATGGCTGGATCTTCGGCGTAATGGCTTGTGTGGGGTTTAACTGCAATATCCTCAACAGCATCAGGTCGGAATCGCTGAATAACTGGCCAGACATTCGAGCCGGTTTTGCGGAAATCATATTATTGACCCTTGCTTCGTTGGCTTTTTCTGGGGCGTGGAAAAGACGCGAGGTGGTCTGATGCTGTTTAGGCTGGTCGCCGCGGACCTGAGGACCGTTTTGAAGAAGAACATCCTTACTTTTATTGCAATTGCGGCAGTGACCGTTGCGAACTTGGTGTACGCCTACGGATTGTCTTCTGTGTATGGGGTTAGAACGGATACCTTGGGGTTTGCGGATAATCTTGCGCTCGTGTTTGCCGGATCTGCTCCGTTTGAGCCTAGGCCCGGGGTCATGTTTGTGCCTCCGCTAGGATGGCTATTTCTCATTCTGCTTATTCTCTATACAACACTCGACTATCCGACCGAATCGTTGCACGGGTTTGGTTTGCAAGCGCTTGTTCGATGCCGGGCAAGAACCCTTTGGTGGGTCTCGCGTTTTATCTTGGTGGCGGCAGTAACGGCATTTTCACTGCTCGTGGTGGTTTGCTCTGTTGTGATTTGGAGCTTGGTGGTGAGCTCCTCGTTCAGCGCGGTCATTCATGGTGAGTCGCTTCAACTGGCTAATTTGGCGCCGTGGTTTCTCAAAGCTGCCGAGGCAGATGCGCTGCCGTTTTTCATAGGTCTCTTATTTGCTTTTGAGGCGCTTGCGTTTGCGCAGGCAGCGGTTGGGTTTGTGCTTGGGTCGTCAGTCTCGTTTGTGGTTTTAATGAGCTACCTGATCTGCTCGGCATATGCACGACATTGGGCGCTATTGGGTAACGCCTTGATGCTGTTGCGCTGGGGTGGAATTGTCAAAGAGGGAATCGCGGCGGGCTCGAGTGTCTTGTCATCAATTGGGCTTATGTCGTTATGCCTATCGTTGGGTGGACTGTGGTTTCGAAGGGCCGACCTTATAGAAAAGGGGGACAAGATATGAGTGTGATCGTAAGGGGCGTATCGAAGCGCATGGGTAAAAACGATGTCCTGCGCAACGTGTCCATCGAGGTTGACCCTGGGACTGTGGTCGGGCTTCAGGGGATAAACGGTTCGGGTAAGACCATGCTCATGCGAGCGGTTTGCGGGTTGATCAAGCCTACCGAAGGCGAAATCTCTATCGATGGCCAAAGGCTTGGGGCGGACATCTCGTTCCCGCCGAGTCTGGGGATGTTGATCGAGGCGCCTTCCTTTTTGGGATATCTGTCTGGCTACGACAATCTGAAGCTCATCGCTCAGATCAAGGGCGTTGCCACCCCCGAGGACATTCGCTCTGCCCTGCGGCTCGTGGGGCTCGATGCAGACGAAAAAAAGAAGTTCCGAGCATACTCGCTTGGGATGAAGCAGCGTCTGGGGATAGCTGCGGCAATTATGGAGAAGCCGAAGCTGCTTGTTCTCGATGAGCCAACGAATGCCCTCGACGAAGCGGGCGTTGAAATGCTCAAGCGCGTTGTGGCGATGGCGGCATCAACGGGTCGTGAGGTCCTTCTGTCCAGCCATGACGGAGAGGTGCTCGAGGAACTGGCCGATCGGGTTTACTGCATGCGCGACGGTGCCGTTGTGAAAGTTCGGGAAAGGTCGTGAGCGCGATGAAGAAGACCCTGTGGACGAGAAGATCGGCGCTCGCGCTTTTTTGCTGTGCTGCTGCCGGCCTTGCGGGCATGAGGGTGAGCGTCGTTAACGGGAACCGGACGGTCATTCCTGAGAAATATTACGCGGAGGGCGAATGGCTCTCGATGGATGGAGCGTTTCTGGGGTCGAAGGATGTGGTGACTGATGGGTATTCGTTTTGCATAGACGGGGCAGAGTTGCTCACGCCGCGCGAGTATCTCAAACGAGCACATGACGATTATTCAAAATATGGCACCGTGGATACGAAAACGAGACTGAAGGATGCCGACATCACGTGCGTTATCGCCGTAAAGATGCGTGTCAGAAATAGGGATAATATCGACGGTGGAATCAAAGCGTATGTTTGGCATCTGGTCCCGGAGTCTGCGCCAAACTATGATTTTGTAGTCAATACCGATCTGATAACGCAAGCCATGCCGGTCCTTGGCGGCTCTGCTGCGTTTGCCGTGGAGGTTGGGGCAGAAAACGAGTTGCTCGTCCCATTTATGATGCAGAACACCAACGACTATTTCGAAGGTTACGAGACCGTCCGTTTTGAGAAAGCATTTCCCGGGACTTACACGATGAAGATGACCGATCTGCCGGAGCGGAGGCTCTTAAGGTTTGAAGTGAAATAGCTCGAGAGCAAGGCAAAACGGGTCCATTGGCGGTACGCGCGCCCGATTCCAGGCGCCCCGGCCCGGAATCGGGCGCGGGACGAGGCGCCTTCGGTGTCGGCCGGCCTACCGCTTCTTCTTGCTCTTCTTCTGCTTGCGCTGCTTGCCCTTGGTCTCCTGGGGCTTGTCGCCCTGTTTTGCTTCGGCAGCGGCCTTTTCTGCCTTCATCTTCTTGCGTTTGGTCTCGATGCGGAGCTTTTTGTTGATGCGCGCCTTAAGGAAGGGACCGAACTGCTCGGCATCGCCGCGGACAAAGGTGTCCTTAGGGATCGTCACGCCCTGGTCGGCGAACATGGACACAAAGATGCGCTCGCCGTCGAGCACGTGGTCGAGCTTTTCAAACGGGAAGAACTGCGACTTGCCGCTCGTGCCCCAAACCATCAGGCCGTCCTCGTTGGCGGCGACGCGGCGATAGCGGCCACCCATGGACTCGTCGGCCTCAACGGCGTCGATAAAGTCGCGGGCGAGGGTGTGGTGCAGGTTTTTGCTCCACCAGGCCAAAAAGGCGCCGAATACGATCAAGACGACGCCAAACTTGATCCAGTTGCCGCCGGCCACCAGCATGCCGATGCCGATGAGCGCGGCAATTGCCGCGGCGACATACAGCGAGCCGCGACGCCTGGGCGAGGCGACCAGGCGGGCGAAGTCGGTGACGAGGTCGTTTTCGTATTGGTACTCGTTGAGGTACAGGATGCCGTCGTCGGCTGCGGCCTGCTCCTCGAGCGCGACCTCGACCTGGTCGGCTGCTTCGGAGGGAACGAGGTTGCTCTCTGCGTCTGCCATGCTCTTTGGACTCCTATCGCGGCGGGCTCGCCGTACGGGTTATTATGGAATGCAGTATGCCGTGCGACCGCATGGCCGCCGCGGCAACAAGACTCAGTATACCCGGGGGAGCACCCATGGAATCGTTGTACCGAAAGTATCGCCCGCTCACCTTTGACTCCGTGGTGGGCCAGCAGCATATCGTCTCGACGCTCGAGCACGCCATCACCGAGGGGCGCCTGTCCCACGCGTACCTGTTCTGCGGACCGCGCGGCACGGGCAAGACCACCATGGCGCGCATCCTTGCCAAGGCGCTGCTGTGCCGCAATGCCGAGGCGGCCCGCGCCGAGGGCGCGAGCGGCTGCATGCCCGACGGCACCTGTGAGGAGTGCGAGCTCATCGCCGAGGGCAACCACCCCGATGTCTACGAGCTCGATGCCGCAAGCCGTACCGGCGTGGACAACGTGCGCGAGGAGATCATCAACTCCGTCAACTTTGCCCCGGTACGCGGCAAGTACAAGATCTATATCATCGACGAGGTCCACATGCTCACGACGGCGGCGTTCAACGCGCTGCTCAAGACGCTCGAGGAGCCGCCGGCGCACGTGATCTTTGTGCTGTGCACCACCGACCCGCAAAAGATTCTGGAGACCATCCTTTCGCGCTGCCAGCGTTTCGATTTCCATCGCATCGGCAACGAGGATATCGAGCGTCGCCTGGCATACGTGTGCGAGCAGGAGGGCTTCGATTACGACGATGAGGCGCTGGCTATCGTGGCGCGCCATGCCAAGGGCGGTATGCGCGACGCGTTGTCCACGCTGGAGCAGCTGAGCGTCTTTGGCAACGGTTCTGTGCATGCGGACGACGCCCGCTCGCTTTTAGGCGAGGTTTCGGACCAGATTCTGGGCGAGTTTTCCCGCGCCATTGCCGATCGCGATGTTGCCGAGCTCTATGGACTGATCCGTGCGCAGGTCGAGGAAGGAAACGACCTGCTGGAGCTGACGCGCGACCTGGTAGCGCATGTGCGTGACGTGTACGTTGCCTGCGTTGCCGGTGCCCGTGCCGAGCTGTTTGAGGGCGGCTCCGAGCAGGCCGAGGCGCTTGCTGCCGAGGCCGCTGCCTTTGGCGAGCATCCTGCCGACCGCCTGGCCCGCGTGCTGACGGTGCTCGACGATGCCGCACTGGAGATGAGGGGCGCGAGCGACGTGCGCCTGGTGCTCGAGATCGCCTGCACGCGCCTGGCACGTCCCGAGGCCGATTTAACGATTGAGGCATTGGCCGAGCGCGTGGCTCGCTTGGAGGCCATGGTTGCCAACGGCGCCGTGCCGGCGAGCGTGGCTGCTGCTCAGGCCGCCGCGCCTGCAGCATCCGTACCCGCTGCTGCCCAGCAGCCGACGCTCATTTCGGGCGCCCGTGCTGCCGCTCCGGCGGCATCCGCTGCCCCCGCTGGTACGTCCGCGCGCCAGGGCGGTATGCCTTGGGACCGTGGTGCTGCTGTTCCGGCTGCCCAGCCTGCGTCCCGTTCTGCGTCCGTGTCAGCTTCCAAGCCTGCAGCGCCTGCACCTCAGTCTGCGCCGACTCCGACGCCTCAGCCCGTTGCGGCCCCCGCGCCTGCCACCGCTCCGGTACCTAAGCCCCAGTCCAACAATGCCGCCCAGGTTGCTGCCGCCGGTACTGCCGAGACGCCCGCGGTCGAGGATGCCGGAGAGCTGCAGCGCAAATGGGCCGAGGTTGTCGAGCGTGTCAAGGCGCGTCAGGCTTCCTACGCAGGGCTTTTGCTCAACGCCCGCGCCACGGCCGACGACGGCTCCAAGCTCACGGTCTCGTTCCCCGCGGGTTCGACTTTTGCCATTAAGATGCTCGGTCGCGCCGATACGCAGTCGGTGGTCCTGCCGACGGTTTGCGCGGTCTTCGGTCGTCGTACCGTCGACTATGTCCTGGATGGGGGTGGCACGCCGGCTCCTCAACATGAGGAGCATTCTCCATCTGCACGGGCTGCGGTATCTGCGGACCCGCAACCCGTGTCCTCGGCGGCCCCTGTATCCTCGAGCGCCAGCGCGACGCAGCCAAAAGCGGCGCCGGTAGCGGCACCGACCCTGTCGGCGCCTAAGCCCGCGGCGCCCAAACCGGCTGCTCCGGCTCCCGCGCCCAAGCCCGCTGCCGCGCCTGCGCCCAAGTCATCCGACCTAGCTAAGGCCCCCTGGCTACGCTCCGACAATCCCGCCGGTGCTCCTGCCACGGGCAAGCTCCCGACCGAGCCCGCACCCCGAGCGCCCGAGCGCGCGTCCGCTCCCAAGGCTCAGCCCGCCGCGCCGTCTGCGCCGTGGGAATCCGAGCAGGTTCCCTACGACGATGTCATGGTCGGCGGTTTTGCTGCCGATGCCGGCGGGGACGATCTGCCCCCGTTCGACGTGCCGGGTGCGGCGTCCGCGCCCAAGCCCGCTGCAACTGCCCCCAAAGAGGAGGACGCTCCTGCGGCTCCCTGGGAGTCCAACCCCGGCGCGGGCAGCCCCTTCGGCCATCAAGGCGCAGCCCCAAGCATCCCGCAGACCGAGGACGAGGCCAAAGCCCTCATCCGCAGCGTCTTCGGCCAGTCCACCATCTTCAAACCGGTGGAGTAGCTGTACGGGCGGGTATACTGCTCAGGAAGAGACTTCTTTGCTTTGAACGGCGCTCGCTGGACTTAGGGCTTCTGATCCTTCGGGGAATCCTTGTCCGGGCGCATTTGTGTTTCGGACATGCGTAGCGTGGTGCCGCGTATATCGCATTCGAGCAGACAAGCGCGTGACGGTCGGCCTAGGATGCTGAGGTCGATACGATACGTCGCATGGCCGTCCGTGTACTCGACTTGCTCGGCGTTGACGGTTGCTCCGATTGTAAATAAAGAGCCCAGTTCGGCATCGACAATCTTGGAGTCCTTTATCTTGACCTTGAACTCTTGGTAGAGGGACGGGCTGTTGTAGTAAATGGTTCGGGTTCCGTCGGTGCATTCATCGGTCGTCTCCCATTTGACGACGGGCTGGTCCGAGCTGGCTATCAGCAGTTCTGCTCCAAAAGCTATGGCATGGGTGATGACAACCAGCAATGCCCAGCCGACAAAGAGATAGAGAACCACATATGCAACGGGGTGTTTTGAGCGGATGTTTTGGAGCGCGTCGGGGGCATTCATGGGGCACCTCCAAATTGCAATCTATGACAATCAAATTATACCCTGCCGCCATGTGCTCCGCCTCGAGCAGCGGTTTGGCATTTAGCTATTTAGTGGCACACATGAAATGCCGGATTCGGCTCTACTAGATTGAGTATGCGATATTATGCAACCTTGCATAATTCGGCCTTGCATAATCTTTGCGCGTGGTTTGTATTAGAGGACATGTATATCGACTGAGGTAGCGTGCCCGCCCCGCTTGCTTGCCCCGCGCCGTGGTACGATTTTTGAGTTTGAAAGTCCCGTCGCGCTCCGGCTGCCCTTGCAGCTTGTCGCGCGGCCGCACGTAAAGGAGCCATCATGGCCGGTATGAACATGCAGCAAATGATGAAGCAGGCTCGCAAGATGCAGGAGCAGCTTGCCGCCGCGCAGGAAAACCTTAAGTCCCAGACCGTCGACGCCTCTGCCGGCGGCGGCATGGTCAAGGTGACCGTTAACGGCGAGATGGAGCTCGTCAACCTCACCATCGACCCCGATGCCCTCGATCCCGAGGACGTCGATATGCTGCAGGACATGATCATGGCTGCCGTCAACGAGGCCGTCCGCGGTGTCAACGAGCTTGCCAACAAGCAGATGGGCGCCATCACCGGCGGCCTCAACATCCCGGGCATGCCGTTCTAAGACACGCATATATATGAGTGCCAACCATAGTCTGCAAAAATTGCTCGATGAGCTGGGCCGTCTGCCGGGCATTGGTCCCAAGTCGGCCCAGCGCATCGCCTATTACCTGCTCGAGGCCGATGCCGAGGAGGCCCGCCGCCTGGCCGAGGCCATCCTGGAGGTTAAGCAGGAGGTCCACTTTTGCAGCCGTTGCTTTAACTACGCCACGGCCGACGAGTGCTCCATCTGCCAGGATTCGATGCGCGACACTACTCGCATTTGCGTGGTGGGCGAGCCGCGCGACGTCCAGGCAATCGAGCGCACGGGCAGCTACCATGGCCTGTACCATGTGCTGGGCGGCGTGATCAGCCCCATGGACAAGATTGGTCCCGAGCAGCTGCACATCCGCGAGCTGCTGGCGCGTTTGGGCCACGAGGATATCCATGAGGTCATCATCGCCACCAACCCCAATATTGAGGGCGAGACCACGGCGAGCTACCTGGCCCGCACTATCAAGCCGCTGGGCGTTGAGGTGTCGCGTCTGGCGAGCGGCCTGCCCGTGGGCGGCGACCTGGAGTATGCCGACGAGCTTACGCTTGGGCGCGCCATCGAGGCCCGTCGCACGATTTAGGTGGCGAGCCTGCTCCTGCCGTATGTCTTCATCGCGACGCACGGGGTAGTCATAATTCCCCGTGCGACTGTAAGTTTGTTGTACAACAAAGATGCTTTGTATCCGCTTATCGCATGGATGCTTCCACTCGCATCCTTAATTTGCCCATTCGTTGCGCAACCTTTTGGGTTCGCTGATACACTCAAATATGGATTCGAATGAATGCGCCGCTCCCGAGCGGCGTGTTTTTGTTGGAGGAGAACGCATGCGGCCCGGTGGCACTCAGACAAAGCGCGGCGCCGCGGTGCGCATGCGACGCCGACTGGGCTTGGCGCCGCGGGCGTACGCACTGCTGTCTTGCTCGCTGGTGCTGGTCATAGCTGGCGTTTCTGCCTATGGCATGACCGTGCCGTCCATGATGCAGACACATGCCGCACGCGAACCGCACGTGGGGCATGAGGTCAAAAGTGATCTGGGCACCACGACTGGATATGCTTGGGCAAGTGTGGTCGCGCATATTGTGTTTGGCGCCGACGACGCGGACGGCGCCGAGGCCCCGGACAACGAAGTCACGCTTGCCAATGGCAAAACCATCGTGCTCACCAACACCAAGATCATCGATCGGTTGTCCAACAATAGCGTGGCGGCAACGGTGAATAAGGTCGAGCGGCAGAAGGAGCAGGACGCCCAGCAGTCCGGAAAGCCCGGTAGCTCGGATACTTCTGGCTCCGGCTCGGATTCGTCGAGTTCGGGCGGCGGCTCTGGGCCGGGTTCCTCTGCCGGAGGGTCTGGAAACGGCGGCTCGACGGGCGGCAACGCTGACAACGATGCAAACTCCGGTGGCCTTTCCGCTGCTGAGGAAGAGAGCATTCACCGTTGGCTTGTGACCAAGTACAACATGCTCGACGGCTATGTTTCTCGTGCCAATGACGTGGTCTCGACCTATAACTCTACGGGAGATCCCAGGCCGTGCGACAGCCTGGTCGGGGAGATGTTTGTCATTCGAGCCGAGTTCGGTCGTCAGACATTCTCGCCCCGGTCAAAGTGGTATCAGCAGTATGCCAATCTGTGGGGCTGTTACACCAACCTATGTCAATGGGTCGGCCATTACGGCGATGATGACGTCGCGCTCGGTAACTTCAACAATAACGTGGCGGCGCTTGCCCTATGATGACCGATCTTGCATCCACCACACCACAATCGCTCGGTCGCGATCCCATGGTCGGCTTGCGCCTGGCGCGTGTCGACGGGTTTGAGCCGGCCATTGCGCTCGGTCAGGACGAACTGCCTGCCTATCTGCGTCGTTTTACGATGCTGTTTGCCGACGATGCCACCATGCGCCGTGGCGGTATCGGCCGCGTGACGCGTGCCGTCAACGCCCAAGGCGAGGCCGTGGCACTCAAACAGCTCATCTTGCCGACGCGCGATGAGTTCGACGACGATGCCGCCCATGAGGCGCTGGTCGCCAAGTTCAAAGCGGCATTTCGCGAGGAATATGAATGCCATCGCGCCCTTTCGGGCCTTAAGGGCTTTCCCCGCCTCTATGGCTGGGGCGAGGTTGACGGTGTGCCTGCAATTGTCATGGAATGGGTCGAGGGCGAGACGCTCGCCCGCTTGCGCTCGCGCTTTGCCGTGGACGATGCCGGCCGCCTATCGCCGCTTGTGGCGGCGCGCTTGGGGCGCGACCTGTTCGACCTGCTCTGCCGCATGAGCCTGGTGGGGGAGGGCTTTGTCCATCGCGATATCTCGCCCGCTAATATTATGGTGCGTACGGCGCGCCTGCCGCTTGACCGGCAGCTTGCCGAGGGCACCTTTGACCTGTGCCTGATCGACTTTGGCTCGTCGCTGGCGCTCGAGCCTGCGTCGGCCGTGGCCGGTACCGGCGGCAAGGCGTCGTTTACGGAGCGCTATGCCACGCTGCGTCGCGCGACGGTTGCCTATGCCCCGCCCGAGATGCTCACCGACGATATTCCCGACCTGCGCGCTTTGCGTATGTCGCCGGCGATCGACGTCTATGCCGCAGCAAGCACGGTTTACGAGCTCATTGCCGGCGCCGCGCCATACGAAGCCGCGCCGAGCACTTCGGGCACCTCGGGTTCGCGCAAAAAGACGCGCGACATCGCCAGCCCCTACCGTCTCAAGATGGACACGCTGCCCGACTATCCCATTGGTGCCCATGCGCCCGGTTGCGATTTGACTCAGCTGCTTCGTCGTGAGCCCGATGTGGCGCTCGCTGCGGCCGAGCAGGCCCAGCAGCTGGGGCTTGAGCCGGATTCCGAGGAGCTACGCGATGCGCTGGCGTTTGTCGATGCCCAGCTGTTCGACGTGGTGATGGCCTGTCTGTCCAGCCATCAAAAAGATCGTCCCGAGCCGGCGGCGGTCGAGGCGGCGCTCTCGGCGTTTTGTGAACACTATGCGCAAAATGTCGGTCGTTCGCTCCGCGGCGAGCCGCTCACGCCGTGCCCCATGGATGCGTCTGGCCGCGCGGTTCGTCGCGCGCTGATGGTCGGCGCGGCGGTCGTCTGTGGCGTGGTTTGGGCTGCGGTCGTGGTTTCGGCCGCGCTGCTGGCGTCGGGCGCTCGCGTGACGGCGACTTTGGGATCGCTCGTGTGGCCTGGGTCGCTACCGGGTGTTATTGCCGCACTGGCGCTGGCGCTGCCAGGCATGGCCGGCGTTGTCGCGGGGGCACTTGCGCGCGATCGACGCTCGGGGTTTCTGCAGGGTGTGCTTGCGCTTTCTGCCTGCGAGGTTCCGGTACTGGCTGTGGCTGCATGTAGCGTATTTTCCCAACGCGCCGTGATGGGCGGCCTTGTTGCCGCTTTGGTTGCAACCTATACGCTTACGTGGTTTTTGCTTGCGATGGGCTTTGCCTTTGAACTTCCCGTTTCGGCACCGCGACGCACAAAAGCCCAGATGGCGACTCCGCTTGCCGGTGGAGCCGCAGCTGCCCGTACTTTTGGCGGACCTGTCGAAGTATCGTCCGATTCTATTTCTACGACCAAGGAGGCCTAGGTCATGGCATCTCAAGTTGAGCTCACCCCATGCGGGGCCATGTTTGACATCTTTAAGCGCGCGGCGCATCTGAGCCATATCGAGCTGTGCGGCTTGGTGCTTTCGTCCCGTCCGCTCGCCGACGGCCGCAGCCCGCAGAGCCGAGCCGCCGATCGCTCTTGGGTTTCCCGCTTTATCGTTCGCGCGTCGGTCGGCACGCTTCAGCAGCGCTACTTTGCCGAATACGGTACCTCGGCTGCGCGTATTATGTCGCAACTGGCCCTGCGCCAGCGCAATCCCATGGACTCCACGGCTGTGATCAATATGGTGTGCGGTCCTGCAGGTGAACCGATGGTACGCGCGCTCGAAGAGTGCCATCAGGACACGAATCTCTATCGCAACGCGCTCGATCGCCTGTCCCAGGCGGCGGAACTCATGCCCGCCGAGCGCGCCGAGGCCGTGCTGGTGCTGTTTGTCGCCGTCGGTTGTTCGGCGGATGTGCGGTCCTCGGTGAACTATGCCATCGACTACGCGCACGCGACCTGTGGCGGAGGCACCTCCACGCCGCGTTCGCTTGGCATGTCGATGACCGCGGGCGAACGCGAACCCGCCCCGGCGCACCCCTTGGGCTTGCTGCGCGTACAAAACAGTTTTGTCGTGAGCGCCCCGCGCTGGATTCAGCCGAGCGAGCAGGGTGTTGAGATTGGCGCGCTGGCCACTGGTGAGGGCGATATTACCGACGTCGGCGACGATGTCTCGGCCCGCCATGCCCATATCTGGTGCGATGCTCAAAATATCTGGCACGTCGAGGACTTGTCGTCCACCAACGGAACCGTGGTGGTAAACGGGGCCACGCGCGTCTGCATTCAGGTCGAGCCCGGCCGTTCCGCCCAACTCAATCCCGGCGACGAGCTCAAGCTCGGCGAATCCACTACCTACGCCATCCTCTTCGGTGCCCTCTAGCCAGTCCCGCCAAATGGCCCCTCCGTCCCCAAGGGATCATTTTGCTCCCGGCAGTCACCCGAGGTAAACCTTTACCGCCCGCCTATATTTGCCGAAATTACATTTGACGGCGGGGTACAATAAACCCGCATGCGGATTTCCGTTGCGGGCGCTTCCCATCGCCGGGGCGTGCCCGGGAGCATCCGGCATGCGGCCTTTGCGGCGCTCGGTCATGTGCAAGACGGGCGGTCGGGTCTGTGGGGCGCATCAGTTGCCCCTCGCCTCGGCATGTCTTCTCTCCACGCCACGTACCTGCTGCTGAGCCTGCCTGCCAGATGATTGGAAGCAACAGCGTAAATCCCATCACGCCAATATCCCGGCAATCGCCGGGGCCTGTATACCTATATGAGAGGAGAGGGGTATATGGCGCGTAAGTTTAAGTCTATGGACGGCAACGAGGCGGCCGCATATGTTTCGTATGCGTACACCGAGGTAGCGGGAATCTATCCCATTACGCCGTCCAGCCCGATGGCCGACCATGTCGACCAGTGGGCGGCCCAGGGTCGCAAGAACATCTTCGGCACCCCGGTCAAGGTCGTCGAGATGGAGTCCGAGGCAGGTGCGGCCGGTACCGTTCACGGTTCGCTGGGCGCCGGTGCTCTGACCACCACCTACACGGCTTCTCAGGGTCTGCTCCTGATGATCCCGAACATGTACAAGATCGCGGGCGAGCAGCTCCCGGGCGTCTTCCACGTCTCCGCGCGTTGCGTCGCTTCCCACGCCCTGAACATTTTTGGCGATCACTCCGACGTCATGGCCTGTCGTCAGACCGGCTTCGCCATGCTCGCCGAGGGCAACGTCCAGGAGGTCATGGACCTCTCGCCGGTGGCTCACCTTGCCGCCATCGAGGGCAAGACCCCGTTCCTTAACTTCTTCGACGGCTTCCGCACCAGCCACGAGATCCAGAAGGTCGCCATGTGGGACTACAAGGATCTTGCCGAGATGTGCGACATGGACGCCGTCCAGGCTTTCCGCGACCATGCGCTCAACCCTGAGCACCCGCACACCCGCGGCAGCCATGAGAACGGCGATATCTTCTTCCAGAACCGTGAGGCCTGCAACAAGATCTACGACGAGCTTCCCGCCGTCGTCGAGGGCTACATGAAGAAGATCAACGAGAAGCTCGGCACCGATTACGGCCTGTTCAACTACTACGGCGCTCCCGATGCCGACCGCGTCGTCGTGTGCATGGGCTCTTTCTGCGACGTGCTCGAGGAAGTCATCGACTACCTCAACGCTCACGGCGAGAAGGTCGGCCTGGTCAAGGTTCGTCTGTTCCGTCCGTTCTCCATCAAGCACTTCGTCGACGTTCTCCCCGAGACCGTCCAGAAGATCGCCGTCATGGACCGTACCAAGGAGCCGGGTTCCATCGGCGAGCCGCTCTACCAGGACGTCGTCTCCGCTCTCTACGAGGCTGGCAAGACGGGCATCAAGGTTGTCGGCGGCCGTTATGGTTTGGGCAGCAAGGACACGCCTCCCGCGTCCGCGTTCGCTGTCTTCGAGGAGCTCAAGAAGGACGAGCCCAAGCGTGAGTTCACCATCGGCATTGTCGATGACGTGACCAACCTGAGCCTGCCCGAGGCCGAGGATGCGCCCAACACCGCAGCCCCCGGCACCATCGAGTGCAAGTTCTGGGGTCTGGGTGGCGACGGTACCGTCGGCGCCAACAAGAACTCGATCAAGATCATCGGCGACCACACCGACAAGTACGTCCAGGCCTACTTCCAGTACGACTCCAAGAAGACCGGCGGCGTCACCGTCTCGCACCTGCGCTTTGGTGATTCCCCGATCCGTTCGCCGTACTACGTGACCAAGGCCGACTTTGTCGCCTGCCATAACCCCAGCTACATCGTTAAGGGCTTCAAGATGGTCCGCGACGTCAAGCCGGGCGGCACCTTCCTGGTCAACTGCCAGTGGAGCGACGAGGAGTTCGCCGAGCACATGCCCGCCGTGGCCAAGCGCTACATCGCGAACAACAACGTCAACGTCTACCTGATCGACGCTATCGACCTGGCGGCCAAGGTCGGCATGGGCAAGCGCACCAACACGGTGCTCCAGTCCGCCTTCTTCGCGTTGGCCAAGGTCCTGCCCGCCGAGGATGCCCTGCAGTATATGAAGGACGCGGCTACCAAGTCCTACATGAAGAAGGGCCAGGCTATCGTCGACGCCAACCACAAGGCCATCGATGCCGGCGCTACTGCTTTCCGTAAGTTCGAGGTTCCGGCCGACTGGGCTACTGCCGAGGATGCCGCCCCCGTCGAGCTCTCCGAGGAGACCAAGTCCGCTATCGCCCAGCAGGTCAAGAACCTGCTCGAGCCCATCGATCGCATGGACGGCGACAGCCTGCCTGTTTCCGCCTTCGTCGATTGCGCCGACGGCCAGTTTGAGCTGGGCGCCTCCGCATACGAGAAGCGCGGCGTCGCCGTGGTCGTTCCCCACTGGGACGAGACCAAGTGCATCCAGTGCAACCAGTGCGCCTACGTGTGCCCGCATGCCACCATCCGTCCGTTCGCGATGACCGAGGACGAGGCTGCCGCCGCGCCCGAGGCTACCCGCACGCTCGACGCCATGGGCCCCAAGGCCAAGGGCATGAAGTTCACCATGGCTGTGTCCCCGCTCGACTGCATGGGTTGCACCAACTGCGTCAAGGTCTGCCCCAAGGGCGCCCTCGAGATGGTTCCCACCGAGCAGGAGATGGACCAGCAGCCCGTTTGGGACTACATGGTCGAGAACGTCTCCGAGAAGAAGGAGCTCATCGCGGCCAACGTCAAGGGCAGCCAGTTTAAGCAGCCCTACCTGGAGTTCTCGGGTTCCTGCGCCGGCTGTGCCGAGACCGCCTATGCACGTCTGGTGACCCAGGTCGCCGGCGACCGCATGTTCATCTCCAACGCCACCGGCTGCTCCTCCATTTGGGGCAACCCCGCTGCCACCGCTCCTTACTGCAAGGACAAGGACGGTCACGGCCCGGCGTGGAACAACTCCCTGTTCGAGGACAATGCCGAGCACGGTCTGGGCATGGCCGTTGGCTATGAGGCCGTTCAGCACAAGCTGATCGCCGCTACCCAGGACATCATCGCTGCCGATGGTCCGTCCGATGAGCTCAAGGCCGCCGGTCAGGCTTGGATCGACTCCGTCAACGACGCCGAGGCCTCCAAGACCGCTGCCGCTGCCTACGTTGCCGAGCTCGAGAAGTGCGGCTGCGACGCTTCCAAGGCAATCCTCGCCGACAAGGCTTACCTCACCAAGAAGTCCTTCTGGATCTTCGGCGGCGACGGCTGGGCCTACGACATCGGCTTCGGTGGCCTGGACCACGTCCTGGCTTCCGGCCACAACGTCAACGTCTTCGTCTTCGACACCGAGGTCTACTCCAACACCGGCGGTCAGGCCTCCAAGGCCTCGAACCTGGGCCAGGTCGCTCAGTTTGCCGCTGCCGGTAAGGTGACCAAGAAGAAGTCTCTGGCCGAGATCGCCATGAGCTACGGCTACGTCTACGTGGCACAGGTTGCCATGGGCGCCAACCCGGCTCAGACCCTCAAGGCCATTCACGAGGCCGAGGCCTACGACGGCCCGTCCCTCATCATCGGCTACAGCCCCTGCGAGATGCACTCCATCAAGAAGGGCGGCATGCAGAACTGCCAAGCCGAGATGAAGAAGGCTGTCGAGTGCGGTTACTGGAACCTCTTCCGTTTCAACCCCGAGGCTGCTGCCGGCAAGAAGTTCTCGCTCGATTCCAAGGAGCCCGCGGGCGGTTATCAGGAGTTCCTGATGAACGAGGCCCGTTACGCTTCGCTGACGCGTTCCTTCCCCGAGCGCGCCGAGGAGCTCTTCAAGGAGAACGAGCAGGCCGCTATGGATCGCTATCAGCACCTGCTGAAGCTCAAGACGGTGTACAACGAGGCCTAGGTCTCCCACCGCAGGATCTGAGGGCTGACCTTCGCGGACGTCCTCGGACATGAAAGAACCCCCGCTGCGCACTGAACTGCGCCCCAATTCTTGGACGGGCTAATAAGCGGCCTACGCCGCACATAGGGACTGATTCCGGAATTCCTCCGGGGTCAGCCCCTTCAGTTTAACCTGCCTCC
>JAXKBK010000004.1:0-184271 GCA_036553025.1 Collinsella sp. | reverse complement strand
GAAATCGGCCGCCGACATCGACTCGCTCTGCAGCTCCCTCGGAATCTCCCCATATCTCGACAAGCCGACCCGTAAACTCTCGACAGGAATGAAGCAGCAGGTAAAGCTTGCCATGGCGATATCGACCGATTGCCCGTACCTTATCCTCGATGAACCGCTGAACGGCCTCGATCCGGGAAAGCGGAAAACCTCCTGCGACGCGATGCGCAGCGAGGTGGCGCGGGGACGAAGCGTGCTCATTTCAAGCCATCTGCTCGACGACCTGGCAGACCTCACCAACTCGTTCTACTTCATCGAGGCCGGCACGCTCGTGGAAAAGATCAAGTCGTCCTCGCAGACGCTCAAGCAGGAATACCTCGATACATACGAGCGAGGTGAATGACATGAAACTATTTGAACAGCTGAAGTCCAATGCGTCGCGCATGGCTGTCTACGCCATCCTCGTGGCAACGGCTTTATGCGGAATCGCGGCACCCGTCTATGCGCTCAACGGGGAGAAAGGCGATGTCGAACCCGCGTACATGGCTTCGACGGTTAAGGACCGGTACAAAGCCTTCTCTGGAGACACGTTTTACGTAGCAGAGTACGACACGACCTACCGTCAGCTTCGCTACAACAAGGGCTACGACTATCTAGGCGCAGAGGCAATCAGCTATACGTCGGGTTGGTACCGCTCCAACTATGGACACATAACCCAGTTCAAGTGTAACTACCGTGTGTACAACTAAAGCAACCGGCCGGGACGAGGGGTGACGCAAAAGCGTCGCCTCTCGTTTTTAACCATGTCAACTGAACCTAGTTCAGTTTGGTTGATTTCCGATCTCAGCCGAACACATTGAGCGGAAAGGCCGTTCCCGCAGTCAGTCGAACGTCCCCGGGGCCCTTCTCAGGCCCCGGGGACGGCATTTTCCCAGTTGAAGGAACGGTGGAGATGTGTTTCGATGGGTCAGATTCGTGTCGTTCCGAAAAGACCGTGAACCTTTTGTGGGACGCTCGGCGCCGTGGTACCATAGCCGAGTTTGTTGTCTTGGTCGGAAACCAAGACGCCTTATGCGCTGATCGGTAACCAGCGCCTGACTAATAAGGAGTCCTACCATGAAGCAGGGTATCCATCCCCAGTATGTCGAGTGCACGGTGACGTGCTCCTGCGGCAACACCTTCAAGACGCACGCTACCGTGTCCGAGATGAAGGTCGAGCTTTGCAACGAGTGCCACCCGTTCTACACCGGCCAGCAGAAGTTCGTCGACACCGGTGGACGCGTCCAGCGCTTCGCCGACAAGTTCGGTGGCGCCGCTGCCGCCCAGCTCAAGAAGGCCGAGGAGGCCAAGGCTGCCAAGGCCGCCAAGGCTGCTGAGGCCGAGGCCGCTCGCAAGGCCGCCGCTGAGGCTAAGGCTGCCGAGAAGGCCAAGCGTGCTGCTAAGTTTGCCGAGGAGGCTGCCAAGCAGGCCGCCGAGGCTCCCGCAGAGGCTCCCGTCGAGGAGGCCGCTGCTGAGGCCGAGACCACCGAGGCTGCTGAGTAAATAGCTCGCCGCGGAATCGCTCGCATTCATGGCATAAGGGCCGCGCATCGATTTGGGTGCGTGGCCCTTTTCTTTTTATTGGTGCAAGCTAACCCGTCCCCATTGCACCGGGTTGGTGCGAAGGGGCAGATTGGTTTGCGCCAAATGGCAAAGAGACAGCGTTTTCCCAGATAAAAGCTGACAAAATAAACCGGTCCCTTTTTGGCAGGCTGTCGTAGTTATTACGTGGTCGAGTGTGTCGACCGCATAGGCGGCGCCTTGTTTGGCTAAAGTACAATTATCTGTGTTTAACTCGCTCGGAGCTGCATGCCACGGGCGATGGCCAAAAAGGAAAACCACATGGGATTCATGTCAAAGCTGCTGTCCTTTGGATCCGATAAGGACCTGAAGCGCTACTACAAGATCGTCGACCAGATCAACGGTCTTGAGCCCCAGTTTGAGAAGATGACCGAGGAGGAACTCCGCGGCCAGACCGATAAGTTCCGCGAGCGTTACGCCAACGGCGAGTCGCTCGACGACATGCTCTCCGAGGCCTTTGCCACCGTGCGTGAGGCTTCCAAGCGCACCATGGGTATGCGCCACTTTGACGTGCAGCTCATTGGCGCCATGGCGCTGCACGAGGGCCACATCGCCGAGATGAAGACCGGCGAAGGTAAGACCCTCGTCTCCACGTTGGCCGGCTATCTCAACGCTATTGCCGGCAAGGGCGTGCACGTCGTTACTGTCAACGATTACCTTGCCAAGCGCGACTCCGAGTGGATGGGCCGCATCTATAAGTACCTGGGCATGACCGTCGGTCTGCTCCAGAACAACATGCCGCTCGAGCTCAAGCGCCCTGCCTACCAGGCCGACGTCACCTACGGCACCAACTCCGAGTTCGGCTTTGATTACCTGCGCGACAACATGGTTACCCGTCCCGAGCAGCGCGTGCAGCGCGGTCACAACTACGCCATCGTCGACGAGGTTGACTCCATCCTGATCGATGAGGCCCGCACCCCGCTGATCATCTCGGGCGCTGGCACCAAGTCCGCCAGTACCTACAAGGACTTCGCGCGTGCCGTGCGTGGCCTTGAGCGCGGCGAGGACGTGTCGCACGACATGCTCACCGCCACCGAGGACGTCGAGCCCACGGGCGACTACGTCATGGACGAGGCCAAGCACACCATCGCCGCCACCGAGCGCGGCCTTAAGAAGATCGAGCGCCGCCTGGGTATCGATGACATCTATGCCGATCTCTCCGGCCAGCTTGTCAACCACCTGCAGCAGGCGCTGAAGGCCCAGTACATGTTCCACCGCGACAAGCAGTACGTGGTCACCAACGGCGAGGTCAAGATCGTCGACGAGTTCACCGGCCGCATTATGGAAGGCCGCCGTTACTCCGAGGGCCTGCACCAGGCCATCGAGGCCAAAGAGGGCGTGCTCGTGCGCGAGGAGAACCAGACGCTGGCCACCATCACCCTGCAGAACTACTTCCGTCTGTATGACAAGCTCTCTGGCATGACCGGTACGGCACTTACCGAGGATGCCGAGTTCCGCGAGATCTACAAGCTGCCCGTCGAGGTCATCCCCTCCAACAAGCCTGTGCAGCGCGTGGACCACGAGGACCTGGTGTACCGCACCATCCAGGCCAAGTACAATGCCGTTGCCGACGATGTCGAGCAGCGTCACGCCAAGGGCCAGCCGGTCCTGGTGGGCACCGTCTCCATCGAGAGCTCCGAGAAGCTGTCCGCCGCCCTTACCAAGCGCGGTATCGCACACGAGGTCCTCAACGCTAAGCATCACGAGCGCGAGGCCCATATCGTTGCCCAGGCCGGACGCTACGGCGCCGTGACCATCGCCACCAACATGGCCGGTCGTGGTACCGACATCCTGCTGGGCGGCAACCCCGACGAGCTGGTGCGCGAGCGCCTGGAGTACGAGGGCCTGACCATGGAGGACGTGACGCCCGAGCAGCTCGAGCAGTTTAACGCCGAGGCCAAGGAGACCTGCAAGGCCGAGCGCGAGCGCGTGCTTGCCGCCGGTGGCCTGACCGTCATCGGCACCGAGCGCCATGAGTCCCGCCGCATCGACAACCAGCTGCGTGGCCGTTCCGGCCGTCAGGGCGATCCGGGCGAGACCCAGTTCTACCTGTCGCTCGAGGACGACCTCATGCGCCTGTTCGGTGGCGACAAGATGGACCGCGTCTCCAAGATGATGGTCACGGCCGACATGGGCGACGACATGCCCATCCAGCACAAGATCATCTCCAAGGCCGTCGAGAGCGCCCAGCACAAGGTCGAGAGCATCAACTTCTCCATGCGTAAGAGCGTCCTTGAGTACGACGACGTCATGAACAAGCAGCGCCAGGTCATCTACGCCGAGCGCAATAAGATTCTGGACGGCAAGGACCTGACCGACCACATCACCGAGGTCATGCACGATACCGTGTACCGCTGCGTGCAGGAGTTCTGCACCAAGGACAGTCACGAGGGCGAGCGCGACCTGGAGGGCCTGCGCAAGTGGGTTGTGGAGCTCACCGGCCACATCGATACGCCGAAGTTCCCCGACGAGGATTATGAGGCCCTGGCTGCCGATGTCCTGGCTTACGTGGAGAAGTGCTACAACATGAAGGCCGAGCGCTTGGGCGAGGACCTGATGCGCGAGCTCAACACCCAGGTCATGCTGCGCGTCATCGATACCCGCTGGATGAACTACCTGCAGGAGATGGACTACCTCAAGACCGGCATCGGCCTGCGCGGCTTTGGCCAGCGCGACCCGCTGGTTGAGTACAAGACCGAGGCCTACGGCGCGTTCCAGATACTCGTCGATACCATGTATGAGGATTACCTGCGCACGGTTCTGCGCATCGAGATCAAGGCTGCCCCGCGTGCCGTGGAGCACAAGGAGGAGCCCGCGCTCGAGGGTGCGCACTTCTCCGGTCCTGCCGAGGTCGATGGTGACAACGGCGACTCGGTGCTGCGCAAGCAGGCGCAGGTGCAGGCCCGCACGGCTGTCCAAGGCGGACCGGCTGCCGTTAACAACGGTGGCAAGGTGACCACCTATCGCAAGTCCGAGAGCGACGATCCGTACGTCAACGTGGGCCGCAATGACCCGTGCCCCTGCGGTAGCGGCAAGAAGTTTAAGTACTGCCATGGCAGGAATCGTTAATGGCTGAGGCTTTAGAGGTAACGCCCGCCGAGCTGGACGCGTTTGCGGACCGGCTCGGCGAGGTCGAGTCGTATCTCCACTTGGACGAGAAGCGCACCCGCGTAACGGAGCTCGAGGCCAAAAGCGTCGCCTCGGGCTTTTGGGACGACGCCGACGCCGCCCGCGCCACCATGGAGGAGATCGCGCGCACCAAGGAAGATATCGCTGCCGTGGACACCGCGCGCGGCGAGCTATCTGACGCCCGCGCCGCGTTGGAGCTTGCCGAGGAGATGGGGGATGACCCCGACGCCGCTGCATTGCGCGAGGAGGCTGCCGCTACGGCAGAACGCCTGGCCCGCGCTATCGACGAGCTCGAGCTTTCGAGCTGGTTTACCGGTGAGTTCGATCACGGCGACGCGATTGTGACCATCAAACCCGGACAGGGTGGCTTGGAGGCCCAGGACTGGACCTTCATGCTCTTTAAGATGTACATGAAGTACTGCCAGCGCCGCGGTTGGAAGGTCACCATCAACGATTGCCCCGCGGCCGAGGTCATCGGCATCGATCGTGCGACCTTTACCGTCGAAGGCAAGGATGCCTTTGGCATGCTTCGTGCCGAGGCCGGTGTTCACCGCCTGGTGCGCATTAGCCCCACCGACGACAAGAAGCGCCGCCAGACTACGTTTGCCGGCGTCGAGGTCATTCCGGTACTACCCGACGATATCGATATCGAGATTAGTCCCGATGACATCCGCGTGGACGTGTACCACGCGAGCGGCCCGGGCGGTCAGGGCGTCAACACCACTGACTCCGCCGTGCGCGTGACGCATTTTCCCAGTGGCATTGTGGTCACCTGCCAAAACGAGCGCAGCCAGATCCAGAACAAGGCCGCGTGCATGCAGATCCTCAAGGCTCGCCTGTACGAGATTGAGCTCGAGAAGCGCGCCGAGGCCCTGGATGAGATTCGCGGACCCAAGACCACGATCGGTTTTGGCAACCAGATTCGCAGCTACGTGCTCTACCCGTACCAGATGGTCAAGGATCTGCGCTCGGGCGTGGAGACCAGCAATGTCGAGGCCGTTCTTGACGATGGCGATCTGGATCCGTTTGTGATCGGCTACCATCGCTGGGCGACTGGCAACGCCGATGCGGAAGGCTCGGAGATCTAAAACATCGGGCGGCTTCAAGCCGATGCTAAGCCCAACGGTTGGACGGGTTTGTATCCGGAATAAACCCTGCGCAGGGGTGGTTTTTGTCCGGCGAATCGGTAGAATCGAATACAGCAAGAAGTTCGAAGCGCATCCGTTTGGGTGCGCTTTTTTGAGGGAGGCAGCATGGCATATCGTCTGGACATTAAGCGCATTCTTTCGATGAACTTCTTTCACGACCTGCCCCAGATTATGTTGGGGTGCGCTCTGGCCGCTATTGCGACCGACCTGTTTTTGATTCCTAACGGCCTTGCTGCCGGTGGCGTTACGGGCCTTGCCACCATTATCCAGGCGGTCGGCGCATCGCGCGGTCTATCGCTTCCCGTTGGTATTCAGACGATCGTGATGAACGCCTTGCTGCTGCTGGTCGTTATGCGCGAGGGCGGCATGTTCTACGTGGTGCAGACGGCGACAGGCTTTGTGCTGCTGGGCTTTTTCACCGACCTGTTCGCTCCGTTTGTGGCGCCGCTGGCACATGCCGATCTGATGCTGCCCGCTATGTGGGGCGGCATCATCACGGGCATCGGTTATGGCATGGTGCTGCGCGCCGGCGCCAACACCGGCGGCTCGGACACGATTGGCCAAATCATCTCGCGTAATACCTCGCTGCCCGTGGGCTCGACCGTCATGGCGATCGATGTTGCCGTATGCGCGCTGTCGGCTCCGGTCTTTTCAATCGAAAATGCACTATATGCAGGCCTTTCGATGGTCATTAGCGGCTACGTGATCGATGCCGTGGTCGATGGTGGCAACAAGCGTCGTATGGTACTCATCATCTCGGACAAGTTCCCTGATATCGCTGCCGATATTATGTATGGCCTGGGTCGTGGTTGTACCAAGTTTAAGGCGACTGGCATGTATTCGGGTGCTGAGAAGCCGGTGATCATGGTCATCGTGAGCCGTCGAGAGCTCAATACCCTTAAGACGATCGTGCGCGAGCGCGATCCTCACGCCATTGTGACGGTCGCTGACGTTACGGAAGCCTTCGGCGAGGGATTCAAGGACATTAGCGCGTAGGGGCGACCGCGTTCCATCCAAAAGACGTTCACATTGATAAACCGTTTCATCAGCGGTTCTGCCTGCTAAATTGTTCAAATAATGATAAAAACTCTGGTAAAGCCATCAGTTTCCAGCATAATGAATGACGTACGTGCATTGCGGCTGTGTTGGGATTACCTTCGGTGCCGTGCGCATCTTGTCTAAAGAGGATGAAAGGAAGGCACAATGAGCGACGAAGAGCTCAAAAAGGTTGCCAACGAGGTAAGGAAGGGCATCGTCACCGGCGTGCACGCTGCCAAGTCCGGCCATCCGGGCGGTTCGCTCGGTGCTGCCGACATCATGACCTATCTGTACTTTGAGGAAATGAACGTCGACCCGTCCGATCCCCGCAAGGCCGATCGCGACCGTTTTGTGCTCTCCAAGGGCCATTGCGCTCCGGGCCTGTACGCCGTGCTCGCCGAGCGCGGGTTCTTCCCCAAGGAGGATCTTGAGACGCTGCGCCACATCGGCAGCCACCTGCAGGGTCACCCCAACATGAACGACACCCCGGGCGTCGACATGTCCACCGGCTCGCTCGGCCAGGGCATTTCCGCCGCCGTGGGCATGGCCGTTGCCGCCAAGCACTGGGGCGATACTTATCGCACGTACGCCCTGCTGGGTGATGGCGAGAGCGAGGAGGGCCAGGTCTGGGAGGCCGCCATGTTTGCCGGCAACCAGCAGCTCGATAACCTCTGCGTGATCGTCGACCACAACGGCCTTCAGATTGACGGTCCCGTCGAGGAGGTCAACGACCCCATGCCGCTCGCCGACAAGTTCCGCGCGTTCAAGTTCCACGTGGTTGAGCTCGCCGACGGCAACGACTTCGACCAGATCCGCGCCGCCTTTGCCGAGGCTCGCGCCACCAAGGGGCAGCCGACCGCCATTATCGCCGAGACCACAAAGGGCAAGGGCGTGTCCTTTATGGAGAACCAGGTTGGTTGGCACGGCAAGGCCCCCAACGATGAACAGTTTGAGCGGGCCATGGCAGAGCTCACGGCCGCCGGAGAGGAGCTCTAGGATGGCAGACGTCAAGAAAATCGCCACGCGTGTAAGCTACGGCGAGGCCCTCGTCGAGCTCGCCAACGAGCACGATGACTTTGTGGTCCTCGACGCCGACCTGGCCGCCGCCACGCAGACCGGTAAGTTTAAGGCCGCTTGCCCCGACCGCTTCTTCGACGTGGGTATCGCCGAGAGCAACCTGATGGGCGTCGCCGCCGGTATCGCGACCACTGGTCGTGTTGCCTTCGCGAGTACCTTTGCCATGTTCGCTGCCGGTCGCGCCTTTGAGCAGGTCCGCAACTCCATCGGCTACCCGCACCTCAACGTTAAGATCGGTGCCACGCACGCCGGCATCTCGGTGGGCGAGGACGGCGCCACGCACCAGTGCTGCGAGGATATCGCCCTCATGCGCGTCATCCCCGGCATGACTGTGATCGTTCCTGCCGACGACGTGGAGGCCCGCGCCGTGACGCGCGCCGCCTACGAGTGCGACGGTCCGGTGTACATGCGCTTCGCCCGTTTGGCCTCGCCGGTTATCAACGACCCCGAGACCTACAAGTTCGAGTTGGGTAAGGGCATTGTCATGCGCGAGGGCGCCGATGTGACCATCATCGCCTGCGGCCTGATGGTCGGCGAGGCTCTCGAGGCCGCCGAGCAGCTCGCTGCCGAGGGCATCGACGCCGAGGTCATCAACATGCACACCATCAAGCCCATCGATGCCGACCTGATCGTCAAGAGCGCCACCAAGACCGGCCACGTCGTGACCGTCGAGGAGCACTCTGTGATCGGTGGCCTGGGCAGCGCCGTTGCCGACGTCCTGTGTGAGCAGTGCCCGACGCCGCTCAAGAAGATTGGCGTCAACGACACCTTCGGCGAGTCCGGCCCGGGTGCCGAGCTCCTGCACAAGTACGGCCTGGACGCCGCCAACATCGTGGCGACCACCAAGGAGTTCTTGGCATAAGGCAAGACGAGGCAAAGTATCGCGTCGACAACCGCAAACAAGCCAGAACAGGGGCGTCCTCAAAGAGGGCGCCCCTGTTTATGCTGAATTTAAATTAGAGTCCTGCCAAGCAAAGTTCCCATGGGGAAACGGGCCCATCCCAACAAAGTGCAATTCAGACCCTTCCAACTTTGTATGCGCAGCATCTCAAGTTGGTGCGTCGGCCCCATAGTAGCCGCAGGCCGGGCGCAGGGTTACCTCCCAAATCTTTCCGCAGCGCAGGCCGGCGTTTGTCCGCAGCTCCGCAGGAGCAGGACAAATGCCGGCCATGCGCGAGGACGATTTGGGAGGTAACCCTGCGCCCGGCCGGTGAGACCCAAACCCCGCCATGCTTCTTATGTGCAGCAAAGCTAATGCTGCTAAAATACAAAGCGCTCATGTAGTTTAAACGCACGACGATAAGGAGCACCAGTGGGTAACCACTTCCGTACCTCCGGTGCGGGCGATGATGCCCCCAAGACGCAGACAGGCGTCCAGGGCAGTCGTTTCGCCACTCCGGATTCAGAGGGCCAGCCTGTTGCTCAGGCCCCCACTCAGCCGGCAGATCAGGCACAGCCGGCATCCGATCCCTTTGCCTACAATCCCACCAGCGATGTCGCGCTTTCCGGCACGGCGGGTTTTGAGCCCGTTCAGGCCGTGACCGCTCGCGTGGAGCAGCCTCAGGCTGGCGCCGCCACGCCGCAGCCTACCATGGCCGGCATTCCCGACCCCATGGCCCCTGCGACGCCGGTTCCTCAGCCTGCGCAGTCTGGCCTCTTTGCCGCTATTCCCGATCCCACGCAGCCTGCTGCCCCGGTGGTCGAGTGCGATCAGGCAGCCGAGGTCGCAAGCCTCGATAACGCGCTCAACAACCCCGATTTTACGTCGGTGTTTGCGCCCATCGATCCGCAGGCCAGCCGCAAGAAGATGGCCAAGCAGGCCGGTGTCGAGCCCGTCATCCTTATGGAGCATGTCACCAAGATCTATCCGGCACAGCCCAACAAGCCTGCACTCGACGACATCAACATCGAGATCTATCCGGGCGAGTTCGTCTTCCTGGTCGGTCACTCCGGCTCGGGTAAGACCACGCTGCTGTCGACGCTCAACCGCGACGTCAAGCCGACGAGCGGTCGCATCCTGGTTGCCGGTCAGGACCTCATGAAGATCAAGAACCGCAAGGTTCCGTTCCTGCGCCGCCAGATTGGCGCCGTGTTCCAGGACTTTAAGCTTCTGCCGCAAAAGACCGCCTACGAAAACGTGGCGTTTGCCCTGCAGTGCATCGGCAAGCCCAAGGGCGTCATTCGCAGCCAGGTGCCCGAGGTGCTGCGTCTGGTCGGTCTGGCCGATCAGATGGACTCGCTGCCCGACCAGCTTTCCGGTGGCGAGCAGCAGCGCGTCGCCGTCGCCCGCGCTATGGTCAACCGTCCGCCGCTGCTGATCTGCGACGAGCCCACGGGTAACCTCGACCCGGCGATCTCGCTGGGCATCATGAAGCTGCTCGAGCGTATTAACCGCACCGGCACCACCGTGATCGTCGCCACGCACGACCGCGAGATGGTCGATAGCATGCACCGTCGCGTGATCGCCCTCGAGGGCGGCCACGTTATCCGCGACCAGGAGAGGGGAGGTTACGGCAACTATGGCACCAACTAACGTGGGCTACTCCTTCAAAGAGGCAATCAGTCACTTCTTCCGTAACTGGACTACCTCGCTCGGCGCCGTCATCACGATCTTCCTTTCGCTGTTTATCATCGGCCTGTTCATCATGGGCTCCGCGATGCTGAACTCCGTGATCGGCACCGTCGAGGATCAGGTCGTCATCAACGCCTTTATTAGCGATGACGCCGACCAGGCAGATGTTCAGGCCTTTGAGGCTGAGCTCAAGACGTGGAGCAACGTCAAGTCCGTGACGTACAAGGACAAGGACGACGCGCTGGCCGAGTATACGAGCAAGATGTCGGGCAACGCCGACGCCACCATGAGCGCGCTCGATGGCCAGAACCCGCTGCCGGCTTCGTTTGCAATTGAGATGGACGATCCGTCCAAGGTCGAGAGCACGGCCCAGAAGCTCAAGAAGAACGCCGACTTCCAGAAGATCGCGGATGACGGCGACGTCAACGCGAGCGTGCTGTACGGCCAAGAGGAAGTGAGCCGCCTGTTCCAGGTGACCAACTACATCCGCATCGCCGCCGTGGTGCTCGTTGGCCTTTTGACCTTTATCGCATTCATCTTCATCAACAACACGATTCGCCTGTCCATCACGGCGCGTCGTCGTGAGATTGCGATTATGCGTCTGGTCGGCGCCAGCAACGGCTTCATTCGCGGCCCGTTTATCACCGAGGGCGTACTGCAGGCCATTTTGGGCTCGCTGCTTTCCATCGGCGTTCTGGAGCTGCTGCGCAATCTGATGATTCCGCGTTTGCAGGAGAGCATCGGCTGGATGTCGTTTGCCCTGCCGATGCAGTACTACCTGGTGACCTATGCTGCGCTGATTCTGGTCGGTGTGATTATCGGTCTCTTTGGTTCTGCCATAGCCATGCGCCGCTACCTGCGCGTGTAGGCATGCCTGGAATTCATCCCTTCCAACGGGTCGTCTCTTATGGGGCGGCCCGTTTTTTGATCTCTAGGGGACGGCAGGAAAGCGAATCATTTGGGTAGACTCTTTGGAGTTCGTCATCGATAGCAAGGAGGCGCCATGGGGCGCAATAACAAGCATAAGCGCGGTGCTCGCAATAAGCGTGGGCCGGTGCGCAGCGAACGCCGTCCGAGCCTGACCGGGCGCGTGCAGCTCCATGAGCATGGCGCCTATGTCATAACCGAGAGCGGCGACTACAAGGTTATGGGCCGCGGTAAGCGCGAGATCATGGATGGCGATACCGTTGCCGTGAGCATTAAGAACAGCCCGCACGGTGAGCGGCGCGCCGTGATCGAAGGCGTGGTTGAGCGCGCAGCCATAAGCGTGGTGGGTACGTACCAGACCGCTGGTCCGCTCGGTGTGATCGAGCCGCTCGATTCGCGCCTGAAGGCCGACTTCTTCATTCTGCCCGAGGATACCTCGGCGGATCGTCTGGGCGTCCACCCGGGTGATGCCGTTGTCGCGCGCATTTTGACCTACCCGACGCGCCTGGAATCGGGCACCGTGACGATCGAACGCCGCATTGGCGGAGATGACGCGCCCGATTTGGGCGTTCAATACGTGATGGCGCGTTACGGCTATACCGATAGCTATCCCGAGGCCGCGCTGGACGAGGCCGAGGGGCTTTCGCTCGATGTGTCCGCGGCGCTTAAGGACCCGCTCCGCCGCGATCTGCGCGACCGCTTTGTCATCACGATCGACCCGGTCGACGCGCGCGACTTTGACGATGCCATTTCGCTTGAGCGCACGCCCGAGGGTGGCTACAAGCTGGGTGTGCATATCGCTGACGTTTCTCACTATGTGGCTTGGGACGGGCATATCGATCTTGAGGCTCGCCATCGTACGACATCGGTGTATCTGGCCGATCGCGTGCTTCCCATGCTGCCCGAACGCCTGTCCTGTGACCTATGCTCGCTTCGCCCTGACGAGGACCGTCTTGCGTTTACCGTTGACATTGAGCTCGATGCGCAGGGTCGCGTGCGGCATTACGATCCTTACCCCAGCGTGATTCGCTCGCGTGTGCGTATGGACTATGACGGCGCCGAGGCGCTGCTGGTGCGTGCCGGCGCGGTTGAGTATTCGGTGCTGGAAGGCGCCGCTGAGGATGTTGCGGCTGCTGAGGCCTCGCGCGAGGAGGCGCTTGAGCGCGGTCTTGCGTGCGAGGAAACTGCTCGCGGCTATAACGTCGACCTCGGCGATTTCCTTGTCGCCGCCAACGAACTCGCCGAACTTCGCCGTCGTATTCGTCGTGCCCGCGGCTCAGTCGATTTTGACACGGCCGAGATTCGCGCTCTATTGGATGAGGACGGAGTACCCGTGCAGATTGTGGCGCGCGAGCGTTCGTGTGCCACGTCGCTTATCGAGGAAGCCATGCTACTCGCCAACGAGTGCGTTGCAGAGTGGCTGGCAGACCGTGATATCGAGGCCTGCTATCGCGTGCATGAGGATCCGAGCCCCGATAGCCTGCACGGTGCCGCCGTTGCGCTGGCGCAGCTAGGCATCATCGACGATCGCCGTGCTGCCGGTATCGCCCTGGGGAGTCCCGATGAGCTACAGGCTGCAGTTGATGCTGCCGCCGGTACGGCCAACGCACCGCTCGTCAACACGCTGCTTCTGCGCAGCATGCAGCGCGCACTGTACAAGCCGCGCAACGAGGGCCACTTTGCGCTCGCCGCGCCGTGCTACTGTCACTTTACGAGTCCCATCCGTCGCTACCCCGATCTGGTGGTGCACCGCGTGCTCAAACTGCAGTTGGCCTATGAGCAGCTCGGCGGCAAGGACGCCCTGGTCCGTACGCCGCGGCTGATCGGCAAGGGGCGCGAGTCGCTGCCGCGCATTCTGCCGCAGATCTGCCGCGCATGCAGCGATGCCGAGCGCGCGGCAGATGCCGCTAGCCATGCGACGCAAAAGATCAAGATTGCCCAGTACTATGAGGACCGTCTGGGCGAGCGCTATGCCGGAACCGTCTCGTGGGTTAGCAGCATGGGCCTCTTTGTGCGCTTGGACCTGACGCAGGTCGAAGGCTTGGTTTCGATCAAGAGCCTGGGCAACGAGTGGTTCGAGTTCGACGAGGATGCGCTCACGCTCACAGGTGCCGACACGGGGACTCGCTATGAACTGGGTCAGCGCGTGATTATCGAGGTCTCGCGCGTCAATACCACGCGTGGACACTTGGACTTTAAGCTTATCCATTAGCCAAATCTCGACTCATGGCGGGAGAGCGGAGGGCGGTCTTTCGGGGCCGCCCTCCGCATTTGGATCATGGCTACCTTGCCGTCTGCTCGGCCGCCCGCTTACCTGCTATTCGAGAGGTAAAACCTACCAAAATAAACCTGTCCCTTTTTGGCAGGTTTACAAGAAAGCGGGGATGAGATGGCGACGGTGTATGGTTATGCGCGGGTGAGTTCGCGCGATCAGAATCTTAATCGGCAGCTGGATGCGCTGGGCGCCTATGGCGTGGGCTCGGCGAATATTTATGCCGACCATGCGAGCGGCAAGGACTTCGATCGACCGCGCTATCGCGAGCTGCTGCACGTCCTGGGAGACGGGGACGTGCTGGTGGTGCTTTCTATCGACCGACTTGGTCGTAATTACTCCGAGATTCTTGAGGAATGGCGTCGCATTACCAAGGAGCTCGGGGTTGCCATTGTGGTGTTGGACATGCCATTGCTTGACACGCGCGCCAGGGCCAGCGGCGCGCCGGATGTGACCAATACCCTGATTGCCGATATTGTGCTACAACTGCTGAGCTACGTGGCGCAGGTGGAGCGCGAGAATATTCATCGGCGCCAGGCGGAGGGAATTGCAGCGGCGCGGGCGCGAGGGGTCCGTTTCGGTCGACCTCGCAAGCCGTGCCCTCCTCAGTTTGAGCTGGTACGCGATAGCTATGAGGCAGGCGATATTACCCGCAGCCAGGCAGCAAAGTGCCTGGGCGTGTGCGTGGGGACGTTCGATCGCTGGATGCGCGAGGCGGGGTAGGGGTTTGCGTCGCTTTGGCGCTTCCTGTTGCGATTCAAATTTTGATACGGTGACGATGTCATTTGGGGCTACACTCGCTGATATTCAAAAAAGGAGGTAGGCCCTTGGCGCGCGTAAAACAAATAATCGGATGGACCGCGATCGTTCTGTTTACTGCAACGCTGGCGGGCATCTGGGTGCTGACGGAGCAAAATGCGGTGGAGACGTCGTTGCTGAGCGAGTCCACCGCGCGTGTGGTGGAGGGTCAGGCTACGGGCGTACAGGCTGCCGATGTCGCGGGTGAAGCTCAGACCGAGAACGGGATGACCGGGGGCACCGATTCGGCTGCTTCGAATGTCCGGTCTGGCCGACTTGCTTCCATTCGCATGTGGGTGGGCACGAACGTCCGTCGCGTTGCCCATACCGTAGAGTTTTTCTTCGTCGGATTGTTCGCCTCGGTGGTCGTGGTTTGCTTTTCCAGGCGTCCGTGGAGCGTATGCTCCCGTTGCGTGCCCGTGTTGCTCTTTTGCGCCGTCTGCTCCGTTGGCGATCAGGTACATAAGATCTTTGTTCCCGGCAGGCATTTCGACGTTATCGATTTAGGATTCGATGCTGCGGGCTATGTCACCGCCATGCTGTTGGTATTGCTGGCAGCGGCGTTGGTGCGCTATGCGACTCGGCCGATCGGCGCCCATGCGAGGCGCTAGCCGGTAACAAACCCGTTTCTGATAATGCGACCTTGTTGAATTATTTTGTGTCGCGCGTATTTCCGAGCGGTCGGATTTGAGGGGCGAGCGGTAGAACGCTCGCCCTTTGTGCGCCACGATGCGGCACAATGTACCGTAAAAGCTGTTTGTATCCGGTACGAATCGTTCGTTGGTCTTTAATTCTTCTCAACGGAGGTGTTTGAGATGGCAAACGGATTGCTTTTGCGGCTTCGCGAGCGTGAGCTCAGCGCGAGCCCGGCGGAACGCAATGTCATCGCATATGTAAGCGCTCATCCGCACGAGGTGGTCGGGCTGTCCGTCCGCGGTCTTGCCGATGCCACGTTCTCCTCGCCCTCGAGCATTTTGCGCTTTTGCAAGCGCTTGGGTTTTGCGGGCTACAAGGAGTTCCAGCGCGAACTGATTGCCGAGCTGGCGCTCTTGGGTGACAAGAAAGACGTTGCCCTCGAGGACATCTCCATGGATGACAGCGTCGAACGTATCGTGGGGAAGGTGATGAAAAGCAACGTGCGCACGATCGAGGCGACGGCGCGAACGCTCGATTACACCGTCTTGGAGCGATGTACGGCCTATCTTAAGCGGGCACGTGCGGTCAATCTGTTCGGTATCGGTGCCTCTCGTTTGGTCGCGCACGATCTGGCGCAAAAGCTCATGCGTGTCGACAAGGAGTGCCATCTGTACGACGACTGGCATGATCAGCTCTTGTGTGCCAAGAACATGCATGAGGGCGATATGGCAATCGCCTTTAGCTACTCGGGCTTGACGCAAGAGGTGCTGGACTGCACCGCCGAGGCTCAACGTCACAACTGTCCCGTTGTGGCCGTTACCAAAGTCGATGGATCATCCAAGCTTGCCACCGTGGCCGATGCCGTGCTCGGCGTCGCTGCGAGTGAACCCTTGGTCCGCAGCGGTGCCATGGCTTCGCGTATGGCCCAGCTTATGGTTGTCGATGCCCTGTACGCTGCTTACGTTGCCAGCGACTACGAACGGGCGACGCATGTCATTAAGCAAAACTACATCGAGAAACAGGAAAGATGAGGTGAATGAAATGCTCGATTTAACAAAATTCACGACCGAACAGCGTAATCAAAGTTCAATGGACCTCGATACGATGACATCGCTGCAAATCGTCACGACGATGAATGATGAGGATCTTCGTGCCGTCCAGTCGGTCACGAAGGTGTTGCCCCAGGTTGCCACAGCAATCGACTGGGCTGCTGAGGCACTCGAGCGCGGCGGGCGCGTCTTTTACATGGGCGCAGGCACCAGCGGTCGTCTGGGCGTACTCGACGCTTCGGAGTGTCCGCCCACGTTTGGCGTGTCACCCGATCTGATTGTCGGGCTCATTGCCGGAGGCGAGACGGCGTTTATCAAGGCTGTCGAAGGTGCCGAAGACAGCGAGGAACTTGGCGCGAGCGACCTGCGGGAGCGTGGACTCTCGGACAAGGATCTTGTCGTTGGCCTGGCGGCAAGCGGCCGTACTCCCTATGTGGTGGGCGGCCTTGTGTACGCCAAGGCAACTGGGTGCAAGACCATTGCAATTGCCTGCAACCAAGGGTCGAAGATCGGGGAGAGCGCAGATCTTGCCATTGAACCCGTGCCCGGTCCCGAGGTGCTGACCGGCTCAACGAGGCTCAAGGCGGGAACGGTTCAAAAGCTCATTCTCAACATGATTTCGACCGGTGCCATGGTCAAGATCGGCAAGGTATACCAAAACCTGATGGTCGATGTGCAGCAGACGAACGAGAAGTTGGTGGTGCGCGGCCAGAACATCGTGATGGAGGCGACCGGCTGCACGCGCGAGCGCGCTATTCAGGCGCTTGCAGATGCCGGCGGCCACGTAAAAACCGCTATTGTCTCGGTACTGCTGGACTGCGATGTCGAGCAGGCTGCGGTAGCTCTTGAGCGAGCGCGAGGCCATGTCCGCGCTGCGGTGAGTGGCCATGAGAAGAGCAATGCCGATGCCCAATAGGTGCGCGGCGTGAGCTGATATGACATCCAAACGAGATACCCAATACAAGGAGGAGTTATGACGAACAAAGAGCTGGCTCAAAAGCTGCTGGACCTTTTGGGCGGTAAAGACAACGTGCTCGCAAACGCGGCGTGCATGACGCGCCTGCGCGTGACCGTCAAAGACACGGGCAGCGTCGACACGGAGGGTATTAAGGCACTCGACGGCGTGATGGGCTTGGTCGAGGACGACACGATGCAGATCGTGCTGGGGCCGGGCAAGGTGAATAAGGTGCTCGAGGAGTTCTCCAAGCTCACCGGCCTTGCGAAAGGCGTTGCCGACGAGAGCGTGGTTGACGCTGCGGCCACAAACAAGGCCGCGCAGAAGGCAAAGTACGAGTCCAAGCCGGTTCAGGCCTTCCTCAAGAAGATTTCCAATGTCTTCGTCGCCCTGCTTCCCGGCATCATTGCGGCTGGCCTCATCAACGGTATCTGCAACGTCATTAACGTCTCGACGGCAGGCGCGCTTGCAGGCGAGTGGTGGTACCAGGGCATTCGTTCCATGGGCTGGGCCCTGTTTGCCTATCTGCCCATCTTGGTGGGCTATAACGCGGCACGTGAGTTTGGCGGCTCCGCTGCGCTGGGCGGCATCGCCGGCATGATGTGTATCGCCAACAGTGCCATGCCCCTGCTTGCGCCTGGCGCGGCTGATCCTGCCACTGCCATTCTGCTGCCGCTCACCAATGCGCAGTACAACCCCGCAGCGGGCGGCATGATCGCGGCTCTTATCGCTGGCGCATTTTTTGCCTGGATGGAGCGTCAGATTCGCAAGGTTATGCCCAACGCACTCGACACGTTTTTGTCCCCGCTGCTGGTGCTCATCATCGGCGCCTTTGCTCTGATGCTCGTCATCCAGCCGGTTGGCGCATGGCTGACGACTGCCATCTTTAGCGTTTTGACCTTTATTTTCGAGAAGCTGGGCGTCCTGGGCGGCTATATCCTGTCGGCAGGCTTCTTGCCGCTGGTTTCCGTCGGCCTGCATCAGGCGCTCACGCCGATCCACGCTATGCTCAACGATCCCGACGGCGCTACCAAGGGCATCAATTACCTGCTCCCCATCCTTATGATGGCTGGCGGCGGCCAGGTCGGTGCCGGTCTGGCGCTGTACTTTAAGACCAAGAACGCCAAGCTCAAGAAGTATGTCGCAGAGTCCATTCCCGTTGGCATTCTGGGTGTGGGCGAGCCTCTGATGTATGCCGTTACGCTGCCGCTCGTTCGCCCGTTTGTGACGGCCTGCCTGGGTGCCGGATTTGGCGGCGCGCTCGCGGCGCTGCTTCACATCGGCACGGTTTCTCAGGGCGTTTCCGGTCTGTTTGGCCTGCTGATCGTCGTTCCTGGCTAGCAGCTCGGCTACGTTGCCGCTATGCTGCTTGCCTATGCCGCCGGCTTTGTCCTGACGTGGTTCTTTGGCGTCGACGAGCAGAAGATCAACGAGTTCTTTGGCGAATAGTTTGATATCGCGAGCCGTGTTGCTCAGGGCTCGCGGCGCGCGGCAGATTTCTTGATGCTATGGTTGTGCCGGCGGGGCTAACTGCTCCGCCGGCCTTTTTTAAAGGAGTGTTGAAGCGTGAAAACGGGTATTTCGATTTATCTTTCCAGCCCTCTGCAGGATATTGAGCGGACGATTGAACACGGTGCCGCGGCGGGTGCGCGCTATGCGTTCACCTCGCTGCATATTCCCGAGGATGGGGGAGCGGCGTATACCGATAAGGTCCGTCATGTGCTGTCGCTGCTTTCCGCCCGCGGCATTGCGCTCATTGCCGATGTGGGGCCGCGCACGTGCGATTTGCTCGGGCTTGAGCGCATCGAGGACCTGCGCGATCTGGGGTTGGAATACCTTCGTTTGGACTATGGCTTTAGCGCCCGGCGGGTCGCGGAGCTGTCCGGTGTATTTCGCATCGTGGTCAATGCATCGACGGTGAGTTCTGATGAAATCGCATCGTGGCGTGAGGCCGGTGCCGATGTGACTCGTTTTGCCGCCTGTCACAATTTTTACCCCAAGCCTTATACCGGTTTAGCTCTGGAGGACATTGCTCGGGTGAATCTTCGTCTTGCGGCGCTTGGATTCGAAATCATGGCTTTTGTGCCGGGTGATGCCAACGTTCGCGGGCCGGTATTCGAGGGACTGCCGACGGTCGAGGCGCAGCGCGGTCGCGCGTCAGAGGTTGCTCTCAATATGCTTGAGCTTGCACATGGCGCCGATTGCGACATTGTGTTGGTCGGCGACCCCGATCTTTCCGATGCGGGCTGGACGCAGTTTGCTCAAGTTTCCGCCGGATACGTGGACCTGCAATGCGAGCTTGAGCCCGGTTATGCCTATGTACGTGGGCAGATTCATCACGACCGACCCGATTCGAGCACCCTCATCTTTAGGTCTCAGGAGTCGCGTACGACGCTTAAGCTGGATTCCGTGCCGATGGATGCCGGTGCCGGCCTGCCGCGAAAGGCGGGGTCGATCGCTGTGAGCAATAGCGGATATGGGCGCTACGAAGGCGAGCTTGAGATTGCGCGGGTCGATCTTCCCGGTGACGAGCGCATGAACGTTGCGGGCCATATCACGCCCGAGGCAATGGAGCTGCTGCCGTTCATCAAACGCGGATTCGGGGTACGGTTCGTTTAGCGTGTGACCCGTGGGCTACAATTGGCCCATCGTACGAAGGCGCCTCGTGTGGCGTGTGCCTGCGTTGGCCGATCTATATTCGGAGGATTCCCATGACCGTACTGTTTGTTGAATATCCCAAGTGCTCGACCTGTAAGAAGGCCAAGGCATGGCTGGACGAACACGGGGTAGAGTATATCGACCGCGATATCGTTTTGGACAATCCCACGGCTGATGAGCTTGCGACCTGGATTGCTCGTTCGGGACTGCCGGTGCGGCGCTTCTTTAATTCGTCGGGCATGAAATATCGAGAGCTGGGCCTGAAGGCGCGTCTAGATGCGGGCATGACGGATCGGGAGTGCTACGAGCTGCTGGCGACCGACGGCATGCTGGTCAAGCGTCCGCTGTTGGTGGGCGACGACTTTGCGATTCCCGGCTTTAGGGAATCGGCTTGGGTCGAGGCGTTGCTGTAGCGGCTGCGGAAAGTGCGACCCGTTTTGAGTGCTCAGGGTGGGACGTGTTTTCTATCGGCGGGCTCGCTCGGCTCAATCCTTGAGCTGTGCCCATTCGTGCGGACCGTAGACCTTTACGTGCTTGTTGGGCTTGCCGCTCCAGTACTCCTCGTCCATAAAGGGCAGATATGCCTGAACGCCGGGGCAGATAAAGGGAATCCGCTGCTGTTGCAGTCGCTCGCGCTGTCGCTGCTCCAGGTGCGCCTCGGATATGACAGTCGGCATACCGGACAGCTCGACGAGGCTTGCCTGGATTCGCTTAAGGTCGGGGAGTCCCGCGTGCCATGACATCCGCATGATCAAAAAGGATGCACGGCGGTATTTTGCCTGCATCACCGTGATGGCGGGGCGCAGAGTGGGATGGATTTTGTCCCGTTCGGGCCAAAGGTCAGCAGTGATCTCGAGGCCCAGGGTCTCCCATAGGTAATCAAGCTCTTCGTCCATGGCGCCTCGATATCCGTGCAATGATGACGGTTCGATTGTGCCATCAGCCGTGAGTGCTGCATTGTTGTAATCTACCAGCGGTAGATGCGGGATGTTTTACGGGCTTTGGCGCCGTACGTGTCGCTGGCGCTTCACAGGTCCTTCACGTGTTGGCCGTATTTGACTGAATTTCAAAAAAGTCAAAATTGGGGCTTGCGTCACGGCCGGACTTCCCGTATATTTCTTTCTTGCGCAAAGGCACAGCCGAGCGCAGCGATGCAGTCATTGGGATGTCGTCTAATGGCAGGACAGCGGATTCTGGTTCCGTCAATGGGGGTTCGACTCCCTCCATCCCAGCCATTGCATTTGCTACATATGGCCCGTTCGTCTAGCGGTTTAGGACGCCGCCCTCTCAAGGCGGAGATCACCAGTTCGAATCTGGTACGGGCTACCAAAATTGAACGCCCGGGCCTCGTAAGAGACCCGGGTTTTGTGTATTGACCGATATTTAAGGCGCGCGTTGAGTCTGCCGCCCGGACCGAGGAGTTGTCATGGACCTGCCTATCAGCTTGGAAGACATCACGTATGCCGAGAACTATCTGGCGCAGGGCGACCTGGCTACGGCGACGCCGCTGCTTGAGCGTCTGGTGGAGCTCGCCGAGGAGTATATCGACGCTGAGTGCAAGACGGAGGAGAAGCGCCAGTACTTTAGCTTCGACAGCAAGTTTGAGCGCCTGGCCTATCGCCGCGTGGAGAAGGATCCGCGCGAGCTGGTGCAGGTCGAGGTTCCCTTTGACCGCCTGTACTCCGACATGGCGTTTGCCTACATTCGCCAGCAGGATTATGTGAGTGCTCGGAATGCCCTGATGCAGGCCGTGCGTTGGGATCCCATGAACTGCAACTATCGCTTGGACTTGGCCGAGCTGTTCCGCGCGCTCGAGGACAAGCAGGAGTGGGCATCGCTCTCGTTCTCGGTGCTGGAGCGCGCGAGCGACGGTAAGTGCGCCGCACGTGCCTACACCAACTTGGGTCAGTACTTCTTGGAGCCCGAGACCGAGAACATTTCGGCAGCCGTGGGCTGCGCGCGTCTGGCGCTGCGCCTGGCGCCCAATGATGCGCATACGACGCGCCTGCTCAACAAGATCCATACCACCTATCCGGATGCCGCGGACGAGAGTGACGACCATGTGATGGGTGAGCTCGCCCTGCAGGGCGTGCCGACCTCGCCTTCGGCCGAGATCGCCATCTGCCTGATCATGTGCGCGACCGATGCTGCAAGCGACGGCGACAAGCAGGAGGCTACGCGTCTGACGGTCCGTGCCCGCGACCTGGTGGGCGAGGAGGCATGCGCGGCGATTATCAAGCTGGTGCGCGAGAGCGATGCCGAGCTTAATGCCGAGCGCAGGGCAAAGCGCGAGGCTGCGGGTTCAAACGCCGATGGCGCCAAGGAGGCCGGCGATGCCCAGTAAGCGCGAGCGCAAGCTCATTTCCAAGAATCGCTCGGCACATCACGAGTACTTTATCGATGAGACGTTTGAGTGCGGTATTGAGCTGAGCGGTACCGAGGTCAAGTCGATTCGCGAGCGCGCGTGCCAGATTACCGATACCTTCGCACTGATTCGTGGTGGGGAGTGCTGGCTCGTCGGCCTGCATATCCACCCTTATAGCCATGGTGGCGTGTGGAATCGCGATCCCGACCGTCGGCGCCGTCTGCTGCTGCACCGCAAGGAGATCGACTTTCTTGACGGCAAACTTCGCAACCGCGGCTATGCGCTGGTGCCGCTGGAGCTCTACTTTAATACCGACGGCCGCGTAAAGCTGCTGCTGGGCCTAGGCCGCGGCAAGAAGCTTTACGACAAGCGCGAGGATATGGCCAAGCGCGATGTCCAGCGCGAGATCGACCGCGCCCTCAAGGAGCGCAATCGCTAGGCGTTCTGTATAAGTTACGGTGGAATACGGACTGTTTTGCCTGTTTGAGGGGCTATTCAGTCCTTATTTCACCGCAACTGCGGGCGTCTCATCTTGCTTATACTGTTTTGACACATATGTCTCAAAGGTGGTGTCCGTTGTGGGCGCCGCCTTTTTTGTGGGTACATACATCCATGAGGTTCCAACCCGGGTTAGGGGAGTGATTGTTATGGACAAAACTGCGTTCTTTACCATGCCGAGCGGTCTGTACGTGGTGAGCGCCGCGGCAGACGGGCTGCGCGCCGGCTGCGTCATCAACACTGCGGTGCAGGTGACGTCCATGCCGCCGCGCATTTCGGTTGCCGTGAACAAGGACAACGTCACCTCGGGCGTCATCGCTTCGGCCAAAGCGTTCGCGCTGACCGTGATCGATCAGACCGCCGATATGCTCTACATCGGTAACTTTGGGTTCCGCACCAGCAGCGATTATGACAAGTTTGCCAAATACGAGACCCGCGAGACGGCTCTGGGCATGCCCTATGTGCCCGAGCACGCGGCGGCCCTGTTTAGCTGCCATTTGATCGACACTGTGGATGTTGGCACGCATCTACTGTTTATCGGCGAGGTCGAGGATGCCGAGCGCTTGAGTGACGAGACGCCGCTCACCTACGATTACTACCATAAGGTCCTGAAGGGCAAGACGCCTCCGAAGGCGTCCTCGTATCAAGGCTAGAAATGTTTTAAAAATACTTGCATTATATTATTGAGAATCTATACTGATAAATGAAGTACATCACCAGTCGCGTTTGAGAGGAGAACATCATGGCTGAGGAGAAGAAGACGTATAAGTTCGTGTGCGTCGTTTGCGGTTACGAGGTTGAGGTCGATACGCCCGAGCTGCCCGAGGATTATGTGTGCCCGGTGTGCGGCGTCGGTCCCGATCAGTTTGAGCTCGTCGAGGAGTAGCTCGCAGACACACGGCGAAAGCCGAACATAGCTCTGTCCAAGGGCCTCGGTCGAATTCTCGGCCGGGGCCCTTTTCCTCCGCCCCCAAGGGATCACGGTTGCTGTTGACCGATCCTGTCTGTTGTGAGTCCGACCGACCTTTTGTCTCAATCTGTAACATCTAACGGTGGAAATTGGGCCCACTTGTTACATATCGAGACAAACCAAAACCGTCCGGCAGAAGATCTCAATCTGTAACATCTAGACATCGAAAGCGGGTCTAGATGTTACAGATCGAGACGTTTGCCTGAGTAGGTGCCCCGCCCCATTACATCCCTGTCAACAACACGACATCGAGAATCGTCACGATGGCACCGATCCCTACGAGCAGCGCGTTGAGTGGACGCGAATTGGCGTATTTGCCCATGACGCGGGGTGAACTGGTGAGCCGTATGAGCACAAAGACCGTAATCGGTAGCTGAAGCGACAGCAGTGCCTGACTCCAGATGAGACCTTCAAAAGGATTTGGGACGACCAGGCACGCCGTCACTGCGCCGACGAAACAGGCCGCCACCCCGATCGAGGAATGTCGGTCGTGGATATCGTATTCCTCGTCGAACATGCCCGCAGTGATGGTCCCCGCCGCCATGCCCGCTGTCACGCTGCTCGATAGTCCCGCGAACAGCAGCGCTACCGCAAAGATGGTCGAGCGCGCCGGGCCCAGAATGGGGGAGAGCGTGGCCGCTGCGACGGCGAGGTCGTCTACGACCATGCCGTGCGCAAAGAAGGTCGTTGCGGCCAGGATGACCATGGCCGAGTTGATTGCCCAGCCCACGCCCATCGAAATGAGCGTGTCGAAGAGCTCGTAGCGCAGACGCTCTTCGATAACCTGCTCGCCTTGGCCTTCGAAGTGCATGGATTGGATGACCTCGGAGTGCAGAAAAAGGTTGTGTGGCATAACGACCGCACCCAGGACACTCACGATAATCGCGGCAGAGCCAGTGGGCATACTGGGCGTGATCCAGCTTGCGGCGGCTTGCGGCCAGTCGACCTTGACTAGTGCAAGCTCGGCCAAAAACGAGAGTCCTACCACGCCTACGAAGGCGATGATCCATCGCTCGGCGCGTTTGTAGGAGCTTGTCATGAGCATGGCAATCGATGCCGCCGCGACGATGATGCAGCCGGCGCGTACGGGCAGGCCAAAGAGCATTTGAAGCGCGATTGCACCGCCCAGGACTTCGGCCATGGCGGTGGCGACCGTGGCTAGATACGCGCTGCCGAGTATCGCGCGCCCGACGAGGCGGGGCAGGTGGCGCGTCGTGGCCTCGGCGAGACACATGCCCGTGGCGATGCCCAAGTGCGCCGCGTTGTGCTGCAGCACGATGAGCATGATCGTGGACAGCGTGACGATCCACAGCAGCGCGTAGCCAAACTGCGAGCCGGCGGCCATATTGGAGGCCCAATTGCCCGGGTCGATAAAGCCGACGGTCACGAGCAGTCCGGGGCCGATATGCCGTGCGATGTCGAGTCCGCCGTGGCCACCGGTGCGTCGGGAGCCAAAGTGATGTTTGAGATGGTTGAGCATGGTGCGCTCCTGCGTGCCGTTTGTTTGACGCCGCAAAGGATACCCGTTTTAGGCCAAACAGTTAACCAAGACTAACAAAATAGCTGTATTTGAATAGGATGAGGAAGGGGGCTGCCGAAATGTCTTGATCTGTAACAACTAGGGATGGAAATTGGGCCTAGGTGTTACAGATCGAGACAGGAAGAAATGGTCCTATGGAAAATCTCGATCTGTAACAGCTGACCGCCAAAACCGGCCCTTCGTGTTACAGATTGAGACATTCGGAGCCGTCTCTCAGAAACATCTCAATCTGTAACAGTTAGTCGTCGAAATTGGGTCTTCCTGTTACAGATTGAGATGTTTGAAGCGGCGAGCTCACAGGCCGAACCTGGGGCCCTTGTTGTTGCCCTTGAGGTCGGCGGTGTCCACTTGTAGGGCGCGCGTTACGCGATTGTTTCGAAACGGGCGGGAAACACAACGGGCTGGCTATGCTCTTAGTATGCCTAGTCAACTGACTGTCTAAATATCTAGGGGAGGATCGCGATGCAGGCAGATTCCGCTCAGCAGCAGGGCCTTTATCGCCCCGAATTCGACCACGATGCATGTGGCATCGGCGCGCTTGCCGATATCAACGGCGAGCGCCATCACCAGATCCTGGACGATGCGCTGTCCATTCTGGTCAACTTGGAGCACCGCGGCGGCACGGGACTCGAGAAGAACACCGGCGACGGCGCTGGCATCCTGTTCCAGGTTCCGCATCACTTTTTCCGTAAAGAGGCTCAAAAGTGCGGCCAGATTCTGCCGGCAGAGGGCGACTATGGCGTGGCCATGCTGTTCTTCCCGCAGGACGACAAGGGCGTAGAGGATGCCCGCCGCGTGTTTGAGGAGGGCTGCGCCGAGGCTGGCGTGCCGCTGCTCTTTTGGCGCGAGGTGCCGGTCGACCCGCACGACCTGGGCGAGACGGCCCGCGCCTGCATGCCTACCATCCTGCAGGCCTTTCTGGGTCGCCCCGACGACACGCCGGCGGGCGACGCCTTCGAGCGCCGTCTGTATGTGTGCCGCCGCACCATCGAAAAGAAGGCCGACGCTGAGTTTGCCCTGCGCGACAAGATCTTCTATGTGTGCTCTATGAGCTCGCGCACTATCGTGTACAAGGGCATGCTGGTCGCCACACAGATGCGCCGCTTCTTCATCGACCTCAACGACGCCGCCGTCAAGACGGCCGTGGCGCTCGTACACTCGCGCTACTCCACCAACACCACGCCCAGTTGGGAGCGTGCGCACCCCAACCGCTTTATCATCCACAACGGCGAGATCAACACCCTCAAGGGCAACGTCAACTGGATTCGTGCCCGCGAGCCCAACCTGTACAGCCCCGTGCTGCAGCATGATCTTGAGCGTGTGATGCCCATCATCAACCGTGAGGGCTCCGATTCCGCGATTCTGGACAATGTGCTCGAGTTTTTGGTCATGAACGGTCGCCCGCTTACGCGTGCTGCATCCATGCTGCTGCCCGAGCCGTGGGACCACAACGACAGCCTGAGCGAGGAGCGCCGCGCCTACGACGCTTACCAGTCCATGCTCATGGAGCCGTGGGACGGCCCGGCGGCCATCGCTTTTACCGACGGTCGCACGCTGGGTGCCGCCCTCGACCGCAACGGCCTGCGTCCCGCTCGTTACTACGTGACGCGCGACGGCCGCTTTATGCTGGCAAGCGAGGTGGGCACCATCGAGGTGAGCCCCGAGAACATCCTGACGAGCGGCTGTCTGGGGCCGGGCCAGATGCTCGAGGTTGACTTTGCCCGCGGGCGCGTCATCTACAACGACGAGCTGCGCGCCCGTTATGCCAAGGAAAAGCCCTACCGTGATTGGATTGCCGAGGAGACGCTGACCGTTGACGCGCTCGATGAGCCCGTTGCGGCAACGCCCGCTGAGGACGCCGAGGTGCCCGCCGCCGTGCGCATGGCCAAGCTCGGCTACCACTGGGATGACGTCGACGAGGTCGTGCGTCCCATGGCCCAGCAGGGCAAGGCACCGCTCGCCTCGATGGGCATCGACGCGCCGCTGGCCTGCCTGTCCAAGAAGACGCGTTCGTTCTTCGATTACTTCTATCAGCTGTTCGCCCAGGTCACGAATCCGCCGATCGATGCCCTGCGCGAGCACATGGTGACTTCGACCACGCTCTACCTGGGCAACCACGGCAACTTGCTCGAGGATTCCCGCACGGCCTGCCAGCTGGTGCGCTTGGAGCGCCCGTTGCTCAACGAGGAGGAGTTCGAGCGTATCTGTGCCATCGACCGCGTGGGCTTTAAGACTCGCCGCTTCCGTGCCGTCTACCGCCGCGATGCCGGCGAGGGCGCGCTGCAGGCTGCGCTCAAGCAGCTTGCAGAGGACGTTGAGGCTGCGGTCCGCGACGGCGTGAACATCGTGGTGCTGAGCGACCGCGCTGCCGCAGGCGAGGTACCCGTACCGTCACTGCTCGCCGTGGGCTGCGTGCACAACCACCTGATCCGCGCCGGCGTGCGTACCTTTGCCGACATCGTGGTGGAGTGCGGCGATGCCGTGTCCCCGCACGACTTTGCGGCGCTGGTGGGCTACTCCGCGAGCGGCATCTATCCGTACAACGCGCATGCGTGCATTCGCGACTTGGCGGCGCACGGCGATCTGGGCGTGACAGCCGAGCAGGGCATCGCCAACTACAACAAGGCTGCGACCGCCGGCATCGTTTCCATCATGTCCAAGATGGGCATCTCCACGGTGCAGAGCTACCATTCGGCGCAGATCTTCGAGGCCGTGGGCTTTACGCCGGAGTTCGTCAATGCGTACTTCGCTGGCACGGTGAGCCGTGTGGGCGGTATGGGTGTCGAGGACGTTGAGCGCGAGCAAAACGAGCGCTACGACGCCGCGCTCGCTATCCTTAAGAGCCCGGCTCCCGATCAACTGCCCACGCTGGGCCTGACCAAGTGGCGCCCGCTTGGCGGCGAGGATCACCTCATCGATCCGCAGACTGTCTACTTGCTGCAGACCGCCTGCCGTGAGGACAGCTACGACACCTTTAAGGAGTACAGCGCCCGCCTGCACCGCACCGGCCGTGCCGTGCGCCTGCGTGACCTGCTGGACTTTAATGCCAACGGTCGCACGCCGGTTTCGCTCGACGAGGTGGAGCCCGCGCTCAACATCGTCCGCCGCTTTAACACCGGCGCCATGTCGTACGGTTCCATCAGCAAAGAGGCACACGAGTGCATGGCCATCGCCATGAACCGCCTGCACGGTCGTTCCAACTCGGGCGAGGGCGGCGAGGATCCGCGTCGCGAGACCCCGCTGGCCAACGGTGACTCCAAGAATTCCGCCATCAAGCAGGTGGCAAGCGCGCGCTTTGGCGTGACGAGCCGCTACCTGTGCAGCGCCTTTGAGATTCAGATCAAGATGGCCCAGGGCGCCAAACCCGGCGAGGGCGGACACCTGCCCGGCAAGAAGGTCTACCCCTGGATTGCCGAGGTCCGTCAGTCCACGCCCGGCATCGGCCTGATCTCGCCTCCGCCGCACCACGACATCTACTCCATCGAGGACCTGGCGGAGCTTATCTTCGATCTTAAGAACGCCAACCCCGGCGCGCGCGTGTCGGTCAAGCTGGTCAGCGAGGCCGGCGTCGGCACCATCGCCACCGGTGTGGCCAAGGGCGCGGCCGACAAGATCTTGATCAGCGGTCACAATGGCGGCTCGGGCGCCGCTGCGCGCGACTCTATCTGGCATGCGGGCCTGCCGCTGGAGCTTGGCCTTGCCGAGGCCCAGCAGACGCTGCTGCAAAACGGCCTGCGCTCGCGCGTGGTGCTCGAGGCCGATGGCAAGCTCATGGACGGCACCGATGTTGCTGTCGCTTGCCTGTTGGGCGCCGAGGAGTTTGGCTTTGCTACCATGCCACTCATCTCCATGGGCTGCCTCATGCAGCGTGACTGCCAGCAGGATACCTGTCCGGCCGGCATCGCGACGCAAAACTGCCGCCTGCGTCACGGCTTCCGCGGTAAGCCCGAGCACGTTGAGCACTTTATGCTCTTTGTGGCCGAGCAGCTGCGCGAGATCATGGCGAGCCTGGGCTTCCGCACCATCGACGAGATGGTCGGCCATCCCGAGTGCTTGCGTCAGATCGAGGTCCCGGGCAACCGCAAGGCCAACCTGCTCGATCTGTCGCCCGTGCTGGCGAGCGCGACCTGCGAGTTCGGTGCCCATATCCCGGGTGCCGACGGCCGCCACTTCCTGCCGCAGATGGCCGCGGACAGCGAGCTCGACAAGACGCTCGACTCCACGCTGTTTGTGCCCTATACGGCCGATGCCCGTGCGCACCTGCGTCCGATTCGCTTCCGCGCCGATATTGCCAACGTCAACCGCTGCGTGGGCACCATCCTGGGCAACGCGGTGACCAAGGCGCATCCCGAGGGCCTGCCCGCCGGCTCCATCACCATCGATTGCGATGGTTCGGCCGGTCAGAGCTTTGGCGCCTTCCTGCCGCGCGGCATTACGCTCAACGTGTGCGGCGACGCCAACGACTACTTTGGCAAGGGCCTTTCGGGCGGCGAGGTGTCGGTGCGACCCAACCCGCATGCGACCTACAAGTTCGACGAGAACATCATCGTGGGCAACGTTGCTTTCTTTGGTGCCACGAGCGGCCGCGGCTTCATTAACGGCTTGGCCGGCCAGCGCTTTGGCGTGCGCAACTCCGGCGCTACTGTGGTGGTCGAGGGCTGCGGCAACCATGGTTGCGAGTACATGACGGGCGGTCTGGCGCTCATCCTGGGCGAGGTCGGGCAGAACTTCGCCGCCGGCATGACGGGCGGCGTGGCCTATGTCTTTGACCAGTACGGCACGCTCGATGCCCGTGTGAACCACGAGAGCGTTGAGCTCAAGGCTCCGACGGCCGGCGAGCTGGCGCAGATTCGCGAGCTCATCCAGGAGCACGTGGACGCGACGCAGAGTCCGCGCGGCATAAAACTGCTCTACAGCTTTGAGACGATGAGCAAGCACTTTGTGAAGGTCATTCCGACTGAGTACGAGCGCGTGCTGGCGATTGTCGCGGCGGGTGAGGCTGCCGGCAAGACGCATGCGCAGGCAGAGGAGCTGGCGTTTGACATTGTGACCGGTCGCGCGAGCGCTGCGGATGTCGCTCGCTTCGATGTCGCGGGCGGTGCTGCGGACGCTGCACCCGTGGCTGCCAGCTCTGTTGCTTCGACCAAGAAGGAGGCGTAAGTGCCATGGGTAAGCCCGGTGCTTTTCTTGATATCGATCGCGTGACCCACGAGCTGCGCCCCGTGGAGGAGCGCAGCCGCGATTTCGATCCGCTGTACGTGGAGCTCGATGACGATGCGCGTCGCGCCCAGGCGAGCCGCTGCATGATGTGCGGCGTGGCGTTTTGCCAGATGGGCGCGAGCTTTGGCAAGGCACGTCCGAGCGGCTGTCCGCTGCACAACCTGATTCCCGAGTGGAACGAGCTGGTGTACCGCGGTCGCTGGGATGAGGCGGCTGAGCGCCTGTCGCTCACCTCGCCCATGCCCGAGTTCACGAGTCGCGTGTGCCCGGCACTGTGCGAGGCCGCGTGCAACCTGGGTTCGGTCGACGGCCAGCCCACGACGATTCACGATAACGAGCGCGCGATCAGCGATCACGAATGGGCGAACGGCGGCCCGCGTCGCTTTGAGCCGGCGGGGGAGGACGCGCCCACGGTCGCCGTGGTTGGTTCCGGCCCGGCTGGTCTGGTGGCTGCTTGGGAGCTTGCGCGTCGCGGCGCGCGCGTGACGGTGTTTGAGCGTGACGACCGCCCGGGCGGCCTGCTCATGTACGGCATTCCCAACATGAAGCTCGAGAAGTCCGTGGTCGAGCGCCGTGTGGCACTTATGCGCGAGCTGGGTATCGTCTTTGAGATGAGCGCCGACGTGACGGACCCTGCGGTAGCGGCCAAGCCCGATGGCTTTGACGCCGTTGTGGTGGCTGCCGGCGCTCGTGCACCCCGCGGTCTTTCGGCTACGAATGTGGATGTCCCGGGCGTGGTGTATGCCGTGGACTACCTGACGGCTTCGACCGTCTCGGTGCTCGATGGTGGTGAGCCCGCGGTGAACGCGCGCGGCCTGGACGTTGTGGTCATTGGCGGCGGCGATACCGGCAACGACTGCGTGGGTACCGCGGTGCGCCAGGGTGCGCGCAGCGTGCGTCAGTTTGAGTTCCTGCCGGCGGCGCCCGATAAGCGTGCGGCGAGCAACCCCTGGCCGCAGTGGCCCAACGTTAAGAAGACCGACTACGGTCAGCAGGAGGCTATCGCTGCCATGGGCGGTGAGATGCGTGCCTGGGGCGTGGATACGCTCGAGGTGCTGCTGGACAAGAAGGGTGCGGCTGCGGGTCTGCGCGTGGTCGATCTGGATTGGTCGGCCGGCAAGCCCGAACACATTGCGGGCTCCGAGCACGAGGTGCCGGCGCAGCTGGTGCTCATCGCCTGCGGCTTTACGGGCCCGGAGCACAGCGTGTTCGAAGCTGTCGGCGTGCCCGTTGCCACGGCGGGCCGCCCGCTGCCCGTGATGGCCTCCGAAAGCTCGCACCTTGCGGCCCGCGTGGATGGCGTCGCCGCGGATGCCGCGCCGGTGTATGTGGCCGGTGATGCCCGCAACGGCAGCTCGCTCGTGGTGAGCGCCATGGCCGATGCCCTCGCCTGCGCTGCCGAGGTCGCCGAGGCCTTGAGGCTGTAAGGTAGTCATTCAAGAGCGTTCCCAACGACTAGTCATTGGGGACGCGCTTTTTTTGTCTAGTCGTCGGGGACACTCTTAACGTCTGACTGCTCATTTGCTGACGTGCGGGCTCGCGGCACCTTGCTGTTTTCGTGATGGCTGCGGCTGGCAAGCTCAAAATCTCTGTTTATTTGCCTATGTTTAACTGGGGTTTTGTTTCGGTTTAACGTATCGGTCAAGCGTTCCGTCAAGTATACGGTCAGCATCTGGTTTGCAGCCTGATGCCCATTTCGCCCGCGCTGGCGGCGACCACCGGCCCTCCTCGTAAGCTCAAATTGAGGTTCATCAGTTTGAGGAGGATGCCATGGCTGATCATGTTTTGGACCGGGGACGTCTGGCCGAATCTGTCGGTAACGATATTGCCGACATGGCTCAGTTTTGGATGCTGCGCAAGTTTCAGTTTTTGGAGTCGGCGCGCGAGCAGTTCGAGATTATCGTTGATCCATGGCTCAGCTATTGCGAGGAGCCCTCGCAAAATGAAATCATGGCCTATAACATGGCATTTACCGATTGGCTGCTGTTCGAGCGTCCCTATTACCATGGCAAGACGCTGCTTGAGCTGTATGTTGACGAACCGCCGGCGTCACTTTCGCCTGCTTCGCTCAGGCGGCTCAAACAGGTGCGCGACACGCACTATTTCTCGCGCTTTGGCATTTTGGACAAGGATCCTGCGACTGGTATGGTCGCGCTGCGTGACACGCGCACCGACCGTCGTTTTGATGTCTACGACCCACATATCGTGCAAAAAGAGCACTGGCGCGAAGGTGCGATTGCGGTGCGTATCGCGTGCGTCGAAGATGTTTGGCTGGCGGCGGGGCAGCTCTACCTCTACGACATAGCGCGCCTGAGCGATACGGCGGTCGACGGGCCTGGTGCCGTCCATCCGGAAGACTTGGAAGACGGCTTCGATACCTCGTGCATCAGCTTCTTTTTACGCCTGGTCCGCGACATCATGGGCGCCCAGGGGCGGTATGTGAAGTCGCTCAATATTTATGAGCAGGAGTGGGAGTAGGGGATGGGCAGTCGCAGCGTCGCCGCCTGTCTATTTGTCTCGGTCTGTAACGTCTAGGGACAAAAAACCGGTCTTCCTGTTACAGATCGAGACGAATGCTTGAGCGCCGCTGGTTTGTCTAAATTTGTAACGTTTAGGGGCCTGGAGAACGTCTACCTGTTACAGATCGAGATGTTTTGAACCTGGCAGGGGGAATGTCTCAATCTGTAACATCTACAGGCCAAAATTCGACCTAACTGTTACAGATCGAGACAAAGGTTGGACGCGGTGCCGAAAGATCTTGATCTGTAACGTCTAGCGGCCAAAAACCGGTCTACCTGTTACAGATCGAGACAAAGAGGTGCAATGCTGTGCGAACGTCTCGATCTGTAACGTTTGGCGGCTGCTTGTGCCCGTAACTGTTACAAATCAAGACGTTTGTCGGCGGCGGCAACAGCGGCGATGGCCCATTTCTCCGATGTGGTGGTGATGGAAGTGTCTAATACCGTTTTTAAACACAAGCATGCAACACGTAACACCTTGGCGCGGAATAGGATGCTTGCCAGGCTCACGGAGGCGGCTGAACAAGGCGTGCTGCTTGTAACGCACGACAATGCCGAGCTTATGTGGCTGCGGCGCCATGTGGGCACAGACGATATTGCAGAGCCCGAATCGCACCTATTCTGTTTTCAGCATGAATGGGATGCATTGACACCGCCGGAGCGGGCGCGGTGGACCATCAAGGGACTTGCGGAGTTTCATCCCGATTGGGCGTTTTGGGGGTATGACGCCGCGCTGATATGGGGTCTGGAGGTGCCGAATGATCTGCTCGGGCCGCGTTACTTGGTCAAAACGGGTTGTTCGGTGGCGTTGAGTACGGGGTGTAGGCTTCTACGTCCGCAGGCGGCGGGTGCGCTTGAGCGCGTCGATGGCGTGCGGGTGACGCCGTTTTGGCGCACGGTGGAGGATTGTCTGCTGCGTGCGCCGTTTTCGTATGGTCTGGCGATCGCCGATTCTGCATTGCGGGCGAAGGGCATGTCGCGCGACGACCTCTGCGAACGGCTCCAGGCCGATTGCGAGGGCAGGCGAGGGTATCGCAGAGCTCAGGTGATTGCGTCGCATGCGGACGGCCTGTCCGAAAACGGTGGCGAGTCTCGGTTCCGAGCGTTCTTTATTGCATACGGTTTTCCGGTGCCAGAGTTGCAGGTGGAGTTTCGCGACCCGCTTGATCTAAGCCAAGTGTTTCGGGTCGATTATTTCTGGAGGCTCGAGGACGGGACATGTGTCATCGGCGAGCTCGACGGAAAGGGGAAGTATGCCTTGCAGAACGGCGAGGGTCGGGAGCCGGTCGACCCGTTCGTGGCAGAGCGTCAGCGGGAATCTCATCTGACAATGCTCGGGCACAAGGTGCTTCGGTTCACGTTTGATGAACTCAAGAACCCGGGGAAGCTGGTTGAAAAGATGAGGCTAGCAGGTATTCCGCAGCGGGCCGATTTGGCTGAGGGATGGAAGCGTCAGTGGTATGGGCGCTAAGGGGTGCAACTGACGCGAATGTGGTTGTTCCTGCCGAGTTTGTCTCGATCTGTAACAACAAGGGGCCGTTTGGCCTCGTAACTGTTACAGATCAAGACAAAAGGTTGGCTACCGCTAAAAGATCTCAATCTGTAACATCTAGAGGCCGAAAACCTGTCTACTTGTTACAGATTTAGACGTTTGACGACGGGGCTGGGAATATCTCGATCTGTAACATCTGATGGCCAAAATTCGACCCAACTGTTACAGATTGAGACAAAGGCTGGAGGCACGACCGAAAATCTCGATCTGTAACATTTGGAAGGTTAAAGACGGTCTATCTGTTACAGATCAAGACGTTTTGCTGGAACGCCCGAAGCATCGCTGCACTGGTCTGTTCATCCTCACGCTCTTCTCTTCCTTCCGTTAGCCGATATGTCCGCAGTAACCCTGTCGCGCTGGATGATAATGGACAAATGTTCAAGTTAATCGTGAGGGAGGAGCTCGATATGGCGTCTGCCGATCGTTCCACGTTGTTTATCAATGCGACCGTCCTGGATGGTTCGGAACATATGGAGCCGCAGCCCGATATGGCCGTGGTCGTTGAGCGTGGTCTCATCACGTGGATGGGGCCGAGTGCCGTGGCGCAGGCGCCTGCAGGTGCCGAGGTCATCGACCTGGCAGGGGCGTATCTCATGCCGGGTCTCATCAATATGCATGTGCATCTGTGCGGTTCGGGTAAGCCGGTTTCGGCGGGCGATGCGGGTGCGCTGATGAAAAAGCTCGATAATCCAGTGGGGCGCGCCATCGTGCGCCATATCCTCAAGGGCAGCGCCCAGCAGCAGCTGGCAAGCGGCGTGACCACGGTGCGCGGTGCGGGCGACCCGCTGTTTGCCGATCTTGCCGTGCGCGATGCTATCGATGCCGGCAAGTACCAAGGTCCTCGCCTGGTGGCGCCGGGAACGGGTGTCACAGTGCCGGGCGGCCATGGTGCGGGCTTGTTCGCCCAGGTGGCCAACAGTCCCGCCGAGGCAGCCAAACAGGTGTGCGACCTGTATGCGCGCGGTGCCGACGTCATTAAGCTGTTCGTGACGGGCGGCGTGTTCGATGCGACTGAGGTGGGCGAGCCGGGCGTGCTGCGCATGCCGGTCGATGTCGCCGCGGCGGCGTGCAAGGCGGCGCACGAGGTCGGCCTTCCGGTCATGGCCCATGTCGAGAGCACCGAAGGCGTGAAGGCCGCGCTTGAGGCCGGAGTTGACACGATTGAGCACGGCGCTCCGTTGACGCCCGAGATCCTGGAACTGTACCGCGGCGCCGCGGGCACGCAGCTTGAGGGGCGTGCGCCCAGCGTGACCTGCACCATCAGCCCGGCGCTGCCGTTTGTATTGCTCGACCCGGAAAAGACTCATTCGACTGACACGCAAAAGAAGAACGGCGACATCGTGTGCTCGGGCATTATCGAGAGCGCTCGTGCGGCGCTGGAAGCCGGTATCAAGGTAGGCCTGGGCACGGATTCGAGCTGTCCGTTCGTGACCCAGTACGACATGTGGCGCGAGGTGGCCTATTTTGCCAAGTACGTGGGTGTGAGCAACGCCTTCGCGCTGCATACGGCCACGCAGGTCAATGCCGAGCTGCTGGGGCTGGGCGGCGAGACCGGCACAATCGAGTGCGGTAAGGCCGCCGATATCCTGGTGACGCGCGAGAACCCGCTCGATGATCTGTGCGCTCTGCGTGAGCCGATGCACGTGATGTGTCGCGGTGATCTGGTGCGCAAGCTCAAGGTGAAGCGTATCCCCGAGGTTGATAACGAGCTCGACACGATTATGGACATGCCTGCCGAGGCGTTGGCCGAGGAGCTTGCCCGCGACGGCGTGGCGTAGGTGTGACAAAGGGGCGGCTCCGTTGCCGCATGCAAAAGCCGAGGTCTCAACACGAGGCCTCGGCTTTTATTTGTCCCATGGTATGGCGGCTAGGAGCGCGTTTCCATCTTGGCGTGGCACTTGGGGCAGGTGACGCGGATCTTGCCTTTGCCCTTGGGGACGGAGAGCATCTGGCCACAGTTGGGGCACTTGAGGTATGCCGTGGTCTTGCGGCCCTTCCACATCTTCTTAGCCGTGCGTTTGGCACGCTCAAAGTCCTCCTTGCTGGTGCCGGCCGCGCGTGAGGTGCTGGCTGCTGCAGCGCCGCCGCCCAAGCTGGCGACGAACTTGCCCAAGCCGGGGACCTTAGCCGAGCCGGCGACAAAGGCCTCGTTCTCCTTGCGACGTGCATCGATATTTTTGGACAGGCCGCGCAGCACGCCAATCACGATGACGGCGATGGCGATCCAACTGAGCCACTGGATGCGGGCTATCGATCCGATCATCGCGATGACGATGCCGGCAAGACCCATCACGATGGTGAGCTCGTCGGCACCATTGCGACCCTTCATAAAGTCATTCATGCAAATTGCCTTTCGTTCGATATGCTGCACGCCTTTATACCCGATTTAGAGCAAGGGGGACAGGTTAATCTGCGCCAATGTGGTGCAAACATACCTGTCCCCGGAGCACCAAGACGGTGCAAAGAAGTCTGTCCCCAATGCCCCAATTACTTGGAGAGCTTGTCGACAACGCGTTCGATCTCGGCGAGCTTGGCGGCCTTTAGGTCTTCGTCGCCCGATTCGATTGCCGAAGTCACGCAGCCCTCGATATGCGCCTTGAGCACGTCGGCGTTAATACGCGCGATGAGCGCCTGCGTGGCCATGAGCTGCGTGGAAATATCGACGCAGTAGCGGTCCTCCTCGACCATCCGCAGGATGCCGTCGATCTGACCACGTGCCGTTTTGAGCATGCGGGTCACCGATTTATGGTCTGCCATCATGGCGGGTCCTCGTTTCTGGTCGATCTTCCGGATGCCCCCGTCAGTTGCGGTGAAATACGGACTGTTTAAAGGCCTAGGGCGGCTCAACAGTCCGTATTTCACCGCAACTTCTGAGGATTGAGTAGGCAGCGTCTGCTATGCGGCGGTCACGGATAGGGCGTGGAACTTTTCGCCCGCGGCCTCGACAGCGGCGGCGAGCTGCTCGGCGGTCACGGTGTCGGCGCACTCCACCTGGACGGTCTGGGTCTCGTGATCGGCGTCGGCGTCGGTCACGCCGGCAACGTTGAGCAACGCCGTCTCGACGGTGGCGTCGCAGTGGCCGCACATAAGGCCGGAAGTCTTAATTGTGAAACGCATGGGTATTCCTCTCTGCTGTGTCGGCTTTCCCAGGCACCCGACCTTGACCCTCAAGCCGTCGCTCGCGTACCAAAGTACGCGTCGCTCCTCTTTCAGGTCAATCTCGGGCACCTGGAAAACCCGTTCTAAATGGACTTAATGGTGAGCCTATTTTGCCACTTTAGGCTTAAAGGTTCGCAGGCGCAGCGCATTGCTTACGACGCACACGCTCGACAGACTCATGGCCGCGGCGCCAAACATCGGCGAGAGTTGCCAGCCGGTGAGGGGGAAGAACACGCCCGCGGCGAGCGGAATGCCGATGCCGTTGTAGAACAGCGCCCAGAACAGGTCCTGCTTGATGTTGCGGATCGTGGCGCGCGACAGCTCGATGGCGCGGGCGACGTCCATGAGGTCGCTGCGCATGAGCACCACATCTGCCCCCTCCTTGGCGATGTCGGCGCCGGTGCCGATGGCCAGACCCACGTCGGCGCGCGCCAGAGCGGGGGAGTCGTTGATGCCGTCGCCCACCATGGCGACCTTGCCGCCCGCATCCTGCAGCTCGCGCACGTGGCGTTCCTTGTCGGCGGGCAGGACGTCGGCGATAACCTGTTCGTTGCTCAGCCCCACGCGGCGGGCGATGGCCTCGGCCGTCACGCGGTTGTCGCCGGTGAGCATGCGCACGTCGACGCCGAGCGAACGCAGCGCGGCGATGGCCCCGGCACTCGTCTCCTTGACCTCGTCAGCCACGGCAACGGTGCCGGCAAGCTCGCCGTTCTTGGCAAAGAACAGCGGCGTCTTGCCCTCGGCGGCAAATTGCTCGGCAAGGCCCGCGGGCACGGTAACGCCCAGCTCGTCCATCAGACGTACGTTGCCGGCTACGATGACATTTTGTCCCTCGCGCGCCGTAACGCCACGACCGGGCACAGCGGCAAAGTCCTCGACCATGCGCGCGACAATTCCGCGCGTCTCGCACTCGGCCATAATCGCCTCGGCCAGCGGGTGCTCGCTTGAGCGCTCCAATGCGGCGGCCAGCTTGAGCAGTGCCTTTTCGCTCATGGCGGGCGAGCCGTCGGCGCGCGTGGCTACCACGATATCGGTCACGGCAGGCTTGCCGCGGGTGACCGTACCCGTCTTATCGAGCACCACGGTGCCCACGCTGCGCAGGTTCTCCAGCGCCTCGGCACTCTTGAACAGAATGCCCATCTCGGCGCCCTTGCCGGTGCCCACCATAATGGCGACGGGCGTGGCCAGACCCAGTGCACACGGACAACTGATCACCAGCACGGCCACGGCGGAGGTGAGCGCCTCGTTTATGCTGCCGGTCAATGCCATCCACACCGCAAAGGCCACGGCCGAGATCGCGAACACCACGGGCACGAACACGCCGGCGACCTTGTCGGCCATGCGAGCGATAGGCGCCTTGGTGGCGTTGGCATCCTCGACGAGCTGGATAATCTTGGCGAGCGATGTCTCGGCGCCCACACGCGTGGCGCGGAAGGTAAACGAGCCGGTGCGGTTGACCGTGGCGGCGTTGACGGTGTCGCCGGCGATCTTTTCCACGGGGATGGACTCGCCGGTGAGCGCGCTCTCGTCCACGGCCGAGCTGCCTTCGAGCACCACGCCATCGACGGGGATGGACTCGCCGGGGCGCACGCGCAGGACCTGGCCGGGAAGGATGCTGTCGACGTCGACGGTGGTCTCGGTGCCGTCCTCTGCCACGACGGTCGCAGTCTTGGGCGCCAGGTCGATCAACGCCTCGATGGCGCCGCCGGTTTTGGACTTGCTGTGCGTCTCAAGGTATTTGCCCACGGTGACGAGCGACAGGATCGTGCCCGCGCTCTCAAAATACAGATTGTCCATGCCTGTCATCATGGCCTCGTGGACCTGACCCGCGGCTAATTGGTCGGCCATGATGAATATGGCGTAGAGCGACCAGGCGATGGAGGCGGTGGCGCCCACGGCGATGAGGGCGTCCATGGTGGGTGCGCCGTGTGCGAGCGATTTAAACCCATTGATAAAGTACGCGTCGTTGACATAGACGATGGGGATGAGCAGGACGAGCTCAGTGAGGGCGAGCGTCATGCTGTGGGTATGGTCGGTGAAAATGCCGGGCAGCGGCCAGCCGAGCATGTGCCCCATGCCTATGTAGAGCAGCGGGATGAGGAATACGATCGAGATGATGAGGCGGGTGCGCATGGCAGAGGCGGCGGCCTCCAACTTTTTGGTCGGCGACTCCATATGGGTGACGCCAGACCTGGCCTGCGAGCTGCCGCTTGAGCCGGCGGCACCGGTGCCTGCGTCGACGGGTGAGGCCGAGTAGCCCGCGTGGTCGACGGCGGTGCAGATATCGTCGGGGGAGACCTGCGCGGGGTCGTAGTCGACCATCATGGAACCGGCGAGTAGGTTGACGGCGACGCTTTGGACGCCGTCGAGCTTGCTCACGGCACGGTCCACGTGCGCCTGGCAGGCGGCGCATGTCATGCCGCCTACGTCGAACTTATCTTGAGCCATGGCTTCTCCTTTCTGTGGTTCGGTGTTGAAATTGTTAACCTGCCGATACTATACACCCATACCCCCTGGGGGTGTCCAGTACAGAATAAATGTATGACATCTCGCTACAGATGAGGGTAGTTGGTTGACCGATGGTCCGCCCCAACAAATCATCTCAATCTGTAACATCTGGACCGGTTTTTGAACCATAGCTGTTACAGATTTAGACAAACATTTCAGCCGAAAACTAACGTCTCGATCTGTAACAACTAGACCCCGTTTTACTGAGTATTTGTTACAGATCAAGACAAACAGTTGGCAGGAAACTCAATGTCTCAATCTGTAACATCTGGCAGGAAATATGACCTCCAACTGTTACAGATCGAGACGGACCGTCCGCGGTCAACTCAAATGTCTCGTTCTGTAACATCTAGAGAGGTTTTTGACCCCTTACTGTTACAGATTGAGATGTTGTCTCGCGGGGCTGGGGTTTTGTCTCGTTCTGTAACATCTAGACCTGTATCTGCCGAGCTAGTGTTACAGATCAAGACAATTGCCGGGGAGGGGTCCCGTCACGGCAAGGCGCCCGCTGTCTAGATGCAGAACCCGGGGATCACACAGGTTCGCTTGTTTGGCTTTTCTGCAGGCGTTGCGTACGTAAAGACGTCGCCGTCGTGCCCCACGCGGTTCATATAGAGCGTGCCTTCGCTCTCCGATGTGTCGGGACTCGCCGTTCGTTCCCACCAACAGGCGTCCTTGCCCTTCCACTGGCGAACCAACATCTCGTTCGTGGTATACGGACTTACCTTGAGCTCGCGGAAAAGTTGGTACTCCTTGCCCTCGCCGTTATAGATGTCGGCCAGGTAGTGAAAGCCCTCGGCAAATGACTCGGGCGGCTGCACTCCGCACAGCTCGACCATGGCGGGCAGCCAAAGGGTTGCGGGCAACTCGCTCAGACACGATGCGCTTCTGGCAGCGCCAACGTTATTCGAGATCTTTTTGACAGATTTAATGAGTGCGCGCAACTCGTTGGGCAGCAGCTTAAGGCCGTCGCCGTCGAGCCATTCCCGCAGCTCGCAATCTGCCCAGCCGGCGTTCAACGGTTGGGGCGCTGCATCGCGCTCGGCAATGCCGGCATCGAACATAAACGTCAGTCCGGCCTTGCCCGTCCCGTCCAGAAGCTCATCGTGGCGGATACCCACAAGCTGCGCGCCGACGTGCAGTCCGTTGGTGAGCCTCACGCGCTTGGTACACGGATAGGGGATATGCCCATCGGCATCGAGCAGATGGTAGCGCTTTGCAATCTCGCGTGCCTCGCTACGGGTCTCGGCGGCCTTAATCTTGAGCGAAATCTCCTGCAGCTGATCCCAGGTGTAGTCGTCAAGTGAACCGCGGATGCCGTCCAGGTAGTCGGGGATGCCAAAGCCATGGGTTGCCGCCCCGATAACGCCGAGCCCCGCAACGGCTGCGACAACGCCACCGATAATAAAGCGGCGGCGGGTCATGGCGTCGTGGCGGGCCTGATTCAGGATCTCTCGTGCGCGCTCGCCGGCGACGTCGACCTTAAGGTGCGTGCCAGAATCGATGTCAATCGCGGCCTCGTCTCCTGCGCCTTCGCGGCCCTCTGATTCGGCATCGGTGAGGTATGCCGAGAGCACCTCAAGCATCTGCTGCTCGGTAGGACGATCGCACTGCTCGACTGAGATGCCTTTCATAATGATTTGGACGAGCGCCTCGTCGTCGCTGCATCGCGGCTCAAGCGGTGCCGGCTTGGTCTTGGTCTTTATGAGGTAGAACGAGCCGGTTGCCGCGGCACCCGTCGACTCGACATCGAACGGTTTACGACCGCTGTAGAGCTGGTACAGAATGCTCGATAGCGCGTAGACGTCGATGGCAGGCGAGCGGCGAAGGGCCGCGATGCCTTCGATATCCTGCGTGAGCATCTCGGGCGCGGCGTATGCGGGCGTGGCAAAGCGCCAGATGTCGGCGCGCCGGGTGATCGTGTCATCGCCGAGGGCCATGGTCGCGGAGCCCATGTCGATGAGGCAGGGGTCAAAGGAGCAATCGACGATCTGCTGCTCGAGCGTTCGACTGGTGGTACGGAACATAATGTTGGCGGGCGACAGGTCGCGATGGACGACCGGATTTACGAGTCCCTGGGTCATCAGGAGTGCGCGAAGCACGGCGTTTCCAACGGCGGCCACCATCTGGGTGGTTAGCCCGCCCGAGACATCGTGCGGAAGCAAGGGCAGCGCCTGCTTGAGCGAGGTACCCTCGACCCACTCCATGAGGATGAGCGGGTCGTCCTCGCACGATCCATAGCCATAGACGCGCGGAAATCCGCGCAGGTGCGAGACAGTGCACAGATGACGGTACTCCTCGAACAGCGCGGCGGTGTTGGCCAGGTGCGCAGCCGCTTGCTCGGCGGAGCGATCGGGGGCTTGGCCGGAAAGGATGGCGTTGTCCTTGAGTAGCTTGACGGCAAAGACCTCGCCGCTTGTGTTGGTCGCGCGAAGCACGTGTCCGATATTGCCGCCGTCGCGGTGTGTCGTCTGAAGAATAAGCGTCATAAACCGTCGCTTGGCATCATCCTCGGCACTGGGGTCGACCGCTACGGCGGTGTCGAACGTGTCGAGACGGATGAGTTTGTCGCCAGGGGCGGTGTTGGTGGTATCCAAGACGTTCCTTCATTTGGTGGGGCCGCGTGCTCGCGCCGAGAACGCGATTATCGATTAAAGCCCATGATAGACGTGTTCGCCGATAAGCTGACTCGTATTGCTATTTATAGTGCAGCGCGCAACGTAAATGATATAAGACGAGTGACACCTGTTTCCCACGTCTCTACGCGCTAGTCCACAATAACGAGAAACGTTGTATAGAGACCCAAATGAAGTCTGTCGCTGTTGGCGATTTCCACGGGGGGATAGACTTTGCCGGGCTCTCGTTGGTCGCGGGGCGGCTCGATTACGGTATCGCCGTCGCCTGCACCCGATTCGAGCACCGTGCCGTTGGTCGATCCAAGGCCCTGGGCGTACCAGTGCTCACCCTCAAGCCAAATACGAAGATGCTCACGCGATGCGTCGGCGCCCACATCGGTGATGCTGGGCGAGGTTTTGGGCAAAGAACCAATCACGGTGCCGCGCGGATCGCGTGTGAGGGGATGGATTTGCATGTCGACGCAGTTGTCGGCATGTGTCCTGAGCAGACCGAGGTTGGGGGCGACGGTGCGCGGCTGCTCCAGGCTGCCCATAAAGCCACGTCCGACGGTAGTTTCGGTGGTGCCAAAGTGCCCGCCCGTCTTGCTGTCGCAAAAGCGCTCGACGGTGGCTACGCCTTGAACGGGGTCGGCAAGTGCGCCCGTTGCCACAAAGAGCATCAAGAAGAGCGTGCTTTTTTCGCGGGGGCCGTGGTCATCGGAGCTGTTGATACGCCCCAAGGCATTGGCGTAGAGGCGGTCGTCGAGGTCATAATCGGCGAGAATCGACATCATGCCTTGGGCCGCCGGGCCGCTGTAATGCTCGGATATTTCCCGATAGGCACGATCACCTCCGCCGAGCTTGTTGCCGATGGCGGCGGCAAGGTTGAGTGTGGAGACGGTAAGGTCATTGTAGATACCTGGCGCACACTGATCGGGCTCGCGGTGGACGATGTAGCGAGTGAGGTACGAGCGGTTGGTAGAGCATTTGTCGAGCAGGGTACTGCCTGCATACGAATTGCCGTTGATGAGCATTCGCGCAATCTCGAGATGCTTGAGACCGCCGAACGATCGGATGTCGTTGTAGAGGACCGAGCACGGTGTTTCCGCCGCCATGGCTGCCTCCCCAGATAGCTTTAATGACGTGCTGCAAACATATTAGGAAATGGCTACGCTCAAAGCGTATCGACTCGAAAAATGTTGCGCAACGCTTTGCATAACTATCGAGACATTATAGGGCATATACGCCAAGTTGCAGGATGGCTGCAAGCGACACATTTTGAGAGGTTGTGCCCTATGGAATGCCCTTATTGCGGTGCATTATTGCCCGATGACGCTAGTTTTTGCTCTGAGTGTGGATCGCCTCTTGCCACGCCCTCGCCGACTGCGCCCGTTCCCGAAGATCCCTATACTACGCCTCAGACCGTGTCACAGAGCCCTGCCTTTTCTTGGCGCGACGGCGAGGCCGCTACGGCGGCAACGGTGGAGTTGCCTAAGGCGGATGCTGCCTCGAAAGCAGACGAGCAGCCGGTGACGGCACCCGGCGCGTCTGAGCTCGATGTGCCCGAATCCGATTCGGACGCCACGCGTGTAGTCGATCCCCTGTCAGACTTTGGCACTACGATCGAGGACGCGGAAACTGAGTCTGCCTACCATGCCGATTTTGGTCCTACGCCGCTCAGTGAGGAAGAGCAGCTCGAGCAGGACCGCGAGAGCCTCAAGACGGCCAAGGCCGAGTACAAGCTGGCACGCAAGCGCCTGGGCAAGTCGTATGCGCCCGCCATCGCCGCCGGCGTTATTGTCGTTGCCGCCTTGTGCGCGGGAACCGGCTGGGCGGGCTACTCATATGGTTTGGCCCATCCGCAAAATACGGAGCAGATTCAAAAGCTCAAGAAGCAGCTTGAATCTTCCAAGGACGAACTCACAAAAACGCAAGACGAGCTCGATCAGACAAAGTCCGACCTTAAGGACGCTAAGACGGAGCTCAAGACCGCAAGCAAGAACGGCGAGGACGCCAGCTCCAATGCCGAGGGCTCTTCCACGACGGGCAATGCGACCTCGTCGACCACCACGACCTCTGGTAGCACGGCGAAGCTCAACATCGATAAGCCCACGAGCTTTACCAACACCACGTGGCGCGGGGCACTTAAGGAGACGGGCAACTCTTGGGGCCATACTTGCTACGGTGCGAGCAAAAACGACCTTGTGATTGTGTTTAAGAGCGTCAGCGATTCCGGCGAAGTGGTTGCAGACATCTCGGCCACGCTGCATGCCCACGATACCTACAACGCCGAAAAAACCGTCGCCCAATCCGATGGTGACGACTATCGCACCTACACGGACGTCACCGGTACGTTTGTTAGAAACGGGGGTTTTGAGTTCTCGCTTCCCGTCGAGGAGGAGGGCTGCGACCTTACGGTTACGGGTGTTCCTAAAAAGAAGAACGGCAAGTACTACCTGAATACCACGGTCGAATCGGGAGACGGCGCCGTTAACATGGGAACGCGCATCACGGATTCCTTTGAGCTTTTGATTTCCTAGTACCTCGTATTGTCAGCGTGCGATGCATGGCGGCGGTGGCGGGCGCGGCTTTATTGAGAGTTGCGCCCGCCACCGCTTTTTGCAAATGGGCCTATTTGCTGACTTTGGTTTTACTGCCGGCTAAAGCATGCCGGCAGATGCGAGGAGGAGTATGACCACGATTGCTACCAGGGCAACAATCACCATCGTGAGTGCCATCGTGCGTTGACGTTTGACGGCAAGGCGCGCGCGACGCATGGACTCGGCGCTGCGGACGGTCTCGGTGGATGGGGCTGGCCGAGACGCGGGCTGCGCCTGTGCAGCCGTGCGGGTGGGGACGGCGGCATCCACCCGCACGGTAGCGCTGCCGCGATCCGCCACGGGCCGGTGCTTTCGCGGGGCACCCGTACGGGCGAAAGGCTCAAGGCGCGCCGCGAGTTCGTTTGCCGAAGGGCGTGCGTCTTGCGAGACTGCCAAACAAGCCATAATCGCGTTGACCAAGCCCTGCTCGCGGGGAGTTGCGGGCGTAAGGGGTTGCGGCTGCATGGTGCGCTTGAGGCGCGCGTGATCTCCAGAGCGTCTGAGCTCTGTCTCAAAGGGCGCGTGTCCGCAATAAAGCTCGTAGAGGATGCTTCCCAGCGCATAGATGTCGACGGCGGGATTGTCACGCGCGCCGGGGTCGGCCTTAAACCGCTCCAGCATTTCGGGTGCCGCGTATGCCGGCGTGGCACCGCGAAAAGCGTTGACGTCGACGGTAAAGGAAAAGTCCGGTTTAACGAGCTTGGCACTGCCCATATCGATCAGGCAGATGTCGAAATAGCCACTCGAAACCTGCTCGTCGAGCGGGATGCGATCGTGGCGCAGCATGATGTTGCGCATGGAGAGGTCACGGTGGACAAAGGGCGTGTCGAGCGATTGCGTGGACAAGATGATCTTGAGCACGCTCAGACCCAGCGCGGCGACGATATCACCGGGGCAGGTTTCAGCGCCATCACTCAGAGCTGGCCGTGCATCAAGAAGCGAGACACCGTCAACCCACTCCATGAGCAGCGCCGGGGTTCCGTCTGCCGTGTAGCCAAAACCATAGACATCGGGAAAACCCCTTAGGTTGGATACGACGGAGAGCGTGCGGTACTCCTCTTCCAAAGTTTCTCGGTTGAGCTGTTCTTGCTCGGGCTGGGCATCGGGGCGCGGCATCTTAAGCGCGAGCTCAAAAGCGCGATCGCCGCTCTGGACGCGGCGGACATAAGCGTTGCCGCCAAAGCCGCCCTTTTGCGGCGGAACGAGAAGCGTGCAAAAGCGACGCCGTGCCGCGACCTGCTCACGCTCGGAGAGCAGTGCTGGCGTATGAAACTTGACGAGTCGAACTTCTTCGTAGGATCCGGTCATGGCGCGCTTTCATCCTTTCTTCCATTAGCAGGATATGCGCTGACCGCTGCCTTCTGTTGCGCAACATCGACAAATCTGCCACTCGCCAATGTTACGCAACAGAATCGCGCAAGACGGCGGTAGAAATAGGTCAATTAAAGTCGGCAATCAGGGGAACGATATGAGTTATTCATTTAGCGCGTCATATGGAATCACGCGGGAGCAGTGGAACCAGATGACCACGCAAGAGCAGGATGAGTTTGTTTGGGCCCAGCGCAGCAAAAGCCCGGCAGACTTGGAGCGGGAACGCGTTGAGGCGGCCATTCAGTCATATAAGAGCTCTCTGGCCGGAATAAAAGCCAAAGCGCTTTCTAACATTGAAGACACCGATGGTTCGGTCTCGGCATATTTTGATCGGTTGATCAATGCTCGTATCGAGGCTTTTTCCCAAGAGGCATTGGGCAATATGCCCAGCGGAATGCAAGCGGTAAACATGCGCTATGCCGAAACGGTTCGCGCTAAGATTCCGGCTCTGCTCGGGGAGATTAGCGCCCTGCTGCCCTCAACGGTTTCGGAAGCGCATAGAGAGCAGTTCGTTCAGCAGTCGCAAGCTCAACTCAAGGCTGTCCAGACTGCCGAGCGCCTTCGCGCCCAGCATGTCGCGGAAATTACGAATTATGTTGTTGGTCCTGGCGGCGGCGTGGACCTGAAGAAGGCGCTTCGCTACCTTACCGAATCAACGACCAAACAAGAGGAGGGGTCGCTCGAACAAGCGGCTCGCGCGTTTGAGACTTGGGCGGGACGTGTTACGCCGCTTATGCAGGACGAAGCGCTCGATATCCCCCTTCGAAACCGTATTTCTGCAAAGTTTGAGAGCGTCCGCGCCGCTTTTGATGCACTTGGGCCTGATTCACGCATCGATGATCGCCTAGCGGCAATGAAGATGATGAACGATTTTGAGTACGTAGTAAAAAACGCTACGTATGAATCGGGCGAACGGCACCGAGTCTACGAAGAGTATCGTGCGCGCATCGAACGTGCCAACAACCGTTACGGAAAGAGCCTGCCGCTTAAACAATTGCACGAGATCGAAAATGTCTATGCTGCAAACGATGAAGCGGAGGCTGCCCTTGCCAATGCTATGAAGGACGATTATATCGAGCGTTCTATCAACGAGGTCATGGCTGCTCGCGGTATTAACGTTACTCGCTATGCCGTTATGGAGGGTTCGGGAAAGCCCTGGCGATTGATGTTTGACACCAAGCAGAACAAGGCCATTGCCCTTTTGCGCAGCACGAAAAGAGATCGACTCATCATCCGCGTTGTCGCAGCCAACCCCGAGGAGTTTTCTGAGGATCCTGATAATCCGACCATCATCAAGGACATGAAGCCGCAGGATCAAGCGACTGTCGAGAAGGTCTATAGGGACCAGATTGAGTTCTGTGACTTCTACAAACAGTTCGAAGAGGATCTTAAGGCCTACGGCGTAACCGTTCCGGCCGAGGGTGCAGGATTGACCACGCAGGCCGCGAATCCCGCTGCCGCCGTCGAGATTCACCCGCACGATTACGTGCCGCCTGCGCCTTCCGCAGATGCGGAGCGCCGCCTGCGCAACCGTCGCCAAGCAAGCCAGCTCAAGCAAAGAGAGATGAGGTAAATCATGACATGGGAATGCCCAGAATGCGGTTTTGATAATGATGACGAGCGCGATATGTGCGAGGAATGCGGTGCTCTGCGTCCCGCCGGCGTAGCACCTGCGCCGTCGACGCCTGCCGCTCCGGTGCAAGACTTCGCTGCACCTAGTGGTGAACGTCCAGCGCCCGCCGTCTATCCTGCGACTTCTTCGATGGGTGGTACACCACCGGTTCAACAGTCTGCGTCCCAGCAGGTGTATCAGTCTGTTCCCGTGCCCGCGCCGCAGCCGGCACCCGCGCCTATGCCTCAGCCGGCGCCCGTGCCACAACCGATGTCCACCCCACAACCGATGCCTGCGCCCGCGCAGCAGCCCACGGCCATGTCGATGCCGCAGCCTACCCCCATGCCCGTTCCGCAACCCGCTCCGGTTGCCGCGCCAATGCCGCAGCCCGCGCCGCAACCCATGGCGAATGCTGCAGCTACTCCTGCGGTTCCTGCGCTTACGCTTGCCGATCCAGCTATGGGTGAGCAGCTGCGTCTTACGGGTATGACCGTGCTTGGGCGCAACGCGTTTCCCAGTATGGCGTCGAATTTTGCAATATCTCGCCAGCATGCCAGCGTTCGCTTTGAACAGGGCGCGTGGTTGGTTGCCGACGAGGGTTCCAATAATGGAACGGCTCTTATGCGCGGCAGCCAGATTCTTTATTTGACTCCCGGCGTGCCTCAGCAGATTCATACCGATGACGTGTTGCTAATCCCGGCGACATCCGGGGAATTTGCCCAGCTGCGTTTGAGGGCTACCGTGGAGGAGCCTCCTGCGGTGCAGCCCACGCAGGCTCAGACGGCGGTCGCGCCGCAGCCTGCGACCGTTGCGCCCGCTACGGCATCTGCCGTGCCAGCCGCCAGTCCGTCTGCCGGCATTGAGGGCTGGTTTGTCGAGTGTCCCGAGTGCGGTCGTTTACACCTTGTTGCCGATGAGCGCGCAAAGGTTGGGGATGGCTGTGAAGAGTGTGGCTGTTCGCTCGCGCGCACGTCTGCCGTATATCGTACGCTCGACCCCGGTGAGGATTACTCGGATGTTCGTTAGCCAGATGCTCGCGCCTGTCGTTTCTCTGGGACCAGGCGAGCGCATCGCAATCTGGACTAGCGGCTGTTCTAAGCACTGCGCCGGATGCATCTCGCCCGAGCTTAGGATGCAGCTGCCCGAGCAGGATGTCGCTGTTGATGAGATTGCGCAGATGTTGCTCGGTGCGGCGCGCGAACATGGCGTGCATCGACTGACGGTTTCGGGTGGAGATCCACTCGAGCAGGCATCGGAGCTCGTAAAGCTGCTGGCGACAATCCGCTGTGCCTACGACGACATTCTCGTTTACACCGGATTCACGTTTGAAGAGCTGCCGCAAGTGATCGGTGCGGATACGTGGGAGACGCTTAAGTCCCTTATCGATGTGCTGATCGACGGTCCGTACGTAGACGAGCTCAACGTGCCCGATTGTGCGCTGCGCGGCTCGACTAACCAGCGCGTGATCTATCTGAGCGACCGTCCGCACGATGACTACGACCAGTATCTCCAGCAGCCTCGTCAGCTTCAGAACTTTGTTCAGGACGGCACTGTTAACACCGTCGGCATTGCTAACCGCTACCACCACGAATTTCCTGCCAAGGAGGTATAACACATGGCAACTGATTTCGAGCGCCAATCCTGGCAGCGCGAGATGCTCAACTTTAAAGGGGTGAAGAGCCTCTTTATCCTTGAAGGCAACGTGAACGACAAGTATCCCGATGTGGTCGACGGCGGCCTTCAGTTCTCGGAGCTCGCCGAGGTCGTGCGCGGCCTTTTTGAAGACGCCAATGGCTCAGTTGAGTACAACGTGGCATATTTCGATCCCATCCAGCTGTTTTCGAGCAGCATGGGCAACGTCGATTGCAAGCGCCTGGTGTCGCTGGCTCATGACGAGGCTTCCAAGAACGACGACCGCATGATGGAGGCGAACGCCTGCATCGCCGATGGCCGCCAAGCATATGCCACCGAGCAGTCGAGCCTGCCATCATATGGCGAGGTTATCCGCTCAATGTTGCGCCTTAAATACAACGACAATCCCGATGGCGGCACCGAGGCTAAGCCGCTTTGCGTGATCGTCAACATGGCGTCGCGCCTGCTTGCCTCCTCGACCGGCCTTATGCCCGACGAGACGCAGTTCTTCCTTAACCTGTACCTTGGTGCCAGCAAGGCTCGTCTCATTAACCGTACGGCCGTCAATACGCTCATTCTGGTAACGGATAACGTGCGCAACCTGCCCGTGTGGTTTATCGAGGAGAACCCCTTCTTGCGCACCATCACGCTGCCGCATCCCGACCGCGACATGCGCGAAGCCTATATTCAGAGCAAGTTTGGCTTTGGTGAGGCGCTGTCCGATTCCGATGACCGCGCGGTGCGTCGCTTTATCGATACCACCGACGGCATGAGCGTTAAGGAGCTCGAGGGCCTGCAGCGCATGTATCAGCGCGATATGCAAAACCCCGATGCTTCAATTGAGGCCATCCTTCCCAAGCTCGTCGACGTGTATAAGTACGGCTTTCGCGAGAACAAATGGCAGCAGATGTTCGAGAAGCTCGAAGAGGATCCCGAGGCAAAGATCAAGCGCCGCGTGAAGGGTCAGGACGAGGCCGTTGAGAAGGCCGTCACCGTGCTCAAGCGCTCCGTTATGGGCCTTTCGGGTGCCACCCATTCGTCTGGTTCCAAGCCCAAAGGCGTCCTGTTTTTGAGCGGTCCCACCGGTACCGGTAAGACCGAGATCGTTAAGGCCATTACGGAGCTCCTCTTTGGCGATGAGCGCAGCATGCTGCGTTTTGATATGTCCGAGTACGGCGCCGAGAACTCCGATCAAAAGCTCTTTGGCGCTCCTCCGGGATACGTGGGCTATGCCGAGGGCGGTCAGCTTACCAATGCGGTCAAGGCCAATCCGTTCTCGGTGGTTCTTTTCGACGAGATCGAGAAGGCCGCGCCGAGCATTATGGACAAGTTCCTGCAGATCCTCGAAGATGGACGCCTGACCGATGGCCAGGGCAATACCGTGTACTTCTCTGAGACGGTCATCTTCTTTACGAGCAACATCGGCTTTTCCAAGATTGAAATCGATGCACAGGGCAACGAAGTTCGTAATACCATTGCGCCCAACACGCCCTATGACGAGATTTGCGAGCGCGTGCGCACCGAGATGGATCGCGAGTTTAAGCCCGAGTTCTTGGGTCGTATCGGCGACAACGTGGTGATCTTCAACTTTATCGACGATGCCGTGGCGCTTCAGATCCTCAATTCCAAGATCGATGCCGTTAACCGCAACGTGCATAAGGCACAGCCCGATATTACGGTTGAGGCGACCGATGCCGCCCGCGAGCTGCTGCACTCCACTGCCATGACGGACGCCGTCAAGGCCAAGGGCGGCCGCGGCATTGGCAACCTGGTAGAGAGCGGTTACCTTAACGGGCTTTCCGATTTTCTGCTTGAGCACCGCGCCGAGTGGCGCGGTCACCCCGGCATGGTGGCACGCGCCGTGCCACAGGGCGAGGGCGACGATGCACATATCGCATTTGAGCTCGTGCCCGGATCGATGGGAGGCGATTGGCGATGACGAAGTTTATCGCTGCAGCAAAAACCCAAGCGGGAACCAATCACCCCGTCAACGAGGACCGTTTGCTTCTTGACGGTAACGTCCTTTGCTATGGCCTGGTAGGCGATTGCGAGCGCGAGATGGGCTGCATGGCAGTCTTTGACGGCGTGAGCGAAGGCGGGCACGGAGCAGCCGCCTCGACGCTCGCTGCGCAGGCGTTTGCACAGGCGACTCAGGTTTTTGAAGCCGATTCGATTGATGTCCTGCAGGATCGTTTGCGTATGGCGGGCGAGCGCGCTGAGAACGATGTCGAGTCCTATGCGGCCCGTTATGGCCTGCCCGTTGCTGCGTCTACGGTTGCCGGGCTTATGGTGGCGCATGATGGGTCTGCCGCAATCTTTAATGCTGGCGATTCGCGTGTGTATCGCTTGCGCGATGGCGTGCTTGCGGTGTTGAGCTACGACCATACGCCCGAATCCCGCCTGGGCGGCGTTGGGTTTGAGTACAGCGATGAATCGGTCTCGCATTGCATTGAGCTGGCGGTCGGTCTTAATCAGGGCGGACGAAACCTGGAGATCAATACGACCACGTTGTTTCCGGGCGATCGCTACTTAATCTGCTCTGACGGCATCGATGGGGAGATTGACCTTGCGCGCCTGCAGCAGATGCTTGCGAGCGATTCGACCTGTGCGCAGCTGTGCGAGGAGCTGTATGCCGAGGCCCGCATGAGCGGTTCGACGGATGACGCGACGCTGATCGTGATTGAGATAGGGGAATAAAGATGTCTGATGAGACGATAACGGTACACCGAGATGGCGGCGCCGGCAACGGTGAAACCGTGACGGTCCACCGTGGGGGCGTACCTGTAAACGGCGAAACGGTCGCCGTGTATCACGGCAATCAGGCTCCTGTACCGGGCGAGACCGTGACGGTGCGCCGAGGCACTGCTCCGGTGTCCGGCGAAACGGTGACCATTCGCCGCGGCGACGCCCCGTCGGCAGGTGAGACGGTAACGGTGGGTCGCTCGGTTCCTAGAGCAAACGGCGAGACGGTGACGGTAAGTCATCCGGTTTCTGCGACTGGCGGCGAGACCGTTACGGTTGCAAGGCCGATGGCTGCTCCCGCTGGCGGCGAGACGGTCACGGTTTCCCGGCCGATGACGTCCGTGGCGGGCGAGACCGTAACGGTGCCGCGATCTGCCGCTTCTGGCGGTCAAACGATAACGGTCCCACGCGGTGCGGTGGTAAATCCCAATGGCGAAACGGTGACCGTTTCTCGTGGGGACGTTCGCGCCGCTTCCTCCGTGCCCGTATCCCCTTTCGTTCCGGAAGATGTGACGATTACCTCACGTGACGGCCAGCAGTTTATTGTTCACTTGGGTCAAGTTGTCGGTCATGGTGGTCAGTCCACGGTCTTTGCTGCCGAGCGGGTGGATGACGGCCTCGCATGTGTTGCCAAGGTGTTTCAGCCTCTTATAGAAAAAATGCTCACGGAATACGAGAAGACTGTGCATGCCGTCATGAGCCTCAATGGTCGTCCCGTGTCAGAAACGCATTTGCTGCCTATTTTTGCCTATTTGCACCAGGGCTTGAGCGCGACCGTAGTAGGGGCCCCCGCTCCTCAGCTTTGGGATATTGCCATCACTCCCAAGGCTACCTGTCTTAGTGACCGTCCCCGTAGCAAGCATATGGTTAAAAGTCGCGTGATTCCGGAGCTGAGCCAAGCGATTAACCTACTACACACCGAGTTTGGCATCGTCCATCGTGATGTGAAACCGTCGAATGTCTACCTGTACGATAAACAAATCGCACTTGGTGACTATGGGTCCGCTCGCTCTCTTTCCGGAATTGATAATCGTACGACTAATACCGAGACGCGATCAAACGGGTATACGCCTGGTCACGGCAGAATGGTCGATCCTCGCAACGATTGGTATTCGTTTGGCTATACCATTTGGACTCTTTATGAGGGCAATGTCCATCCGCTCCAAGACCTTGTGGACCACGACATGTTTTTCGAGTTTCAGGAAGCGGGTCAACCTGCTGAGTTCACCCACCCTGATGACGCTACCTTGGGTAATTTGCTTCAAGGCCTTACGTTTGAGCTTGCAAACAAGCGCTTCGGATACGAAGAAATTAAAGACTGGATCGCTGACCCCGATCACTTCTATCGTCAGCTGCCCACCTTCGATTTCAAGAGCGGCCATGCGCCGTATGAATTTGTCGGCAGGCTTTATACCGATCCTGTGTCGCTCGCTCGCGGGCTCGCGTCTCATTGGGACGAGGCAAAACAACGCATGCAGCAGTGGCAGCTCGAGCGCCAGATGCGTAAATGGAACGAAAATGACCTTGAGACAAAGATCCATGAGATCACCGAGGCGAAAGCGAAGGGCGGAGAAAAATCGAATTACGATTTCAATCTTGCTTGCGTGATCTACGAAATGTCGGGCGGCAAGATCATTTCGTGGCGCGGCGAAGATGTTTCGCTGGGCACTGGCAAAAACGATCTTCCGGCACGCATCGCCACCATGACCGATACCGATATCGATCGCTATGCGGTGAAGTCGGGACTTGATGGCACTGCGTCCATGGGTGTGCTTCCGTCGGGCTTTCTTTCCTACGTTCTCTCCCGTCAGGGCGAGCATGATGAGGCGGTTGCGAATATTGCCAGGAATATCAAGGCAATCGAGGACCTCGCTGCTTCTTCAAACGATCCACATTTTGCTGCCTGCCTATTGAAGGGCTTCCTTACGTTCGACGAGTTGGAAACTCATGCTGCGGCCCAGCAAGAGATCAAGAGACTCATTGGGAACCCCCGGGCATTTTTTGCCACTTGCTCAACGTCTCGTGCTGTCGATGAGTTCTTCCTACTCTTTGCAGGAGACGTTTCCATGGACGCTATTATCAAGGCACGCGGTGACGCTCAGAGTGGCGGGTCAATTGACGTTGATGTCGTACTCGATTTCATGGACCGTGTCGCCGACAACAAGGCTCCCGTGCGAGCGTTCTATCGTAAATACGGCAATATGGCAGGCTGGATTTGGCTTTCCGAGCACACCGCCCTTTACGAGGCGCTTCCGGGCTCTGCCGGAGAATCCGCAATCGTCAATCTTCGCGGCCTATCTCCTTCGGCGCAAGCATCGGTTGCTTCGCTCATGCAAGCGGGGTCCAATATCCGAATCGAAGGCAGCAAGCTTCGCGCCGACATGGAGGCGACACCTGTTCCCTATGTGAATGGCTGGCAGACGAGGGACGTTCTTCTTACTCGACCGCTTACGTTGAATGCTCTTTTCTGTGCCGAGGCACGAGGAGAGGCAGTACCACGCGGATATGTGGCAGAACTGCTTGCAGGCGGTGCGGACGAACATCTACTTGATAGCATCGGAATCAGGCTTTTGGCTCATGCGAACCTGATGTCTTCCGCCAGTTATTCTCAATTCCTTGAGGACGAGCGAAACGAGGCGGATGGCGCGCTCGAAGGTGCTATCCGGCAGGATACGCAGGACTACGATGTGACTGAAGGCATTGCCGATGCCACGGCGCGTATTGAGGCCGTGAAGAAAGAGCAAGGCGGGGTGCTGCGCTGGACGTGCATTGTGGCGGTTGTCTACTTTGTTGTTATCCTATGCGCTCGCGGTTCCTTTGGACAGTTCATCGTTATGTGTGGCTCCTTCGCCCCGCTCGCAGTGCTGTTTTTGGTTGCGGCGTTTGTCGGTATCTTCGGCTTCTTGGCATTGAATCTGCTTCGTTCCTTTTCCGCGGTTGACCGCGTCCAGTCACTCGACAGCGATCTGGCGGCTAACGCCGATCTTCTTGAAAGTCGTCTGATTCAGTTGATCGACTTTGATAGCCGCACAGGCGCTACAGCGGAAAAGCTTTCGATGGTGGGCGTTGACGAGGATCTTCCGATGGCACAGGGGGCCGATTTTTCGTTTGGCTCCGAAGACAAGGCTTTCTACGCCGATCCTGAAGTTATGGATAGACTTGGCAGGTTGGCAATTCGCCTGTTGTTTATCACGGCGGCCGTGATTAGCGCGTCCGGGTTTATGGGCACGGTGTTTATTGACGGCGATACCGTGGCCAAGTGCGAGGTTTTGCTCGCCATTCTTGTTGATTGCTTCGCTTGCATTGCCGCATGGGGCGACAACGAACATCCCAGCAGCGCCTCTACGATTAAGAGCTGGTCGTATCTCTGGTTGATTCCCGCAATCATTGCGTTCCTGCTTTGGGGTGTAGTGTCTCTTCTTCAGTCGGCAGGCGCAATCATTGCCATTGTTGTCGTCGTTTTGCTTGTCCTGTTTATTTTTGGTCGATAGGACCGAGCTGGGCGTGAGCGGATTGGCCTGCCCCATGAACCTATTGATAGGTCGTAACTGCCGTTTGTAAGTACCTGCATTGCGTTGGTTGAACGGCTGAGACGGGTTTTTAAGTTAGGAAAGAGTGTTCTATATGCCCTTTGATTTCACTAGACTACTTCCGAATAACGGACAAGGTCGCAATCAAAATCCCAGCGAGCGTGGTCTCCATGGCACCGAGCGACGTGCCATGGGCGCTTTTGACGACATGTTGGGTATTGAGAACGTGGCGTCCCAGCGCGGCTCTCAGACGAATGCACGTTCTCGTTCGAACATGGCGCAACGCGAAATCCGAAATGACGTGGTGATCAATGAGGGCTTGGGCTCGTATGACGGACGCCCGTGCTCCATCAGGATTTTCGAAAACCACCTCGAGATTGTCGCCAAGCGTGAGGGCTCGACGCTCGATAATCACCCCGCGCTCAAGATGCTCGTCCCCGGCATAGGCAACAGCAAAGCGGTGGCGGGTAGACTTTTCGCTCCGGGTAATTCTAATCCGCCGATCATCATTCCCTTTAATTCGCTGAGCGGTTTCCAGGAAGTGAGCGGGTTTATGCCCACGTTTGTCTTCAATCGGCGTAATCCTCAGACCAGAAAGATGGAGACGCACACCATCAAGACGATGACCAGGGAGTTTGGGTATGCACTTAACCGCTATGCCCAGACACACTTCCATTATTAATTAGGTAAAGGCAGAACACATGGCAGACGATAACCAGCAAGGGGGCATGTCGGCGCAGGAGAGACTTGCGCGCCTCTATAACTCTCGCGTTGATGATCAGCAGGGGGATGCGGTGCCGACTGCGGGGCAGACGACGGGGGCACGTGTTTCGGCAGGCGCTCCGCAGACACAAGCCTCTTCCGCCCAGGAGCGGCTCGATCGTTTGCGCGCGCGCCGCGCCGGCGTGCCTCTTCCGGGCGATCCGGAGGCGGCTACTCCGGTTAACAACGAGGGTGCGAATCGCCCTCGCTTTAACATCAATCTTTCGCGTATTGTGGACGCGATTCCCACCATTGTTCGGTATTTCCCGCTGCGTATTTTCACGGTCTGGGGACTTTGCTCGGTCTGGTACCGCATGTACTTGAACGTTGGCGGAGACGATGTGTTGCATACGGGGCTTCCGGCGCCGGGGTATAGCGCATTCAATCCATTCGCTCTGGGCGCTGTTGTATTCATTGGTCTTCTCGTAGTTGTGACAGAAATCATTGCCGGCCCGTTGAGCTTGATCATTAAGCAGTTAATCATCGGCGCCACGTATTTCTTCCGCGGTTCCGCCGCCACCCGTGAGGCCCGCGACCGTGCGCATGCGAACTTCAGCCTGCGCCGGCTCGTCACCGAGACGGTCCGCGGCTACCACAGCGGCTACTCGGTCTTCGGCTCCATGGCCCGCGCGACCCGCGGCGCCCGCAACAGCGCCTCCACGCTCGATTACGGCGTCGGGGCCTTCACGGGGGAGGATCCCAACGCGCCCGTCTACGATGACGGCCTGGGCGACCGCCCCTCGCGGATGGAGCTCACTGACGACGCGGCGTCGAGGATCTGGGACCTGTACTACCCGGCCTACGGCGCCGAGGGTCCCATGTCCAACCTGCACGAGGCGCTCGCCTCGGGCGACCCGCAGGACTACACGGCCCTGATGAGCCTCGCCCTCAGCGTGGCGGAGTGGTGCGAGCAAAACGGCACGCCCGACACCCACGGCTGGTTCGACGACCCCGCCTACCCGGGCGACTACGTCGACGCCGGCACGTTCTACCTCATGGCGTACTCGTTCTGGGAGCGGGCGGCCGAGGCGCGGCGCGTGGGGCCGATCGAGCCGCTCGCGGACGACATGAGCCGCTTCATCCTGCGCCACCTGAGCGACTGGTCGCGCGAGAACGCCCACGCCTACCGCTGGCGCGGCGACTGGCGCGACGCTGACTACTTCGACAAGGACCGCCTGTAGGCGGCGGAGGGGGAAACACGGATGGCAATTAATCAGAACGGGTCTGGCCGCGGGGGCGCCGGGTCCAACGAATCGGATGTCAACGATATCGTGAACCGCCTGGGCGGTCCGCGCGTGGTGATCGTTCTTGCCGTGGTGGTGGTCATCGCCATTGTGGCGGTCACGTCCATCACAAGCGGCATCTCCGACACCAATCGGCAGACCGAGCAGCGTGCCGAGGCCAAACAGCAGCAAGAAGACGAGGCGGCACGCGCTCAGCGTAAAAAGGAAAAAGAAGAGCGCCGCCAGGAAGAAGCGAAAAAGGCCACAGTGCTCACGCTCGATGAAATTACAGACGAGACGCTGCGCTCGGACTTAGAATTCGATGCGGATGAGGACGGGAATATTTCGCAAGAGACTGCGGATGAAACTAGATCAATCGACGTCGAGTCATTTGATTCGCTTCCGCTGCTGGCCAACTTTCACAACATCACGACGTTTGGCATCGGCGACTACGACAGCGAAAGCTACGACATAAGCTCCATTAGCAATATCATTCATCTGTCCATTGGCGACTGCTCGGTGCCTCAGGTTGATCTCACACGTTTTCCTCAGCTACAGCGCGTTGCCATAAACAGGCTCGAGAGCCCCGTCGATACCTTGAATGCCAAAAACATTTCCTCGTTGACGAACGTCCAGATCGAAGGCCTTGATGGCAGTATTGGGACACTTGACCTGTCGGGTGATGTGAACCTTGACGTTCTGAAGATCGGTTGCAGAGTCGAAACGCTCAATTTGTGCGGCGCAGGCAGGGAAAATGCCTTCGATATTACGTTTTCGCCCAATTGCGTTGGCAAGATCTTGTACGACAGCGACACGAGCAGCGGCATGGTCGAGTTTTTGCAAAAAATGAGCAGTGACTACGGCTACACCATGGAGCAGCAGTGACGCTGCATTCAAGTGAGGAGAAGCAGTATGGCGAACTTTAAGCCCGACATGTCTTGGCGGGATAACGAACAGGTTCAGCGTGTGACCGAGCAGCCTTCGGGCGGGGCTCATGAGCGGGCTGCCGAGACGCCGGATGTGCGGGTGAATATGCGTCCGAACGGGCAGGCAACCGAAAAGCCTGCTGGGCAGGCGCAGCAGACGCCGAGGCGTTCGACAAGTCGGATCCCTCGTCCTGCCGGCCAGCCGAATGGACAGGCGGCTGAACGTGCAAATGAAGCCGTCTCTCGCTTGGGCGGCGTTCGCGCCCTGGTAGTGCTTGCGGCGGTTGTGGTCATAGGCGCGGTTGCCGTTTTCTCCGTGATTGGCGGCGTCGGTGACGTGCAAGGCGGCGGGGGAGCCTCGTCGAGCGCCTCTAAAGAGTCGAGCTCAACTGACGCCTCTGGCTCCGAGACCAAGAAAGAAAAAGGTCTCGTCGATGTTGATGCGATCACGGATGATGCTCTGCACGGGCTGCTTGCCGACTACGATAACGATGACGATGGCCAGCTGACCGCCAAGGAGACCCAGCGCATCACGAGGCTGGTCGTAACCGAAGGGGTGACGGATTTCACGCCCATTAGCAAGCTGGACAAGCTCGATACGCTTGGCATCAATACCCTGAGCGCCAAGAGTGCAGACTTTAGCGAGCTCGAGGCACTCGAGGTGCTCAAGTTTGGTGACATGACGACCCAGGACCTCGACCTGAGCGTCTGCCCCAAGCTCAATTCCTTTTGTATTGAAAGCCTTAAGGGTGCTGTCAATTCCATCAACGCTTCGGGTCTTAAGAACCTGATGTTCTTTACCGTTGACCAAGGCCTTCAGGGTGACGTCGAGAAGATTGATCTTTCGAATGATGACATTCTTGGCGCACTCGAGATTACCTGCAATGTCGGCGAACTTAACCTGTCGGGTTGCAGCCACTCGTTCCCCAAGCTCAACATTGCTGCGGATCATATCGACAAGATCGTGGTCGACAGCAACACCAATGCCGACCTGGTGGCTACCCTGCGTGACCTTTGCGCCCAGAAGGGCTGGACGCTGGAGGAACGGTAGGGTCCCTTGGAGCGGCAGAGTGCTTTTGCTGCAAGGCCATAAACGAACAAAAAGAAGTGGGGCTCGGTTATTTCCGAGCCCCACTTCTTTATTTATTTCTGAGTTGTGGCAGTCTACCTACCGCCTACGTAAACATGCGGTCTCTCAGCTCGGCTGCCTCGTTAATCTCGATGTTGGTACGGCCTTGGTGGTCTTCGGTGCGTTTGCTGGTGAGCTTGCCGTCCTTTAGTCCGTAGGTGGTGTACTGAACGATTGCGCCGGCGGTTTCGGCTGCCTGACGTAGGGGCTCGTAGGTGTCGGTTTGTTCGCACCATGCATAGAAATCGTCAACGGTGGCGTTGGGATTGCCGCTAAAGAGTCGATACCATTCGCGTCCAAAGCTGCCAAGGACCGAGAACGTCTTTTTCTCGACAAGCTTGTCGCCCTTGTATTTGTAGTCCAGCGTGAGGTCCACCAGATAGGCGGCTCCCGTTTCAAAGGCGTTCTCGTTGCTCTGATGACCGATGGCCTCGGCCTCCGGATAGTGCTTACCAATAAACTCGGCGGCATCGCCTTCGTAATCGGCAACGATGCGCGCACTCTGCACCTTGCCCCGCTTGTACGTGTAGTGCAGGATGCGCAGCAGTCGCTCTTGCCAAAACGCATAGGAAAACAGGTGGTCGACAAAGTGCGGGTTCTCAAGCCGATTGGCCCGATCCATCCAAACGGTTTGGAACAGTTGGTAGTCGGCCTGCGGCTCGTCTGTGACCTCGCGGAACCACTGTACGGCGAGGTCGGCGGGGATATAGAACGATAGTCGCTCCCGCGGAGTACCGCTCTTGGTCGTTTTGGCGCGCAGGGGAATCTCGACCTCGTAGCCAGAACCGTCGTCCGTTCCGCAGTTTAAAACGGGCGGCAGCATAAACTGGCAGGGGCCCTCGTCGCATACGCGCATCGGCTGGGGGTTAACAGGTTGCCCTTCAAACTCCATCTCGATGTCTGTGTCGTCTTCTTCGTCCTCGTCATCATCTTCGATGCCAAGGTCGTAGCCGGTGTAGTAGTCATCCAGGTGTCGTTCGTTTACATTTCGCCCGTTTACGACGTCAAAGACGGTAACACCCGTCATGCGGTCGCAATACTTTGCGACTTCAAAGAGGTTGCAGCTCTCCTCGGGCGTAAAGTTATCAATGCGGTGCAGGAACTCGGTAGAGCATTCATCGGGATCATAGCCGTCCATTTCGCTGTCACCGAGCAAAAAGTTGGGATCACGATTGCTTTTGAAGTACCACCAGTACCAGACGGGGCCGAATACCGCATTTACGCCAAAAAAGACTTTCTGGATGATGTTGCCGTTGCCGTCGAACTTGTAAGCGAGCGGCAAGTTAACAACCGGAACGTTTGATGTGTCACGCGCCATGGTGTGCTCCCTGCGATGATTTGTGTTGCGCGCGAAGGCCAGATTCGATGCGTCTGACCTGCGCGCGCCTGTTACTTCGCATACTAGGCCGCCTGCGTTGCATTCTGTTGCGCAACATCGCGGACGGTGCGGTTCGACGTCCAGGGGCGATGCCGCGCAACAGATACATGGCTTGGTCGTGCCAATCGCTCTCTAGTAGCGCGCCGAGCGCTGGGCGTTGCCCGGGTTGTAGCCCGCCCAGGCGGCGATGACGTCCGACTCAACGACGCTCGTTGCATTGTTGATAAAGCTGCCGGCACGGGGCAGGTCGGTATGGAAGTCTTCGAGCAGGTTGGGCTGGAACCTAAAGTCCTCAAAGTTGACGGTGTTGGGGTTGTAGAGCTGACAAGTACCATCCTCGGTAGAGATCGGGCCAACCATGTAAACGGCCTTGTGCTCTACGACCTCGGTATCGTCGACGTCGATCACCTCTCCGCGATCGTGCGCGGCTGCGGCGTGCTCCATGAGCTCGAGGAATCGGTCGGCTTCGGCGCTGCAGGGTACGCAGCGCGAGAAGAGCACCGTAAGGGCATAACCCGTTTTACGACCCAGTTTTTCTCGTAGCTCGCTAAATCGTTGCGACTGCTCCGGGGTCATGCGCGTCTTGGACGGCGCGGTCTGCTTGAGTCCGCACGTTTTAAGGAACATCGCGTTGGCCTTGCGCAGGGCGCTCATGGCGGCAGAGTCGCTCTTTGCCGCGGAGACGTCGATGCGTCCTCCCTCGGGAATCCGTTTATAGCGAGAGAAGCCCTTCTCGCCCTCGACGGGCATCCAGTACGTAATGACGTCATTTTCCACTACGCTAAAGCGGCACGTAAAGGGCGCGCCGATTGCCGGTGCCTCGCCGTAGAACTTTACGCGTACGGCTTGGTCGGTGTCCGCCATCCACATCATAAAGCGATGGCTATTGTCGCCGTCATGGCTCCGGAGCTTTGCAATAAGGTAGCAAACCGAGTCGCAACGGCTTTCGAGTGCGGCGCCTCTTCCGGTGGCGATGGCGCTTATGCCTTGGGCCTTGAGCTCGATGTCGCGGTGCAGCGCGTTGAGCTCTTCGGATGTCAACAGGTCTTGGCCGAGAAGCCCCGCGACAAGCGCGCCGACTTCTATGTCGGTAGTAAGGGCGGCGTCGATAACCTTGCGGTGCGCCTGGTGGCTTGCATAAGCCGGTAAAGGTTTGCGGCCTGTGGCAAATCCAAATGGGTCTCGGATCTGATCGCCGCCGCGATAGAGCGGCTCCAAAAAGAACATGTTCATGTCATTTTGCTTGCCCTGCTTTTGACCGTAGGCATCGAGGGAGTTCCAGACATGCTTTTCTGCAATGGGGTTCATCCACAGGCTGATTTTCGATTTTTCTGCCGAGGAGGTCGAGGTGTTCTTTTTGGAACTTGCGGCGGGACGAGAAGCCGGTTTCTGATATCCAGCGGGGAGAACTTGCTCAAGATCGAATTTTTTAAGCAGCCTAACGTAGACTCCGACCGATGCTTCTTCTGCCATTTCCGCCATGACCGACTGCGAAGGGTCGTCGACAAAGGAAATGCGCGTTTTGCCATCATCGGAGACCGCCTGGCAATAGCCGCATCGAAGTGCAACGTAGCCTTCGTTGTCGCTGCCGCGGTCAAAGTACATCTGCTCTTTGCAGCCGAGTGTGCCGGGGACGAATGCGGTCGGGTTTGCTATGTCGGGGATCGTAATGGCAGCGCCGGTCGCGCGTTTAAGCTCATCGAAATACTCGACGTATAGCGGAATTTTGTAGTGCTGGACGAGCGCCTCGAGAACGACGGCGTTGGGCACGGAGTGCGCCACGCGATAGCGCACGGAGTTATAGCCCCATTCGACATCGGTTGCATCATCGGGGATTCCGTGACCCACCATGGTCCTCAGGACCTCGTCGGGTGAGTTAAACGTGCTATCGGGCGTGCCGCAAATCGCCTGGAGCGAGAACCCGCCAAAGCACTTGTCGAGATCATCGCGGATATACTCGCAGCAGTCATGATTGGGAAAGACGATGCGAAACGTCATCGCGCCCATGGCCTGGGACATGTAGACGTTGCCCGACGCCTGGGCATCGGACTCTGCCTGGGGTTCGTCATCCTCGCCTTCGTCGTCATCGTCCGATGGGTCTGCAAACGAGCTGTAGTTTGCATTGATCAGGTCGAGATACATGGAGACGGTCCCGCGGGTTGCCAGCTTTTGCATGATGGGATTGAACGTGTCCGCAAACGAGACCTCGCGGTCCTGGGGCACGCCATTTTGGGTCACGGAAAGCGTGACGGTCGCCACGCCGCAACGAACTGCCGTGGCATCTCGGTACTGGCTGTTGTCGGGGAAGAACGTCCACTGGCTTTTAGTGAGGCTTGCCGCAAACGAGACGTCGTCGTCATCGGGATCGGCTAGCCATGCTCCGGCCTTGTAGCCGTCGGTCACTACGTACTCGTAATAAACGGGCGCCCCGAGCAGGCCGGCGAGCGCCTTTGCAGCTCGCAGCAGCGGGATGCCGTCGTATTCGTATTGAAGCGAGTTGTAGCCCCACATCTCGTTGAATGTCTGTCCGCCTAGGGCGCCACAGATATGGATGCACATGGCGGCGTTTTGCGGCTGGCTCAAATCGCCAAGGTCGGAGATTGCGGGTATCAGCGTGGCGAGCGAAAAGCCGCCAAATTCCTGTTCCAGGGCCTCCTTTACCTGCATGCAAGCATTGTGTCCGGGAAAGACGATGCGGTTGATGACCCTTTGGGGCTGGATCTGACCGCCTGTCTCTTCGATTAGATGGCTAAAGAGCACGTCAACGTCCGATGCGTCCATGGTGGCGGTTGCGACCTCCTGCGTCTTGGTCGACTTCTTTTTGCGTTTGCTAGCCGCAGAAGACGATTTTTTGCGCGAGGGCGCCGGCTGGGGCTCCTCTTGGGCGCCAAACTGGTCCTTGAGAAAGTCGAAGTACAGGGACACGTTTCCGCGCTGCGCATACGAACGCATGATGGGGTCGGTGGTGTCCTCAAAGTACTTTTGGCTTCCGTCGGGCATGGACATGGTTCCCATGCCGCAGCGGAACAGGGTGTCGGTGGCACCGTCGAACCCCTCCGGGAAATACACCCAGCAGCTCTTGTCGACCACGTTGGCAAACGAGACACTGTCGCCCTGCGCATCGGCGATCACGGCGCCGGCAGCGAGCTCATCGGCATCGGTGTACTCGTAGTAGACGGGGACGCCGATCATCTTGGAGATAGTCTTGGCAACCTCCAGCGAGGGAATGCCGTTGTATTCGTACTGGAGCGAGTTGTAGCCCCAGACGACGTTGGTGACCTCTTCGCCGTCGGACCCGCAGGTTTCCAGGGCAGCATTGGTGGCGTCGGTCGGATTCATGTGCTGGAAGTCCTCGTAATCGGGGATCACGGCAGCAAAGCAGAACTCGCCATAGTCTCGCTCCAGGGCAGCTTTGGCCTGCATGCAGATATCGTGGTTGGGAAACACGATGCGATTGACAATCTGGTTGATCGAGATCCCGCGGTCGGTATCTTGAAGCAGATGCTCAAAAATCTCGTCCATCGTTCCTTCTTTCGTATGCGGTGGAAGCCCACGATTCCGGGTTTTAGGGCTCGTGGCTTTGTTAACTCGAACGCTACCGCCCCGATGGGCGAGAACGTTGCGCAACATCCGCGAGTGCGCAAATTGCAATGCGGAACGGTCTGTGCTGGGGCGTTTTGAGAGCGGATCCGTCTCGTTCCCGGCAATGTTGCGCAACGTCTGCTCGGTATGGATTTCTACACTTGAGTTGTCCAAAAGGGATTCGGTTCTCGAATGAGGGATGAACGATGAGCAGGAACTCCTATTACGATGACGATATGTCTGAAGAGGACTACGAGCGGGTCATGGAGCATATGTACGAGCTTGAGTGCGAACTCGAGGAGCCTCATGACGCTCGCACCGACCAGTTGATTCGCGAGGAGCTCGAGGATCTTTCGAGTGCCATGTTGTTTGAGCCGGTGGTCAAAAACGGTGAGTACCTTGGTGAGCGCGACCATGTGCCCGGGTATTGGACGGATTGTCGCGATTTGGAGTCCGAGTCTTCAGGCACTTCGAGTGATGCCGACGAGGTGGAAAAAGATGAGCCGTTTGATTTGATTGGCTATCAGGGCTCTTCCTCGGGCGGTTCGGTGCTCGACATGTTTACTCCCATTTTAAGGAGTCGCGTGTTCTGGATCTTCATCGCGTTTTTGGTGTTTATCGACCTGCTCGACATGTTCTACGACAGTTTTATTGTTCCTTCGGGCTTCGCTATTAGTCGCATCAATTTCCAGGGCTTGGTGCTGCTGGCGATTGTCGTTGCATGCATTGCCCTGAGGCGTCGTCGCCGTTAACGGCGGTATTGACGCAGTTTCCGATGTTGCGCAACAGGTTATCTGGACAGCGGCGTATGCTCGGGTTGTCCTGAAAGCGAGAGAAAGGACAGGACAATGGCTGAAGTTGAAGTAAGGGCTTTGGGTCCCGACGACGTCGACGATATGGTCGATCTGGACGAGCAGTCGGGCTACGAGGTCTATGACGCGTGGGCGGACTATGTTGAGGACGAGGACGAGGAGAACTGTTACCTCTGGGGCGTCTTTGCCGATGATGAGCTGGTCGGTTTTTGCGTAACGGGCGGTGCGGATGACCCCGACCTACCGGATGCCGTTACGGAGCACCCGCTCAACGAGGAAACGTCGACGTTTTTGAGCCATGTGTATGTTGACCCCGACTACCGCGGTAACGGCTATGGCGCACGCCTGGTACACGACGCCCTGTTGGGATACTGGGAGAGCGAGGGCGAGCAGCAGCCTGCATTCCTGGATCTGAGCGAATATCTCTTTGACGATGCTGATGCGGATCCGATTAAGCTCGCGCAGCTGCTCATCGACTTCTTTGGCAAGAACGGGTTTGAGCCCATCCCCGACGATGAACACGACATCACCTACACCTGCATGGTCTTGGATCCCAAGAACTTTAAGGACCCAGACGCAGAGTAGAGGCTGCGATCTGTTGGTTTAGCTTCCCTAGTTGATGTTTGACGGGACCGGACGTTCCAGTTGAGATGGCTGGACGTCCGGTCCTTTTTGTGGCCTGTCGGGTTTGGCACCCGGCACGTTTGTCTCGATCTGTAACATCTGGCGGGGGATACGGGGTCTAGTTGTTACAGATTGAGATTGTTCCTCGGCAGACAACTCAATTGTCTCAATCTGTAACATCTGGGGCCGGTTTTGCCCCGTAACTGTTACAGATCGAGATGTTAGCCAAGGGGCTGACTGAATGTCTCGATCTGTAACGTGTAGACCCGGTTTTGCTCCGTAACTGTTACAGATTGAGACGAACAGCCCAGACCCGCTGCGTCCGCCTCGTCATCTGTGGTTTACGTGGGGGCATACGGAGTACGGGTATACTAACCGGCGGCGAATCTGCTCCATCGCTTAGAGCTGCTGCGTCTGGACGGCGCGTGATAGGGCTGCCAAAGCGATCGCCAGCGTGCTGAGCAACGTCCTCTCTGTGCGCACCCGTTTTTGTATGTATTAGCGCACTACCAAGCACGCCCGCGCGGCCGCATGCCGCGCCCATGACGCGTGCAGATAAGGAACAACAACATATGCGTAATTCTGTATCCGACGTCACCGACGCCGAGATCCTGGACGAGACCCGCGAGGCCATGACCCAGGCTGCCTTCGATGCCGCCGATGAGGCAAATGCTGCCCAGGCCGTCGAGTCCGCTACCGAGAGCCTGCCCGCCTTTGACGAGCTGGGCCTTTCCGATGAAATGCTCCGTGCTATCGAGAACCTGGGCTACACGGCGCCCACGCCCGTTCAGGCCGGTTCGATCCCCGTGGTGCTCGAGGGCCGCGACTTGCTTGCCGCCGCTCAGACCGGCACCGGCAAGACGGCCGCCTTTTTGCTGCCGACCATGAACAATCTGGAGCACATCGCTCCTCCCAAACCCGTGCGCGAGCGCGGCGGCCGCAACCGCCGTCGCGGTGCCAAGAGGCCCGAGGGCAACGGCCGTGGCCCCGTGATGCTCGTCATCACCCCCACGCGCGAGCTTGCCCAGCAAATCGACGAGGTCGCGAGCAAGATCGCCGACGTCACCGGCCATGTTGCCGTGACCGTCGTGGGCGGCGTGAGCTACAAGCCGCAGACCGCTGCCCTCAAGTACGGCTGCGACATCCTGGTCGCAACGCCGGGCCGTCTGGTCGATCTGATCGAGCAGGGTGCCTGCCACCTGGACGAGGTTAAGGTCCTGGTGCTCGACGAGGCCGACCGCATGCTCGACATGGGCTTTTTGCCCGCCGTCCGCCGCATTGTGCGCGAGACGCCGGCCGAGCGCCAGACGCTGCTGTTCTCGGCGACCCTCGACGAGGAGGCCGTGGGTGAGATCACCGACCTGGTGAGCGACCCGGCTCGCGTGGAGATCGCACCGGCCACGTCGACCGCCGACACCGTCGACCAGTTTGTGTTCCCGGTGTCCATCGAGGCCAAGAACAACCTGCTGCCCGAGTTTCTCAAAAAGGAAGGCCCGGAGCGCACTATCGTCTTTATGCGCACCAAGCACCGCGCCGACAGCTGCTGCCGTCGCCTGGAGCGCAAGGGTATCAAGGCCGCCGCGATTCACGGCAACCGCAGCCAGGCCCAGCGCGAGCGTGCCCTTTCGGCCTTCCGCGACGGTACCGTCGACGTGCTGGTGGCAACCGACGTGCTTGCCCGCGGCATCGACATCAGCGACGTGCGCTACGTCGTGAACTTTGACGTGCCAGCCGAGCCGACCGACTACATCCACCGTATTGGCCGTACGGGCCGCGCCGGCGAGCTGGGCTGGGCCATTACGTTTGTGACCGAGCAGGACGTGGACGAGTTCTACGAGATTGAGAAGCTCATGGACAAGACCGCCGACATCTACGAGGCCGGCGACCTGCATGTGGGTCCCAACCCGCCTGCGGTTGATCCCGAGCGCGACCCTTCGGCCTTTAAGGTGAAGAAGAAGACCAAGCGCGGCAAGTCCAAGAGCAAGAAGAATCTTGAGCAGGCACGTCGCGACGGCAAGCGCAACGGCGATGACTATGGCGATGTGGCCGGTCGCTCCAACCGCGGTCGCGACGAGCGTCGCGGCGACGGCGAGCGTCCGAGCCGTCCCAAGCGCGGCGGCAAGACCCGCGTGCGCGAGGGCGTTCAGGCTCGCGTGGACGAGGCTGTGGAGAGCGTAGCCCGCGAGGTGGCTGCCGAGGAGCGCGGTGGTGCTGGTGCCATTGAGCAGGTCCCGCGCGGCAACCGTGCCGAGCGCCGCGCCAAGCAGTTCCAGGGCGAGGCACATCGCCGTCGCCGCGAGGACGAGGACCGCGGCGGTCGTCGCCGTGTCGAGCGCGAGGACGAGGGCCGTGGCTCGCGCGGCGGCAAGCGTGGTGCGGGCAACCGTCGTCGTTCCGGTCGCGATGACGAGCGCGGCGGCCGTGACGAGCGTCGCGGCGGCGAGGGCCGTGGTGAGCGTGGCACCCGCGGCGGTGAATCCCGTGGCGGCAAGCGCTTTGAAGAGCGCAGCGGTCGCGGCGGCGAGCGTCGCGAGGGTGCTCGTGGCAATGGCGGCCGCAGCGGCGCCGGCCGTTCTGGCGAGTCGCGCGATCGCCGTGATCCGCGTGCCAGCCGCGATCGTCGCGATGATTGGCGCAACTACGAAGATACCCGCGAGGAGCGTCGTGGCGGCTACCGTGGTGGTCGCGGCGGCAACCAGGCCGGTTCCCGTGGCGGTCGTGCCGGCGGTCGCGATAACCGTGGCAGCTATGGCAACAGCCGTGGCGGCAAGCGCGGCGGCAGCTCCCGTCGCCCTGGTGACGGCGGCGGCAAGCGCAAGTAGCATACGCGTCGCGCGGTAAGGCGAGACGAGTTTGGGCCCCGAGCAGACGATGCTCGGGGCCCTTTTTGTGGGCGTAGTTTGAGGTGGGCCGGCCCCCTCACGAAAAAGCACGGAGGCGGTCGCGGCAAGAGATGTGGGTTATCGGCTTAGTTGGAGATTCGCGTATGCGGGGTTCTGGCATAGACGGAGAACGTGAAGCTCCCTACTGACGCACGGTGGCCGCAGTGCCCGGGCGGACACACTCGGGATTCCGCTCGCTGCCTGGCGCCCTTGCTGCCATCTGACTTTCACGCTCGCATTGTTCTGGATGCGGGCGTGTTTTTTCACGGCACGCACGGGTCCCCCGGGATGCGCCGTGCATTTTCGGGAGTTTTCAGCAAGCCGGGGTGGCTGCATACGCGCCGGAAGCGTCTATTTGATCTCGCGAGATCCCTCGACGGGCGATTTGGGTCGGCAGGCGGCGTACGGCGTGGCGATAGCGCGCGTTTCGCGCCGTGCCGTGCCCCAAAGCGACGCCGGCCGCGCGATGCTCCCGGTTCGCGGCGTCGCCGGCGGGGGTCGCGATGCTGAATACTCCGGTTTTTGCACGGTCCAAGCGGGGGTACGTTGGGACGGGAAGGGGCGCCCCCATCTATTTATGCATGGCACAAGCGAAAATATGCAAGACAATAGGGCGCCATGCGCCGGATGCCCAGATTGGGCGCGCCATACGCCGACGTTCGCCGCGTCCCTTCCGCGCCGTGCGCGAATCAAAAGGCGAGGGCAGTTATGGGCGTGCGGGCGGCCCTGCTGACGGCGGGGTTGCAGCGGAGCTTGCGTTTGCCGTGGGCGATCGCGCGCCCTGGGCGCCGGCGCTCGACGGCCGCATGCTCCTGCTTGCCACGCACGATGCCGCTGACGCTCGGGCCCTCAATATCTCGGACATCATTACGCTCTAAAAGCCATTTCAGACGCTAACTCAACAATAAAATGATTCATTTTCTTCCGTCTCCATGGGATCTGGTATGGTATTCTATCTGCGAGGTAATACTTAGGAATACCAAGTAATACCAACGCCGTAGAAACAAACTCCAGATGCGGGCCAATCGGGTTGCCTTCACAGCCCGTCGCCCAGCCGCGTGGCCCGCATCTATCCGCACCACCGTCGTTTCAAAAAGGAAGCGCCATGGCAGAACACATGACCCCGGTTGTCGCGAAGGTCTTGCCCGAGGAAAAGGCAGCCTTCGCGGCGGCAACCCAGCTCGTGGGCACCACGCCGTCCAACGCCATTCGCATGTTTATCGCCGCGTTCAATCGCTGCGGCACCTTTCCGTTCGACATTTCGCCCAGCGGGGCCTTTGGCACTGCGCCCGATTCTCATCAATAAGTGATCCGTTTTCCTCCGTCCCTATGGGATCAGCTCTCTGCCGAGTTGTGGTAGAACTTGGGAACGGTTTTGAGGAGGTTAGCATGCTCAATGTGATGGCGTGGGCGCTTGCCTGTTTTGGCGTTGTCGCTGCCGATATAGCCCTGAGCGTGGTTCTGTTTTTGGTTCTCGATGCCGTATCGGTGCTGACGGGCTATCCGATCGACAATCTCGATATCCAATGGTTCCAGGCTGCCGCTCAGACGGCGTCGTTTTTGATGGCGCTGCTGTGGTGGCGCTATCTGTGGCCGCGCTCGTTTATGGCGCGCTGGCAGGGCGAGCGCCCGCTTGGCGGGGGAGCGCGTGGGGCGCGGAAACGCATCGCCTGCGTTATCGTGATTGGCCTGGCCTTGCAGGTGGTCGTTGGCTACGTGACCGACGCCGTGCTGTCGCTGTTGCCCGAGGCGGCGGCCGATTACAGCGAGCTTGTCGAGGAGACGGGCATGGGCGACACGAGCTATCTGGCCGTCCTGACCACGGTGCTCGGCGCTCCGTTTTGCGAAGAGCTCCTGGTGCGCGGCATCATCTTTGAGTTTTCGCTCCGAGCGTTTAATCCGCAGTGCCGCCCACTTTGGAAGCGCCGGCGTCGTGCGAACGCGCAGGACGGCGCCATGGTGCCCTGGGCGGCCCCAAGCACGTGGGGTATCGCCGCGGCGATTGTGTTGCAGGCGGCAATCTTCGGTTTTATGCACATGAATTGGGTGCAAGGTTGCTACGCGGGTGCCGCCGGCCTCATCTTTGGCTGGGTGCTCGTGACGACCGGAAAGCTTCGCTATACGATCCTGCTGCATTTTGCCTTTAATGCCGGGTCGTATCTCATGACGTTGCTCTGGTTTGTGAACACGCCGTTCGACGTGGCAATTACGGTCGCTATCGCCGGCGTCATCCTCGTTGAGGCAATGCGCTCGCTGCGCCACGCGTGTGGGATGGACGCAGCGAGCGCGCCGCTGCCCTAGTTGCGGCGACCGCCGCCGTCGGCGCCCTGACGCCCCTGGGCCGCGCGATTGCGCCCGGCAGTGTTTTGCGCGCGCGACATGCCGCTGTGCCCCTTGCTGCCCTTGGGTCCCTTGCCGGCGGCGCCACCGTGCGGCTTGCCGCCCTTCTTGCCGGTGCCGTGTCCGCCGCCAGCAGATGTCTCGCCCGGGCGCGGAGGCACGGGGCGAATCAAGCAATGCTTGGTGTAGCCGATCAGATCGCGGCGACCGGCCTTTTCCAGTGCTTCGCGCACAAGCTTGTAGTTCTCGGGCTTGCGATATTGGATGAGCGCACGCTGCATGGCCTTCTCGTGTGGGTCGCGTGCCACGTAGATCGGCTGCATGGTGCGTGGGTCCACGCCGGTGTAGTACATGCAGGTCGACATGGTGGACGGGGTGGGGTAGAAGTCCTGCACCTGCTCGGGCATGTAGCCCATGTCGCGCACGGCTTCGGCAAGGTCCACAGCTTCCTTCATCGTCGAGCCGGGGTGGCTCGAGATGAGGTACGGCACAACGTACTGCTTGAGTCCGTATTCACGGTTCAAGCGCTCAAATTTGCGACAGAACGCATCGTAGACGGCGCGGCTCGGCTTGCCCATCACGGACAGCACCGCGTCGCTCACGTGCTCGGGTGCTACGCGCAGCTGGCCCGAGACATGGTGCTCCAGCAGTTCGCGCAAAAACTCGTCCGAGGCATCGGCCATGGTGTAGTCGAAGCGGATGCCGCTGCGCACGAAGACCTTCTTGACGCCCGGCAGCTGGCGTAGGTCGCGCAGCAGCTGTGTGTAGCCGCTCTCGTCGACCACCATGTTCTTGCACACGCTTGGCCACAGGCATCGCTTGTTCTTGCATACGCCGTGCTTGAGCTGCTTGTCGCAGGCGGGACGGCTAAAGTTTGCCGTCGGCCCGCCCACGTCGTTGATGTAGCCCTTAAACTCGGGATCGCGCGTGAGCAGCTCGGCCTCGCGCATGATCGAGTCGTGGCTGCGCATCTGCAGCACGCGGCCCTGGTGGAAGGTGAGGGCGCAAAACGAGCACTCGCCAAAACAGCCGCGGTTGGAGCTAATTGAAAACTTGATCTCGGCAAAGGCCGGCACGCCGCCCGCCGCGTCGTAATCGGGATGCCAGTCGCGTGCGTAGGGGAGTTCGGCCACCTCGTCCATCTCGTCGGTGGTGAGTGTCGCCGACGGCGGGTTTTGCACCACATAGACGCTGTTGGGGTAGGGCTCTACCAGGCGATGCCCGGTGATGGGGTCCATATTCTGCTGCTGCACGTTAAAGCTGCGCGCGTAGTTGAGCTTGTCGGCGGCAAGATCGTCCCAGCTGGGCAGCAGGTCGTAGTCGTAGACCTCGTCGAGCGAGCTCGTGCGGTAGACGGTACCGTTGATATAGGTAATCTGATCGACGGGCAGTCCCGCGTCGAGCGCGTCGGCGATCTCGACGATCGCGTGCTCGCCCATGCCGTAGATGAGAATGTCGGCGCCCGAGTCGAGCAGCACCGAGCGCTTGAGCTTGTCCTGCCAGTAGTCGTAGTGAGCCAGGCGGCGCAGGCTTGCCTCGATGCCGCCGATGATGATGGGGGCGTCCTTGAACGTCTGGCGGATGAGGTTACCGTAGACCGTGACGGCTCGGTTGGGGCGGTGCCCCTCCTCGCCACCGGGGGTATAGGCGTCGGTGTGGCGGCGGTGCTTGGTCACCGAATAGTGGTTGACCATGGAGTCCATGTTGCCGGCACTGACGAGAAAGCCCAGACGTGGCTCGCCGAGTACCGTGATGCTGGCGGGGTCAGTCCAGTCGGGTTGGCAGATAATGCCCACTTTGTAGCCGTGCGCGTCGAGCACGCGGCTGACGATGGCCATACCAAAGCTAGGGTGGTCCACGTAGGCGTCGCCGCAGATGTAGACAAAGTCGCACTGGTCCCAACCGCGCGCATCCATGTCGGCACGACTGACGGGGAGGAACTTATCGCGGCCCGGGCGCCAGGGACGGGTGGGCGCAGCCGGAGTATGAGTGGCGTGGCCGCCCTGGGCCTTGCCGCCGCGCTTTTGCTGCTGGCCGCGCTGGGCATGCTTGCCGTGCTGGTTGTGCTGAGCGTCCTGGGGCTTTTTTGCCACGATTCCTCCCGTTGTTTGTATGCTGCACGTAATTGTAACCAGTCTTTTTGGGACGGGGCTAAAAAGACTGGTGGAGTACATGGGCTGGCGGATCGGCGTGCCGATGCGGGCGCCGTTTGTTTCCAGACTGTGTATCCCCGCGTCGAAGGGGCCGTCTCGCGCCCACGCCATGTTGTCAATGGGTTACAGTATGAACGGCGGCTATGTTTCCGCCAACGCACGAGAGAGTCGTCAACAAGGAGGATGCACGACGATGCAGCGTGCCAAACAGATATCGGAGTCTATTGAGCTGGGCATCATCTTGGCGCTCGCCGGTGGCTTTATGGACGTTTATTCGTACATTGGGCGCGATCATGTTTTCGCCAACGCGCAGACGGGCAACATCTTGTTGGTGGGCGTGAGCATCTCGGAGGGCAATTGGGCACTTGCGGGTCGCTATTTCTTCCCTGTGGTGTCGTTTGCCGTGGGCATTATGCTTGCCGACCTGGTGCATGAGCGGTTTGGCAGCGTGATTCACTGGCGCCAGGTGACGGTGTTTTTTGAAGCCGTTATCTTGCTGGGCGTGAGCTTTATCCCCGGTTGCGATTTCAACCTGCTCGCCAACTGCCTTACCTCGTTTGCTTGCGGCATGCAGGTCGAGAGCTTCCGCAAGATTCATGGACACGGCATCGCTACGACCATGTGCATCGGCAACTTGCGCAACGCCCTGCAAAACGTGGACGACTATATCATCACCCACAAGCGCGGCTTTTTGGAAAACGGCGCACTGTACTTTGGCGTGATCTTCACCTTTGTGTTTGGCGCCGTGCTGGGCAACTGGTGCATCGAGCGCATGGGGCTGCACGCCATTGCGGTGGCGAGCATGCTGCTGTTTATCGCGTTTGCCATCATGTTTATCGATCGCGAACGCGACTTGCACAGGAAATGGGCCCGCATCGTAGCTGACTGGCAGACCACGAGTCTTAAGCGCTAAGGTGCATGTTCGTAACAACATTCAGGAGCCAGAAAAACTATCTAGCTCCTGAATGTTGTTACGAACTGCTTTTTGCGATTTATTCGAGATGCTCTTCAATCCGAGCCCTAAGAAGGGCAATGGCTGTAGGTATTCCAATTGCGGCGGCTAATTCGGCTTTATCCAAAACCTGTATGCTAAAGCACGATTGTTTATCACATTGAAGGACGATAACTGAAGATAGCTTCACTTCCTGTTGGCTGAATATATCGTAATCTCCAAATAGGAAGTTACCTTTTATTGCGTAATTCGGTATGTTCGTTACGCACTTCATCTCAAGTCTGTTTAGACCATAATCGAACACCGCAACTTCCTTGTGTTTGATGATGAGCGCAACCCTGGGCATGTTGCTAAAGCCACCGTCGACGACAGTGAAGAGTTTTTCATTCGCATCGTCATAAACGGTATATTTAAGACTCGATAGCTGTCCTAGTGGACCCGTGAACCCATGTCTTTTGATGTTGAGGTTGTCTCCCGCTGGGTTGATGAGAGCCAGAGTATGCGGATAAGGATTACCTTCAATTGAGATTCGATATTCGTTTGTAGCCGTCTTGCTCGATTTAGGACCAGTAGCCATCACGCATCATCGCCTCGATCGAATTGGAACCGTCTTCTACTTCGTGCGGAGAATTGCGCTGTACGTTGCGGTACATGCAGCTGCAATAACCGCATGGGCAATTTCTAACAAAATGAATGACGCTATTTGCTGCATGCATTTTATTTACTATAAAGTATCCTTTTATAAACGTATTGTCAAACATATATTGCTAAAACAGAAACAATTTATAGACTGAGTTGGTCGTATTCTTTGGGCGATTGCTCCTATAATCTAGCCTTCGCTGCTGTCGGGAGGGAAGGACTGGGGCTCCGTTATTATGTTGAAACGCTTTAACACTTTTGACGTTCTCACGCGTTTTTTGTTTCAAAAGCGTTAGGATGGAACTTGTAGCGCGGGGCGTAATGGGTGCCCCGCACACGATGGGAGGCTATCAATGGCTAATCGTTTCGTTCTCAACACCATCTCTTATCATGGTTCCGGCGCCATCAAGGAGATCCCCGGCGAGCTCCAGCGTCGCGGCTACAAGAAGATCTTCGTCTGTTCCGACCCCGATCTGGTCAAGTTTGGCGTTACCGCTAAGGTGACCGACGAGCTCGACGCCGCCGGCATCGCTTGGAGCCTCTACTCCGAGATCAAGCCCAACCCCACTATCCAGAACGTCAAGGACGGCGTTGAGGCCTTCAAGGCCGCCGAGGCTGACGCTATCGTGACCATTGGTGGTGGCTCCTCCATGGATACCGCCAAGGCTATCGGCATCATCATCAACAACCCCGAGTTCGCCGATGTCCGCAGCCTCGAGGGCGTTGCTCCCACTAAGAACCACGCCGTATTCACCATCGCCGTGCCGACGACCGCCGGTACCGCTGCCGAGGTGACCATCAACTACGTCATCACCGACCCCGAGAAGGTCCGCAAGTTCGTGTGCGTCGACACCAACGACGCCCCCGAGGTCGCCGTCGTCGACCCTGACATGATGGCCTCCATGCCCGCCGGCCTTACCGCTTCCACTGGCATGGACGCTCTGACCCACGCCATCGAGGGCTACACCACCAAGGGCGCCTGGGAGCTCTCCGACATGTTCCACTTTGAGGCTATCAAGCTGATCAGCGAGAACCTGCGCGACTCCGTCGCCGAGGCCAAGTCCGGCCAGCCCGGCTCCGGCCGTGAGGGCATGGCTCTTGGTCAGTATGTCGCCGGCATGGGCTTCTCCAACGTTGGCCTGGGCATCGACCACGCCATGGCTCACACCCTGTCCGCTCACTACGACACCCCGCACGGCGTCGCTTGCGCCATGCTGCTGCCGATCGCCATGGAGTTCAACAAGCCGGTTTGCGCCGAGCGCCTGGCCAAGGTTGCCGTTGCCATGGGTGTTGACACCACGGGCATGAGCACCGATGAGGCCGCCGACGCCGCCATCGCCGCCGTCAAGCAGCTCTCTGCTGACGTGAACATCCCGCATGTCTGCGAGGCCATGAAGGCCGACGAGATCGAGGTCTTGGCCAAGGACGCCATGGCCGACGCCTGCTTCCCGGGCAACCCGCGCGAGGCGACGCTCGACGACGTTATCGAGCTCTTCAAGAAGATCTGCCCGGCTGCCTAACTTGGTTCGGCGGGCCCCCGCCCGTTAGCCCCAGAATCGTCCTCGGACATGTCGGAAGCCCCCGCTGCGCACTTCGTGCGGCGGGGGCTTCCTCCGTCCTGCGGAAAGATTGTGGGGCTAACGGGCAGGGGCCTGCCGGCTCGTTATCGTGACGGGCGCAGCTCTGGGGAGCTCGATGGGTTGTCTCTCTGGGTAAATAAATGTGCGTGGTGGTATTGTTGCTGTGGGTTTAATTCGATATGAAAGGGTGACTTTGGTGTCCCAGATGGATTCTACGCTCTCCTATATTGCTGAGCAGTTGAAGGCGCTTACCTCGATTGCTTCGCCTACGGGCTATACCCGTGCGGCGACTGATTATCTAATGGAGACCCTGCGCGATATGGGCTTTGGGCCTGAGCGTTCTAATAAGGGTAACGTGCTGGTTGAACTTGGCGGCGAGGGCGAGCCGCTCGTATTGGCGAGCCATGTCGATACCCTGGGCGCCATGGTGCGCTCCATTAAGGACAATGGTCGCTTGCGTCCCACGACGCTCGGCGGGCACCAGTGGTCTACGGCCGATGGCGAGAACTGCACCGTCTACACGCGTGACGGCAATGTGTATACGGGTGTGGTCCTCAACACCGAGCCTTCGGCGCACGTGGCCGATGAACCGGTCAAGACCATCGAGAAGAACATGGAGATCTTGCTCGACGAGAACGTTGACAGCAAAGACGATGTGCTCGAGCTGGGTATTCAGACGGGCGATATCATCGCTATGGATCCGCGCACCACGGTGACGGAGAGTGGCTACATCAAGAGCCGCTTCCTGGATGACAAGCTGTCGGCGTCGATTCTGCTGGGTTTGGCTCGCGCCGTTGCCGACGGCGAGGTGACCCTCTCGCGTAAGGTGTCGCTGCTCTTTACCGTGTACGAGGAGGTCGGCCACGGCGGTGCCTTTGTGCCGGCCGACACGCGCGAGATGATCAGCGTTGACATGGGCTGCGTGGGCGACGACCTGGGCTGCACCGAGCGCATGGTGTCGATTTGCGCCAAGGATTCGGGCGGTCCGTACAACTACGACCTGGTAACCACGCTGTCCAACATCGCGCGCGAGCTGGAGCTCGATTACGCCATCGATGTGTACCCGCATTACGGTTCCGACGTCGAGGCCACGCTTTCGGCCGGTTACGACATCCGTCACGGCCTGATCGGCCCCGGCGTGTACGCGAGCCACAACTACGAGCGCAGCCACATTGACGGCGTGCGCAACACCTACGAGCTCGTCCGCGCCTACGTGCAGCGCTAGGGGAGCAGCTTGCGACTCGGCTGACCAATCACTAAGGCCCGTTTTTCGGGCCTTTTTTCGCTTTGGGCTGTTTAGTATTATGATGTATGTAATCTATTAACTAAACGTGTAAATTACTTAACGAGGTGATGCGGTGTATGGATACGTCTGAGTACTTATCTATGGGTGATGCCGCCCGCCTGTTGGGCGTTACGAAAGCCCGCATATCGCAACTTGCCGCATCGGGGACGCTTGTGTGCGATATTGTGGGCGGCCGGAAGATGGTCGAGTACAATTCTGCGACCGCCTACCAAAAGGTCCGCAAGCGAGGACGCCGTCCTGCGGCTGATGTGGGACGCAAGTTTACGCTGATGTCGGCCGACCATGAGATCGCGCATGTCTCATTTGATCCGACGCGTGAGTTTCCCTTCGAAATCGCCGAGGTCCTCGATGCGCAACGAATGCCGTTTGGCACATGCTCGAGCTCTTCTCCTACGGTGAATAAACGGGAGCTCAACGTGTGGTGGAGCCATCGGTCGGTGCCTGACGTCCGCCCTGGACTCGTCTCGCGCTATCGTGAACTGGGAATTGCCAATGGCATCGAGGTTCCGGTTCGGTGCCTGGGCTTATCGCTTTCGGATTGTTATTGGCTGCGGCCGGCCGATTGCGTCGAACTCAAATGGCAAAGCATCAATTACTTTGAGAACGAATTTGAGCGATCGGCGCCCGAAGAGCGTTCGGGTTGGCTGGAAGGCATCGGTCTAAAAAATCCGGATAACACGTCCGAGGGCGAGCTCCCTAAATCGTGGATGATCCGAAACGGCATTCGCGTTTTGGCTAAAGGGTGCGGGATGGACGATCAGCGTCCCTTTAACGAGGCGGTTGCAACGGCTCTACATCGTCGCTTGCTTTCCAAGGGGGAGTTTGTTCCTTACACGGTTGAGCGCATATTCGATGGCCCTGTGTGTCTGTGCGACGACTTTCTTGACGGCCGCGAGGAATACGTTCCGGCTGTTTACGTTAAGGGCGTACTTGGTAGTCAGCGGGGAAACTCGACGTACGACCGGTACTGTTGCTACCTCGGCAAGCATGGTGTCGGTGAGGCCGCTGTGAGAAGGTCTATGTCGCAGATGATTGTCTGCGATGCCCTTTTGGCCAACAGCGACCGCCATTGGCGAAACTTCGGCATCATCCGCAATGTCGACACCCTGGAGATAAAACCTGCTCCGCTGTTCGATAGCGGCAACTGCCTGTGGTATAACGTACCAACTGCCGTGCTCGCAGCTGGGGAGTTTGGGTTTTCCGCTAAGCCGTTTGGGCCCGACCCTTCCGTCCAGCTGGCGCTTGCGGACTCGCTCGATTGGTTCGATTCATCGCGGCTCAACGGATTTGTTGATGAGGCGATCGAGATTCTTTCGCAGAGCAAATGGGCCACGGCGGAGGGTCGACTCGAGGCCATCCGCCGCGGCCTCGAGCGTCGCGTAATCGAGGTTGGTGCCGCTGTTGAGGTACTTCGACAGGTGCAGCGATAAACCCGCGGCTACTTAAGTGCGCCGGCCACCGTGCCGCCGCCCAGGACGATGTCGCCGCGGTAGACTACGACTGCCTGGCCGGGGGCGATGGCTCGCTGCGGCTCGTCAAAAGTTAGCAGCATTTGTCCGTCTTCATCACGCGTAAGGGTTGCTGCCTGGTCTTTCTGTCGGTAGCGGTATTTGGCGCCCACGCGAATGCCGCCGGCATCCAGCTCGGCCTCCATGTGGTCGGCAGGGGCGCTCCAAATCCAGTCGTTGGCTGTGAGCGCTGTGGCCGTCAGGTCCTCGGCCTCGCCCAGATGCACAATGTTGTTGGCGGCATCGACGCCCGTTACGTACACGGGGTGCGCCATCGCGACGCCCAGGCCCTTGCGCTGGCCTATGGTATAGCGCAAGGCGCCATTGTGGCTTCCGACCACGCTGCCGTCGCGCCACACGATATCGCCCGGTGCAGCGGCGTGTCCGCAGCGGCGCTCGATATAGCCCGCATAGTCGCCGTCCGGGATAAAGCAGATATCCTCGCTCTCGGCCTTCTTGGCGTTGATGAAGCCCTGCTCGGCGGCAATGCGGCGCACATCGCACTCTTTGTCCAGCCCTGCCAGCGGAAAAATCGTGCGCGCCAGGCGCTCCTGCGTAAGCGAATACAAAAAGTAGCTTTGGTCCTTTTTGGGATCTTCGCCGCGATGTAGCTGCCAGGTGCCATCTGCCGCTTGGCTTGTTTTGGCGTAATGGCCCGTGGCGATATAGTCGCAGCCCATGTCCAGCGCCGCATCGAGCAGCGCGCCAAACTTAATGTGGCGGTTGCAGATGATGCACGGATTGGGCGTCAGCCCCTCCTGGTAGGCGTTCACAAAGCGCTCGATCACGTTACGGTCGAAGGTTTGCTGCAAGTCGAGCACGTGATGGGGTATTCCCAGGCGCCCGGCGACGGCCTTCGCGTCAGCGATGTCGCGATCGACTTTGCTCATGCCCGTGACGGGATCGGGCGCGGGACAGGTGAGGCGCATGGTGGCACCGACACATTCGTAACCCTGATTTTTGAGCAGATACGCGGTCACGCTGGAATCGACGCCGCCGCTCATGGCGACGAGCACGCGCTTGTTGTGCATGGGGAGGTTCTCCTTGGTGGCATGTGGCCAAAAAAGAAAAGCGGCGCGGGAGGCTGGTTCCGCGCCGCAGACATTGTAGCAAGTTCGGACGACTCGTGGGGCGCCCTGATGGGATGGGCTCAAGCTGCCGGGAGAGAGGAGACCGGTTCATCCTGGGCTCAACCTATGGGCAACAGACCTTAGTCCTGGAAGAGTGCCGTGGATAGGTAGCGCTCGCCGGTGTCGGCGAGCAGCGCCACGATGGTCTTGCCCTCGTTCTCGGGGCGCTTGGCCAGCTGCAGTGCGGCCCACACGGCGGCGCCGGACGAAATGCCTACGAGCACGCCTTCCTTGTGGCCCACGGCGCGGCCGGTGGCAAAGGCGTCGTCGTTCTCGACGGGGATGATCTCGTCGTAGACCTGGGTGTCGAGGACGTCGGGCACAAAGCCGGCGCCGATGCCCTGGATCTTGTGCGGGCCGGCCTGGCCCTTGGAGAGCACCGGGGAGGTGGCGGGCTCGACGGCGACGACCTGAATCTCGGGGTTTTGCTCCTTGAGGAACTCGCCCACACCGGTCACGGTGCCGCCGGTGCCAACGCCGGCGACGAAGATGTCGACCTTGCCGTCGGTGTCATCCCAGATCTCGGGGCCGGTCGTGGCCTTGTGGATGGCGGGGTTGGCGGGGTTCACGAACTGGCCGGCGATAATGCTGTTGGGCGTCTCCTTCTGCAGCTCTTCGGCCTTGGCGATGGCGCCCTTCATGCCCTTGGAGCCGTCGGTGAGCACGAGCTGTGCGCCATATGCCTGCATAAGCTTGCGGCGCTCAACGGACATGGTCTCGGGCATGGTGATGATCACCTTGTAGCCGCGGGCGGCCGCCACCGAGGCGATGCCGACGCCGGTGTTGCCGCTCGTGGGCTCGATGATGGTGTAGTCGCCGCCGCGCACGAGCTTGCCGGCCTTCTCGGCCTCGTCGATCATGTTCTTGGCGACGCGGTCTTTGACGGAGCCGGCGGGGTTGAAGTATTCCAGCTTGACGAGCACACGGGCCTTGAGGTCCTCATCGGCCTCAAAGTGGGTGAGCTCCAGGAGCGGGGTGTGGCCGATAAGCTGATCGATGGACGTGTAAACCTTGCTCATGGTGAACCTCCAAAGTGTTCAAATGACTGGATACCGTGTGGTTTTACGGCGTGGGTAGCAGCGAAACCCACAAACCTTATGGGTTGTTCGTTTTGCTGTTGGCAAGCATAGTAGGCACTAAAGCCTAGTAATGCAATAGGAAATAGAAGATTATTACGAGTCGATTAACCATCTTGACGGGAATAGGTATTTTCAAAACCAATATTTCGGCTAGAATTTCTACGAATTAAAAGACCGAAAGGCAGCAATATATATGTTGGTTTCCACAAAGGGCAGATATGCCCTGCGCGTTATGGTCGACTTGGCCGAGCATCAGGCGGCAGGCCGCATTCCCCTCAAAGAGATCGCCGCGCGTCAGGGGATTTCGGAGAAATATTTGGAGAACATTTTGGCTACGCTCGTGCGCGCCAATATGCTCTCGGGCATGCGCGGCAAGGGCGGCGGCTACGTGCTCACGCGCCCGCCCGAGCAGTACACGGTGGGCGAGATCCTGCGCCTGACCGAGGGTAGCCTAGCACCGGTCGCATGCCTGGACGGCGACTGCAAAGGTTGCTCGCGATCTGATGAGTGTCCTACACTCGATGTTTGGAAGAACCTGGACAAGCTCATCAACGACTACCTCGACGGCGTGACACTCGATACGCTCGTTGCCCCCAACGAGGGCTACGACTACGTCATCTAGCCCCACCTGCTATTGGGGGACGGGGCAGAAATGGTAGATTTTCTTGTCCTCTGAGGCTTGGCAAATGACAAGGCCGCCCATCGTTGCGATGGACGGCCTTCGTTTTGGCGTGTTGTGGCGGCCCGTATCCGGTCGCTTTAGTTCCTGGCGATGCTGTCGAGAATGCTGCGCATGATGGATACCAGGATGCTGCCCATAAACGCCGATCCAAAGCTGGCGATGGAGATACCCGCGCCCAGCAGATTGACCGACAGGTAGCTGGCCAGCTCGAGCATAAAGCTGTTGACCACAAGCTGAAAAATACCAAGCGTGATAATAGTGAGTGGCAGCGAGATGACCGTCAGGAACGGCTTAACGAGCGAGTCGACGATGTTGAGGAACAGTCCCACGAAGGCAAAGCAGACCCAGGCGTCGGCCATGCCGAAGGGCTGAATGCCGGGGACGAGAAACGTTGCGATCGCGATGGCGATTGAGGTCAAAAGCCAGTTGAGCATAAAGCGCATGGTGTGAATCCTTTCTTGCGCATGGCGTGGTGAGGGAGCGTGAGAGGCACATGCCTTTGCAACTCGGACAGATGCTCGGGCACGGCTCTGTTTGGGCGCCCATTGTCTCAGATATTCGTGGAGCTTGCGTGCGCATTCGGTTTCAAAACGGCGTTCGTCCTAGAAAACGCGCCGCTGGCAGAGAGTTTTGTCGCTTTAGTTTGGTGGTGTGCTAAACTGCTACGGGCAAAAGCCACAGGCGTTGCCCTATTGCATAGAACGGGCGAACGATGCCCGATGTCAGTATCAACTTCGATGCCTTTTGGCGGGTTTGGCGGTGATCGATGAATATCGAGAACATGTTTGACAAGCCTGATGTCAAGCAGCTGGTCCACGCATTTAGCCTTTTGGACGACGAGAAAGATATCCAAGCGTTTTTGACCGATATCTGCACGCCGCGCGAGATTTGCGATCTATCGCAGCGTCTGCAGGTCGCGCGTTATCTGGACGAGGGCGAGCCCTATGTTGAGGTTCAGGCGCGTACCGGCGCTTCGTCCACCACGGTGAGCCGTGTGTCCAAGGCGCTCAACGGCGAGTACGGTGGCTACCGCAAAATCCTCATTAAGCTGGAGGATGGCGAGTAGGCCGCGCCAAAAACGAATTGTGCAAAACCGCTCCTCCGGGGGCGGTTTTTTGATCCCTTAAGGACGGAGGAAAACGGATCACCGGGTTAGACTGACCCCTTCGGTGATCCGTTTTCCTCCGTCCCCAAGGGATCAAATCTGTTGGCGTGGGGCAAATCTGTCCGCGTGGGCGGGTAGGATGGATACATTGATTATTGCGAACAGTTTGAGCGGAGGACCATGCCTGTTCGAATCTATACCACCAATGCCGGCACGGATTTGAGCGATGCCGAGTCGGCGTTGCTTGCCGACCTTATTGCCCGCCATGGACGTGCCGTGCTTCTGGCGTCAACGTTTGCCGAGCTCGACCTGTGTCGCCATGATGCGGCGGAAGCCGGGATTTCGCTGGGTATTGACTACAAAACGCCTACATCGTGGCTTCGCTCGCTTTGGGAGCTTTTGGGCGACGGGCGCGGTTTCGTCGACAACCTGCAGCGTCAGATGCTGTTCTCGGACATGGTCACGCGTCTCGACGATGCCGACCTGCAGCCGCTTTCGCGCAGCCAGGGCACAGTGCGCATGCTTGCGCGCATGGCCCGCGACGTGTTGCCGGGCGTTGCGGGGACGACGGCCGAGCGATGCCGTGGCAACAATTGCCAGCCTGAGCCAAAAAGCGATGCCGAGGCTCGTGTGTTCGAGCTTTTGCGTGCCTACGCGGGTGGTTTGGACCGTCGAGATATGGTCGAGCCCTGCGAGGCGGCTGACATTATGGCCGATGCCCTGGCCGATAACCTGCCGGCGTGCACCCGCGCCGTATGCGTGCGCGGTATCACGTCGATTACGCACGGCCTGCTCGAGCTGCTGTCTGCCGTGGCGAACAATGGGGGGGAGGTCGTCGTACTGCTTGCCTGCGAGCAGGCGGCGATGCGCGAGGAGCTTGCCGCGGCATTTGATGCCCGCGGTGTGCTGTTCGAGGCCGCGCCGCTGAGGGAGGACGCCGTCGCGTCTGATGCCGCTTGCGGGACCGCCGCTCAGCCTGCCTTTATTGAGGTCGCCGGCCCCCATGCCCGTGCCCATGCTTATGCGGACGCCATCGATACGTTGGTGAAAACGCACAAGGAGTCCAAGGACGATAAAGCTACTGCAACGCCCGCTGACCCCGTGCGCGTGCTCGTTGTTTCTGCCCGGGCACCCCAGCTGTTCGGTGAGCTCGCCTCTCGTCTGGCGGCCCGTCATATCGCTGCCGAGACAGTTGAGTTCACGGCGTTTTCTCAATCCATTGCGGGCAGGCAGTTCACGGCGCTCGCCAACCTGATCGAGCGTATGAAGGCCGCCGACGAAGGGGCAGCTTCTAAGACTGAGTGGTGGCCCGCGCCGGAGCTTACCGACTGGATTTACAGTCCGCTTTCGGGCGCTGATGCCGTCAATGCCCGTACCTTCGATAAGAATATGCGTCTCTCGCGCAGCAAGACTACCGCGGGCGTTAAGAGCCTGCTGCAGAGCGTCCAAGGCCAGGTGAGGGGCGCGCGCAAGGCGGCGAGCGACGAGAACTGGTTTAAGAACGTGCCGTGCGTGGTCTCGGACGTGTTCCAGGCGCTGTGGCGTGACAAGCCCGTGACGGCGCTCAAGGCCATGCTTGCCGTTGCCGAGGCACTGCCCGATCGCGCGCTTGGTGGTCTCGACGGCCAGGCCCGTCGCCAGGCGGAGGTGGCCCTGCTGCGCCACGCGATCGACATCCTTATGAACGATGCTCGCGCGCTCGACGTGTCGCAGGCCGCGACCGTGCCCGTGCTCGATGGCATTCGCACCAAGGTGGACAAGCGTAGCACCGCCTACGATTACGAGACCTACGAGGTTGACCGTGCGCCACGTGCCCAGGTTCGCTTTACTTCGCTTGCCGATGCGGCGGCCCTGCGCCCCGATAGCTACGATGCCGTGCTGTTTGCCGACGTCGACCTGGACAGTTATCCGCTCTCACATGAGGAGGGCCCGCTGGCAACGCTGACGGCGAGCCTCGGTCGCGAGGGCGTGACGCTTGAGCCTGCGGCCTTGCTGCGCGCACGCTTTGGCCGCGCGATACAAGCGTCGCGTGGTCCGGTTACGCTCGCCCGTGTGACCCACGATCGTCAGGCGCGCGAGTGCTATCCGGCGGCCGTGTGGACCGAGTTGCGGGCGCATGCCGAGGCCGCTAACGATGCTAAGGCCGCTGACGCCGACAAGGCCGCTGACGCCGACAAGGCCGCTGACGACGCTAAGGCCGTTGGCGCCGACAAGGCGAAGTGTGTGGGTGAGGGCGATATCGTAAGGGACTTCGATCCCGCGGCAGGCGAAGGTCTTAGGCGCGAGCGCGTGACCTGCGAAGCTCCTCAGCACCTGAGCGATGAAGCCATTCCGTATTTGGTCCTGCGTCGTCGCGATGGCGAGGGCGAGGATGCGCCGCTGGTGCCGCGCCTGACGTCTGCCTCGCAGATCGAGGCCTATTCGACCTGCCCGCTATGCTGGTTCGTCTCGTACCGCGTGAAGCCCCAGTCGATCGACGCTGGCTTTGGCAATATGGAGAAGGGCAACTTTGTCCACGACGTGCTGGAACACTTGCATGCCCGTCTGCCCCAGGAGGGCATGGAGCGCGTGACACCCATGAATCTGCCACGCGCGAAGGAGCTGCTGCGCGAGGTCTTTGACGAGACCTTGGCCGAGCATGCGGGCAAGCGCGGTACCGAGGGCCCGCTCGTGCCGCTCTCCCCGGTGGAGGAGCGCCAGGTGGCCGAGATTTTGCCGCAGCTGGAGGGCGTTCTTGCCTACGAGTCCGAGGCGCTCGCGCCCTTCGCGCCGCGCTACCTGGAGTTTGCGTTCAACGAGCTCCAGGTCGAGTATGCCGGCTGGCCGCTCGGCGGGCGCATCGACCGCGTGGATGTGGATGCCGAGAATCGCGCCGTGGTAATCGACTACAAGCATCGCACGGGCGTTGAGGAGTTTAAACTCGCCGACCCCACGGTGCGCGACGAGGAATCGGGCGAGGCCGCCATCGACGACCCGCGGTGGCTGCCGCCCCATACCCAGACGCTTATCTATGCGCAGGCCATGCGCCGGGCGCTGGATCTGGATGCCCGTGCGGCGCTCTATTTTTCGACCAAGGGCGGCAAACCGGCGCTGCGCGGCGCCGCGAGTGCCGAGCTGCTCGAGGAAGAGCGCGGCGACGGCCGCATCCCGGGGCTTAAGAAGGGCTTTCCCGGCGAGGGTGGCAGCATGGACTTCGACGCCCTGCTCGATCGCGTGGAGGCCGGCATCGCCGAGCGCCTGCACGAACTCGAGGCAGGCGACGTTGCCGCCGTCGACCCGACGTCGGCTCAGGCCGCGCATGCGCGCTGCTCGTATAACCACGAAGGAACGTTTGTAAGAAGGGACGTGTAGACCATGGATCTTTCGACTTTGATGCCGCAACAGCTGCAGATCGTCAAAACGCTCGACCGTCCGCTGTTTGTCTCGGCGGGTGCCGGTTCGGGCAAGACCTTTACCCTCACGCGCCGCATCGTCTACGCGCTCTCGCCCGAATCCGGTCCGTTCGTTGAGCATCTGGACCAGGTGCTCGCCATTACCTTTACCAAAGACGCCGCGGCCGAGATCCGTGACCGTGTGCGCCGCACGCTCATCGACGAGGGCATGGACGAGGAAGCCCTGACCGTCGACGATGCGTGGATCTCGACCATTCACGGCATGTGCTCGCGTATCCTGCGCGCACATGCGTTGGAGCTGGGCATCGATCCCGAGTTCACGGTGCTCACCGATACCGACGAGCTTATGGACCAGGCTGTTGAGCATGTGCTGGCCCGCGCGACGGCGCCCGATGCCGCCCCCGAGCTCGCCGCTTCGCTTAAGGCCCTCTACGCTTGGTATCCCATGGCGGGCGAGGGTGGGCCGTTTGGCGCCGGTACCACCATTAAAGGGCTGGTGCGTGAGCTGCTGGAGCTCTCGAGCCAGCTGCCGGGCGGTATGGACGACGTGTGCGTGGCGCGCGGCCAGGCCGATACCTCGGCACTCGCCGATGCCTATCGTGCGGCGCTGGGCGCAAGCAAGGCCGCGACCGAGAAAGCGCAGGTGGCACTCGATGCCATCGACGCGTTTGAGGCGAGCGGCAAAACCATGGAGGATGCGGCGCGACTCATGATGTCGTGCAGCATGCCTCGGGCGAGCAAGGCGTTTTCTAAGGAGCAGGTGGAGCTACTCAAGGCCGAGGCTGCCGATGCGTTTATCAATATCGTGCTGGCCTGCGGTGGTCCCGCGCTCGATGCGCTGGCGGGGCTTGCTCGTGCTGTGGAGGCGGAATACCGCGCGCTCAAGGCTGACCAGTCCGCGCTTGATAACAACGACCTGCTGCGCATGGCGTACGAGGCGCTGCGCGATTATCCCGCCATCCGAGCGGCCTATGAGGGTCGCTTTAAGATGGTCATGATCGATGAGTTCCAGGATACCGACCAGATGCAGGTCGATTTGATCCGTCACCTGACGGGCGCGGGGGAGCGCGCACTGTGCACCGTAGGCGATGCGCAGCAGTCGATCTACCGCTTCCGTGGTGCCGAGGTCGAGGTATTCCGTCGCCAGGAGCGCAAGGTGGGTTCGACGACGGCGTCCGAGACGGTCGCCACGTCCGATGCCCCCGCCGGCGAGCTCGTCAAGCTTGTACGCAACTTCCGCAGCCACGACGAGGTGCTGCGCTATGTGGCGCGCGTCTTTGACGGCGACACCGGTGGTTTGATGCAGGGGTTCTTGGATCTTGAACCGAGCGACGAACGCGAGGACAAGCTCAAGGCGAAGGCATCGCGCCGCCAGGCGATTTTCGTTGCCGGTGGCAGTACGCAGGAGCGAACGCAGGCGAAAGCTCGTGCGATTGCGGAGCGATTCCAAGCACTCGTTAAAGCGGGCCAGCCCCAGGGCAGCATGGTCCTGCTGCTGGGCCGCATGACCAACGCCGATGTCTATGCGCAGGCCTTCCGCGACCAGGGGCTCGACTGCGTGATCGCAGGCGGCTCGGTCTTTGCCCAGGCAGCCGAGGTGCAGACGGTGCGTGCCCTGGTGTGCGCGCTTGCTAACCCGGCCGATACGGCGCAGGGTCTTATGCCGCTGCTGGCCTCGCCGATGTTTGCGCTCGGCGCTCAGGAGTTCCTGGCGCTGGCGACCAAGCTGGACGACCAGACGGGGGAAACCTCGCGCCGCAACATCGACGTGGGCATCATGAGCGATTCCGATGTGCCGGGTTTGCAAGACTTGCCGCTCGTGACGCGCGCCCGCGAGGTGCTGCGGTATGCGCTCCGTCGCGTGGGCCGCGATTCGTTCGCCGCCATCGCGCGCGACGTGGTCAACGCCTCCGGCTGGTTTGTACGTCTGGCACAGCGTGGTCCCGAGGGCAAGGCCATTGCCGCCAACGTGCTCAAGGCGCTCGACGCCGTGGCCGAGGCAGAGGCCGAGCTCGGCAACTCGCCGCGCTCCATTGCGCTCGCCTTCGACCGCTTCTTGGCGGGCAAGGAGGCCCCGGGCGCGCTCAACGAGGAGGGCGACGGCGCGGTACGCATCATGACGGTGCATGCGTCCAAGGGTCTGGAGTATCCGGTCGTAGCGGTTGCCGAGTGTTTTGGCGTGCGTAAGTCCTCGGGTGCGGCACAGATGGGTCGCGTCGAGGGCGGAGCGCAGATCGTGGCGCTGCCGGCACGCTTCGACGGCGTTAAGCTCGCCGACGGAACCTTTGTGAAGGGCGACGACGTCAAAAAGCAGTTTGAGCATGCGTTTAAGGGCAAGGGCACGTCGTTGTGGCTGCCGCCAGAGCTCATGGAGGACGTCTGTGCGACGGGCTCTCCCGCCGAGGCATTTGCCCGCCTGCGCGACGACGACCTGCAGCTTTCGCTCGAGGAGCGGGCCCGCTTGCTCTATGTTGCCATGACGCGTGCGCGAGAGCTGGTGATCTTGGCGATGGATGCCGGCGTGAGCCGCGGCAAGCTGTGCGCGCCGACCTTCGACGTCGAGACCGATCTGACCTATGACGTGCTGCGTCGTATTCTGCCTACCGACGCTCTGGACATGCCGCAGCTCGATGCCGACCGCCTGGTGTTCGACAACTCCCAGCCGGGCGACTACGAGCTCATTTCGCTCGCGGACTTTTCCTTTGGCGAGCAGGCGTTTGAGGCCAACGCTTCACTGGATGCCGAGGGCAGGCTTGTTCGCGGCGATGTCGATACAGATACTGCCGACGATTCGGCCAGTACAATCGTCCCCGGTCCTGCCGACCCCGAACCCGATGCGTTCGAGCTCGTGCATCCCCAAGCGGTGGGCGTACGCATGGGCATCTGCCCGTATCCGGTGCGCGATTCGTACAGCTACTCGTCAATTGCCGCGGCGCTGCATGCCGAGTCCGAGGACCGTGCCACCGAGGCGCATGTGCCCATGGACGAGGCTGGCGATGATGCGGAGTCTGATGGTTCCGAGATGGCGGATGCAGACGTGGCCGCTGTCGAGCCCGCCGGCAATCCCATGGCGCTGGGCTCGGCCTTCCACGCCGCCTGCCAGTGGCTGATCGAGATGGGTGCCGATGCGCTGCCCGCCGAGCGTGCCGACGCCCTGGCTCGCCTGTGGCGCCTGACGCCGGAACAGCGCGAACGCTTCGACGTTGCCCTGGATCGCTGGCTCAAGTCGGCGGTCCGTGCCGAGCTGCTTGCCTGGCCGTGCGTTCGCGCCGAGGTGCCGTTCTTTTCGCTGGGCTGCGAGGACGAGGACATCGCTCGCTACGGTGCATATGCCGAGGGCGCCATCGATGCTTTGGCGACGAACCCGGCGGATTCGTCACGCGCGCTGGTCATCGACTACAAGACGGGCGGCACACCGGACGAGACGCCGGAACAGCTGCAGGAGAAGCACGCCCTGCAGGCGCGCGTTTACGCTGATGTTCTGCACAAGGCGGGCTTTGAGGCCGTGACCGTCAAGTTCGTCCGCGTGGAGCAAGTCGACCCCGCCAACCCGTGCGAGCCTCAGGTGGTCACCTACAGCCTCTAGCCCTCAATAACTTGCGGTGGAATACGGACTGTTTTGGCCAAAAAAGCCGCCAAACAGTCCGCATTTCACCGCAACTGCGTGAGGAGCCGTGTGGGTTTGGCTAGGTTCGGGTGCCGTCCGCGCCGTGCGGTAAAATCGTTCAGTCAGAACACGAACCCGCATCGGAGCTCATCACATGGCATTCGTCCATCTGCACAATCACACTGTTTTCTCCATGCTCGACGGCGCAACCCGTATCCAGGATATGGTCAACCGTGCCGTTGAGCTTGGCATGCCTGCCGTGGCCATTACCGATCACGGCTACATGTATGGCGTGCCCGACTTGGCGCTGGCCTGCGACGCCGTTAACCACAACACGCCCGAGTACAAAACCTGGAGCCACGACAAGGCCTTCTTGGAAAAGGACCGCCGCGACGAGCTGGTGGAGCCCGACCCCGAGGAAAACCCGCGCGAGCATGCCCAGTACGTTAAGGACATGGCTATGTGGGACGAGAAGGGCAATATCGACGAGCTCAAGCCGCCCCTGGTCATCAAGCCCATCTTTGGCTGCGAGGTCTACTTTACGCCGGACGAGACCCTTGCCCGCGACCATAAGCCCGAGCTCTACCACATGATCCTCCTGGCCAAGGACCAGGAGGGCTACGTCAACCTGATGCAGACGGTTTCCGAGGCCGCCGTGCAGGGCTTTTACTACAAGCCCCGCGTGACGCTCGACAACCTGCGCCGCCATGCCAAGGGCATGATCTGCACGAGCGCCTGCATCGCGGGCATCATTCCCAAATACATCGACCGCGGTGACATGGAGGGCGCCATCAAGTGGGCCGAGACCTTCCGCGATACCTTCGAACCCGGCGACTTTTATATCGAGATCCAGGAACACGGCATCACCACCGACAACGGCCTGACCGACGAGCAGATGGACCGCACGCTCATCGATATCGCCAAGCAGGTGGGCGTCAAAGTCATTGCCACCAACGACTTCCACTACCTGCGCCGCGAGGACGCGCCGGTGCAGGACGTCATCATGTGCATTGGCATGAACGCCAAGGTCGACGACCCCAACCGCATGCGCATGACCGGCTCGGAGTTTTATATGAAGACCGAGGAGGAGATGCGGGCGATGTTCCCGTATTGCCCCGAGGCCTGCGACAACACGCTCGAGATCGCCGACAAGTGCTACGTAGAGCTGGACTGGGACTCCATCATCCTGCCGCGCTTCCCGCTGCTCGATCCCGGCGAGACGCACGAGAGCCAGTTCCGCCGCGAGTGCGAGAAGGGCCTGCGCCAGCACTACGGCGACGACTGGGCCACGCGCGAGATTGGTGGCGTCAACATCAAAGAGCGCTTTGAGTACGAATACAAAGTCATCTGCGACAAGGGCTTTGCCGCCTACTTCTTGATCGTTGCCGAGTACGTGCAATGGGCCAAGGACAACGGCATCGGCGTCGGCCCCGGCCGTGGCTCGGCCGCCGGCGCTATCGTCGCCTACGCCATGAACATCACCGCGTTCGACCCGCTCGAGAACGGCCTGATGTTCGAGAGGTTCCTGTCCCCGCAGCGTACCGAGATGCCCGATATCGATATGGACTTCGACGATGAGCGGCGCCTCGAGGTCGTGGAGCACGTTCGCCAGCTCTACGGCCCCGAGAAGGTCACCCACGTCATCACCTACTCGACCATTAAGGCCAAGCAGGCCATCAACGACGCCGCGCGCGTCCTGGACTACCCGGTCTACATGGGTCAGCGCCTGTCCAAGATGGTTTCGAGCGACCCCAAGGTCAAGCTCAAGCAGGTGCTCGACAAGCAGCCCGGCAAAGAGGATCTGTTTAACCCCGATTTTGCCGAGGCCTATAAAAAGGACGACGACGCCCGCCGCATCATCGACACGGCGCTCTCAATCGAGGGCCTCACCCGTGGCGAGGGCGTGCACGCGTGCGCCGTTCTGATCTGCCGCGACCCCGTCAACGAGCACGTGCCCACTAAGCTCGATACCAAGGGCGGCGTCGAGATTACCCAGTACGAGGGCCATACCGTTGCCGATATGGGCCTGCTCAAGATGGACTTCTTGGGCCTGCGCACGCTGACTGTTATCTCCAAGGCCAAGGCAAACATCAAAAAGAACTTCGGCATCGACATCAAAGAGGAAGAGATTCCCTTTGACGACCCCGAGATCTTTAAGCTCATGGGTTCCGGCCACACCGCCGGCGTCTTCCAGGTCGAGTCCGCCGGCATGACGGCCACGATCAAGAACATGAAGCCCACCGAGTACAAGCACGTCGTAGCATTGATCGCCCTGTACCGCCCGGGCCCGCTGGGCGCCGGCATGGTTTCGTCCTACATCAACCGTATGAACGGCAAGGAGCCGGCGGTCTCCTACGACGACCGCCTGGACGACATCCTGGGCGAAACCTACGGCACCATGGTCTACCAGGAGCAGGTTATGCTCATCTCCGTCGAGATGTGCGGCTTCTCCAAGGGCGAATCGGACTCGCGTATCCGTAAGCCCGTGGCTAAGAAAAAGATCAAGCTGCTCACGTCGACGGTGCTCCACTGGGAGGATGGCTCCGACGAGACCACCTACGACCACTGGATGAACGGCGCCATCAAGAACAACTATACGCGCGAGGTCGCCCAGAAGATTTGGGACGATGTTCTCGAGTTCGCGTCCTACGCCTTCAACAAGTCGCACTCCGCCGGCTACGCCATCCTGGTTATGCAGACGGCGTGGCTCAAGGCGCACTATCCGCACGAGTACATGGCGGCCGTTCTGACGTCCTATACGGGCAAGACCGACAAGATCGTGCACTACGTCTCGGCATGCCGTCACGACGGCATCCCCGTGCTGTCGCCAGATGTCAACGAGTCCGGTACCGAGTTCACGGCTACCAAGGAGGGCGTGCGCTTTGGTCTGGCCGGCATCCGCGGCGTGGGCACCGGCGTGGCGCAGGCGATTATCGCCGAGCGCGAGGCGGGCGGCCCGTTTAAGACGCTGCACGACTTTGTCGAGCGCGTGGACTCGAGCCAGGCCAACCGCCGCGTGATCGAATCGCTCATCAAGGCAGGCGCCTTCGACTCCACGGGGTATCCGCGTCGCCAGATGATGCACTTTGTGGATAAGAACAACCCCGAGAACATCATCGATGCCGCGGTAAAGCGCCAGAAGGATCGCGCGAGCGGCCAGACGTCGTTCTTCGATATGTTTGGCGACGTTGAGGGCTCGGGCTTTGAGGTGAGCGTGCCCGATCCGGATGGCCAGGAATGGGACCGCCACCTTAAGCTGAGCCAGGAGAAGGAGGTTCTGGGCATCTATGTCTCGGACCACCCGCTGCGCCCGTTTGAGTATGCACTAGCCAAGGCGCGCGACTTCTCGTTCTCGCAGATCGATACCGGCTACGAAGTTCAGAATCCTACGGGCGGCACCATCAACCAGGAGATTCCCGAGGGCAAGGCGCTGTGGTGGGCCGGCATGGTCTCGAGCGTGTCCAAGCGCGTGACCAAAAACGGTGACCCCATGGGCATCGTGCAGCTCGAGGACATGGAAGGCGAGGCCACCGTCGTCGTGTTCCCCAAGACCTATAAAGAGGCCGAGGGGTACCTGTACGGCGAGGTCGATCCCGAGACCGGCGCGCAGCTGTCCGATGCCTTTGTGCGCATTAAGGGCAAGCTCGAGCGCTCGGACCGCGGCGACCAGATCATCGCGCAGGAGATCGTGCCGCTCGAGCTCAACGAGGAGAACAACAAGCCCAAGGTGTTTGAGGTCATGGTGCCTAACAGCCGCTTTAGCCAGGGCAATATGGCGCGCCTGGCCACGGTGCTCACCGCTAACCCGGGCGGCGACCGCGTGGAGATCTTTATCGAGCAGGTGGACGGGCGCGTGCTGCGTGCCGAGGTACCTGCCAAGGTCAACGCGCGTTCGATTCCGCTGCTGGCCGAGGCCAAGGCCATTGTGGGTAACCAGGGTCGCGTGACGGTGATCTAAGCTACCCCGGGTGAGATTGGAGGAAGTGATGGCGCAGGGGACGTTTGTGCAGGCGCTTCGCAAAGAGGCGGCGTTGAGCGGCACCTTTATGAAGGGGCGTTCGCTCATGCTCAACGGTGCCGTGCTGTCGATCGAGGACAGCGGCTCGCGCTTCTCCAAAAACGTGACGGTCGAGGGCACGGTGCGCGGCTCGCGCGGTGACCTGTACAAGACGCACGTGGCGCTCGACATGGACGAGCACGAGGTTATCGACTACGATTGCGACTGCCCCGCCGCATACCGCTATCCCGGTATGTGTAAGCACGCTATTGCCACGGCGCTGGCGTATTTGGATGCCAGCGGCGCCGAGCCCGTCGAAGGTTTGCGCACGCCGGTTCGCACGTTTACGGCGCAGCCGAAACAGCCCGCGCGCGCCGCGTCCGTCGCGCCGGCCGTCAACCCCAATTTTCCCTTTCCGGCGCCCGTCCCCACGAGCCCCAGCCTCATGGCGGCACTCTCCGATCTTTCGGACGCGCGCATGGATGAGCTGGCGAGCATGCGCCGCAAGCTTGCCGGTGCCGTTGATGCCGACGCCCCCAAAGCGGCGTTGGAGCCCTCGTTGGTGCCGTACTACAATCCGCTGTTCGCTGACCGCTTTAGCTGGGCGCTCGAGTTCCGCATTCGCTGTGGATCGGTCTCCTACGTGGTCAAGGACATCGACGGCATGGCCGATGCCTACGTGCGCGGCGGCACGTTCTCCTATGGCAAGAAGCTCACGTTTGTCCATTCACCTGAGGCCTTTGACGAAACATCGGCAAAGCTGCTCAACCTTGTTGCGACGACAGTTGCCTATCTCGATGACATCACAAGCTCGCGTTCGGCGTCGTACGACTTTGCCCGCAGTGGTTTTGTTGCCGAGCGTCAGTTGCCGCTGTCCGAGCATAGCATCGTATATGTGCTGGACCTGCTGCGCGGCCAGACCATCTCCTTTGAGCCCGCCTGGTCGCGGGGGATGACGACGCATCGCACCTACGACGTGGCGGTTGAGCTGTCTCCGCAAGGGGAGGACGAGGCATCCGCTAAGCGCCCACCGCTGCTTGCCGCCAAAATCGCGCCGGCGGCTGGTGGTAGCTATGACCTGCGCCTGCCCGCCGATATGTACTGCTTTGCGTCGGGCGATGCCGCCTACTTGGTTGACACGCGCCGCGCGCGCCGTACCGACGCTGCATTTGCTCAGCATGCCGCACCTTTTTTGTCGCGCTTGCTGCCGTGCCGCACGCCCGCCCATATTGCCGCCGAGCAGGTGGGTGAGTTCTGCCGTATGGCGCTGCCCATTTTGCGCGACTACACCGACCTCACCGCGCCCGCCGCGCTCGATACCGTGGCACCCGAGCCGAGCTTTGCTATGGCGATCGGTGTCGGCGATGGGCTCGTGACCTGCAAAATTACGGTTACCTACGGCGATTGGTCGGCGGATCTCTTTAGCCTGGGCGCTCCGGGCAGCCCCTTCGAAGAGCAGCGCCCCGGTGTGCCGCCCCGCGACGAGGTGGCGGAGTTTCGCGTTATGGATACGGCGGCCCTGTACTTCGATTTCTACGAGGGCGGTCTGGCGTTTGAGGAGCGCGATGACGCCCGCTTGTTCTGCCTGCTGACCGAGGGCCTGTCCGCCCTGTCCGAACTGGGTGAGGTCATGCTCAGCGACCGTCTGCGCCAGATCTCGGTCCGCCCCGCGCCCAAGCTCTCGGTTCGTGCGACCGTTAAGAGCAACCTGCTCGATGTCGAGCTGGGCGCGAGCGGACTTTCGGCCGCGGACCTTGCCGTCTATCTCGATTCGTACAAGCGCCATCAAACGTTTGCGCGCCTGACGTCCGGCGACATCGTGCGCCTGGATGAGGGAGCGCGCGCCGCGTTTGGCCTTGCCGAAGATCTGGGCGTCGATGCCGTCGACCTGCTCGACGGCGTGTCGCTCCCCGCGTCGAGCACCCTTTTTGTCGATAGCATGCTCGCACGCACGCCGGCGCTTGAGGCCGATCGCGACGCCGCGTTCCGCCGCACCGTCGAGCGCCTGGACACGCTCGGCAAGATGGACTTTACGGTGCCGGCATCGCTCAAGGCAACGATGCGCGGCTACCAGGTCGACGGATACCAGTGGCTCGGCTCGCTTGAACACCTGGGCCTTGGCGGCATCTTGGCCGACGACATGGGCCTGGGCAAAACGCTCCAGATGATTGCGCATATTCTGGCGCGCGTGGAGGCGGGGGACACCAAGCCCACGCTCGTGGTATGCCCGGCCTCACTCGTGTACAACTGGACTGCCGAGCTGGAGCGCTTTGCCCCGTCGCTCGATGTGTGCGCCATTGTGGGCGCCAAGGCTCAACGCCGCGTGCAGATCGCCGGCGTGGCCGAGCATAGCGTGGTCGTGACGTCGTATGACCTTATGCGGCGCGATATCGACGAGTACGTCGAGCAGGATTTTGCCCGCGTGGTGCTCGATGAGGCACAGTACATTAAAAATCCGCTCACGCAGGTGGCGCGCGCCGCCAAGCGCCTGCCTACCAGCGTGCGCTTTGCCCTGACGGGCACGCCCATCGAAAACCGCCTATCCGAGCTCTGGAGCATCTTCGACTTTTTGATGCCGGGCCTGCTGGGCACGCGTGAATCGTTTGCCAAGCGCTTTGAGAGCCCCGTCGAGCATGCCGAGGGCGATAGCGCCGCTCGCCTGCAGGCGCTCGTGTCGCCGTTTGTGCTGCGCCGTGTTAAGGAAGACGTGGTGGCCGACCTGCCCGAGAAGATCGAAGACACCGTCATGGCGCAGCTTACCGGCGAGCAGCGCAAGCTCTACCTGGCCAACCAGGACCGCATCGCCCAGCAGGTGCAGCACCGCGAGGCTGGGGAGTTTAAGAAGGACAAACTCAAGGTGCTCGCCGAGCTCACCAAGCTGCGCCAGATCTGCTGCGACCCGCGTCTACACTACGAGGATTACAAGGCGGGGAGCGCCAAGCTCGATACGTGTATGGAGCTCGTGCACGGCGCACTCGACGGCGGGCATCGCATCCTGTTGTTCAGCCAGTTTACGGGTATGCTCGATATCATCGGTAAGCGCTTGGCCAAGGAGGACATCGCCTTCCTTAAGCTCACGGGCGCTTCGTCTAAGGAGAGCCGCACCAAGATGGTCGCGCAGTTCCAAGCGGGCGAGGTTCCGGTCTTTTTGATTTCGCTCAAGGCGGGCGGCGTGGGCCTTAACCTGACGGCGGCCGACGTGGTCATCCACTACGACCCGTGGTGGAACGTGGCAGCGCAGGACCAGGCGACCGACCGCGCGCACCGTATTGGCCAGCAACATACCGTGACCGTGTACAAGCTCATCGCCAAGGACACGATCGAGGAGCGCATTATGCAGATGCAGGAGTCCAAGCGCGACCTGGTCAACAGCGTGCTCGGCGGCGACGGCATCTCGTCGGCGCTGTTTACCCGCGAAGATGTTCTGGCGCTGCTGGGCGGCGACGGGCGCTAACCCGCTCGGGTGGGGCCGCCAGGGTGGATAGCGCACGCTGCCCCATCGTCCCCGCCCGTTATGTGTTCATTTGCAATGCCGTGGATGGTTTGTCTGCCTTTGGGCATAAGAACCATCAAGAACATTGGCACGTCAGCAAAGGAGAACATCATGGCGAAATTCTTTAAGGACCCCGACGGTAAGCTCATTGCCGCCCTTGGCAACGACGTTGCAACCCCTGCCGGTTGCACGGAACTGACCGCAAACACTGAGGACGCGGCGCACGAGAAGCACGTGCCTGTTGTCGAGACCGAGCGCGACGGTCACGTGATTCGCGCACGCGTTGGCTCGGTCGAGCACCCCAGCCTGCCCGAGCACTATATTGAGTGGATCGCCCTTGAGGCCGAGGGCCGCTTAGAGGTCCATTACCTTGAGCCCGGCATGAAGCCCGCGACGTTTTTTGCCGGCGGTTCCAAGACCGGTACCGTCTATGCCTACTGCAACCTGCACGGGCTGTGGTCCGCGACGTTCTAGGAGCGCGCCCCCGCTCGGGGTATCATAGCTAGCATATGCACATGCGAGCGCCGACTGCATTATGCGGCCGGCGCTTTTACTACGACAACGATGGTTTACGACGGAAAGGGCTGAGCCATGAAGCTCGCGCTTGCACAGATCGATATGCGCCTGGGTGATATTGAGGGCATTTGCGGCCGCATCGAGGACCAGGCTCGTCTGGCCCACGAGCGCGGGGCGCGCGTGCTGTGCGTTCCGGCTCCGCTCTTTATGGGCGCCATGCCCGGTGGCCTGGTGGGCGCTGCCGACTTTGAGCACGACATGCTTGCCGGCTTGACTGGTGTCGCCGAGCGCATCCAGGAGCTTGACATGATCTGCATCGTGCCCGCGGCGGTTTCGTTTGAGGGCCAGCCGCTACTCGACTACATGATGCTCAAGGACGGTCATGTGGTGCCGGCGCGTTCGAGCATTGCCCTGCAGCGTGGCGAGAACAACGACACGCGTTGGGCGCCGCCGGTGTTCGACGTGGACGGCGTACGCATTGCCGTGATTTTTGACTTGGACCGCGAACTCGAGATGTTGCCGACCGGTGTTGACCTCATTGCGTATTTCCAATTCAACGCGTTTGACATGACCGACCGCGAGACTGCTGCCATTGCCGCCGTTCGCAGCGGCGCCTACCGCAAGATCGCATCCAAGCGCAGCGTATGGTTTGCCTGCATGGCGCCGGTCGGTGCCTATGACGAGTCGGTGTATACCGGCGGTTCGTTTGTGCTCGACGACTGCGGTCGCGTGGTGGCCCAAGCGCCGTGTTTTGAGGAGAGCCTGCTGGTTCAGGAGATTCAGCGCGGCGTGATGCTCGATGCCCTGGAAGATCACGAACTGCCCGAGTTCCGTTCCGAGGAGTGGCTGTGGCAGGCGCTGGTGCTCGCCGTGCGCGACAACGCCCGAGCCCACGGTGCGTCGTGTGCTGTGGTGGCACTCGAGGGTGACTTGCCGTCGTCCCTGCTGGCGACGCTTGCCGTCGACGCCCTGGGTCCGCGCAACGTGATCGGCCTGGTGCTGGGGCGCAACCGTATCTTTACGCCGGCGCAGGAAGAGGCCGAGGCTGCCCGCTGTGCCGCCGTCCGCGCCATCGCTGAGCGTCTGCACATTCGCACCGTCGAGCGCGATGCGCCGGATGCGGCGCGTGTGCTCGATCGCGACGTGTCGGCGGGCGATGCCGAACGTCTGCGCTCGCGTACGCTGGGCCTTATGCTGGAGGACACGGCGCTCGAGTTGGGTGCGATGGCGCTGAGCCCGCTGTCCAAAACCGAGTACGCGCTGGCGGCGCCGGCGCTTTGCGGCGGCTACCAGGGCGATTACGCGCCCTTTGGCGATGTGTACCTGTCGACGCTTGAGTTTGTGGCGCGTGTGCGCAACCGCACGTCTGCCGTGGTGCCCCAAGAGCTCGTGACGCTCAACGCGGTGGAAGATTGTATGGAGCGAGTGCTGGCGCAGGCGCTCTCGACGCTCGACGGTCCGGTCGATATGCTCGACCGCGCGGCACAGCTGCTCGGCGGGCTTGAGCCGGGTGAGATCGATGGCGCGCTTGAGGCGCACGTGGACCGCAATCGATCTTTCAACGACATCCCGATGGTCGCTGGCAAGCCTGAGGCCTGCTCGCTGCTGCTGATGCTCGTGCGTCAGGGTGAGGCTGCCCGCCGCATGTTGCCGACGGCGCCGATCGTCTCGTCCCGTTCGTTTGCCGAGCGCTCCTGGCCGTACATGCTCGCGTGGTCCGACCTGGGGCTCAACGGCAAGGAGCGTATGACGGTCGATTCGTTGGCGCGCGCCGAGGTGCGCCGTTTTGCTGACGAGGATACGAGCGAGCGCGTGCGAAACGAGATGATGGGCGTGCTGGGCGAGCTACTGGGTATTTCGCCCGAACAAATGGAGGAGTTGCGCTCTGAAGACGGTCAGCGTCGTTTACACGAGGGAATGAAAAAGTTCGAGGGCGAGGTTCAGGACGCCATCGATAAGATGATGGGCGGCCAGGGCGGACCGCAAGGTGGTCCTCAGGGTGGCCCGATGCCGCATCCGCCGGTTAATCCCCGACAGTTCCCATTCTTCTCGCAGAACTAAACTGGGGATGGGATTCGCTCTCAACCCCGATACTTCAACTAAGCATCTTGACCCCGTTGTGTTATTCTAGAACAGACGTTCGTGAGTAGTGCGCGGGGCCTTGCCTTGCGCTTGGTAAAAGACGAGGGGAGGTTGGCTTGGTTATTTTGGGCATCGACCCCGGTTTGGCTCATACGGGTTGGGGGATTATCGAGGAGCGGCGTGGCGAGGTTCGCTGCCGTGCCTATGGCTGCATCGAGACCAGCGCAGGCAGTCCGCTCGCGGTGCGCCTGTCGCATATCGCCCGCGACCTCAAGGGTGTCGTGGAGCGTTATCGACCCGATACCGCTGCCATCGAGAGCATCTACTTTGGCGCTAATGTCCGCTCGGCAATCCCCACGGCACATGCCCGCGGTGCCGCGCTCGTGGCGCTTTCGGAGTGCGCGCTCGAGATCGGCGAGTACACGCCTATGCAGATCAAGCAGGCTGTGGTGGGTACCGGTGCCGCAGATAAGCGGCAGGTCGCCTACATGGTGCGCACGCTCACGCAGCTCGATCACGACCCGCATCCCGACCATGCCGCCGATGCCCTGGCCTGCGCCATCTGCCACGTTAACCTCAGCCGTACCCGGGCGCTTACCGGCGGCGAGTTCTATCAACAGAGAGGAACCGGATACTGATGATCTCCCAGCTCCACGGAACGCTTGTCGAGGCCACGATGAGCTCTGCTGTCGTCGATGTGTCGGGCGTTGGCTTTGAGCTCGGCATCTCGGGCAGCACTGCGGCCACGTTGCCGACGCCCGGCGGCGAGGTCCGCCTCTACACGCGTATGCAGGTGCGCGAGGACGCCATGACACTTTTCGGTTTTTCCTCTAAGGATGAGCGCACGATGTTCGATCGGCTCGTGTCTGTCTCGGGCGTTGGCCCGCGCTTGGCGCTCGCCGTGCTTTCCACCTATACCGTGGGGCAGCTGTATTCGCTGGTGATGGCCGAGGACGACAAGGGCATGGCCAAGGTGCCCGGTGTGGGCAAAAAGACAGCTCAGCGTCTGATCCTGGAGCTCAAGAGCACCTTTGCCAAGGACAAGGGCTTTGTGCCGGTCGACGTGATTCCCGGCCAGGTTGCGATGCCCGTGCCCGCTGCCGCTCCCTCGGCCATCGATGACGCCCGTGCGGCGCTCCTTTCCATGGGCTTTAGCCCGCAGGAGACCGATGTTGCCCTGAGCGGGTATGATGGGCAGAATATGCGTGTCGAGGATCTGCTCGGCGCGGCGCTTAAGCGACTCGGAATGGATGCGTGATGTGGGAAGCCGATGACTCTCAGGACCTGTGGGCGACGCCCGGCAACTCGCCGGCGGCATCCATGGCGCACGGCGAGCGCATGGTGGGCTCGGAGCTGACGGCCGAGGACCTCGATGTCGACCGCACTTTGCGCCCCCAGCGCCTGGACGACTACTGTGGCCAGGAGCATATCAAGCAGAGCCTGCGCGTGTTGATCGAAGCGGCGCAGAGCCGTGGCGAGACGCTCGACCACGTGATTTTCTCGGGTCCTCCGGGCCTGGGCAAGACCACGCTGGCCACCGTTATCGCCAACGAGCTGGGCGCTCAGATCAAGACCACGAGTGGCCCCGCCATCGCGCGTACGGGCGACCTGGCGGCCATCCTTACTAACTTGCAGCCGGGCGATGTGCTGTTTATTGACGAGATCCACCGCCTCAACCGTTCGGTCGAGGAGGTCCTGTACCCCGCGATGGAGGACTTTGCGCTCGATATCGTGATCGGTAAAGGCCCGGCCGCACGATCGATTCGCCTGGATATCCCCAAGTTTACGCTGGTGGCGGCAACGACCCGCTCGGGTATGTTGACTGGCCCGCTGCGCGACCGCTTTGGCATTTCATATCGCCTGGATTACTACACGGTCGAAGAACTCGCGCAGATTGTGACGCGCTCGGCGTCCATCCTGGGCGTGACGATCGACCACCCCAGTGCGCTCGAGATCGGCTCGCGTTCGCGCGGCACGCCACGTCTTGCCAACCGCCTGCTCAAGCGCGTGCGCGATTACGCACAGGTGCGCGGCAACGGCCCTATCGAGCTCGATATCTGCCGCCAGGCGCTCGAGTTCTTCGAGATCGATGAGCTTGGTCTGGACTGGATGGATATTCGCATTTTGGAGACACTCGCTAAGACGTTCTCCGGACGTGCCGTGGGCCTGACAACGCTTGCCAGCGCGGTGGGCGAGGACCCGGGAACGCTCGAGGATGTCTATGAGCCCTATCTGCTGCAGTGCGGCTTGATGATTCGCACGCCCCAGGGCCGCCAGGCAACGCTTCGCACCTTTGAGCACTTGGGGATTGAACCTACCATTTAGGGCGCTTTGTTTTGGCGGGCTGTTAAGCTATCGCTGAGCATTGGATAAACATATCGCCATTCATCGGTTACGGGTGTTTTACTATTGCGCGCCCGTGCTATGCTGAATTGGTCTTTTTCTCATTCGGTAACGAAAGGACCGCCCATGCCTACTGACATCGAAATCGCACGTTCTGTCACGCCGCTGCCTATTACCGAGGTGGCCAAGAACGCCGGCGTCGACGTTAAGCACCTGATTCCGTACGGCTTCGACAAGGCTAAGGTCGACTATTCACTGCTCAACGAGCCGACCGATCACCAGGCCAAGCTCGTCCTCGTGACCGCTATCAACCCAACGCCTGCGGGCGAGGGTAAGACCACCACGACCATCGGTCTGGCCGATGGCTTGCGCCGACGCGGCGTCAAGAGTGCCGTGGCCCTGCGCGAGCCTTCGCTCGGCCCCGTCTTTGGCGTTAAGGGCGGCGCTGCCGGCGGCGGCTGGGCTCAGGTCATCCCCATGGAGGATATCAACCTGCACTTTACCGGCGACTTCCATGCCATCGGTGCTGCCAACAACCTGCTGGCCGCCATGCTTGATAACCACATCCAGCAGGGCAACCAGCTCGGTATCGACGTTAAACGCATCACTTGGAAGCGCGTCGTCGATATGAACGACCGTCAGCTGCGCCACGTCATCGACGGTATTGGCGGTAAGGCCCAGGGCGTGCCGCGCGAGGACGGCTTCGATATCACCGTCGCCTCCGAGGTCATGGCAATCCTGTGCCTGTCTACGAGCATTAACGACCTCAAGGAGCGCCTGGGCGAGATCGTCGTCGGCTACAGCTTTGCCGGCGAGCCCGTCCGTGCCCGCGACCTTAAGGCCCAGGGTGCCATGGCCGCGTTGCTTAAGGACGCGCTCAAGCCCAACCTGGTGCAAACGCTCGAGGGCACGCCCGCGTTTGTCCACGGCGGCCCCTTCGCCAACATTGCCCACGGCTGCAACTCTATCATGGCCACGCGTATGGCGATGCGCTTTGGCGATGTCGCCATTACCGAGGCCGGCTTCGGTGCCGATCTGGGTGCCGAGAAGTTCCTCGACATCAAGTGCCGCATGACGGGCGTTTGCCCCAGCGCCGTCGTGGTCGTCGCCACCGCTCGTGCGCTGAAGTACAACGGTGGCGTCGCCAAGGCCGACCTCAACGAGGAGAACCTCGAGGCACTCAAGGCCGGCATGCCCAACCTGCTGCGTCACGTCGACAACATCCAGAACGTTTATGGTCTGCCCTGCGTAGTCGCCATCAACCGCTTCCCGACGGACACCGAGGCCGAGCTTGCGCTCATCGAGTCCGAGTGTCAGAAGCTCGGTGTCAACGTTAAGCTTTCCGAGGTCTGGGCCAAGGGCGGCGAGGGCGCGCTCGAGCTTGCCGATGAGGTCATGCGTCTGATTGAGCAGCCGAGCGAGCTCAAGTTTGCCTATGAGGACGGCGCCGATGTGGCCGACGCTCTTGAGGCCATTGCCACCAAGGTCTACCGCGCCGACGGCGTTGACTTTACGCCGGCCGCCAAGCGCCAGCTCGCCGAGCTGTGCGAGAACGGCTTTGGCAACCTGCCGGTGTGCGTGGCCAAGACGCAGTACAGCTTTAGCGACAACGCCAAGGCCCTGGGCGCTCCCGAGAACTTCCGCATCACGGTGCGTGAGCTCAAGGTTTCCGCCGGTGCCCACTTTGTGGTCGCGCTGACTGGCAGTGTTCTGACCATGCCGGGCCTGCCCAAGGTCCCCGCGGCCGAGAACATCGACGTCGACAACGACGGCAACATTACCGGCCTGTTCTAAGTCTGCTGTCCATAGCTGCTAGCTCGCCCCGCCGTGCCTACCAAGGCCCGGCGGGGCTTTTTTATCCTTAGGCCCGCGCATGTCTTGTAGATACCGACGGGCTCTGCCCATCATAGGCTTTTGCGCGGGTAGAATGCATGGATAACTTGAGGCTCACGCGCGACGGAAAGGAATCGTTGCATGGATCAGGACAAGACAACCGTGATGGGCGGCTACGGTTCCGCGCAGGCTGGCGATAGCGCCGATGCGACCCGCGTTGTTCCCAACCCCGGCTATACCGACCCCGCCGCGACGCAGCCTTCTGCCGATCCCACCCGGGTTATGGGCTATGGCGACACGGCGCAGGATTCTTACGCTGCATCTTCGCAAGGCCCCTATGGCAACGCAGCTCCGGACCCGTTTGATTACGCGCCGCAGGATTCTTATGCCGCCTCGACGCCGAATCCCTATGATGACCTGCCGCAAAATCCCATTCCGCAGCCTCAGCAGACGACGTATATGCCTCGCACGGCGCAGTCTCGCTACGAGTCGCGCGAGCCGTATCGCGAGTACCCCAAGTCGATTCCGCAATATGGCGAGGACGAGGAGAAGAAGCCGTCGCGTTCGTCGAGCGTGATCAAGAAGATCCTCATCGTGCTGGCGATCTTCTTTGCGCTGTCGGTTGTGTTTGCCATTGTGTCGGGCATGCTCAACAAGCGAGGGAGTTCAACGGCCGATACCGCTGCCGAGCAAACCGAGTCCGCCTCGTCTAGCACCGTCGATCTGAGCGATATCCCGGGGCAGTACTGGTCCAACGCCAAGAAACTTCTCAAGTCGCGCGGCGCCAATCTTTCGAATGCCGTGGTCCTGACTGATGATGGCTCAACGCCCGTCATCGATGCCAACTGGGTCGTTACTTCTGCTTACTATAACGACAGCGGCAACCTCGAAATTCAACTCACGCACAAGAATAGCTCGGGCAACTCGCCCGACGGCCAAAGCGGTACCGACAGCTCGAGTTCCAATACGCTGGAGGACTTGAGCAACAAGGCACAGGAGCTTGGGGATAAGGCCCAAGAGCTGGGCGACACGGCCCAGAACCTGGGCGACACCGCTCAGAACTTGGGCGGCATGGCGACGGATGCCTGGAACGCTCTGCAAAACGGCATCTCGGGCGCTCAGGGAAACTAGCTGTTAAGCGGGCTACAGCTGCTCGGCCGGACGGTCGGGCGAGCTAAAGCCCGAGTCAAACGTAACGACGCATGAGGCATTGGGTCGGCGCTCGTGCACGATGCGCGTGACGAGCTCCAGCAGCTCCTCGTCGGATATGTCAAAGCCGTCGGGACGCACAAGGTCAAACGAAACGAACCCGTCGTGCTCGTGCAGGTCGTGGATGGAGAGCGCGGGATCGATCTGCATGATGCCGCGCTTGACCCAGCCGCGCAGGTCGTCGCCGGTGGTGGCGATGGGGTCACAGTGCAACGTGATGCCGATGCCCATCTGACGCTTGATGTCGTGCTCGATGGTGTCCAAAATCTCGTGGTGCTCAAATGCGTCGCCCTCGCCGGGCATCTCCACGTGGGCGCTGGCAAACTGACGACCGGGGCCGTAGTCGTGCACCATCAGGTCGTGTGTGCCCAAGACCTGCGGATAGGACATGATCTTGTCGCGGATTGCCTGAACGAGCTTGGGGTCGGGCGCTTGTCCCAGCAACGGGCTGATGGCGTCGCGCACTAGACCCATGCCGCTGATGCAGATGAAGATGCCCACACCCAGGCCTGCCCAGCCATCGAGGTCAAAGCCGGTCGTCTGCGAAATAAGCGCCGCCATCAAGACCGAACCCGAGGTGATGACGTCGTTTTTGGAGTCCTGTGCTGTGGCAATGAGTGTTTCGGAATCGATACGGTTGCCCAGCGCGCGGTTGAATGCGGCCATCCAGAGCTTAACGAGCATGGATGTAGCCAGTGCCGCAAGGGAAACGAGCGTGTAAGCGGTGGGGGAAGGCTTGATGATCTTGGTGACCGACTCGAGGATCAGGTTGATGCCGACGGCGCAAACCAGGACGGCGACAAACAAGCCGGCGAGGTACTCGTAGCGGCCGTGGCCATAGGGGTGGCCTTCGTCTGCCGGGCGGCTGGCGAGGCGGAACCCGAGCAGGCTCACGATGTTGCTCGAGGCATCGGAGAGGTTGTTGAAAGCGTCGGCGATGAGGGAGACGGAGCCAGCGAGCAGGCCCGCGATGCCCTTGGCCAGGCACAGGGTGATGTTGAGGCCAATGCAGATGAGGCTTGCGGCGAAGCCCGCGTTGGTGCGGCAGGAGGTATCGACCGGCTCGCCCTCGCTGCCGGGAACAAGCGTATGTACCAGCTGATTTACAAATAGCATAGCGGTCGTCCTCACAATCATGTTTAAGGGGATAGTGTAGCTCGCGCGGAGGCGCTGTGCACCGATGCTCAGAAAATGCAGCAATGGTCTGCCGGTGCTAACGAGCGAGCCTTCTCGTCTGCCTGGGTGGTCCATTTTGGGCCACATGGGTATGGGCATGTGCCTGTTTGCTCGACATACTTAACGTCGACAGCCCCTGTGCAAAGGAGGACGTTTCCATGGACGAGATGTTTGCCATTAAATGTCAAAACTGCGGCGGCCCTATGTACTCGCACCAGGCTAAGCGCAGCTTTGAGTGCGCCTATTGTGGTGCGGTCATTCCGTGGCAGGCGGACGCCGGAGAGCCCAAGAGCGCTTTGGGCATTCGCCATACGCCGTTGACGGTGGTGGATGGACTGCTCAAGCTCACGCATGTGTCGCAACTCGAGCGCCCGGAGGACCCGGACTGGTATTTCTTCAATTCGCATTGGCGCAACCAGTCGGTCCTGGAACATCTGCTGTGGGAGGATCGCGGCACGGCGCAGGAGTTCCAAGAGGCCACGCATGTGAGCATTCCTTGCCCCTTCTGCGGAGCGTCCTTTGAGGGCGAGTCAACGCAGCGTGTGTTTGAGTGCCCGTCCTGCGGCAACAAGATCGGCATTGCCGACCTGCTCAAGCCCGGTACGTTTAGCAAACGTCTGACCATGGGCGTGGGTGCGGAGTATGTGCCGGAGCAGGGTATTCCCTGCGAAATCTCACCGCAGCAGGCACGTGCCAACGCGCTGCAGCTGGTGCGCCAGTACCCGGATGCCTTTGCCGGGCACGACGTGGAAGACGCGATCCAAAACGACATGATGCTCTTCTATTTCCCCATGGCGCTGGCGGACCTGCGTATGATGGCGAGCTTCCCGGGCAAGGGCCTGAGCAAGGAAACCCTGGTGTACTACGAGGTGCTCGACTGGGCGTATCCGCGGGCAAACTATCTGGATGTTCGCCTTATGGGCATTTTGGAGCCATGGGACTTTGCCAAGGTCGGCCCGTTCGATCCCGCCATGCAGGAAGGTGACTTCCGCGTCGTCTCCGTCGATGCGTCTACCAAGGACCAGGTGGTCATTGATAAGCTGGCGCTCGACATTGCCGGCAACGATGCCGAGGCGGTGCTGGGGCTCAATAAAAAGAGCATCCGAACCTGGGCGCGCAAGGCCCGCAAGCATAAGGATGGCCTGGTGATGGTGCCGGTGTACTTTGTCGACCGTCCGGCAACGGACAGCCGCGATGGCGAGCAGGTGCGCATCGCCGTGAACGGCCAGACGGGCCGCGCGGCCGCGGTGGTGTTTAGCGACAAGCGCGAGACGCATATCGTGGCACCGCTCAACCCGAGCCTGCATCTGTCCGGCGAGAGCACCGTGCACGCCACGCCCATCGAGGTCAAATACGTTAAGTCGCCGTTTCTGTACCAGATCGTGCGCCGTGGAGGCGGCGAGCAACCGCGCCAGGTTGCAGCGGCAGCTGAGGGTTCCTACCGAGAAGAAAAGCCCAAACGCAAGGGATTGTTCGCTGCGATTTTTGGTAAGTAGGGGAGTGGTGCCGGGGCGTCGGGCTGCATCGCAAGGTCATGAGACGAACTTAAGACTGCTGGGAACGTGCTACCATTGCCGATAGCCTTAATCTTGTAAGAAGCGGAGGCCAGATTATGGGTTTTGCGGATCAGCAGCTTCAGCTTCAGGTACCGTATTCTCCTGACGACACGTTTAATGCCTTGAAGGCAGCTATGGAAAAGCTGCCTAAAGTAAAAGTTGATAGTGCATCGCCCACAACAAGAACAGTTGCAGCCGAGATTGGTATGAGCCTTTGGTCTTGGGGCGAAAATATCAGTATTTCGGTTGTTCCAGTTGAAGGTGGATCTGGCGTTACTGTCAAGTCGTCATCTAAGGTCAGGGCAAACGTATTAAACGGGGGCAAAAATGCAAAGAATATTGCCGAGATAGTCGATGCCCTATCGAAGGAGCTTGAGCGGTATCCGCAGGTTTCACAGACTATTGAGACGCTGGCGGATAGTGATTGATGTAGTTGCAAGGCTTGAGAGGCTTGCAACGCTGCGTGATAGTGGAGTGCTTACCGAGGAAGAGTTTGCTGCAGAAAAGGCAAAAATCTTTTTGTAATCAGACACGGTGGTTGGATTTGCATTCTATTATTGAACTTGGTTATACCAGGCTGAAAATATCGTGTGTAATAAAGGTGCGTAGTAGTCTCGTCTTGATTGGCAGATGTAAATAAACGGTGGAACGGCTGTAAAAGAGCCTTGCCACTGGGTAAAATCAGGATGTGCCGCGGAACCCGCTCCTCAGTCGGTCAACTTTGGAAGCGCGGGCAACGCAGGTGCTATCGTCTTAAAGGGTCGGCTGCAACCGACCCTTTTCTATGACTCCCTTCGCTATCCGTTACTGCTTATATTCCCGCCAGATCGAGTAGAGGTTCCGGGCAATGCCGGTCACATACATCGAGAGGCGCAGGATTTCAAGAAACAAGTTCATAGGCTTCACCCCAATCGGAGATCGGAGCGTTGCCCGCAGGCGGATTCCGCGGCGGTCAAGATTTTACCTCACAGGCCGCGGTGGGAGACATCCTATCCACCCCCTGGTTTGGAGCAGTGTCGATCTGACGGGCAATCAAGCCTTTAGCTCTCTTTGAATTGAGCAAGCATCTGCCCGAAGAAGCTGAGCCCGGATGGCTCATAAATGAGTGAGCCGCCATCTTCGGTCCGGTAGACCCCGCAGGGGAGGTAGCGCCCGTCGGGAAGGACGTAAAGGTTTTCTTCCTCCATCAGTCCCGTTGGGAGTATCGGGGTCTCGTTTTCGCCCATTTGGAACTCATCGATATTCGCGATCTTCCTCTCCATGATGCCTCCTACCTTATTTCTTGAATGGCGCCCTAAAACAAGCAGCTCTCAATCAACTCTTTACCGCGCAGGGTGTCGATCCATTTCTGCGGAATTGCGTCCATGCCGTATGCTGCGCCGGCGAGGGCGCCTGCGACGGCTGCGGTGGTGTCGGTGTCGTCGCCCAGGTTGACGGCGGCAAGCACACAATCATCGTAGCTGTTAGTGTTGACGAAGCACCAAGTGGCTGCCTTAAGCGTGTCGCGCACGAAGCCACCCGACCTGATCTCCTGCTCAGGCACGCCTTTCAGATGGAGCGCCCACGAGGGGAGCACGTCGTTCATCACATCCCTCATCAGCTCGACAAATATGATGCATGCGTCGGTCGACGTTCTGTGGGCGTGCGTAATCGCGGAGACCTTGCTGACCTCTTCGTCTGTCGCATCGGTGAACGCCAGGGGAGCGATGCGCATGAGCGATCCGTTGCCGTTGTCGCGCTCGCCGGAGCCTCCTTTGCCGGTGCGCAGGGCGCGGGCGGTCGTACCGCCGTAATCGAAAACGCCGTCGATCGTATACTCGCCACGGGCAATCCAGCTTACGAACTTGTCGCGCATGTCCGCGGTGTCGATGTGCCCGAGCTCCCTAATCGAGTCGCAGGTAGCAAGCGTCATAGATGTGTCGTCGCTCCAGGTGCCGGCGGGTTGCCCATGCGTGCCGTAGCCGATCATGTCCGTGCATTCGAACGTACCGCGGGGCCTGAACTCGTAGGGAACGCCCAGCGCGTCACCGACGGCAAGCCCATAGATGCAGTCGCGCAGTGTTGTTTTCGGTCTGTCTGTCATGGAAAGCTCCTCTTATCCCGGGTGATGTGGAGCGCCGTCGGGGGTATCGGTCGCAACGTGCCGCTACCCTTGCGCTTCGCCATTAGTCGCTTCGTTGATGGCGCGGTACTCGGCACTCAGCTCGCGCGCCAGCTCTTCCTTGCTTGGAAGATACGGCAGGTATTTGGCGGCAAACACTTGGTCGTTGTCTTCGGGCAGCGTGTACTCGACGATCGAATCGCTTTTGTCCGCGCAGAGCACGATGCCTATGGGCGGATTGTCGCCTTCGTTCATGAGCTCGCGCGTGTAGTAGTTCACATACATTTGCATCTGGCCCAGGTCCTGGTGCGTAAGATCGTCCGTCTTAAGGTCGATGAGCACGAAGCAGCGCATCAGATAGTTGTAAAACACAAGGTCAATATAGAAATGGCGCCCATCAAAGGTGATGCGCTTTTGGCGCGCCTCGAAAGCGAAACCACGGCCAAGCTCCAGCAGGAACTTCTGAAGATGCGTGATGAGCGCCTGCTCTAGATCGCTCTCGCGAAACGCAGTATCGTCCGAGAAACCTAAAAACTCCAGTACATATGGGTCGCGGATGATATCCTCGGGGCGACGAGCCGGGGCGCTCTTTTGGATTTCCTGGGTGACGGCCTCCTTGTCCTTGCTGGCAAGCAGGCGCTCGCGGAACATGGTGTTGATCTGGCGCTCGAGCTGACGCGTGCTCCAGCGAGAATCGGCACATTCGTTCATGTACCATGTTCGAGCATCAGGGTCGGTTATACGCGATAACCTGCGGTAATGTGTCCAATTCAATTCGGAACGCAGCGCGTTCCGAATTGGGAACGCAAGATAAAACTGACGCATGTATCTTAAGCTTCTGGCGTTGAAGCCTCTGCCAAAATCCTTAGTCAATCTAACGGCAAGTTCGTCGATCAGTGCATCGCCATACTTGGCGCGCTCCTCTCCGCCCTGTTCATCAACAATACTCTTGCCGATCTCCCAATATGCCTCAACCATCGCAAAGTTAACGGCGGTATAGGCCTTGTCGCGAGCGGCGTTGAGAATCGAGGAAACCTGCTTGTAAAAAACTTCTGGCACGATTGCCGATTCCCCGTGGTTTACCAGTTCACCCATCAATATCGCCCGACTTTCCTCTTGAGGAGTGCATCTTTATTGTTTTTAGTTTAAAGCCTCGTGCGGACACGGATTCTGGTGCTCTGAGCGCGATCGCGAAAAGGGTTTGCGGCGACTAGAATGTGATGGTGAAGGCAGTTTTAACTCTAACCATGAGAGCGATGCGTATGGACAACAACACCTTGCTGTTTCAGGACAAGGGTTCGGGTAGGTTTAAAGACGTCAAGATCTACCCCAACCGCATCGAGGTGCTCAAGAAGGGCACTTTTGGTGGCAAGCACGCCGAAATTGTCTATCTTAAGGACATTACGGGCGTCAATAGAATCAAAGGCCGCGATGTTTTTCTGCGCAACAGGCTGTTGACTGCTTGTGTCTTTAGCCTGAGCAGTCGTGCGAAGGCCCAGGAGTTTGTTAACGCGCTGAACATGGTGATGTAGCGTATGGCGGCGTTCGGGCCAAGGTAAAAATCAGGGGGCACAGAACGGTGTCCTGCGCCCCTCGTCGAGCCGATGTGTCCAAAAGGGTCGGCTTGCCTATTCGCTGTCGTCCCCAGCGTTTTCGCGTTCGCTGGCAAGCATTGCTGCGCCGGCGACTGTCGTCGCCACGGCGGCGGCAGCGAGCCCGGCGGCGATGCCAGAGCCGTCGCCTGTGCCGGCAAGCTTTTCGCCTGAGCCCTTGCGCTTGTTGCCCTTGTCGTTCTTGTCGGCGCCGCCTGCGTTGGTGCCGTTGCCGTCGCCGGTGTCCGTAGCGCCTGCGTTGCCCGAAGCCGTCACGGTAAAGCTCGCGGCTCCGTCATTGGCAAGCTTGTAGTTCTGCGCCGCGTCGCCCAAAAGGCCTTTCGCGCGCACCCAGTACGTCCCTGCGGTAAATGCCTCGCCCTCGACCATTGCCGTGCCCGGAGCGCCGTCCGCGTCGTGCGCAAACTCGAGCTGGGCCGTGCAGGCATCGGTTTCGAGCTTGCCCTCGAGTGATGCCGCAATCTTGGCGCGCACGTCTTCGCCGGCCTTAAGGCCTTCGAGCCCCTCAAAATGGGGCGTCAACGCGCGCGGATCGATATCGATGGGCACATGACCCCGCAGCTCCGTAACGGTCTCGTTGCCCAAGGCGTCGACATCCACATATTCGATGGTAAACGCATGGCCCGAAGCCGCCACGTTGAGTACGTTGCTGCTGTCGACGAGACGGAAATGACCCTCGCCAACGGTCTTGCCATCCTGGAGTGAGGCATCGCTCAGCGAGTCGCCGTATGTCATGCGCATACGGGTCGGGAGGTAGTACGAAGCCGACTGCGTGTGCTTCGTATCGTAATTGTAATTGCGCTGGTAGATGCTCCGTGCCAGTGCCGCATCAACAAAGTCGGATGCGATGATGCAAATGTGCTTGAGGTAATCTGACTTTGTTTCCTCGTTGCCGCTGGGGTTGATGTACGGGCTCTTATACAGATGCTCGTTGACTACTCGTGCCGAGGTAAAAGGATTGCCTCCGTGCGACAAGCCCGTGCAGCTGGTGTAGTTGATAGACCAGCAACGCTCCTGCGCTTGCACCTTGGCCCCGCCATCGTCCACGACGTCCACCTTGTTGCGCGTGCGCCCGGTCGTTTCCTTCAGTGCATTATCGACCCAGCTGAGCTTGTCGGTTCCCGTGAGTTTGTACTTGTCCTGGGCGTATACCTTGGTGCAATAGGGCTCTTTGTCGCCTGTTTCCCCCGCGGCTTCAAAGCCCCGCGCGTCTTGGACGAGACACATAGTGGTGCTGTCGGAGTGAGCCTTGATCTTGTCATCCCATTCGGCAAGGTCGAGGCCCCACGTATGGCCGCTTACACTGTTGCCGGCGAGCCTAAATCGACGCAGCAGAACGATCTTTCCGCGCACCTCGTGTAGCGTGGGAACGCGGCTCGATGTGTAGAACAGGTTGGGGTTATCGGCCATAACCTTGGCGAAGGCCGTCGTTATGCTTTCGTCGGTAGCCTCATCGTTGCCGCGCGATGCGAGCATGATGAGCGCTTCTGACGGGTTTTCGTTCAAAAACGTTTTGAAGTACCCGATGACATCGGAGAGATGCAGATAGTTCCCGTCTTTTTTGAGTAGGTAGAAAATCCCGTGGTCGATACCGGGGTCGTCGCCCTTTCCGAGTCGGATATCAAAATAGCGGATTCCCTCGAGCAACTGCGTGGGAATGTAATCCTGCTGGCATTTTACTTGCGAGGATTGGGGCTCAGTGTCGTTGTCCACGCTGCAGGTGCCCGAATCGTGCGTACCCGGGATGCTCAGCTCGTCGAGGAACTTGTTGTCGTCGACGTATTTCATCCAACATGGCCCATCGACGTAGCTGCTGTACGTGATCCAGTCGAGGCTGCTAACCGTGGCATCGTTCTTTTTCATGTCGTAACCGATAAGTTCGAGCTCCCACGGAATGCTCTTACTCTTATGGCAGATCTTATTGTTGTCCTGGTCTTTGCCGTTCGATTCTATTGCCAAGTACTTAATGTCTTTTTTCTCGGTTTCTTTCTCGACCGTGCGGTCTCGGATGATATAGGTTCCGTTTGATTGGCGCTCGAACGCAAAAGCGCGGCTGGGCTTGTTGTCATACTCGCCGCCCCATACGTGGATGACCTTTCCATCTTTGTCCGAGTCGTCGTCGACCGACCAAATGCTGTAGCCCGTCTTTTTATGCTCTTCGAAATTGAGCAAGGTGCGGATAGCATACCAGTTTGTATCGTCATTCTTGGTCGTTACGTTCTCAAGGATGAGCTTGCTGGACGTGCCGTCGTTAAACAGGTGGCAGACGTTGCCGCGAACGTTGCCGTCTTGGTTGACGCTCGCGGTGCGAAAATAGCCCGCGGGGCGAAGGCGAATGACGAAATTACCGAGGTGCTCCGCCGGTTTGGGCGTGTCGTCTGCAAATGCCGCTCGCAGGGGAATGCCCGGTGCCGCGGTTTCTGGCAGGCTTGCAAGCGGCGACAGCGCCGCAAGACCTAAGCCCAGCGTAAATGCTCGGCGGCTGATGGCATGGTGTTCGGTCATAACTCCTCCATTCGCAGCGTGCGGTTATGCGATAGTTTTGGTCACTATACTGCCCAGATGTTTAAAGATGCTGGTTTAATTGTCTGCGCGGCGCAATAAATCGGTGGGCGGACGTGTTGAGGTGTTTGTCGTTTTCGTACTGTTGCCACATTTGGGGCGGTTCCGGCGTCCGGCACCCTCGCGTTCGCCGGCTATCGGCATAAGAAAGGGAAGACCGGCGAGCCGATCCTCCCTTGGTGCGAAGCGCTGGGGTATCGTCGCTTGTTTGCACTGTGCCCGTGTTTCCCGCTGCGCTCGCCAGTCGTTTAGCGCTTGATCTCGATGTCGTCGAGCTTGACGTCCATGGCTTCGGTCTTGGCTTCGGCGATGTCGTCGGCAAACTCCAGAGACTTCATCATGGTCTCGACGGCGTCCTTGTGTTCCTCGACGTTGTCGATGCGCACGTACACGCTGCCGCCTTCAACGTCGGTGAAGTACTCGGTCGTCACGCCGCCCGAGTGCGTAAAGTAGGCGCTGCGCCAGGTCTTGCCGTTGTACTTAACGGGATCGCTCTCGGTCCATCCGGAGTTGGCCTTCCATTTTGCCTCGTAGTCAAACAGCTCGTCGGCGTTCTTGTCAGTGTCGAAGACGGGGATGAAGCGGTCGCTGGCGTGCTCGCTCTCGGTGAACTTAAACTGGGCCCTGTCGGCGGTGTCGCCGGCGACGTCGGTGATCTCGACGCCCTCGGGGACCTCGACCTTAAACCAAATGAAGTCGGTCCTCATATCCACGGCTGGCTTTTCTGCTCCGCCGCCACCACCACTGCCGGTAGCGTCGCCGCTGCCACCGCAGCCCACCAGAGCAACTGTGGCAAAGAGACTGATGCAGAGGGTGAGAATCGCAAAGGCCTTCTTTTTCATGGTCGTGTCCTCCTCGATCTGTAACCGCCCATGGATTACCTGCCTTTACTGTACGCGCGAGCGGCTCCTTCGGGTGGGCCATGTGTCCCATTCTGAGGGCCGGATTTGCGCCGTTAAGTGGCAATATGCTCGGACGCAAAAGAGGGGAGGGCCGATGCTGTCGGCCCTCCCCGGGGTTGGGTGCCCGTTGTTTTAATGGGGCGCGTGTACGCGGGTGCGCATAGGCACGTGCGGGTGTCCCGTTACTTGATCTCGATGCTCGAAATCTCGGCTTCGCGTGCCTCGGCAACTGCCTCTGCCATGTCATCGGGGAACTCGATGGAGTTGAGGAGCGCCTCGGCTTCTTTCTTGTGCTGGTCGAAGTTCGAGATGAGGACGTAGACGCTTCCCGGCTCAACGTCGGTAAAGAGGAGGGTTGTGATGCCACTGTTGTCCTCGTACGTTCCGACGAGCCACGTCCTGCCGTTATACTCGACGGACCCGCCATCCTTCCACTGGAACGTATCCCCCTTCTTTTCCGCCTGGTCGGCGTGGGATTCCTCGGCAGTCAGCGCTTTTTTCCAAACGGGGATAAAACGATCGGCCGAGGCGTTCTCGTCTTCGGGGAAGGTGAGCTGGACCCTGTCGGCATTCTTGCCGGCGGAGTCGCTTACGCCGACGCCCTCGGGCATCTCGACCTTAAACCAGATAAAGTCGGTCTTCTTGGCGACGGGGGTCTTTTCCTTGCTCTCGCTCTTGGAGGCGCTGCTGCCGCCCGATGCGCTCCCGCCGCAGCCGACAAGGGCAAACGCGGCAAAGAGGGCGATGCAAAGGGAAAGGATCGATAGGGTCTTTTTCTTCATGGTGGCGTCCTCCTTGTCTGCCAGGGACATCGTGTGCCGCGGATCGCTGGGGCGGCGGTTGCGCGTGCACATGATGACTTTGTTTGCTGTGCGGTGATTCCTCCATTCGTCGTCCGGTGCCGTGATGAGCTTGCCCCAACATAGGGCTCCTTACCTATATGTATGCCCCAGTTGCCGCTGCCCGGAAGTCTCGAAAGGTGGGCCATGTGTCCCATGTTTGTGTCGCTGCCGCCTATCGTGTGCCATAGAAATCCGCGATGGCCAGGTGCGCTGACGCCCATGTGCTTATGGGCTAGACTTAGCACCATTATGTGATCGATGCGGTCGGTCGGCGGTTGCCACCCGACCGATGTATATGACTTGAAGGTGCATGCGTATGAGCCAAGAGATGATGGACAAGACCTGCCGCGGGTTTGCCGAGGCGCTTGCCGCGCGCGAGCCGGTGCCCGGCGGCGGCAGCGCGAGCGCCTTTGTGGGTGCGCTGGGCGCCTCGCTGTGCGGGATGGTCGCGCGCTACGGCGCGACCAACCCCGCGCTTGCCGATCGCGCGGATGACCTGACGCGCGCGTTTGCCCAGGCTGATGAGCTGGCCCAGGAGCTTGTCGAGTTGGTTGCCGAGGACGTTCGTGCCTATGGGCAGGTGTCCGCGGCGTACGGTATTCCGCGTGGCGATCCGGCTCGAGCGACCGCGATTCAGGATGCGCTGCATGTGGCCGCTATGCCGCCGTATCGCATTATGGATGCCTGCGGGCGTGCACTGGCGCTGCTCGAGGACATGGCCGACAAGGGTTCGCGTCAGCTGCTGTCCGATGTGGCGTGCGGCGCCGTGTTCTGCCGTTCTGCTATGCAGGGCGCGAGCTTGACGCTCTTTGCGAACACCACGTCTATGAAGGATCGCGCTCGTGCTGAGGAGCTCGAGACGGCGTGTGATGAGTTGCTCGACATGTGGTTGCCGCGCGCCGATGCGCTGGCGCGCCGCGCCGCCGACGCTGCAAGGAAGAGAGGGTAGCCATGGCTGAACTGCTGAAGGGTGCTCCCGTCGCCCGCGCGTTGACTGAGGAACTTGCTGCTCGCTGCGCAGCCCTGCGCGAGCGAGGCGTTGTTCCGACGTTGGCTATCGTGCGTGTGGGCGAACGCGAGGACGACCTATCCTACGAGCGCGGTGCGCTCAAGCGCTGCGAAAAAGTGGGGATTGAGGCTCGTCGCGTTTTGCTTTCTGCCGATGTTTCGCAGGACGAACTGTTGACGGCCATTGAGGACATCAATACCGATTCGTCTGTTCATGGCTGTCTGATGTTCCGCCCGCTGCCCGCCGGCCTTGACGAGGATTCGGTTGCCGCAGCACTCAATCCTGCCAAGGACGTTGACTCCATGACGCCGGCTTCGCTGCTCACCACGCTTTCGGGGCGCGGCGAGGGTTTTGCCCCCTGCACAGCCGAAGCCGTGCTTGCTTTGCTGGATCATTACGGCGTTGAGCTGGATGGAGCTAAGGTTGCTGTGGTCGGGCGCTCGCTGGTGATCGGGCGTCCTGTTGCCGCCATGCTTACGGCGCGCAATGCGACCGTGACGACGTGCCACACGCATACGCGCGACCTTGCTGCCGAGTGCCGTGCTACCGACATTGTGGTTGCGGCCGTTGGACGCGCGCGTACGATTGGCGCGGATGCGGTTCGCGAGGGCCAGACGATCATCGATGTTGGCATTAATTGGGACGAGGCCGCTGGCAAGCTGGTCGGGGATGTCGATTTTGATGCTGCGGAGCCGGTTGTTAACGCCATCACGCCCGTGCCGGGCGGCGTGGGCGCTGTGACGACGGCGATCCTCGCCAAACACGTGATCGAAGCGGCCGAGCGCGCATCGAAATAGGCGTTTTGGGCTGTTTGAGGGGTTAGTTCTATACCCCGTGGACAAAAAATGCCAAATATGAGTACTGTTGCCAAGATAGTCACATATATTTTAGGTCAAATAGGCTCTCTAACGATATTTATTATCGATAGAGAGCCTATTTTATTGGACCTATGAGGAATTACATCATCTAATTTTTGAACAAATGTAGATTTTTGACATCCATGCGTAGCAAAATTGCTGTTACTAAATTGGTGACAGTACTCATATTTGGCATTTTTTGACCACGGGGGGGGGTTGCCAGCGCCGTGGTTTCGCCCTTTCTGCGCCGAAGCGATACACTGTTATCGTTTGATTTCTTCGCTCAAGGAGGATGCGCATGCCGTGCACAACGATTTTGGTTGGTAAGAACGCGAGCTACGACGGGTCGACGTTGGTTGCCCGCAACGAGGACTCGTCCAACGGGGTGTTTGAGCCCAAGCGTATGCGCGTGGTGCATCCCGACGAGCAGCCGCGCGTCTACACGAGCGTCCTGAGTCACCTGACCGTTGAGTTGCCCGATAACCCCATGCGCTACACGAGCGTCCCCGATGTTGTCCCGGGCCACGGCATCTGGGCCGAGGCCGGTTTCAACGAGCTCAATGTGGGCATGTCCGCAACCGAGACGCTCACCACCAACGAGCGCGTTCGCGGCGCCGACCCGCTCGTGGACTACGTGCCCGCCAAGGGCAACGAGGGTGAGGACGGCTATGTGCCGGCGCAGCCCGGCGGTCTGGGCGAGGAGGACATGGTGACCCTGGTCCTGCCGTACGCTAAGTCCGCCCGCGACGGCGTGCGTATCCTGGGCGACCTGCTCGAGCGCTACGGTACCTACGAGAACAACGGCATCGCCTTTAGCGACGTGGACGAGATCTGGTGGCTCGAGACCATCGGCGGCCACCACTGGATTGCCAAGCGCGTGCCCGATGACGCCTATGTGACCATGCCCAACCAGCTGGGTATCGATAGCTTTGACCTGGATGACGCTGAGGGCGCCCAGGCCGACCACATGTGCTCCGCCGACCTGCGCGCCTGGATGGCCGAGTGGCATCTGGACCTGACGCTTGGCGTCGATGGCGACGGCCCGGCCGTGGTCTTTAACCCGCGCGAGGCCTTTGGCTCGCACAGCGACAGCGACCACGTTTACAACACACCTCGCGCCTGGTACATGCAGCGCTGCCTCAACCCCAGCGACGTGTGGGATGGCCCCGAGGCCGACTACACGCCCGAGAGCGACGATATTCCCTGGAGCCGCGTGCCCGAGCGCAAGGTGACCATCGAGGACATCAAGTACGTGCTTTCGAGCCACTACCAGGGCACGGAGTACGACTGCTACGGCAGCAAGGGTACGCCCGCCACACGCGGCGCCTATCGTCCCATCGGCATCAACCGCAACAGCCAACTCGCCGTACTGCAGCTGCGTCCCTATGCGCAGCCGGCCTACCGCGCCGTGCAGTGGATGGCCTTTGGCTCCAACTCGTTTAACGCGCTGGTTCCGCTGTACGCCAACGTCGAGACCATGCCCGAGTACTACGCCGACACCCAGGCTCGCGTGACGTCCGAGAACTTCTACTGGGCCAACCGCCTGATCGGCGCCCTGGCCGATGTCCGTTTCCACGAGTGCGGTCGCGCCGTCGAGGACTACCAGGAGAAGGTCGGCGGCATGGGCCACAAGCAGATCCATGACGTCGACGCTGCCGTAGCCGCACTGCCCGAGGCCGAGGTGCCCGCCGAGCTCGCGCGCGCCAACGAGGCCTTTGCCGAGTTCGTGCGCGTAGAGACCGATGCTCTACTGGGCAAGGTGCTCTACACCACGAGCTGTGCCATGAAGAACTCTTTCGCGATGAACGACAACGTGAGATAGGGATTTCCCGTCGATCGAATAGCGCTAAAACGCTTTGTCGCTTTCACTCAATCTTGGGTACAAGAAGGCCAATGCAGTTGTTCATGATTGGAGCCAACCATGGTTATGAAACTCGATCAGCTTGTTAACGGCGCCATTAACGTGGGCTTCGGCGCCGCCGCCGTTGCCGTCGAGGGCAGCAAGAAGGTTCTCGACGACCTTAATACCAAGGGCGAGCAGGTGCGCAAGGACGCAGGCGCCCCCGATATCGCCCGCAGTGTGTCCGACATGTTCGAACAGGCCGGTGGCACCATCTCCGACCTGACCGAGCGTCTGGGTATGCAGGGCGAGACCGCGGCCCAGCGCGTGCTCGACGAGCTCATTCTGGCTCGCGTCCGCGTCATGACAGCCCCCGAGCGCACGGCCTTCCTGGCCCATGTGCGCGACATCGTCGATTCGGTCGAGGACAACGTGACCTCGGTGCCCGTCGAGTCTGTTGAGCCCGACGATGCGAAGGATACCGAAGAGGCCGAGTAGCAGCGCAGATGGCAGATTCCACCACCGATTACAACAATCTAGATCCCTTGGGTGACGAGGCGGCGGTTGTCGATGAGGTCGATGCCGCCGTCTCGGGCGCTCGCAAGAAGCCGCGCGCTGTCGATATGGTCCCCGAGGAGCCCGACGCGATGGCGCCGGACGAGGAATACCAGCTCACGCCGGCGGGTCGTCGCGAACGCATCGGGCAGATTGTTCGCCTGGTCAAAAAGTACCGTGTGTGGGATAACCTTACGCCGGTTCGTTTGCGCCGCCTGCTTGAGGAACTCGGCCCCATGTTCGTCAAGATGGGGCAGATTCTGGCCAACCGGTCCGAGATTTTGCCGCAACGCTTTTGCGACGAGCTACGTCGTCTGCGCTCCGACGTGGAGCCGGTGCCGTACGAGGTCGTACTCAGTTGTCTGGAAGAAGAATACGGCCTGCGCCTGGGGGAGATGTTCGATGCGATCGACCCCAATCCGCTTGGTAGCGCATCGCTCGCGCAGGTGCACCGCGCTCGTCTGGTGACGGGCGAGGACGTGGCCGTCAAGGTGCAGCGCCCCGGTGCGCAGCAGGTTATGGCACAGGACATCGATATCATCCGCTCGGTGGTGCGTATCGTTTCCAAGTTCGTCAACACCGATCAATTCGTTGACCTGCACGGCGTAGTCGAGGAGTTGTGGACCTCGTTTCGCGAGGAGACCAACTTTTTGGCCGAGGCCAAAAACCTCAACGACTTCTACGAGTTCCATAAGAGCGTTCATGGCGTGACGTGCCCTAAATCCTATCTGGACCTGTGCACCGAGCACGTGGTGGTTATGGACTACGTCGACGGCATTTCGATCGCCGATCCTGAACGCTTGGTGGCCGAGGGCTATGACTTGGAAAAGATCGGTGCCGCAATCGTCGAGGATTACTCGACGCAGGTGCTCGATGACGGCTTTTTCCATGCCGACCCGCATGCGGGAAACACTATTCTCAAGGACGGCATCGTTTACTTTATCGACTTGGGCATGGTCGGACGCATGTCGAGTCACGATCGCGGTATCGTCAAGGACATGATTTTCGCCGTGGCCGAGGGTGACGTGCCCAAGCTCAAGGATTCGCTCATGCGCTTCGCCGTGACGCGTGGCGACTCGGCTGAGCTCGATCATTCGGCCTTTTTGTCCGATTTGGACTTTATCGTGGCTGACTTTGCAGACCTTGACCTGAAGGATCTGGATATCGGCGAGTTTTTGACCTCGCTGTTAAACCTGGCGCGCAAAAACGACGTTGAGCTGCCGAGCGTGGTAACGATGTTCGCGCGCGGCATGGTGACGCTCGAGGGTTTGCTGACCGAGTACATGCCCAACGTCAACATGATCCAGATCATCCAAACGCACATTAAAAACGAGAAAAGCACCTATACGCGCGTGCGCGACATGGGGCGCGATCTTGCCGCGAGCAGCTATCGCGCGGCGAAGGGCTCGCTCGAGGCGGCCGAGTATCTTGGCCTGGCTTCGCGCATGCTCACGCGCGGCCAGCTTAAGGTGAACACGCAGATCATGAGCAGCGATAAGGCGCTGCGACAGCTGGGCGGAATTATCGACCGTATGTCGATGGCAATTGTGATCGCTGGTCTGTTTATCGGTTCGTCGGTGGTGTACTACGCACGCATCGAGCCGGTTGTGTTCGGCATCCCAGTCATTGGCTTTATGGGCTACGTGAGCGCGCTGGTGCTGGCGCTTATGCTGGGCCGCAATATCTGGCTCAACAGTCACGGCGGCAAGCACTAGAGGCTTCGACCGTCACCGCATTTTCCTATCGCAAACAATAGCTTTTACCTTGGGCTTCGCCTGCGTGCGAGGCCCTTTTGCGTGATACCATATTGACGGTAATAATCGATGGTCTAGATGGTGGTGCGGAGACGCACGAATGCGCGGTTTTCCTGCGCGTTTGGGAGAATCGGGGTGCAAGTCCCCGGCTGTACCAGTAACCGTAATTCCTCTTGGCTCGGGATGTTCGCGTCGCAGATCGGACGACGTGCCCGAGTCGTTAAGGTTAAGTCGGATCGCCTCCCATCTTGCATGCGGCTGCGGCGTATGCCGCCGGTGTGCATAGGGCTCTGGAGGGAAGGGGGACCCCGATGGGGGAACTCGAGCGCAACATGCGCGATGACGTGGGGCAGCCTCAAGGCAACGCTCCGAGTATAGACAATGGGGGACAAATGGATATGTTTGAGGACGAGCGCGAGCGCGCCTCGTTGCATCGCCGTGGCGCGATTGCACGCGGTGTAGCCAAGCGCTGCCTGGTGGCATTCCTGGCCTTCGCGATGGCCTTTGGCACCACACCGGCTCAGCTGTGGGCCGAGGGCGCCGAGGGCATTGCCGGGGCTGTGGCTCAGGCTGCGACACCGAGTGAGGGCACGGGGGCTGCGGACGGTGCTGCCGACGGTGTCGTTTCTGAAACCGGCTCTAACGCGAGCGATGCGTCGGTTAACGATTGCGCTTCGGCGAATGCCGCAGATAGCAACGGCGTAGCGTCGGACGATTCTGCCGCAGTCGAGGCTCCTACTGCTTCGCCGGATTCATCCGAACAGAACGTCAAAAGTGTTGTAGCCGCTTCCGATGAGGCTGAATCTCAGCCTACCGAAGCCGCAAGCCAAGAGGTCGCGGCCACGTGCTCCGTCGTCGGCACCGACGCCAAGGGCGCCCAGCAGACCTGGGCCGCCGCGCAGCAGATCGCTCTGAAGGAGGGCTCGACCGCGGCCGACCTCTCCGAGCAGCTCTTCAGGCAGGCCGGCCTCAAGGCCGACTACGACCCCAACGGCTCCTGGGGCTGGGCGCTCAACTCGATCACGTCGCCCTTCGACGCGGACCGCACGCTCGCCTACGACCCGGCGACCGGCGCGTACTGGCAGTTGTTCGTCAACGGCAGCGCCTCCGCGGTCGGCGCCGGCGGCTACACGCTCAAGGACGGCGACTCCGTCGTCTGGTGCTACTCGAAGTACGGTGACCCCGCGCCCGCCAATCAGATTTCCGTTAGCTGCACCGTTGTCGGCCAGGACGCCTCGGGCGCTCAGCAGACATGGGCGCAGCCCACGACAGCTTTGGTGGAAGAGGGCACGACCGCTGCTGATCTTTCCGAGCAGGCCTTTAAAAAGGCCGGCATTGGCGCCAAAACGGGGAAAGGCACGTACGGCTGGTATCTCGAGTCGCTGACTTCACCGTTCAACAAGACCGTGACGCTTTCGAGCGAGAAAGTTAACGAAAACACTTGGAAATTCTGGCAGTTCTTCGTTAACGGTCAGGCGGCCAATGTCGGCGCGGGCAATTACACACTCAAGGCCGGGGACAAGGTTACCTGGGTCTATGGCTTTGATGGAACCATGCCCGGCCAGGTTTCCGTTTCAATGGAGATCATCGGTAAGAAGGATGAGAAGGCGCAGCGCTGGACCGATCCTTCGACGCAGGTGTTTGTCGAGGGCACGACGATCAAGGACGCTTCCGCTGCCTACTTCGATGCCATTGGCATTGAGTCCAAGATGTACGACCAATTTGGTTATTGGGGTGTTCATAGTCTTGTCTCCCCGCTTGATGGCACCGAGCTGTCGGGTGCATGGTCGTTCTTTGTTAATGGCGTTCCCGGGCCTCAGCTCGATAGCGATTACGTGCTCAAGTCGGGCGACAAAATCGTCTGGGCTTACGCCCCTGGCGACACCGTTCCTAATCCCGATGAAGTCGTAGTCGATCCGAGCGCTTCGCGCCCGACCGGTTGGAAAGCCGACTGGAGCGGCAATTCCAATGCGGTGGTCAAGAACGTGTCCACGCCTACGGGCACGCTGGCAAGCTCTTGGACGTTCGATTGGAGGGCCTACTCGGGTGCCACGTATCCCAATGCGAGCGAGCCTATTGTCGTGAACGGCAACGTTTACCTTGCCGTGAACAAGCGTTTGCTTAAGATCGACGCCGAGTCGGGCAAGGTGCTTGCCGAGTCGAACCTTCAGACTGCGATTGGCTACACCACGCGTCCGATTTATACGAAAGGCTTGGTCATCGTCCCGCTCGACGGCGGTGCGGTCCAGGCTCTGACGGCCGATACGCTGACGACGGTTTGGGTCACTGACTCTGTGAGCAAATCTGCCCAGTCAAATTCCCAGTTGACGGTCGATGGCAACTATCTCTACGTTGGCACCGTTGATGTCGACTATGGAACGAGTACGTACAATAACGGTCATCTGACGCGTATTAATATACTGACCGGCGCTGTTTCTTGGCAGCATGTTAATGCTGATGAGGGCTACTACTGGACGAGCGCTACAGTGGGCGACGGCTATATTCTGGTTCCGACGAGTGCAGGTACCGTTGAGATGCTGAGCAAGTCGACGGGTGATGTGCTCGGCAGCGTTTCGGTTGGTGCCATCGTCAACTCCAGCTGTGTACTGTCCAAAGACGGCAAGCATGCCTATGTGATCTCGCGTGACGGCAAGCTCCACGTGCTGGCACTGTCGGACGCAAACGCAAGGGCCTCTTCGCGCATTTCCGAAGAACGCGTCATCGATCTTGGTCTTACGGGTTGTGCCTGCATGCCCACGCTGTATGGCAATAAGCTGATTGTCGGTGGCGAGGTTTCTGGCGGTTCGGCGCTGGCGATTGTCGACCTTGATAATGACTTTGCTACGACGTTGGTTTCGTCTGCCGATGGCTCCGTGCTTCCTGCCGGTGGCATTAAGGGCGCACCGCTCGTGAGTGTCCAGGCGGATGACACGTACGTTTATTTCACTGTCAACTATGGTGCGACTTCCGACTATGTGAACTACACCTCGGGCGGTGGCGTGTATCGCTACAAGATGGGTGACGCACAGGCGACCGGTGCGTTTAGCGCGGCGGGACACAACAATTACTGTGACTCGCCGATTGCCTGCGATGCCAAGGGTAACCTCTACTACATCAACGATTCCGGCACGCTTTTCAAGCTGAGTGGTGGCGTTAAGGTCTCGTTTGAGACTGGCGAGGGTTCTAAGGTCGACTTCCAGGCTACGGCCGATGGCAAGCTGGTCAAGCCGGCCGATCCGACGCGCGATGGCTATACTTTCAGCGGTTGGTATACCGATGAGGCTTGCACGCAGGCGTATGACTTTATCGCGCCGGTGACGGCCGATCTGACGCTGTATGCCAAGTGGACCAAGAATGCTGTTAACCCTGGCGGCAATGGCGGCTCTGGCTCCAATGGCGGCAATGGTGGCGCTGGTAACGGTTCCGGTGCTGGTGCCGGCACTGGCACGGGTTCTGGCTCCGGCACGAAGGGCCAGCAGGCCGGTGGCGCTATCGCCCCGGGTCAGAAGCCGGTGACCAAGACGACAGTGTCAACCAAGACCGAGACCAAGGACAACAAGTCCGACAAGAAGGACACCGATAAGTCCGATAAGAAGGACGACAAGAAGTCTGACAAGAAGTCTGACAAGAAGGACAGCAAGTCCGACAAGAAGTCCGATTCCAAGTCCGATACGGGTGCTGCTTCCACGACCACTGCTAAGAAGTCCTCTAGTGCTTCCGAGCAGGAGACTGGCACCAACCCGCTCGCCATTGTTGGCGTTGCCGCCGGCGTCATCGGCCTCGCCATCGTCGGCGTGTTCGTGTTCACCAAACGTCGGTAGGTGAGGGCTGTGTCCAATAAATCCAAGGACGCTGACCCCAAGCAACCAGATTCCTCGTTCATTCAGTTCGACGAAGCAAAGCAACAGGGCGCCGCTTCGGCGGCGTCCGCCCCTCGTCGCAAGACGCTCCTCGGCGTCCTGACTGCCGCGTGCACCATTCTGATCGTCGTCTCGCTGGGTTTCGTCCATCCTTCCGAGAGCGGTGCCTGGTCCATCGACTGGATCATTCAGACCGTGACGGGGGAGAGCGTCGTCACCAAGGACACCAAGGTGTCTGGCTCGACTACGACTCCGGGCGAGGCCAGTTCCAAGGATTCCAAGTCATCGAATGACGCAAAAGATGAGTCCAAGCATTCTGATGAGTCCAAGTCCAAGGACGATTCCGAGTCTTCAAACAAGGAATCGGACAAGAACTCGGATAACAAGAAGTCCGAGGACCAGGACGGCAAGAAGTCTGGCGATAAATCCGCTGCCCAAAATACGGGAGCCGGTGATACTTCCAATGCGTCTGGCGGTGGACAGTCGTCTGATGGAGCCTCATCCTCTAATGGTGGAAACGCCTCCTCGGGCGGCCAGAGCGGCTCGCAGGAGTCCAGCTACGTAACAGTGACGGTTTCGGTCACATCGAGCGCTGTGGGCAATCCTGTGTCTTCTGGTGGCACCTTTACCTTTAACGAAGGCGCTACCGTCTATGATGCCCTGTGCGCGCTGGGCCTTTCCGTTAACGCACATGGCTCGTCGTACGGCACGTATGTCTCCGCGATTGGTGGTTTGGCCGAGAAACAGTACGGTGGCACGAGCGGCTGGATGTACTCCGTCAACGGCACAACGCCCATGACGGCCTGCAGTAACTACGTTCTCTCCAATGGCGACAACGTGGTCTGGTATTACGTTACAGGCTAGGGACCTCGACATAGTGCGCCAGACGGGCGGTTCGGACAAACATCCGGGCCGCCCGTTTTTCATGCGAATGGGACTGGGTCGCCGGGTCTCTCGGCAAACAAAAAAACCGGTTGGAACGGGAATTCCAACCGGTTATACATTCAAGCAAATAGTGAATCGACTACGACCGTGCGCCCTCGAGAAAGAAGCGACGGCTGAAGTAGTTGTACCAGGTGACGAGGAACGTGGCGATGGCCTTCATGGCCTGGTAGCCGATGCTCAAAAACGTGACGCCCACAAACATGTATAGGTCGTTGAGGCCCAGGCCGATCACCGACAGGATGGTGAAGATCGTGAACTCGCGCTTGCGGCTCATGCCCTCGCGGTGGTCGAACACATACTTCATGCTGAGCCAGTAGTTGACCACGACGGACGTGGTAAACGAGACCGTGGTGCTCATCAAAAAGTCGAGATGAAACAGCTCGACAAGCGCAATGAGCATACCCCAGTCGATGCCAAAGGAGATAAGACCCACGACAGCGAACTTGAGGAACTGCTTGGTATGAGGTTGTGCCAGTGCCTTGCGCACGTAATCACATCCAATGCGTTGATGAATCGAGCAGAGGATACTTTAGAGCTTTTGCAAGGGAAACGTAAGGTCTTTGCCAAGAACTATACGAACTCGCCAAATATTCAAGAGCTAATCCGCAAACGTTGAAAATTTGCCCGTAAACGAGCAAAGCCCACGAACAACACAGCGCTCGACGCGCGTCATCCGTGGGCATCGTAAAGCTGTAAGGTTGCGAGTTACTTGGTCTCGTCGCCTTCCAGGAAGATCTTTCGGGTCACAAAGTTGTAGACCATGACAAGCGCGGTGGCGCAGATCTTGGCGATATTGGCCTCGAGTCCCAGACCGGCGTTGAGTGTCAACACGATACCGTCGTTGAGTGCCAGGCCGATCACGGACAGCACGACAAAGATAATGAACTCGCGGCGGCGGCTCATGCCTTCCTTGTGTGCAAACACGTACTTCATGCTGGCGAGGTAGTTAAAGATGAGTGAGATGATAAAGCCGCTGGTATTGGCGATCAGGATGTTGAGGCCCAGACCGTAGTGGAGCAGATTCATAATGCCAAAGTCGATGACCGTGGCAATGACACCGACGACGCCAAACTTCATGATCTGCGCAAGGAGCTTTTGCATGGTACCTGCCTTATGGTGGCGCCGGGGCGCCGTGGGGATGACAAACTCAGCAAGTTTAGCCAATCCCCGCGGGTGGGGCTAGACGCGCTCCTCGATAGCACCGTTTCTATATGCATCGAGCAGCTGGCGCAGATCCTGGATCTGGCTGCGAATCTTGGCGCCAGTATCGGTGTCGCTCACCATGCGGCGACGGTCTGCTTGGTCAAAACGGTTGGTCTCGCTTTCGATGTCCACGTTGCGCGTGAGTGCCTCGGCAACCGTCGTAAAGGCCCGGTGCGACTTGAGGCGGCAGCCGCGCGAGCTCGAGATGAGCGTATAGCCGGCGATACCCGTCTTGGGATGGTAAGCGCGGCAGAAGCCGCCATCGATGACCAGCAGTTTGCCCTCGGCGCGGATGGGCTGCTCACCCTTGGTGGTTTTAACGGGCGTGTGGCCGTTGATGATGTGGCCGGTCGGTGAACATGCCATGGGCACGACGTCAAACTCGCGCATGATGTCATCGCAGACCGAGGGCGACTTGGTAAGCGTAAAGTACGGGTCCATCGGCTCGACCCAGGTGCTCTTATCGGCGATATAGGCGCGCTCAAAGGTACGCACCAGGCGTCCGCTGGCGGGTGAGTTAAAGCCAATCCACAGGTACCACATCCAGTCGAGGGCGTCGCGGTCGCCCACGCGCCAGGCGCGGCGGGCGATGTGGTCGCAAAAATCGAGATAATCGCGGCCAGCGTGCCAGGTGCCCAGACAGTTCATGCTGCTAAAGGTGCCGTCTTCGTTGAGCGGTACGCAGCCGTGGAAGAGCAGATTGCCGTTGGCGACCTTGTACATCGAGCCATGGGAAAAGAGGAAATCGATATGGCGATGCAGGTGATCGGCGGTGACAAACTCGGACACGAGCTTGTCGATGATGTGCTGCTCCTGGGGCGTGAGCGTATAGGGGTCCGCCGGGTCGACGGTGGGGAAGTCGTTGGTCGTGAGCGGCCACACACTGCCGTCGGCGAGCGTGACCGTGCCGGTGTCGTGATCGATTTTGTCGAGTAACAGGCGGTCGGTCATATCGAACTCGGGGTGGCGCTGGATAATCTGGCCCTCGAGCTTAAAGAGCAGCACGTTGATGGCCTTGATCAGCGGGGTGATGGGCTCACCGTCGGTGTAGGTGGCATCGGCAAAGGCGACAAGCTCACGCAGCGAGATGCCGTAGTCGTTCTCCAGGATCTCGTAGTTGTCGTAGCGTAGGTTGTTGCGCAGCACCGTGGCGATGCAGGCGGGCTCGCCGGCAGCGGCGCCCATCCACAGCAGGTCGTGGTTGCCCCACTGGATGTCGAGCGAATGGTAGGTGAGCAGGCGGTCCATAATCTTGGCCGCGCCGCCGCCGCGGTCGAAGATGTCGCCCACCAGGTGCAGGTGGTCGACGGCCAGGCGCTTGATGAGCGAGGCAAGCGACTCGATAAAGTCGTCGGCGCTGGCGGTCTCCAGAATGGACTCCACGATGCGCTCGTGATAGCGCACGCGATAGTTGTTCTCGTCCGGATGCGTGTGCAGCAGCTCGTCGATGATGTAGGCGTAATCGCGCGGGATGGCCTTACGCACCTTGGAGCGCGTATAGCGGCTCGAAAGCGAGCGGGCGACCATGATGAGCTGGTCAAGCATCGTCCTGTACCAGGTGGGCGAGTCTTCGCGCCGGCTGCGGACCAGGTCGATCTTCTCGCGCGGGTAGTAGATGAGCGTGCACAGCTCGCCCTTTTCGTCAAAGGAAAGCGTGTCGCCAAAAATCTCGTCGACATGTTCGCGCACGACGCCCGAGCAGTTGTTGAGGATGTGCATAAAGGCTTCGTACTCGCCATGCACGTCGCTCATAAAATGCTCGGTGCCTTTGGGCAGGTTGAGAATGGCCGAGAGATTGATAATCTCGGTAAACGCGGATTGCTCGGTGGGAAATTGTCTCGACAGCAGGCGCAGATACTTGAAGTCTTGCGGATTGCGATCGAATGCGACCATGAAACACCTTCCGATGGAGCTGGTAAAACTGATAAACAGCGTCAAACGTTTATCAGTATGCGCCGCTTTTGTTTCGATTGGGGATGGGCGGCCGAATTGTTAGCCGAACGGTTTGGTAAATCGATTTAGTTGAGGTAGATATGGCGGTTGAGTGGAGACGATAGAGGGTGTTTTCTCAGATATTCATGCGTGGGGTCGGTGGAGACGATGGTGGTAAAGATGTTCGCTATTATTGCTTCGATTTGGTAAATAGTGGACATATGTACCGTATGTAGGCTCACTGTGCAATAATTTGCGCAGCAATGAGTAAGGAGCCTCATATGAGTGATTTTGTCCTGACCTGTGAATCTGCCGCCGACCGAACCCGTGAGTTCTTTGTGTCGCGCAATATCCCTGTCGTGTGTTTTCATTACGAGATCGACGATGTTGTCTATACGGACGATCTGTATCAGTCGATTACGCCGGACGAGTTTTTTGCCCAGATATCTGCGGGCGCCATGCCCAAGACGTCTCAGGTGAGCGTGGGTGAGTACGAGGAGTTTTGGGAGCCGTTTGTTGCCGAGGGTAAAGACGTGCTGCACCTGACGTTGTCGTCGGGTATTTCGGGCACGTATGGATCGGCCTGCGTTGCGGCGCAGATGCTCGCGGATCGCTATCCCCAGGGCGGCAAGGTTCGCGTCATCGATTCGCTGGCGGCGTCTTCGGGCTTTGGCCTGCTGGCGGAATGTGCCGCCGACGTTCGCGATAGCGGCGCTTCGCTCGACGAGACGGCCGCCTGGATCGAGGAGCACAAACTCAACCTGCACCACTGGTTCTTCTCGACCGATCTGTCGAGCTACCTGCGCGGCGGTCGCATTTCGGCTGCGAGCGCAATCATCGGCACGGCGCTTAAGATTTGCCCACTTATGACGGTCGATTGCGAAGGTAAGCTGTCGCCACGTGAGAAGATTCGCACTAAGAAGCGCGCGATTTCCGAGATGGCTAAGACCATGATGGCACACGTGCAGGACGGTGCGGATTATTCGGGTAAGTGCATCATGTCGCACTCGGCGTGCCGCGAGGATGCCGAGGCAGTTGCGGCGCTGATTGAGGAACAGGTTCCGCAGCTTAAAGGCAAGATTGAGATTAATAACATCGGTACTCTGATTGGCTCGCATACCGGACCTGGTACGGTGGCGCTCTTCTTTATGGGCGACAAGCGCGTGGATTAATTTGCCCCATCACATCGCCGCATGATCGCTCAAACGAAAACGGCCCGCCTCACGTTTGTGGGGCGGGCCAAGATGTTTTGCTAGCGTTTCTTTCCGCGGAAGAAGAAGCCGTGCAGCGAGGGCTTGAGTCCACGGTTGGCGCGACGCTCCTCGATATGATCGTGGATCGAAGCAACGCGCTCGATGACTTCGTCGGGAATCGGCACGTCGGGATTCATGTTCTCGACCTGACTGACCTCGGCGGCGGCAACCTGGTCGATAATGGGTACATCGTCGTGCGAGATGACGGGCGTGGCGTCTTCCTTCATCTTGCGGTAGCGCTGCATCATGTCGGTCTGCAGCTGCTGGGCCGAAGGCGGCGTCCAAATGATGGCGTTGGCACCGGCGGCGATGGTTTCACGAATGCTCTCGGGCGTCTTGCCGCCCGGTGCGATGAGCGGCAGGTTGGGATAGTGCTCGCGCAGCTCGCGCAGGACCTGTGGCGTGTTCTTGCCGGCCGCGATGTTAAGAATCTTGGCGCCCGCGCGCACCTTTGCGTGAGCATCGTCGTCGCAACGTACGACCGTGGCGATGACGGGGATGTCGGCGATGTTGGTGATGTGCTCGACCATCTCAGCGGTGGCGGGGGAGTTGACCACACAGCCCGCCGCGCCCTGCATCTCGGAGACGGCTGCCATCTGAACGGAGCGCTTGCCGGTGGTGGTGCCACCGCCCACGCCTACGAAGACCGGGCACTCGGCGACGGTCAGCAGCGCCTGCGTAATGGCCGGCTGCGGCGTGAAGGGGTAAACGGCAAAGACGGCATCGGCATTGGAGTTGCGGATGACCGCGACGTCGGTGGTGTAGATGAGCGATTTGATACGACGGCCGAAGAGCGTGAAGCCGCTGGCCTCCTCAATCTCGTCAGGCATGCGAAGGGCCGCCTTGCGCAGGCGCCCGTCGATGGGCAGCGGCTCCATGGGAAGCAGTCCGTTGGGGGTCACGGCTACCTGGGGTTCGGTGAACTCGTCTGCGAACTCGACCTCGGAGAAATCGACCGAGGCGACAATGTCCTCGTGAACCTCGGCGGGCACATCGATGGGGGCTTGGTCGTTTGCCGCGGCAGGCGTGTCGAAGGAGCTGGTGCCGACGAAGGCGTCGACGCGCTCATTTAGATCGTTGAGGGTATCCATGGAGGCTCGATTCTATGTGATGACGGCCGGCAGGGTGCCGGCGGCGTTGTGCTTGCTAAATCGTTTGACGAGTTGATTTTTCCCCGCCGCGTCCTCCGTTAGACCGAAGGGCGGCGAACGTGAAGGAGCTGTGGTGGCGGGGATCGAGGTGCTATCTTGAAAGTCCCGTTTAAAAGAGAGGTGACGCGGTATGGAATTTTCGGCAATGTTGGGCTCGATTGGCCTATGCGTGGGCGCAATCGTTGCCGCCGCGGTCATCTACTTTGTGGTCACGGCCATTAAGGGCAAAAGGGTCGAACGCAAGGAGCGCGCGATGCTTAAACAGCATCGCGACCAGCAGGGCAAACGCGCACAGAGATAGCTTGTTGAGTTTTGGATCCGTGCGCTAGCTGCGTTTTCGGATCAGGGCAATGTAGAAGCCCTCAAAGTCGCGGCTAGGCGGAATGGTCAGCGTGCCGGGCATACCGTTGGCGACGGACGAGACGTGGCTGGCGGCGATGGCCTCGGTGAGGGCGTTGCACTCGATGCGTGGCTCTTCGCCAACTTCCTGAGCACGGCGCGTTTCACTTTCGCTCGGCGTGCCGTCGAGGGGGATAAGCTCGCAATCCATGTGCTTGTCGAGGGCCTCTTGCAGGGCGTCCTCGTTTTCCTGCGGCAAGATCGAACAAGTCGAATAGACGAGCGTGCCGCCCGGTTTAAGGGCTCCCATGGCGCGGTCCAGAAGTGCTCGCTGCGAGCGGGCACACTTGCTCAGCAGCTGCTCGGTCAGGCCGCGCAGGCTTTTCCCGTTGCCGCTGATGACGGTGCCCGTGCCGGTGCAGGGGGCGTCGAGCAGGATGCGGTCAAAGCGGAAGAACTCGTCGAGCTCGCGTGCGTCGATGCGCATGACGGGCACGTTTTTTGCGCCTTGGCGGTGGAGGTTGGCTTCGAGCTTCTCGGCGCGGGGAATGCTCATCTCGCAGGCGGTAAGGTGCGCCTGCCCCTGCGTGAGGGCGGCGATCTGCGTCGTCTTGCCACCGGGGGCTGCGCACATGTCCAGGATGTCCTCGCCTGCCTGTGCGCCCAGGACCAGCGGCGGCATCATGGACGACAGGCTCTGCAGGTAGATTTTGCCGTCGCGGTAGATGTCGAGATCCCACAGATCGGAAACCTGGGCCTCGGGCAGGATAAAGGCGTCCGGGTACCAGGCGACAGCGTTGTGGGCGATGCCGGCGGCATCGAGCGCCGCAGCGATGTCCTCGGCGGTTGCCTTGAGCGTGTTGGCGCGCAGCGTGACCGGGCGTGTGGCCGCGGCGCCGAAGCCCTCGATCATGAGCTCGGCATCGGCGGGCGCATAGGCGCCGGCGACCGTGTCGACCATAAAGCGCGGCAGGTCGGCGGCGCAAGGAAGGGCGGCAAGCTGGTCGGAAAGCTCGGTGGCGGCAAACTGCCCGAGCTTGAGCTCGGCCTTGACCTGCTTTTTCTGCTTACGACGACGCGGCTTGGACATCCGTCTTTCCTTCCCATTCCATTACATGTCGAGTGTTTAGTACTGGCTCTCGTGCTTGCTAAAGAAGTCGAAGCGCGGGGGCAGCGGCTTTACGCGGTGCTCGCCGGGCTTCTCGCCCAAGCTCTCCACAAACTCATCCGTGGAGGCGAAGATGTTATCCCAGCTAAAGAAGGCGACCGGGTCGATGTCGAAGTACTCGCAGATGAGCTCGCAGCCGGCAGGGACGATGCCGTGCATGAGCACGGTCGCCACGCGCAGCTCGGTAAAGGCGTCGACGAGCGCCTGCGTCATTGCGGCGTTTGCCTCGTTACCCTCGAGCTTGTTGGCGGCCTTGGAAGCGTCGCTCCAGCGCTTGTTGGCGGCGCGCAGGTAGTCGTCGCACACGGCAAGCGCGCGGTGCGTCTCGAACTTGTACATAGCCTGCTCAAAGGCGAGAGCTGCCTGCTCGGCGGCTTCGACCACGGTGTCAGAAGCGGCACCGGCGGGGATGCAGCCGTTGCGGTAGGGGCTCTCGTCGCCTTCCTTGACGGCGACGCCGTAGAAGCAGCTGCGGGCCAGACGGTTGAACACGCCGGTCAGCAGCGCGCTCTCCTTAAGGGCCGGGTCGATAACGCGCTTGTCGTCGCAGGCGCGTACCTCGTTGCCGTCCTTGTCCTTGCCGGTCACACGCGTGTCGTATGCCTTGGGGCTAAAGCTCACCGGCTTTTCGGATAGGCCGAGCGACAGCCAGTGCGCGCGCATCTGCTCGCAGGTGTAGTGGTTGAGCAGGTCGTCTGCCGGCGGGGGAGGCGTCTGCGAGGACGAGCTGGCCTTTTTGCCCATGTAGAGCAGGTGGTAGCAGGCGCTGACGGTGCTCTGCGTGAGGTCCCAGCCCAGGGCCTCCCACATGGCGGTCTGCGCGATGCAGTAGAAATAGATGTTGTCCTGACCGATGAACTGGTAAATCTGAGCGTCGTCAGAGCACCACCAGTCGCGCCAGTCGAGCGAGCTGTGCTGGTAGGTGGGTGCGGGCACCTGCGTGGAGTCGGCGGCGGGCTCGCCCATGAGGGCGGCATCCTGGGCGGCGACGCCCTCGGTCACGCCGGCGGCCTTGGCATCGCGCGCGAGCACGGTACGCGTATAGCTGATGGGCGCCCACAGGCTCTCGGGCCAGCACCAGCAGGTGACGTCGGAGACGCCATCGACCTCGGGCACCGGAACGCCCCAGTCGATGTTGCCGGTGATGCGGAAGGGCACGAGTGCCTTGCCGCTGCGGAAGCGCACGCCACCGTTGGCGAGCACCGCGTGGGCGTCGTCGCGCTCCTTCCAGCTGGGGAAGGTGACGGTAAAGCTGCTCTTGTTGCCCTCGGGCTCCAGCACGGTGTGCTCGGGGAGCTGGTCCTCGACGGCATCGAAGGCCTCGCGGAACTTGTTCTGGATGTAGAGCTGAGCCGGCAGCAGCCACTCCTCCATGGTCTTGGAGACCACGGAGCGAACCTGCGGGTTCTGGGCGAGCTTGGCGGTGTAGGTCTTCATAAAGTCGAGGTAGGCCGGCAGGTCAAAGTAGAGATTGTCGACCGGGCGCAGCTCGGGCACCTCGCCGGTGAGCTGGCTCTTGGGCGCGATGAGCTCCTCGGGCTCAAACTGGTGGCCCAGATCGCACTCGTCGGCATAAGCCTTCTCGGACTTGCAGCCCTGGATGGGGCAGCGGCCGATGACCTGGCGGCCGTTGAGGAACGTGCCGGCCTTGGCATCGTAGAACTGCAGCGTGGAGCGCTTGGAGATGGTGCCCTGCTCGTGCAGGCGCTCGATAATCTCGGCAGTCACCTCGTTGTGGATCTGGGCCGCCGGCTCAAGGCCCGAGCCGCCGTAGATGTCGCAGCTGATGTTGTAGTTGTTGAGGGTCGCGGCCTGGCGGGAGTGATTGGACTCGACATACTCGCCGATGGACTTGTCGTAGCCCTCGTTCTCCTTGAGCTTGCGGTAGCTCTCCATGATGGGCGAACCGTAGCAGTCGGTGCCCGAGGTGAAGATGACGTTTTCGCGGCCCAGGCGGTCGCGCAGGAAGCGGGCGAAGAAGTCGGCCGGGACAAAGACGCCGCCGACGTGGCCAAAGTGCAGACCCTTGTTGCCGTAGGGCTCGCCGGCGGTAACGATGGCGCGGCGCGGCCAGCTGGGACGGTCGTTCATGGAGTATTTGGATGCCATGGGACTCCTTCGCATATAGGTAAGAGCGCGGCCGGGCACGGGGTTCGGCGGCGCGGTGGTCAATTCGTGCATATCGTTCGACATTATCGCACATGCGGGCGGGTGCGTGGCAGGGGCGCTATCCTAAGATGCTATGAATGAGATTTCCAACATACATGCGTTTGAGGACGAGGATTTTCTACACGCTTGCTTCGTGTGGGGGATGGCCGTGATCGCGGTGTTTGCCGTGTGCCTGGTGCCGGTGTTTATGCTGCTGGGCGGGCCTGCGGACTTGGACGCGGCTGAGGCGGGCGGCTGGATGGCTGTCGTGGGCTGGATAGTCGGCTTGGCTGCAGTCTCAATGGCGTCGTTTGCCGTGCACGAGCTGGTGCATGCGGTGTTTTTTATGCTGCTGGCGCCTGCGGGCGCGCAGGTGACCTTTGGGGCGAATCGCGAGACGGCGATGATCTATGCCTGCGCCGAGGGCGTTGTGTATTCGCGCCGGCGGTACATGGCGGTTTGCCTGGCGCCGACGGTTGTTGTGACGACAGCATTTGCCCTGGGGTTTGCGTTCTCGGACTATCCGCTGCTGTGCTACCTGGCGGCTGGTCTGCACTTGTCGGGCTGTGTGGGTGATTGGTATTACGTGCGGACCATTCTGCGCGACCGCCGTATCGTCGCCTGCGAGGATACGTCCTTTGGCGTGCGCTTTTTCGCAAAGTAGTCTTTTTGGGACGGGGCTATTTTAGCTGCCATGATGTCGGGGTGAGTTTTCTGGGACGGGGATGTCGATGAAGTCGTTGTTGCTGCATGCGTGCTGTGCACCATGCTCGCTTGAGCCGGTTCGCCTGCTGCGCGAGGAGGGGTTTGAGCCCACGATTTGCTGGACCAATCCCAATATTCAACCGCGCGATGAATGGCGGCGGCGTCTGGACGAGCTGCGCCGGTGGTGTGCCGATGGCGACATCGAGCTCATCGAGGCGGGGGAGGACCGCGAGCGCTGGGAGGCCGGCGTGGCCCCGCTGGGTGCCGATCGGCCCCGTCGCTGTCGCTCGTGCTATGCCTTGCGCTTGGCCGAGGCATGCCGCGTTGCCCAGGAGCGCAGGTTTGAATATGTGGGTACGACGCTCGCCGTCTCGCCGTATCAGCTGTTCGACACCTGCAATGACGTGCTTGAGCGCTTGGCGGCCGCCCATGGGCTCACCCCGGTGATTCGCGATTTTCGCCCGTATTATCCCGAGGCTACGCGCCGTTCGCGCGAACTGGGCATGTATCGACAGAACTACTGCGGCTGCCGCTTTTCTGCTGTCGAGGCGGCCATGGACCGCGCCCGCATCCGCGACGAGCGCAAAGCCGCCAAAAAGTAGTTCGTTTGGGACGTCAGCCTGCTAGGATGTAGAGCGGACTTTAGCTATATAAGGAGTATCCGACGTGTCTATGCGTACCGATGATTTTGACTACAACCTTCCTGAGGAACTGATTGCCCAGGCTCCTGCCGAGCCTCGCGACTCCTGCCGCCTGCTAGTGGTTGATCGCAAGGGCTCCCAGGCGGGAACGCCGCTGGAGCACGGCGGTACCGTTGAACACCGCATCTTCCGCGACATCATCGACTATATCGAACCGGGCGACGTGCTCGTCATCAACCAGACGCGTGTGATGCCGGCCCGTCTGATCGGTCGCAAGACGGGCTCGGGCGGCGTGGTCGAGACGCTGCTGCTCAAGCGCCGTGAGGATGTTGACCCGCTGGGCCACGTTTGGGAGTGCCTGGTCAAGCCGGGTAAGCGCCTGAAGCCCGGTGCTCAGATTGAGTATCGCGCCGGTGGCGCCCATGCGCCCGAGGGGGCTCCCGTGGTGCTGACGGCCGAGGTCATCGACTTTGTCACCGATAGCCGCGGCGGCCGTCTGGTGCGCTTCGAGCCAGCCGGTTGCAATGCCGCCGGCGAGCCGCGCACGCTCGACGAGGCCATTCACGCCGCCGGCCACGTGCCGCTGCCGCCCTACATTACCGATTACGAGGGCGACCCCGAGAAGTACCAGACCGTCTACGCCATGAAGGAAGAGCACTCGGCTGCCGCTCCTACGGCGGGTCTGCACTTTACCCCCGAGCTCATGGCCGCTATCGAGGCCAAGGGCGCGAAGTTTGCCGCCGTCGAGCTCGAGGTGGGTATTGATACCTTCCGTCTGGTGGAGGAGGACGACCCCACGCAGCACGTCATGCACACCGAGCGCTACCACGTGTCACAGGAGGTTGTCGACGCCGTGCATAAGGCGAAGGCCGAGGGGCACCGCGTGATCGCCGTCGGCACCACCGCAGTACGCTCGCTCGAGAGCGCCTTTGACGCTGAGGCACCGGTGTCCGATCCGGCCGTGACGGCGCGCTATTTTGAGGGCCGCGAGGATGGGGCCGATACGCTCGGCCGCGGCGACATCGTGGCGCGCGAGAACGCTACGACGCAGCTCTACCTCATGCCCGGCTCGACCTATCACGTGGTCGACGCGCTGATCACGAACTTCCACGTGCCGCGCTCCACGCTCATGATGCTCGTAAGCGCGCTTGCCACCCGCGACCAGATCATGGATGCCTACGCCGCTGCTATCGAAGAACGTTACCGCTTCTTCAGCTTTGGCGACGCGATGCTCATCTTGTAGGTTCCGCCGTTCTACCGAACGGCGGACCGGCCGACGCTGCGCGGGCCGCATTTGGACAATCTGACGTTCAACTTCAAGGGCGCGACCAGAAGGTCAGCGCCCTTTCGTTTCACGTCACCTTGTCTCAAATGCGGCCCGCTCGCTGTCGTTGCCAAAACATCGGCATTTCTTTGGTTGTCAAGAGATTGCCGCTCTGGCGGGTTTTCGCTGTCCGCGCCAAAACATTGGCGTTGCCGTGGTTCAACCTGCCAAAAAAGACAGGTTTATTTTGGCAGGTTTTATCTTGGCAAACGTTGTTGGTGCAATGGGGACTGGTTTATATGCACCAAGTTGGTGCAAAGTAGTCTGACCCCTTTGCGCCAATCAAAAAGTTGCGGTGAGATAGTTCTTGAATTGGCCATTTTGAGGGCTAAACAGGAACTATCTCACCGCAACTGCGTTGAGCGTTTTTGGCAGCTGGTTTACTTGCTTGCGAACATCCAGATCAGGACGATCACGAGGATTACAGCGACAATGCAGACGATGGCGCCGGTGAATTTGATGCGTGAGTCGCGGGTGCGCTCGCGCACGTCGTCCTCGGCGGCTTCGAGTTGAGCTACTTCGCGCTCGGTTTCGGCGTGTTCGGCCTTATCGCGCTCCAAGGACCCCGCGAGCGATTCGGTAATCTCGGGATGGTCATGTACCTCGGTCGCCTGCTCGATGATCGACTGCGCATGCACGATGTCCGCCTGGGCATTGGCGATAGCCTGCTCTTGCTCTCGACGTGCCTTGTCCTCGGCGGCGATCTTCTCGCGTAGCTCGCGCTGGCGCGTTCCGGCGGCGGTTTTCGCGGTCTGCAGCTCATCGCGTGCGGCATCGGCCTCGGCCGTCACGGCCTGATGGGCGCGCTTGGCGTCGGCGATGGGGGCTTGTGCCTGCTCGACGGCGTGCTCGGCGGCCGCGAGCGAGTGCTCAAGATCGGCGGTGATGTGCGGGACATCTTCCTCGGCTTTGCGCAGGGCATCGGCCGTGTCGGAGATCTGCATCGAAAGCTCGCTGGTGCGCACTGTGTAATTGGCGGGATTTGCCGAAGGATTGCGCTGCAGCTCGGCATACTCGTGGCGCAGCGTTTCGAGTTGAGCGCGCGTGGCGTCGACGGTTTGTTGCGCGGCGGCAACGCCGGCGTCGCGCTCGGCCTGCACCTTGTCGCGGATGCGCTTGGAATCCTCGAGGCGTCGAACGAGCCGGTTACCGGTCTCGCGCGAGCTGGCTTCGCGCGCCTCCACGGCATCGAGCGCGGCTTTGAGACGCCGCTCGGTGGCATCGTCCTCTTCATTTATTTGCTCGAGCTGCGCCTTGAGCCCTGTTGCCTTGGCAGCATGGGTATCGCGGCCGATTTCTGCTGCCGCGGCGGCCTTTTGTGCCGTGTCGATAGTCTGGCGCTGCTCGGCGACGATTTGGTCGTAGCGGCCTGCGATGTCCTGGCGCGTCTCGAGTTCCTCGGCCTGATCGGCAATGCGCTGCTCAAGTTCGGCCAGGTGGGCGCGGGCATCGGCAAGTGCCTTTTTCGCGGCGTTCATCTCGCGCATGGCCGAGGCGCCCTGGGCGATAAAGGTGCCCACGGCGTTCGCAGTGTTCGAGACAGCGGTCCCCAGATCGCGGCTCGCGGCGGAGGAGTGCGGGGCGGTCGGGCGAGCGGTGTCGGCAGCGTCCGCATCGGCAGCCTGCGGCACGGCGATATTGCCGGTACCGCCCTCGATCACAGAAAAGCCTGCTGCGTGCGGGTCGACCGCATCGGCGCCAATCGTGGGATGCTCGAGCTGCAGAAACGAGGGCATGGTGCTGCCCTGGTCGGCAACCGGAGTCTCGCCGGGTACGAAGGTCGAGGCTGCCTCGGCGGCCTCCTCTTCCTCGGCGTCAACGTCAGCGTCGGCCACGGCGTCTTTCATCGCTTTGACGGCATCCATCATGGAGTCCATGACGGCGTCGAGCTCTTCTTCCGAAGAAACCTCGATAGGGCCCGCAGCTTGCGGAGCAGCATCCTGTACGGGGCGGTCGTCCTGAGCGGGCGCATCGTCGTTTTGCTCGTCTGCATCTTCGGCGCCAGGGGTTTCCGCCGTAGCGCTTTCGTCCAAGAATGGGCCGTCGAGGTCAATATCATCGCAGGTCACAGCGTCGGCATCTGCAGTGACGTCTGCGGAATCATCAATATGCTGTTGAGTCTGGGGGTCCAGCTCGTCTGTCATAGGCATGTGCTCCTCATCGTTGTTTGTCACCCTATGATAAAGTCTCGCGCCGACATCCCGCGCGCTGCAGCAAAGTTTCAAAACGTGTTCGATGGCTCGCGTCGATAGCAAAAACTCGGCCACTTTATCCAGTTTGTACTTGACATTCCCTTCGCCGAAAGACGTTGCGCCGTTCGCCTGCCATGGGCTTTATTTTTCACTTGAACCCGCTAAAGTTGCATTTCAGCTTTTGGCGCGTGAAGTTGGATGCGCGCAGTCGACGGGCAGGCCCGTCGCGATTTGAAAGGACTTTATATGGGACTTTTCACTGGTAAGACCGTGATCGTCACCGGCGGCGGCAAGGCCACGCTCAAGGACGGCTCCGCTGGCTCCATCGGCTACGGTATCGATATCGCTTTTGCCAAGGAGGGCGCAAACCTCGTCATTACCGGCCGCAACGTTGCCAAGCTCGAGGCTGCCAAGGAATCCCTCGAGGCCGAGTACGGCGTCAAGGTTCTGCCTGTTCAGGCCGATGTCTCGGCTGGTCAGGACAACGAGGCCGTCGTCCAGAACGTCATCGACAAGGCCATTGAGGAGTTCGGCCGCATCGACGCCGTCGTCAACAATGCTCAGGCCAGCGCTTCGGGCGTGACGATCGCCGATCACACCATGGACCAGTTCAACCTCGCCATTTACTCCGGTCTGTATGCCACCTACCTGTACATGCAGAAGGCCTACCCGCACCTGAAGGAGACCAAGGGCTCCGTGGTCAACTTTGCTTCGGGCGCCGGCCTGTTTGGCAACTATGGCCAGTGCAGCTACGCCGCTGCCAAGGAGGGCATCCGCGGTCTGACCCGCGTCGCTGCCAACGAGTGGGGCAAGGACGGCATCAACGTCAATATCGTTTGCCCGCTTGCTTGGACCGCCGCGCTCGAGAACTTCCAGGATGCCTATCCCGAGGCGTTCAAGGCCAACGTCCACATGCCGCCGGCGGGTCACTACGGCGACGTCGAGAAGGAAATCGGCCGCGTTGTCGTTCAGCTCTGCGGTCCCGACTTTAAGTATATGAACGGCGAGACCGTCACCCTCGAGGGTGGCATGGGCCAGCGTCCGTAGGAGTTACGGCGTTTTGCCAAACGCCGTAACGGGCCGACGCTGCGCGGGCCGCATTTGGACAATCTGCCGTTCAATTTCAAGGGCGCGACCAGAAGGTCAGCGCCCTTTCATTTCACGGCACCTTGTCTCAAATGCGACCCGCTCGCTGACGTTGCCAAAATATCGGCGTTGCCGTGGCTGGTAAATAGCTCCACTCATCGGGGACGTACTTAAATGAGTGCCCGCAGAATGAAAGTGGATAATCTCCCGTTTTTGGGCTGTGCTTTGGGCAAAAGTGGGAGATTATCCACGCTCATCCGGTAAGCGTCCAAAAATCCACGCTCATTTGCCGTGTCCCTGCCGTATCCTCCTCGCACCAGTTTCTGTCGAGTCGGTGCTTCTTGCGGGTTGCCCGTATAATGGTTTGCGTATGAACCGCAACCAAGGAGTTCCAGTTTATGGACCAGAACCTTTTTAAATTCGACCTGATTGCCGAGGATCCGACGACGCACGCGCGCGCCGGCGTGCTGCACACCCCGCACGGCGACATCGAGACGCCGATCTTTATGCCCGTGGGCACCAAGGCAAACGTCAAGGGCATTCCTACCGAGACTGTCAAGAAGCTCGGCGCCCAGATCGTGCTCGCCAATACCTATCATCTGTCCATGCGTCCCGGCGAGGATACCATCGCCGAGCTGGGCGGCCTGCACAAGTTCATGAACTGGCACGGCCCCATCCTCACCGACTCGGGCGGTTTCCAGGTCTTCAGCCACAACGATGCCGTCAAGCTCACCGATGAGGGCGTGCGCTTTATCGTCAACGATTACGACGGCCGCCACGTGTTTTGGACGCCCGAGGACAACATGGAAATCGCCATGAAACTCGGCTCCGATATCTGCATGCAGCTCGACCAGTGCCCGGGCTATCCCGCCACGCGCGCCTACGTTGAGCGCGCCGTTGAGCTGTCGAGCATGTGGGCCGAGCGCTGCTATAAGGCGCATACCCGCGATGACCAGGCGCTCTTTGGCATCGTTCAGGGCGGCATGCACCTGGATCTGCGCCTGCGTTCGCTGCGCCATCTGGAGGAGTGCGGCAACTTCCCGGGCTATGGTATCGGCGGCTACTCGGTGGGCGAGGATCACGAGACCATGTTCGAGACCCTGGCGCCGCTCGTGAGCGAGTACATGCCCAAGCATAAGCCGCGCTACCTGATGGGTGTCGGCAACCCGACCACGCTCGTGCGCGGCGTTGGCGTGGGCATCGACATGTTTGACTGCGTGCTGCCGACGCGCACCGGCCGTATGGGCACGGCATTCTCCAGCGAGGGTCGCCTCAACTTCCGCAACGCTCGCTTTGCGCACGACGACGGTCCCATCGATCCCACCTGCACCTGCCCGGTGTGCACGGGCGGTTACAGCCGTGCGCTCATCCGTCACATGGTCACGCAGAAGGAGATGCTCGGCGGCATTCTGCTTTCGATGCACAACATCTACTACCTGCTCAACCTTATGCAGCGGGCCCGCCAGGCCATTATCGAGGGCCGCTACGGCGCGTTCGTGAGCGACTGGATGAACAGCCCTGCGGCGGTGGATTACTAAGAGCAGCACGGGCGCTTGCAGAGCGCGGGCAACGGCAAGGGTCGAGCGCCGGCCGGTCATCACGTTTGCTAACACCGCTTGCGCGACCGATGACCGATAGCTTGCAAGCACTTGATGCATCGTGGGTACCATACCGAATAGTTGATGTTCGGGCGGGTGTTTGACGCATGGCGTCGACCCCGCCCGCTTTTCTTTTTCTCGATAGGAGTACCCATGATTAAGAATGAGAACGTCGAGGGCGAGCCTGCCTACGACGAGACGTACCGCCGCGGCCCCGTGGTCATGCGCGGCCCCATGATTCCCAAGGACAACACCTACGCCAACCTGCTGGCGCCCGAGGACTCGACCGACTGGTTGCACACCGACCCCTGGCGCGTGCTGCGCATTCAGGCAGAGTTCGTTGATGGTTTTGGCGCACTTGCCGAGCTTGGTCCTGCGGTGACCATCTTCGGCAGTGCCCGCACGCCCAAGACCGATCCGCTCTACAAGGCGGCACGCGCCGTTGGCCGCAAGATCGCCCAGCGCGGCGTGGCGGTTATCACCGGCGGTGGTCCCGGCGTCATGGAGGCGGCCAACAGGGGAGCGGCGAGCGCCAACGGCAAGTCGGTCGGCTTGGGTATCGAGCTTCCGCACGAGCAGGGGCTCAATAAATACGTGAACCTCGGCATGGACTTCCGCTACTTCTTTGTGCGCAAAACCATGTTCGTTAAGTACAGCTCGGGCGCCATCGTATTTCCCGGCGGCTTTGGCACGCTCGACGAGATGTTCGAGGTTCTCACGCTGGTGCAGACGCACAAGGTCAAGCGCATGCCGCTCGTGCTGGTGGGCACCGAGTACTGGCAGGGCCTATTCGACTGGCTCAACGGCCCGGTGATGAGCACCGGTATGATTAGCCCGCTCGATCCGGATCTGGTACACATTACCGACGACCTCAACGAGGCCGTTGACATTGCGCTCAGCGGGCTGATGTAGATCAATCGTGCCCACGCGACATGAATACGCATGGCAATCTGATGTTATCTAACATCAGATTGCCATTTATATTGGGTATACTGGTGTAAAAGACGAGGGCGAGGAGGTCGCAAATGTCTACAGCAACAGTTAAGCCTACGACGGTTCGAATCGAAGAGGGGCTCAAGGAGCAGGCGACTGAGTTCTTGGATTCGGTCGGCCTCAGCCTCAATTCCTATCTCAATCTTGCCGTTCGGCAGCTGGTAAATCAGCGAAAGATTCCTTTTGAGATTGTAGGAAGGGCGGAGGTGCCCAACGAGGTGACGAGGCGCGCCATGGTGATCGCCGAGGCTCATGAGCTGGGGATTTTGCCGGACGATAGCCTGTCATTCAATAACGCTGATGAGCTTATGTCATTTCTCGATGAGGAATAGCGATGTTCGAGATTAAAGTCGAGGCTCAATTTAAGGTGGACTACAAACGAACGATGCGCATGCATCCGCAGCTAAAAAGTGAGTTTAAAGCGGCGGTTGCAGAGCTTGTGGCTCATGGGTCACTTCCGGCGGAGTATGGCGCCCACGAGCTCTCAAACCCGGGCGGAAACTACAACGGCCACATCGATTTCCACCTATCCGATGGCTTGGTCGATGTGGTCGTTCTTTATCTTCCCCATAAGACTAACCCAGTGATTAGGCTGGTGAGAATGGGCACTCATCAGGAACTGTTTCAGGGTCCGCTGGGCTGATCGCCGATTTCTAAGTTGCGGTGGAATAGGGATTGATTTGCGGCTGATAAGCCAAAAACAGTTCCTATTCCACCGCAAGTGGTAAAGGTGCCCCTAGTGGATGGGCTGGTAGCGGGGGCAGTAGCTGATGGCGATGGCGTCCACGCCTACGTGGGTGGCGATGGTGCAGCCGATGGGGCCAGTGCCGGCGTCCACGTAGTCCTGGCCTGCTAGCGCTTGGTTGACGAGCTCTTGCTCCTCGGCGGCGCCGGTCGTGAGCACGCGCACGCTTGAGCCCGGGTGCTCGTCCAAAAACGCGAGGCAATCTGCCATGGTGTTGGCGACGATGCGCTTGGCGCCGCGGCCCTTTTTGATTGCCTTGATCTCGCCCGATTTCCACTCCGGCGAAACGGCCAGGCGAATGTTGAGCATCTGCGTCAGCTGGCCGGCGAGCTTGGGGGCGCGGCCGTTTTTGACCAGGTTCTCGAGCGTGCGGGGAATCAGCAGCAGGTGGGCGTCGGGCAGCGTCGCGCGGATCTGCGCCTCGGTCTCGTCCAAGCTGCGGCCGTCCTCGCGCATGGCAAGTGCGTACTCCACCAGCAGGCCCTCGGCGCCCGAGCCGGTGCGCGAATCGATGCAGCGCACGTCGAGCTCGTGGGTCTCGGCGACCAGGCATGCGTTGGAATAGCAGGCGGACCACTCGCTGCACAGCGAGATAAAGATCGCGCTGTCGTGGCCATCGGCGCGTACGCGGTCAAACAGCGCCTTGAACTCGCCGGCGCTCGGCTGCGAGGTGTGCGGCAGCTGCTCGGAGCCGGCCATGCGGGCGACGTACTCCTCGGCGGTAATCTGCACCTGGTCGAGCAGGTCCTCGCCCTCGATAATCACATGCAGCGGAATCACGTAAATGCCGAGCTCTTGGGCGCGGGCGGGGGAGATGTCCGACGTGGAGTCGGTTATGATGGCAAAAGACATAATTGCACCTTTCGTTGGGGCGCGGCAGCGCCGCCTTCTGAAAGCAAAGTGCGACAAGTATAGTGGAGTTGCTCTACATTGCTAGGTTCAATTGTTGAATAGTCAACAGTTTGAAGCGGTGGTGTGGAAATCATCAACTGGGGAAGAAGGGTGCCGATGGCGGCATTGCAACTTTGCGAGCGGCCGGTTGTGCTGTTCGATTTTGACGGCACGGTGGCCGATACGGGTCGGGCAGTGATGACCTCGACGCGCAAGACGCTGGCTGCGCGCGGGTTTTCGGAGACGCAGATGGGTGATCTGCGCCGCATGATCGGGCCGCCCCTGTGGAAGAGCTTTCACGACTTTTACGGCTTTTCCCGCGAGGAGTCGCTTGTGGTGGCCGATGAGTACCGCGCCTTTTTTGATGAACTGGGACCGGAGGAGTATCCCGTGTTCAATGGGGTCCCCGAGCTGCTGGATGGGTTGGTCGCCCAAGGCAAACGTATGGCCGTGGCGACGTCGCGCATGGAGGCCAAGTGCATCGACATGGTGCATGAGCTCGGGCTCTCTCAGTTTGAGGCGGTGATTGGCATGAATCCGCCGCAGGGACGCGAGACCAAGGCCGATTCGGTCCGCGATGCCCTGGCGGCGCTCGGTGCGACGGCCGACGATGCCGTGATGATCGGCGATCGCTTTAACGATGTGGAGGGCGCGCACGCAATGGGCGTGCCGTGCATCGGCATCTATTCGGGCGCGGCGGCGCCGGGTGAGCATGAGGCGGCGGGTGCCGATGCAGTGGTGCACTCGGTGGCCGAGCTTGCTAAACTTTTCTCTATCTAGGAACTAAATGTGAGGGGCGGGTACGCTTGCCGCTCATTGGTAAGGAGGCAGTCTATGAATCAGGTGGAGCAGAGCGTCGCTGAGTATGTCGACGAGGTCTGGGAAGATGTCGTCGCCGATATCGAGCAGCTGGTGAGCTATCCGTCCGTGGCAGTTTCTGCCGATGCAGAGCCCGGCGCGCCGTTTGGCCGCCCGGTCCGTGACGCGCTCGACTGTGCGCTCGGCATCGCGCAGAAGCTTGGCTATCAGACGAGCGACGACGAGGGCTATGTGGGCATTGCCGATATCCCTGGCCGCGGCGACAAGCAGCTCGCGACCATCTGCCACGTGGACGTGGTGCCCGCCGGCCCGGGCTGGAACACCGACCCGTTTGCGCTGGAGCGTCGCGAGGGCTGGCTGCTCGGCCGCGGCGTTATCGACGACAAGGGTCCGGCGGTGCTGTCACTCTACGCCGGCGCCTATCTGCTCAAGCACGGCATTACCCCGCGCTATACTTTCCGCGCGCTGCTGGGCTGCGATGAGGAAGTGGGCATGTCCGACGTTCACCATTATCTGGAGAACCACGCAGACCCCGACTTTTTGTTTACGCCCGATGCCGAGTTTCCGGTCTGCAATGCCGAGAAGGGCCAGTTTGGGGCGACATTTGTGAGCTCCAAGATCGACGGCGGCCGTATTGTGTCCTGGAGCGGTGCCGAGGCGAGCAACGCCATTCCGTCGCAGTCTATCTGCGAGCTTGCTATTGACGCCGATGAGCTGCCGGCACCGGTCGAGAACGCCGACCGCCTGGAGATCACAGCACTCGACAACGGACATGCCCAGATTTTCGCCCACGGCATTGGCGGTCATGCCTCGATGCCCGAGGGAACGATCAATGCCGTCGGCCTCATCGTGGCGTATCTGCGCGAGGCCGAGGATGCGTTTGGCGCCCGTGACGAGCGCCTGTTGACGCCTGCGGAGCACGAGTTTGTCAAGTTTTTGGCTTTTGTGCATGCGGACGCCTATGGCCGCGGCTTGGGCATCGATGCGACGAGCCCCGCGTTTGGCCCGCTCACCAGCAATCCCGGCGTCATCCGTGTGGTGGATGGCCACATCGAGCAGGTCATCGACGTGCGCTTCCCCGACAGCACGAGTGCCGATACCATCCGCGAGCAGCTCGATCCGCTCGTGGGCCGTTTTGGCGTGACGTGCCGTGTGGGTCGTGCGAAGGTGCCGTTCTCGGTCTCTGCCGACGATCCGGCCGTGAAGGCGCTTATTGATACCTATAACGAGTTTACGGGCAAGCATGCTGAGCCCTTTGCCATGGGCGGCGGCACGTACGCACGCAACTTTGCCCGCGCCGTCTCGTTTGGCCCCGAGGAGACCGGCCTGGAGCTGCCCGCATGGGGCGGCCAGATGCACGGCCCCAATGAGTGCGCCAACGAGGAACAGCTCAAGCAGGCGCTCAAGATCTACATCGTGGCAATCTTACGTTTGAACGAGCTTGAGCTTTAAGGCTGCGGCGTTTTAACAACTTAGCACCCCTTTCGTCCGGGCTTTTTAAGTTGCGGTGGAATAGTTCCTAGAATGGGCCATTTGATGGCCAAGCAGGAACTATTTCACCGCAACTTTGTTTTTATTGGTGTAAAAGGCGGGTCATGCTTGGTGGCGGGTTTGTTATTCGTTTGTAAAGCCGAGCCGCGCTTGCGGTAAGGGTCTATCAGATGCCCGTAAAAAACCGCAGTTGGCGCGGGCGCTGCCCGGTCGGGGCCGTATCTTTCCAAACAGCAAAGCGGGCAGGGTGCCCGCGAGTCGCATGTATGAAAGGAAGATCATGCTCGATCAGGCTTATTCTCGTCGTCAGTTCCTCGGCCTCGCTGGTGGTCTTGCCAGCATCGTCGGTCTCGGTCTCGTTGGTTGCGGCGGCTCCAACGCCGCCAACACCGCTGCTGAGGGCAGCGCCGCTGCTGCCGAGTCCGTCTCGGGCGAGGTGACCTACGACGGCGCTTCCTCGTTCCAGGCTCTCGTCGAGACTGCTGCCGAGAAGTTCATGGATGCCAACCCGGACGTCTCCGTCTCTGGCTCGGGTAACGGTTCGGGCAAGGGCCTGACCGCTGTCGCCGCCGGCACCGTCACTATCGGTAACTCCGACGTCTTCGCCGAGACCAAGCTCGAGGCCGACCAGGTCAAGAACCTCGTCGACCACGAGGTCGCCGTCGTGGGCATGGGCCCCGTCGTCTCCAAGAACGTCAAGGTCGACGACCTGTCCCTCGAGCAGCTCAAGGGTATCTTCTCCGGCCAGATCACCAACTGGAAGGAGGTCGGCGGCGACGACGCCAAGATCGTCGTTCTCAACCGCAAGGCCGGCTCCGGCACCCGCGCCACCTTCGAGGCCGCCGTCTTTGGCGACGAGGCCGTCGACTTTAAGGGCGACGCCGAGCTCGACAAGTCCGGCGATGTCCAGACTCAGATGGGCAGCACCGACAATGCCATCTCCTACCTCGACTTCTCGCACTTCGACGACTCCAAGTTCAACGCCATCAAGGTCGAGGGCGTGGAGCCCAAGAGCGCAAACGTCACCGACGACTCCTTCAAGATCTGGGCGACCGAGCACATGTACTGCTCCAAGGACGCCGACGAGGCCACCAAGGCCTTCCTGGAGTTCATGCTTTCCGACGACGTCCAGGGCAAGCTCGTCGAGGAGCAGGGCTTTATCCCCGTCTCTGCTATGAAGGTCGTCAAGGACGCCAGCGGCAAGGTCTCCGCTAAATAAGTAATCGCCCCGGAAAGGTTTGCAATGGCAAAACAGCTGCCAAAGCGCGACCTTGAGAACGTGGGCCTGGGCGTCACGGGCGCGTGCGTAGCGCTCGTGACGCTTGTCGTTGCCGCGCTCATCTTTATGGTCGCCCAAAAGGGCCTCTCGGCTTTTCTCAAGGACGGCGTTTCGGTCGTCGAGTTCTTCACCGGCACCAAGTGGGACCTGGCCAACACAGCCGAAAACGGCCTGCCCTACACCGGCGCCCTGCCCCTGATCGTCACCTCGTTTGCGGTCATGGTGCTCTCCACGCTCATTGCGCTGCCCATCGCCATCGGCTCTGCCATCTTTGCGGTCGAGATCCAGCCTAAGTTTGGCTCCAAGGTCTTTCAGCCGCTTATTGAGCTTTTGACCGGCATTCCCTCGGTCGTCTTTGGCCTGATCGGTTTTCACGTGGTCGTCGGCCTTATGAAGAGCGTTTTCCACGTGAGCACAGGCCTAGGCATCTTGCCCGGCGCCATCGTGCTGGCCGTCATGATTCTGCCGACGATGACCACGCTTTCGGTCGATGGCCTGCGCGCCGTGCCCGATAGCTACCGCCAGGGTTCGCTCGCGCTGGGCTACACCCGCTGGCAGACCATCTGGCACGTGGTGCTCAAGTCCGCCATGCCGTCGCTCATGACCGCAGTCATCCTTGGCATGACCCGCGCCTTTGGCGAGACGCTCGCCGTGCGCATGGTCATTGGCGGCATCGAGGCCATGCCGACGTCACTGCTGTCGCCGGCGTCTACCATCACCACCACGCTCACCACGTCCATGGCGGTCTATGCCGAGGGCTCGGCCCAGGACGACGTCCTGTGGGCGCTCGGCCTGCTGCTGATGGGCATGAGCCTCATCTTTATCCTGATCATCCATCTCATTGGCCGCAAGGGGGCGAAGGCTCGTGGCTAGCACGCGCATCCATATCGACGAGGCGAGACTCGGGCGTGTCCAAAGGCAAGACCGTATCGCCACGGGCGTGCTGACGGCGATTGTCGCCATCGTCATGCTTATCGTCGTCTCCATGGTGGCCTACATCCTGTTCGAGGGTATCTCGACGCTGTTCCAGCCGGGCTTTCTCACGCAGCCCGCACGCGCCAACGGAACGCAGGGCGGCGTGCTCTACCAGCTGTTCGACTCGTTCTATCTGCTGCTGATCACCCTGATCATCTCGGTGCCCATCAGCCTGGGCGGAGCGGTCTTCCTGGTTGAGTACGCGCCGAACGGCCCTATCCGCGACATCGCCTCCACCGCTATCGAGACCTTGTCCTCGTTGCCTTCCATCGTCGTCGGCATGTTCGGCTTTCTGGTGTTCTCGGTGCAGCTGGGCTGGAAGTACTCCATCATCTCCGGCGCCGTCGCGCTCACCATGTTCAACATCCCCATCCTGGTGCGCGTGATTCAGCAGGCGCTCGAGGACGTGCCGCAGGCCCAGCGCGATGCGTGCCTGGCCATGGGCCTCACTCGCTGGGAGGCCACACTGCACATCCTGATTCCCGAGGCCATGCCCGCCATCGTGACCGGCATCGTGCTTTCGGCCGGCCGCGTGTTTGGCGAGGCCGCGGCGCTGCTCTTTACCTCGGGCATGAGCTCGCCGGTTCGTCTGAACTTCTTGGGCTTTAACCTGTCGAGCCCCACCTGCGCCTGGAACGTGTTCCGTCCCGGCGAGTCGCTGGCCGTGCACATCTACAAGATCTATGGCGAGGGCAGCCCCGAGGCCCAGCAGATCGTCTGGGGCACCGCGGCACTGCTGATGATTTGCGTGCTGCTGTTTAACGTAGTCGCCCGTATCGTGGGCAAGCAACTGGCAAGGAGGATGACGGCCGAATGAGCGATATGAATGCAACGCCCGCAACCGAGGCGGCCGCGTCCGACACCCAGGACTTTCTGTCGAGCGTGGGGGAGAGCGAGAGGCGCGTGCGCGTGAGCGGCAAGGCCGTGAGCGACGAGGTCGTGCTCTCCGCCAAGGACGTCAACGTGTACTATGGCGACCACCATGCGCTGCACGATGCGTCGCTCGACTTTCACAAGGGCGAGATCACGGCGCTCATCGGGCCTTCGGGCTGCGGCAAGTCGACCTTTTTGCGCAGCCTCAACCTTATGAATCGCGAGATTCGCGGCTGTCGCGTGGAGGGCGAGATCAACTACCGCGGCCGCAACGTGAACACCAAGACCGAGAACACCTACGAGCTGCGTCGGTCCATTGGCATGGTGTTCCAGCAGCCAAACCCGTTCCGCAAGTCCATTCGCGACAACATTACGTTTGCGCCCAAGCGCCACGGCATCACCGACCGCGACGAGCTCGACCGCATGGTCGAGGAGAGCTTGCGTGGCGCCGCGCTGTGGGACGAGGTCAAGGACAAGCTGGACAAGAGCGCCTACGCGCTTTCGGGCGGCCAGCAGCAGCGTTTGTGCATCGCGCGCACGCTTGCGCTCAACCCCGACGTGATCCTGTTTGACGAGCCCTGCTCGGCGCTCGACCCCATCTCGACGCTGGCGATCGAGGACCTCATGTCGTCGATCGCGGCCGACCGCGCCATCGTCATCGTGACGCACAACATGGAGCAGGCGTCGCGCGTGTCCAACCGCACGGCGTTCTTCTACATGGGCGATATGGTCGAGTACGACGAGACCGACGAGATTTTCCAACGGCCCAAGGATAAGCGGCTGAATGATTACCTCACCGGCATGTTCTCCTAGTCCGGGACATGCTTGAGGCCTGCGGCGGCCACGGTTGTCGCGGGACTGATTGGAGAGGCGGGTCATCTCTTGCGGGAGATGGCCCGCCTTTTTGTGTCGTGTGCTGGTGCGCTTGCCCAAAACCACCACAAAGGTGCCTGTCCCCTTTGTGGTGGTTTTCGCTATCATGGACAACGTTGAATTTCTACGAAGGAGCAGGGCATATGGCGATTCTTTTGGGATGCGATTCCGTCAGCCTAGAGTTTCCCACCAAGCATATTTTCGATAGCGTGACGCTCGGCGTGGGCGAGGGCGACCGCATTGGTATTGTCGGTAAAAACGGCGACGGCAAGTCGACGCTGCTGAGCGTGCTCGCCGGCACGCTGGAGCCCGATGACGGACGCGTGACGCACCGCCGCGGCACCACGATCGGTCTACTCGGCCAAAAGGATCAGCTTGTCGACACCGATACCGTGCATCATGCCGTTGTGGGCGACACGCCCGAGTACGAGTGGGCGTCGAGCCCCCGTACGCGCCAGATCCTCGCCGGCCTCATTAGCGATGTGCCCTGGGAGGGCATGGTAGGCGAGCTCTCGGGCGGTCAGCGCCGCCGCGTGGACCTCGCGCGCCTGCTGATCGGCGACTACGACGTGCTCATGCTCGATGAGCCCACCAACCACCTGGACATGCGCACCATCAACTGGCTTGCACGCCATCTTAAGGCCCGCTGGCAGCGCGGTCAGGGCGCGATGCTCGTGGTCACGCACGACCGCTGGTTCTTGGACGAGGTCTGCACCAGCATGTGGGAGGTCCACGACGGCCAGGTCGATCCCTTCGAGGGCGGTTACTCCGCATATATCCTTCAACGCGTAGAGCGCGACCGCATGGCCGCCGTTACCGAGGAGCGCCGTCGCAACATGGCGCGCAAGGAGCTCGCGTGGCTAAGCCGCGGCGCCCAGGCGCGTTCCACCAAGCCCAAGTTTCGCGTTGAGGCTGCTCGCGAGCTGATCGCCGACGTACCGCCCGTGCGTGACGAGCTGGAGCTCAAGCGCCTTGCCGTGAGCCGCCTAGGCAAGCAGGTCATCGATGTCATCGACGTGGATGCCGGCTATGCGGATACCGATGGTGCGCCCAAGCAGGTGCTCACCGATGTGACCTGGCTCATCGGCGCGGGCGACCGCTATGGCCTGTTGGGCGAGAACGGCGCCGGCAAGTCGACCTTGCTCGACGTGATCCAGGGCAAGATTGAGCCCACGCGCGGCCGTGTGAAGATTGGCCAGACGGTGCGCTTTGGCGTTCTGTCGCAGCAGCTCGAGGAACTCGAGCCCTACATGGGTGACACGATCCGCGAGGTGCTCGGCAACTATAAGAAGTACTACGTCATCGACGGCAAGGAGACTTCGCCCGAGAAGCTCTGCGAGCGCCTGGGCTTTACGACACAGCAGCTCTGGAGTCGCATCGGCGATCTTTCGGGCGGCCAGCGCCGTCGCCTGTCGCTGCTGCTGACGATCCTGGACGAGCCCAACGTGCTTATCCTGGACGAGCCCGGCAACGACCTGGATACCGATATGCTGGCGATTGTCGAGGACCTGCTCGACGGCTGGCCGGGCACGCTGATCCTGGTGACGCACGACCGTTTCCTCATGGAGCGCGTGACCGACCAGCAGTGGGCGCTGCTCGACGGCCACCTGACGCATATGCCCGGCGGCGTGGACCAGTACCTGCGCCTGTGCAACGCTACCGCCGAGGGCGAGCCCGTGGGCGCGCCGAGTGCCAAGACCGGCACGTTCGACACCGGTGCCGCGGCTGCGACGGCCGATAAGCCCAAGGCGAGCGGTCAGCCCAATGGCCTGTCCAACGCCGAGCGTCAGAAGCTTCGCCGCGAGGTGAGCTCGTTCGAGCGCAAAATGGAGACGCAGCGCGCCCGCGTTGAGGAGGCCGAGGCAGCAATGGCCCAGGTCGATCCCACCAACTACACGGCGCTGGGCGAGCAGCAGGCAAAGATCGACGAGGCCCACGCCGCCATGGACGAGTTGGAGATGGCGTGGCTCGAGGCGAGCGAGAAGCTCGAGGGCGAGGAGTAGGCGAGGATGATCAAGGCCGCGTTTTTCGATATCGACGGCACGTTGCTGAGCTTTAAGACCCATCGGATTCCGGCGTCGGCGCAGCAGGTGCTCGACAGCTTTCATGAGCAGGGGATTGCGTGCGTGATCGCCACGGGTCGCCCGACCTATCAGATGCCCGATTGGCTGTTCGATCTTGGTTGGGATGCGTACATCACGCTTTCGGGTCAGCACTGTTTTGATGCCAAGGGCGTTTACCGCAGCTGCCCGATCGATTCGGACGACGTCGCGGCGATTGTGGACCAGGTGGCGCAGGGGCGCTATGACTCGCTGTGTATGCAGGGCGAGAGCTCGTTTGTGAACCGCCTGTCCGAGCGCGTGGTGACGGCCGGCAGCAACGCGGGGATTGTCTACCACGAGGAACCGTTTGAGCATGCCTTCGATGCGCCGGTCTACCAGTTCTGCGCCTTTGTGGACCCTGCCGACGAACATATCGTGACCGACGCGGTGTCGCATTCTCTCACTACGCGCTGGTGTGATTTGTTCTGCGACATTATCCCTGCCAACGGCGGTAAGGACCTGGGTGTCGCGGCGACGCTGGAACGCCTGGGTGTCGACGCGAGCGAGGCGATTGCCTTTGGCGACGGCGAGAACGACCTGTCGATGTTCTCGGCCGTGGGCACAAGTGTGGCCATGGGCAACGCGCAGGATACCGTGAAAGCTGCAGCGACCTATGTGACGACCGCCGTGGATGACGACGGCATCTACAACGCCGCCAAGCACTTTGGGCTGATGTAACTGCGGGCCGGCACCCGGCGCCTGGGGACACTCCTTGCGGGGCGTCCCCATTTTGTTTTCGTCCCGCACGTTTTGTGAAACACGGCTAACTTTTAGGCAAAGTAGTAAGACAAGGGCAACTTTTGCGGTAAAGTAAATCAAGCAAAAGTATCCAAAGGCTAACTAGAAGCCATCGCGAAAGGCGGCCCATGGCCCTGCGTGAATCCGGAGAAGACTATCTCGAATCGATCTACGTTCTATCGGAACGTCAGGGCATCGTGCGCTCGATCGACGTTGCCGAATACTTGGGCGTAACCAAAGCAAGCGTCTCTAAAGCCATGGCGGCCTTGGAGAGCACCGGCTACGTGGAGATGGGCAAACGCGACGTGCATCTGACGGAACGCGGTCTTGAGGTTGCCCGTCAAATGTGGGAGCGCCACTGCTTTTTCGTGGGGCTGCTGGAGGATGCGGGTGTTTCGGCTGAGGTCGCGTCGCAAGAGGGCTGCCACATGGAGCACTGCCTGAGCGAGGAAAGCTTTGAGAAGCTGAGGGCGATGCTGGGACGGGACAGCGACCGGGACCAGTAGCCCCGCCAACCAAGTCCAACTCAGACAAGGAACCCCGCCAGCAAGCGATGCCCAAGAACCGCCAGCAACGTTACCGCAGGCCGGGACCGGGCTTGGTTTTTGAAAACACTCCGCAGACCAGAAGCGCCCCCGTTCGTAGCTCCGAAGGAGCAGAACGGGGGCGCTTCATTGGTCGAGGACGTTTTCAAAACCAAGCCCGGTCCCGGCCGGAGGGACCACAGGCGCTACAGGTTCTTGACACCCATCGCGCGCATGGCGTTCAGGATAGCGATGATCGCCACGCCCACGTCGCCAAAGACGGCAAGCCACATATTGGCGATGCCCAGCGCTGCCAGCACAAGGATCAGCAGCTTAATGCCCAGCGCAAAGATAATGTTCTGCCAAACAATCGTCATGGTCTTGCGCGCCACGCGGATCGCGCGGGAAATGTTGGACGGCTTGTCGTCCATCAGCACCACGTCGGCGGCCTCGATCGCGGCGTCCGAGCCCATGGCGCCCATGGCAATGCCCACATCGGCGCGCGTAAGCACAGGCGCGTCGTTGATGCCGTCACCGACAAAGGCGAGCTTGCCCTTGCCACTTTCGGCCGCGAGCAACGCCTCAACGCGCTCGACCTTGTCGCCCGGCAGGAGCTGCGCGTGGAACTCGTCGAGACCGAGTTGCTTGGCCACAGACGCTGCAACCTCCTCGCGGTCGCCCGTGAGCATGACGGTTCGGTTGATACCGGCGGCATGCAGGTCGCGAATCGTTTGCTCGGCATCGGCCTTAACGGTGTCTGCAATCACGATGTGGCCGACATACACGCCGTTCACGAGCACGTGGAGGATTGTGCCGGCAACCTCACAGTCCGGTGCTTCAACGCCGGCCGCGGCGAGCATCTTGGCGTTGCCGACGACGACGTGCTTGCCGTCGATGGTTGCCGTCACGCCGTGGCCCGCGTCGTTGGCGGAGTCGCTCACGCGCTTGGGGTCGACCTCGCCCTGGTAGGCGTCGCGCACGGACTGCGCGATGGGGTGATCAGAGAACGATTCAGCAAGGGCTGCGACTTCGAGCAGCGACTGCTCGGTATAGCCAGCCTCGGGGTGCACCGCGACGACTGAGAACGTGCCGTTGGTGAGGGTGCCCGTTTTGTCGAAGACGACGGTGTCCACGTCGGCGAGCGTCTCGAGGTAGTTGGAGCCCTTGATGAGAACGCCCAGCTTGGACGCGCCGCCGATGCCGCCAAAGAAACTCAACGGTACGCTGATCACGAGGGCGCACGGGCAGCTGACGACCAGGAAGGTCAGGCCGCGCAGGATCCAATCGGACCAGGCGCCAGTCAGCAGGCCGCCGCCGAGCGCGAGCACCGCTGCCGCGCCGGTGACAGCGGGCGTGTAGACGCGGGCGAAGCGCGTGATGAAGTTCTCGGTGCGCGCCTTCTTTTCGCTGGCATTCTCCACGAGCTCCAGAACACGCGCGACGGTTGACTCGCCAAAGGGCTTGGTGGTGCGCACGTGGATGAGGCCCGTCATGTTGATGCAACCGCTGATGATATCGTCGCCGGTCTTGGCCGGGCGGGGGACCGACTCGCCCGTGAGTGCGGCGGTGTCGAGCTGGGTTTCGCCCTCGACGATGACGCCGTCGATAGGCACGCGCTCGCCGGGCTTGACCACGATCACGGTGCCGACGGCGATGTCATCGGGAAAGACCTGTTCGAGTGTGCCGTCGGCTTGCTCGACGTTAGCGTAGTCGGGCGCGATGTTCATCATGGCACTGATCGACTTGCGGCTCTTGCCCACGGCGTATGCCTGGAACAACTCGCCGACCTGGTAGAACAGCATGACAGCGGCACCTTCGGCCATGTGCGGGTCGGTGTCGGGGAAGAGCACCATGGCAAACGCGCCGATGGTCGCGACGGCCATGAGGAAGCTCTCGTCGAAGGCCTTGCCGCGGCGGATGTTATTGAATGCCTTTTGCAGTACGTCGTAGCCGGCAATCAAAAACGGCACGAGGAACAGCACAAAGCTGGCGTAGATGTCGCCCGGGGTGCCGAACGCGGCGGCGAGGGTGCCAAGCTCATCGAGGGCGTACACCACGGCAAAAATGCCCAGCGCTACCAGGATGCGGTTGCGCTTATGCTCGAGTGACTCTTTTTTCTTGCGCTTCTTCTTTGTCTTTTTGGGGTCGGCAGTGGCCATGACTCGTATCCTCCCAATTGAATGTATGAACACTCGCTCATATAATTTCGCGAGCAAAGGCCGCGGCAAGCGCGGCCTTGCAGGCTGGCGTAAACCTGGGCTAGAGAATGATCTCGCAGTCCGGCTCGGCGTCGGCCGTAAACTCCACGACGCGGTTGAGCACCTCGTCGAACTCGGTGTCATCGGCCTCGAGCGTCAGCTTCTGGGTCATAAAGTTGACGGACACGGATTTGACGCCCTCGAGCTTGGCCAGCTCGTCTTGAAGCTCGCGTGCGCAGTTGGCGCAATCGATCTCATCGAGCTTGTACTGCTTTTTCATGGTGGGTTCCTTTCCCGTTTTTGCGGCTTGGGTGCAGGCCGCGCTGGTACCGTGGTTGGTTGCTATTCGCAGATATGGCTCATGCCCTGGTTGAGCATGGTGTAGACGTGGTCGTCGGCGAGCGAGTAGAGGATATTGCGCCCGTCGCGCCGGAATTTAACCAGGTGCGACTGCTTGAGTGTGCGCAGCTGGTGCGACACCGCGGACTGCGAGGTTTCGGTCGCTTCGGCGATGTCTGCCACGCAGAGCTCGCGGCCCATGAGGGCGTAAAGGATCTTGATACGCGTGGTGTCGCTGAAGACCTTGAACAGGTCGGCGAGGTCGTAGAGAAGCTCCTCGTCGGGAAGGTCCTCGGGCGAGCAGGTGGTGGGGATCACTGGCTCGGTGGCCTCGGTGTCGGGTTTCGTTTCATCAACGCGGATGCTCATTGCAATATCCTTTCATATGAACATACGCTCAAATAACTTACTTCCGATTATATGAGCGCATGTTCATATGTCAATACAATTCGAGATATTTTCGACGATTGCTTGAGCCCGCAACAAGTTTTTTGCGGCTATGGATACGTTGGCGTGGTGCTCACCAACAAAAATCGAGTTGCGCGGTCGTAGCGACTGCAAGGACGCCTTTAAGAAGCGCAAGCCTGTTTGCTTTTGATACTTAATATGTCGATTTCTGTGAGAATCAGTTCATTCCTCGGCTTATCGTGCTCGTGATTTTCAAAATTTAGATTTGGGCGGCTAGTGTCGCGTTGATCTGAGCTTGATAACAACCGCGCAACTCGAAAAATGTTGGTGGGCTAGTGCGGCACACCACTCAGAACAACATCACTTCGATTAAGTCGGCGATCATGTCGTCTTCCGTGCGGGTTTCGTCATCTAACGCTTGCGTGCTGTTCTTGCCAACTTCATTGAGCTCTTCGGCAAGTTCTGCGACATGCTGCATGTCATCGGGTTCGGGGACATCGTTGATGCTTGGGTCGTCGACCTGTGGGTACTGGCTTGCAATCTCGCGCTGGGTGCTCGCCGCCTCTTCGCGTTCTGCGAGGACTCGGCGACCGTATTCGTAGTACCGTCTTAGGACGAACTGCCGGAGGTCTTCCTGAAGGACAGGGAAGTTGTCAGGAAGGCGACCGGGCCATATCTTTTCGCGAATTCGAATCGCTTCCATAATTCGCCTAAAGGCGGATTGTCTAAAAAACGAATGACGGCTGGCGGTGATAACGGCATAGCCCATGTTCCGAAGCGTGTTGCGGCGTTCCTCGTCAATTGATTGCTGCTCGGGCTCGTCGTGGTAAAAACCGTTGTACTCGATGTCGGTCATCGAGTTCTCGAGCAGCGCATCGAGGTAAAAAACCGTCCGTCGCGTTAGGGCGGCGTATCTTTTGGGGACTGGGATCGGATAATCCGTCTTGATAGCGCGTATGGCTAAGCCACCCATTGACTTGGGCATTGTCAGCATCATGACAAACGCCGTTTCGAGTGGGGAGCGACAGCCTTCGTGTACATAAGAAAGTGCCTTAAGTGCTTTATTAGATCCACGATACCCCGGTGCCTCTGAAAAGAAGGCTCTGAGCTCTTCAACGCTGGTTAGGGCTGGGCGCTCGCGATATTGAGTTTCGTCGGACGTTCCAAGCGCGTAGGAGCCGCAGATTTCAAAGTAATACTCAACGAGTTCCCGTAGGTTGAAGTCAGTTGCTGCTTGCAGGGCGCACAGCTTGATGCCGACGATGTAGACGCCGGGCGTGAGCTCGAAGTAGCTTTCCGCATCGAAGGTATAGCGGGTGCGGTGAAAGACGCATTTCTTGCGATGCCTCCGGTCGTTGCTGGAAAACGTCAGTACATGGATGGTTTCGGAATCGATGTTCCTTGCATCGAGCCATGTGCGGGCTGCTTGCAAATCGGACTCAGTTGGGGTGGATGCTTTGATTTTTTCCATGGGGATGGGGTCGGTCGCATACATTGCGACCGACTCAGCTGCTTGATAGACAGCGCGCGCCGTGTCATGTGACAGAACAATTCCCATACGAGCATGATGGCATAGCTGGCGGCCAGCGTTCTCGATGCTTCGGGCAACGGCGCGGGAGCGCGGCTTGTCTTCTGTGAACGGTAGTATTTCTTGTTATTGTGCTGCGAGAGGGAGCAGTTCCTGAGCGTTGTGCCGTCGAGGGGCAAGTCTTGGGTGGGATTTCTGGTCTTCAGGCAATTTCGTCTGTTTGTCGCGAAGCCTCACCAACAAAAATCGAGTTGCGCGGTCATATCGATTACATGGATGCCATGGGGAAGCACAATCTTGTTTATATTTGATTCAAAATATGTTGGATTTTGTGAGAACTAGTTCAGTCTTTGCGAAATTATGGGTGCTTTATCCGCGATTTTGGGCTTGGACGGTTCGCGCTTCGGCCATCCACCTCGGTGTCGACCGCGCAACTCGAAATATGTAGGTGAGCAAATTACTAGTTGTCTGGGACTCTATGTTTTTGCCGCGAGAATGTGAAACGGGGCGCGGATGCGCCCCGTTTCTTTGCGTTCGTCTGGCTTGCTGCTGTTTGCGTTGCGCAGTTGCGCATGTGATCGTGATCTACTTCGTTACTTGGCAAACAGGTTCTTGAGGTTGAACTCGGCCTGAACCGTGCGGAGCATGAGGTCGGTGTCGTCCAGGCCCAGATGCTGCTCGTTGGCGTCGGCGGCGAGGGTTCCACGGCGGCGCGCCCAGTTCTCGAGCGCGGCTGGGGCGGACTCGCGGGGGAGCGAGCGCACGTCGGCGTCCAGGCTGCGGCAGATCTGGCGCGAGTCGATGACGATGATCTTGCCGGCGCGGCGTGCCTCGGCGTAGCCGTCCAGGTGGATCTTGAACCAGCTGTCCTCAAAGGCGGCGTTGTGTGCCATGTACGGGTACTTCTTCATAAGCTTGAGCAGCTGCTTTTGCAGCTCTTTGTTCTCGCGGAACGGCTTTTTGCCGTCGATGTCGTCCCAGGTGATGTGGTGGATATTCGACAACGGCACATCCTCGCCGCGGTAGATGTCGGGCAGGCCGCAGTAGTGTGCCTCGGCGTCATGCGGGACGGCGTCGCTGGTGAGCTCCATGATCTCCCAGCCCACGTTGATGATATAGCCGCGCTCGGGTGCACGGCCGGTGGTCTCGATGTCGATACCGAGCACGGTGCCCTGGATGGGCTTGCGGGCGTAGGCCACGCCGAGCGCGTCGCGGTCGCCGCGGATTTCGCGCATAACGGACGCGGCGGTGCGCTTTTGCATCTTGCCGATGGCGGCGCAGGTGTCGGTATCGGACAGGCCGCGCGAGAGCGTCGCGGGCGTCACGTTGCGCAGACGCGCCTCGCCAATCTGGTCGCACAGGTCGCGGTTGCGGTCGGCCAGGTCGCGCACGGTGGCAAAGTCGAAGCCGGGGTCGCCCTCGGCGGTAAAGTACTCGGTCTCGAGCACCTTGAGGGCCTCCTCGCCCTTCTGGCGCTCGGACTCCATGGCGCCGTGGTCGCCGTAGATAAACATGGGGATAAACGGCTGGCGCTCGTATTCGAGTGCTTGCGATACGTTCATATGCTACTCCTTGGACGGGCCGCGTTGTGCGGCTCGAGGCTACTGAGTTATGGCGAGATGATAGTTTACCATAGGCAACTATTGGCACCGCGCCCGGGACAACTACAATACCCTAGTTGACCGCTAGGACTTTTACAATGCTGCCGAAAGACACGAAAGGTTCCATCCGTCATGGATTTACTGATTGATATTCTGCTCGACGCCGGCAAGGACACGCTGTCGCTGGTGCCGTTTTTGTTGGTGACGTATCTTGCTCTCGAGACACTTGAGCACGTTGCGGGCGACCGCGTCAACGGCGCTATCAAGCGCGCCGGCGCTGCGGGTCCCGTGGTTGGCTCGCTGCTGGGCATGGTGCCGCAGTGCGGCTTTTCGGCCATGGCGGCCACGCTGTACGCCGGCCGTGTCGTGACCTTGGGCACGTTGGTGGCGGTGTTCCTTTCGACCTCCGACGAGATGCTGCCGCTGCTACTTGCCGAGCAGGTTCCCGTGCAGACTATGGCGATGCTTTTGGCTTCGAAAGCGCTGATCGCACTGGTCACGGGTTTTATCGTGGACGCTGCCATTCGCGGCCTGCGCCGTAACGCCCGCGCGCACGCGGCGATTCGCCGTACCGTGCTGGGAACCGCGGCCAACCCGGCCCACGTGAACTGCGCGCACGACGACCACAGCGGCGGTGACATCATCGACGAGGTGGCCGAGGCAGGCGTGAGCGCCGACCACATCCACGAGCTGTGCGAGCGCGACCATTGCGGTTGTGATGAAGACGAGGACGAGCACGAACACGGACATGGCCACGATCACGGTCATGAGGGCGAACATGAACACCATGATGGTCACGGTCACTCCCACTCCCACGAAGGGACGCCTGTCCTGTCGATCATCCGCAGTGCGATCTCGCACACCGTGCAGGTCTCGGTATTCATTTTTCTGGTGACGCTGATTCTGGTCGCCGTGCTCGAGACGTTCGGCGAGTCCGCGATCGAGCAGTTCCTGCGCGGCAACGAGACACTCGCTGTCCTGGGTTCGGCGCTTGTCGGGCTGATTCCCAATTGCTCGGCGAGCGTGGTCATTACACAGCTGTATCTGGAAGGCGCGCTGCAACTGGCGCCGATGCTCGCCGGCACGCTCATTTCCGCCGGCGTGGGTTATCTGGTGCTGTTCCGCACCAACCGCAGCGCCCGCGAAAATGTCGTGTTCCTGATCATGATGTACGTCATCGGCGCTGGCTGGGGCCTTATCCTTTCCGCCTTTGGGTTCTAAGTGGATGTTTGGGGCATGCCGTAAAACTAGGACATGCCATAAATTCCACCGCCATGACCTGGGCGTTGGATGCGCGTCAATCGGCAAAACAAAAAGGTAGATTATTAGGCATGTCCCAAAAACCTACCTTGGTTAGTGCAGCAACTCGGTGAGGTTGCGTTTAAAGCGGGCGCGGTCTTCGCTGGTAAATGCTGCCGGACCGCGAGTGCGTCCGCCGGCGCGGCGTACCTTCTTTTCCTCGTGGCGAATAAACAGCTGCATATCGATAGTCGCCTTGTCGTACACGCGCCCGCGCACACCGATGGCGGCGGCATCGCGCCCGAGCACCATGCTCGCCAAGCCAATGTCCTGCGTCACGACCACGTCGCCCGCCTGCAGGCGTTCGACAATGGCAAAGTCGGCGCTGTCGGCGCCCACGCTCACGTCGCGCGTCGTGACCCAAAAGCCGCGACGCGCGTGCTCGGCATCGCGCGGGTCGTCGCGGCGAATGTGCCGTTCCAGGTTTTGCGTGCTGTTGCCGGCGATAACAACGGCGACGCCCGCCCGCCGCGCGCAGTCAATCGACTCGCGCGTGACCGGGCAGGCGTCGGCATCAATAAAGAGCGTTCGTGGCATCTAGCGCACCAGTTTGCCAAACTGAATGGCGCGAACAATGAGCGTCACGCCAAACACCAGCAGCGCGGCACCGCTAAAGATGACGAGCATCTTGGCCGACCACAGCGGATAGATAAACACGAACATGCCCGCGATGATGGAGAGCGCGCCGCTCAGGATAGCGAGGGCGCGGTTGGACGAAAGCTCGGACTCCAGAATGGACATGACACCTTCGACGATCCAGCCAAAGCCGGCGACGACCACCACGAGCGTGGTGAGCGTCGCGGTCGAGAAGGCCTGGTTGCGCAGGATTATGACGCCGCCCAGAATGATGAGCAGGTTGGAGATGATGCTCGTAACGCGCCAGCCGGTGGGCAGCAGCGGCTCGAAAACAGCGGTAAACAGCCTGATCGCGGCCGTGATCACAAAGTAGATGCCCAAGACGGTCGTCAGGAAGACGAGGGATTTGGCGGGCGCAAACAGCAGTGCGATGCCGGCGACGAGCGCCAAGACGCCCGTGATGGCGTAAATCCAGCGCACGGCCTTGACGGCCTTGCCTGCCATGCTTTTCTCATCAAATCCAAACGCGCTCGATTGCTTGTCATCGTTCTTAAAGATGCCCATGATGTCTCCTTTCCGTGCGGCGTAAGCCGTAGCTCTTGCAACCAGTATCGCCCAAGGGCGCCGTCGCGTGGGGCGGGAAGGGCGAATGGGAGCCTCATCTTCCCGAATTGTTACCTTTGTTCCCGTTTGGATGCGGAATATTCAACAGGTGTGGAACATTGCGCCGCTGTGTGTAATTGCCTACGTTTTAGGTTAGATTTTCTTAAGAACAATTGGCTTTTATTGGGGGTCTTATGAACGAAGCTGTTCCCGCGGCGCCGGTAAGCGCCGAGTCGATGGCAAAGCAGGGTTGCGAAAAGCTTGGCCTGGACACGTTTGACGCGCTGGTCCGCCGCGCCCGTACGTGCCGCCGTTTTGACGAGTCCATGCGCGTGCCGCGCGAGTTTTTGCTCGAGCTGGCGGAACTGGCGCACCTGGCTCCCTGCGGCGCCAATGCTCAGCGTCTGCGTTTTCATGTGGTGAGCGGTGCCGAGGATTGCGCGCGTGTATTTGATGAGCTTGCATGGGCCGGCGCGCTTAAGGATTGGTCGGGTCCTGCCGAGGGCGAGCGTCCGACCAGCTACATCGCGATTCTTGCCGAGCGCGCTGTTCCGGGTAAGCCCGCCGCGCCCATCACCGAGGTCGACACGGGCATTGCCGCGCAGACGATGATGCTCGCCGCTCGCAGCGCCACGCCCGAGGTGGCAGCCTGCATGTTCAAGGCCTTTACGCCCCACGCGATCGATGCTATGGGGCTCGATAACGACAAGTATGAGCTCAAGCTGATCATGGCTTTTGGCGTGCCGGCCGAGACGCAGATGATCGATGCGATCGATTCCAACCCCGACGGCTCAATTAATTACTGGCGTGACGATGCGCAGGTGCACCACGTACCCAAGCGCCCGCTCGCCGACGTGCTGGTGTAGCTGAGCGTCACCGCGGCGTGATCAGACGGTAAACCACCACAAAGGTGCCTGTCCCCTTTGTGGTGGTACGAGGGGAGGGTGTGTGGCAGATCTGTATTTGGTGCGGCATGGGCAGACTGAGCTCAATGTGCAGAGCATTTTGCAGGGCTGGCACGATTCGCCGCTTACGGCGCGCGGGCGCGAGCAGGCGCTGGCGGCGCGTACGGCGTTTGCGGCGCGTGGCGTGGCCTTTGATCATGTGTATTCCTCGCCGTTGGGCCGGGCGCGGCATACGGCCGAGCTTATCGTTGGCGAGGGCCGTTCCATTGAGCTGGTCGATGACCTGCGTGAGTGGCATTTTGGCTCGCTGGAGGGCACATCAAATCGCGAGATGCCGCCGCAGCCCTGGGGCGATTATCCGGTGGCCTTTGGCGGTGAGTCGGAAGTGCAGCTTCAGTCGCGCATGGTCGCGGCGCTGTCCCGCATCATGGCCAGGCCGCAGCACGACTGCGTGCTGGCGGTTTCCCACGGCTCAGCCTGCCAGGAGTTTCTTGAGTATGTGACTGGCGGGGGGGAGCTACCCGACAACGGTGCCGTGCTTCATTTTGGCTATTGCGATGGGGCGTTTTCGCTCTTGGGTTGGTAACGAACGAAAGGACCCCTATGAATAAAGATCTGTATCTGGTCCGTCATGGACAGACGATATTCAACCTTAAGCGTATCATTCAGGGGTGGAGTGACTCGCCGCTCACACAGCTGGGCTGCGATCAGGCGGCGCGTGCCGGCATGTCCTTGCGTGCGCGCGGCATTGAGCCCGACCACGCCTACACCTCTACGCTGCACCGCACCGAACAGACCATCGCCAACTTGTGGCCGGGCTTGGCGTACGAGCGCCTGGACGGCCTGCGTGAGTGGTTCTTTGGCGACTTTGAGGCCGAGCGCGTGATGCTCATGCCCGAGCGCCCGTGGCGCGATTTCTATCGCCAGTTTGGCGGCGAGGGTCAGGTGCAGGTGCGTGAGCGCATGGTGACGACGCTGACCGAGCTCATGCGACGCCCGGACCACGAGTGCGTCCTTGCGGTGAGCCACGGATCGGCCATCAAGGAGTTTTTGGACCACGTGAGGGGAGCGGCGGCCGACGAGCGCGAGCGCGTGCCGGGCAACTGCTCGGTGCTGCATTTCGTGTTTGACGACGAGGCCGGTACGTTTGAGCTGATTGAGATTTTTACGCAGGAGGATTACGCGCGCGAGCTGGGTCTTGAACCGCTTGTGGTTACTGCAGGTCCGCAGCGCGGATAACGCGAGCGTGGCGGCACGGGTCGCCGGCATAACTTCTCGATGCAAAAGGGGCGGAGATGCATGTACCTGCTGCATCTCCGCCCCCCCCTGTTTGTTGAGCTGCCGATTTTTGTGCTGGGCGGTCTGGTCTTGCTAGAACCGCGCGACCTGGTGCGTGAGCAGACCTGTCGGAACTTGCGGCGCGGCGCCGCTGACCTGCGCGGCGGGGAAGAGCACGGCAACGGTAAAGTTGAACGGCTCCTTGCCGGTGTACGTTCCGGCGGCACGGGCCTCATCGGCCAGCAGCTGCGACGCCCCGGTCAGAGCGGCGGCGTAGGCGGGGTCGTCGGTCAGCGCCGGCTCCGGTGCTTGGTCGAGCATAGCGCGGATGGCCCCGACGGCGTCCTCGCGCTTGACCTCCCACACGTGGTGCGTAATGCCCGCAGGATCGGTGACGGCGTAGAGCGAGGCGCCCTCTTTGGCAGCGCCCAGGATGATATCCATGACGGGCGAGGCCTCGTAGGCGAGCGACACGGGGCGCGGCTGCACCTTGAGCTCGGCGATCGCGCGCGCGGCGGCGGCCACGTCGGCGCTGGCATCGCCCTTGTCGCCCGCAAGTACACTCGTCGGGCAGATCGCCACGACACCCGTCACACGTCCCGGCTCGCCCGAGCATTCGTACACGTAATACGCCGCGCCTGGATCCTTGAGCATTAGGCCGTCAGCAATGGCGCCGCGCAGGGCGTCGTTGCCGCTCAGGATACCGCCCATCGCAGGCAGCGCCTCGAGCACACGGTCCTGAGCCGGGCGGATGCAGGGAAACGGAAGTGCTTTCATGGGCGGTCCTAACGCACGAGTCGGTTTGTTCGCGGCTTATTATGCCCCAACTTGGCCGCTTGCGTCCCAGAGCGTGTTATCGGCAAGCGCGATGAGCACGTTTTGGCAGCGAACGATATCGGCATGGGGCACATACTCGTTGGGCTTGTGCGCGAGCGCGAGCGACCCGGGGCCGTAGCTCATACAATTGCGGTTGCCTGTCTTGCCGGCAATGACGGCGGTGTCGGTGTAGCCGGTAAAGAAGCCGACGGTCGTGTCCGCGTCCGTTACGTCATCGGCGGCACGCTTGAGCGCTGCTAGAAGGGGAGAGTTCGGGTCGCGCTCGATGGCGGGGCGGTCGCCCGTCACTGTGTAGCTGCCATGGCAACCGGGAACGGCGGCTTCGGCGACGGCGATGGCATGCTCGACCATATTGATTGCGGCGGCCGTATCAGTCGGCGGGGTCAGGCGCATATCGACCCAGACCTTGGCGCGGTCGGGCACGACATAGGGGCGATATCCGCCCTCGATTTGGCCAAACGTGATGGTCGAAGACCCCAGCTCATCGTGCACGGGCAGCGCCACAAACGCGCGACGGAGCGAACACACGACCTCGGCCATGGCGGCGACGGCATCCGCGCCCTTCCACGGCTGGCTCGCATGCGCCGTCACGCCATCCATTTCAATCTCGAACCACGTACGCCCCTTGTGCGCCACCTGGATCTGTCCGTCGGTGGGCTCGGTGTCCAGCACCCATTCGCGCGAGCCGACCCAGCCAGCATCGATGGCTGCCTCGGAGCCTCGCATAAAGTCTTCCTCGTCGACCGAGCAGATGAGCGAAAAGCCGCGGCGGGGCAGCGCGCCATCCGCCGCCACGCGCTCGAGCGTGTGAACAAGCGCGGCAATGGCGCAGGCCAGTCCGCCCTTCATGTCGCAGGCGCCACGGCCGTAGAGTTTATCGTCACGCACGATTGCTCCGAGCGGCGTAATGTCCGCGTCCCAGCCATCACCCAAGGTGACGGTGTCCATATGGCAGATATAGACCAGCCGTGGCTCGTCGCTCAAACCGGGCACGGTGACCATAAGATCGCGGCGCCCAGGGAGTACTTCGAGCTCTGCAATCTGCACGGCATCGAGTACCGGATGGCTCAGCTGCGCCAACCGTTCCTCAACCAACGCTTTGATATAGCGTTCAATCTCGCCCTCATACGCACCTGGGTCGGAACTGTCGATCCGCACGAGCCCTTGCGTAAGCCGCCAAGCAAAATCTGTATCAACCATAGGCACCTCACATATAGTTAGGTCAACATACAGATTGTATGTCAAGAAGCGGCTCGGTGCATTTAATGGAGCGCTCACAAAAACGGGGGCGCCTCTCGTGCGAAAGGCGCCCCCGCGGGCATTCAATGTCAGTGACGGGCAGGCCACATGGGGAACTGCCCGTCAGATCAGCCGACGCTACTTGATCACGCGTACGCGATACATCGACGGAATCCGCTTGAGCGCCTCGATGGTGCTGCTGTCCAGGTGCTCGTCCGTGTCGAACATGGTGTAGGCGTTCTCGCCGGCGGACTCGTTGGTCATACGCTGCACGTTGGCATTGTCCTTGGCCAGGATCGCCGTGATCTGGCCGATCATGTTGGGCACGTTGGCGTGCAGGCAGGCGATGCGGCTTGCGGCGCGCGCCTTGCCCATGCTGCAGGCGGGGTAGTTGACGCTGTGTGCGATGTTGCCGTTCTCCAGGTAATCCTTGAGCTCGCTGATGGCCATATCGGCGCAGTTGGCCTCGGCCTCGCCGGTGCCGGCGCCCGAGTGCGTGGTGATAAACGTATTGGGCATCTTGACGGTCTTGGGCGTGGCAAAGTCGCAGCTAAACCAGCTGAGCTTGCCCTCGCGCAGGGCGGCGTCGACGGCGTCCTCGTCAATGATGGTCTCACGCGCGTAGTTGATGAGCACTGCGTCGGGTGCCAGCAGGTTGATCTGCTCGGTGCTGATCATGCCGATGGTGTCGGCCTTGCTGGGCACGTGCACGGTGAGGTAGTCGCAGCCGCGGCACAGATCTTCGAGCGTGCCCACGCGCTGCACCTCGCGGCTCAGCACCCACGCGTGCTCGACGGAAATGAACGGATCGTAGCCGTAGACGTCCATGCCCAGGTCGACGCAGGCGTTAGCGACCTTGGAGCCCACGTTGCCCAGACCGATGACGCCGATGCGCTTACCCTTGAGCTCGCGGCCCACAAAGGCCTTCTTGGCCTTCTCGGCATCGACCTGGATCTCGGGGTCGTCGGCGTTGTCTCGCACCCAGTTCATCGACTGCACCACGCCGCGGCTCGAGAGCACTAGCATGCCCAGGACGAGCTCCTTGACGGCGTTGCTGTTGGCGCCGGGGGAGTTAAAGACGACGACGCCCTTCTTGGCGTACTCCTCAACGGGGATGTTGTTGACGCCTGCGCCGCAGCGGGCGATGGCGCGGATGCCCTCGGGCAGCTCGTAGCCGTGCAGGTCGGTGGAGCGCATCAGGATGGCGTCGGCCTCCTCGGCGGTGCCCACAAACTCGTAGCCCTCGCCAAACTCGACCTTGCCGTCTTTGGTAATGTCGTCGATGGTTTTAATTTTGCGCATGAAAAACTCCTTAGCAGGTTTGTCTAAAACAAGTGGTTTGAAGTGGCTGGTCGGCCCGCGCGTTGCGGGCTAGTTAGATCGCGGACTCAAACTATGCTGCGCTTCGAAGTCCTTCATGTACGAGGCCAGTGCCTGCGTGTCTTCCATGGTCACGGCGTTGTAGACGCTCGCGCGCATGCCGCCCACCAGGCGATGGCCCTTGACGTTTTGAATCTGGTGCTCGGCCGCGCCTGCGACAAAGGCCGCGTCGAGTTCGGCGTCGTCGGTGCGGAAGGTGACGTTGGCGATGGAGCGGCTGTCGGCCTGCGCGGTGCCACGGAACAGCTCGCTGTGCTCGAGCAGGTCGTAGAGCAGGTTGGCCTTGGCCCAGTTGCGTTCGGCCATGGCGGCGAGTCCGCCGGTCTGCTCCACCCAATGGAACACCTTGCCGCACACGTAGATGCCAAAGGTGTTGGGCGTGTTGAGCATGGAGCCCTTGGCGGCCTGGGTCTTAAGGTCCAGGTACTGCGGCGTCTGCGCAAAAGCGGGGCCATCTGCGATGAGGTCGTCGCGCACGATGACCACGGTCACACCCGCGGCGCCGGCGTTTTTCTGAGCGCCGGCGTAGATGAGCCCGTAGCGTTCGACGTCGAGCGGCTGCGACAAAAAGCAGCTCGAGACATCAGCGACCAGCGGTACGTCGCCGCAGTTGGGCAGCTCGTGGTACATGGTGCCAAAGATGGTGTTGTTCTGGCAGATGTAGACGTAGTCGAGCCCGTCGCCTGCGGCCTCGGTGGCAATGCGCGCGTTGATGTCGGCCATGGTGGGTATGCGGTCGAAATTGGTGTTCTCGGAGCTCGCGAGCAGCACGGCCTCGCCGTACTTGGCGGCCTCCTTGTATGCCTTGTTGGCAAAGTTGCCGGTCACGATGTAGCCGGCGCGGCCGCGGCGCATGAGGTTCATGGGGATGCCCGCAAACTGCAGCGTGGCGCCGCCCTGCAAAAACAGGACGCGGTAGTTGTCGGGGATATTTAGCAGGCGACGCAGGGTTGCCTCGGCGTCGTCGATGATCTGCTGGTACATGCTAGATCGATGGCTCATCTCGAGCACGGACATGCCACAACCGCGGTAGTCCATCATCTCGTCGGCGATCTCGGCGAGCACGCTTGTAGGCAGCGCGGCCGGGCCAGCTGAGAAGTTGTGCACACGTGCCATCTTCTAGTCTCCCTCGTAGTCGTTTGAACGTTCGGGATACTTTAGCACAGTGGAGCGCCAGGCGCGACCGCATCACGGTAAAACTCGACTGCGCCGCTATGATTTACAGGATGGTTACATGGGGGAGAGGTGACCTTACTCCTCAGGCAAATCCAAATCTGCGAGCGAAGACATGAGGTTCTCTAGGCGCTTGATCTCTTCGCCGCAAATTAGCTACCTCCTGCCTGCTACGACGCCAGTGTGGCAATGACGGCTTCGTCGCCGGCGTATATTAGGGTGTTGCCGTCTGGGATGATCGTTTGGCCGTCGCGTTTGAGCATCACCACAATAAACGGATGCTTGCCTTGCGGCACGTCGCGCAGGCGCTGACCGGCCAGGCGACCGTGGGGAGTCACGGTGACCTCGCGCAGTGTAACCTCGGCACGCTCTTCGAATGTTGGGGCGGCCATCACCAGAAGATCGCCTTCCTGGATCACGGTATCGCCGTTGGGCAGTACCGGGTGCGCCCCGTCGCGCAGCACCAGGACCACGAGCATATCCGTGGCGCTGCCAATGTCCGCGAGCGAGCGTCCGGCAAACGGATGTCCAGCGCCCACCTTGAGCTTTACAAACGACATGCCGTCCTCGTCGCGGTAGTCGTTAAAGGTGCGGCGCACGTCGCCGGTCGCATCGATCATATCGAGCTTCTTCGCCAACGCCGGCAGCAGCGAGCCCTGCACCACAATGCTCGACACGGCAATCACAAACACCAGGTCAAATAGGTCGTGTCCGCCGGGAACGCCGGCCACCACGGCAAAGAGACTAAAGACGACCGAAGCTGCTCCGCGCAGACCCGCCCAGCTTACGAGCGCAACCTGGCGAGGGTTCGTCCTAAACGGCGCCAGCAGCATGCCCACGGCGATGGGGCGGCTCACGAAGAGCATAAACGCCATGAGCGCCAGGCCCGGTAGCAGCATTTGCGGCAGGCGTGCGGGTGTAACGAGCAGGCCCAGCAAAAAGAAGATGGTCATCTCGGCCATCTCGGTGAGAGTGTCAAAGAAGTGCGCCATCTCGACCTTGCCGGTGATGTCGCTGGCACCCAGCACAATGCCGGCCAGGTATACAGCCAAAAAGCCGTTGCCGCCCAGATAGCTTGGTAACGCGTAGGCGACGATCGCCACGGCGAACAAAAAGATGGTCTGCGCGCCCTCGGCCGTTGCGTGCGCGCGTTCAATCAGGCGGCCCGCCGCCCAGCCGATTGCAAGACCCAGGCCCGCGCCCAGGATAATCTGCTTGGCCAGCAGTGCGGGAATGTTGATGTCGCCGCCGGCCGCGAGTGTGGCGAGCACGGCGGTGAGCATGTAGGCGACGGGGTCGTTGGAGCCCGATTCGACCTCGAGCAGCGAGTCGGTGCCGCCCCTCAGCGAAAGGCTGTGCTCGCGCAGAACGCTAAAGACGCTGGCCGCGTCGGTGGACGCCACGACCGATCCCAGCAGCAGGCCGCCGATCCAGTCGAAGCCCAGCACAAAGTGGGCGAATACGCCGGTGATGCCGGCAGTGATGACGACGCCGAGCGTGCTCAGCAGCACCGCGGGCACGGCGACGGGCTTGGCGCGGTCGATGTTGGTGTTAAAGCCGCCGTAGAACATGATGAACAGCAGCGCCGTGCTGCAGACGGTTTCGGTGAGTGCGTAGTCGCTAAAGTCGATGTGCGCCGGGCCGTTGACGCCCAACAGCATACCCAGCGCGATAAAGATGAGCAGGGTGGGGAAGGGGAGCTTTTTGCCGACGGGTTTGATGGTCAGGCACAAAATGATGACAAGGCCGATAAAGAGAAGGATCTGATTCATGGATGGTGTCCGCTCCTGGGTGGTTGGCGTGGCACGGTCAGTTGTCTGCGGTTATTTGTACCCAAAGATGGTGGGTTTATGGGGTTGGATTGCGGGCGTGCGCGATATCGTCATAGACGGCTGCCGTCTTTGCCTCTGCTCGGAAACCCTTTCCAGCTTTATTGCAACGGAGTACAATGGGTAACGTTTAAGTTCAACTTGAAGTTTTAGTTGCGGCGCCGGGCTTCGGCTGCAATGCAAGGAGAGGCGTACCATGGCGATCTATGTGACATCTGATGCTCACGGGCACGTGCGTGCGCTTGACGAGGCCCTGTCTAAGATCTCGTTGACGTCCGACGACACGCTGTACGTGCTGGGCGACATGATCGATCGCGGGCCCGATCCGGTCGGCGTTATTAAGCTCGTGCGCTCGCTGCCCAACGCCCACGTGCTCAAGGGTAATCACGAGCAGATCATGCTCGATGCCATCATTGGTCAGGATCCGCTCGATGCCGAGACCTGGGATATCAACGGTGGCTGGACGACGCGCGAGCAGCTCGACGACATGGAATTTGAGGCATACGAGGAGCTCGTGCGATGGATGGCCGCGCTGCCGCTCTACGCGGTGGTCGAGACCGAGGAGCGCCCGTATCTGCTGGTACATGCTGGAATCGAGATGAAGGCGGCGCGTGCGTTTTTGCTTGAGCATGGCGTCGATTGTGCCGATGGCGTTGGAGCGGTGGGTGCCGATCGCGAGCTGCTGCAGCAGATGCTCGCGGTGCAGTCGGCCGATGACCTGCTGTGGATTCGTCACGGCTATTGGGATGCGCCGACCGGGCTGCTTTCTGCCGAGGGCAAGGGTCCGGTCGTGGTGAGCGGTCACACGCCAACGGTGTCGCTCGGGCGTTATTGCGAGGTCGGTGGTCTTGCGGGGCTCGATGAGGAGTCGGGCCGCGGGCAGATCGTGCGCCTGGGCGGCGAGGATGCCGCCGGTGTGCCCGATCGCATCGACATCGACTGCGCTGCCGCCACCGGCTCCGAGTTCGGTCGCGTGGGCATCCTGCGGCTCGATGATGGGGCGGAGTTCTACGCGAACATCAACCCGGGCGAATAACCTTGTTCCGCCGATCTACCGTAGCTAATTTGGGACGGGGCTTTTTTGACTACTTTCGGAGAGTAGCGCCTTCTTGCTCGGTAAGCGCTAGAAATGAGGAGCGTCTGCGTCCTCGACGGCGCGAAAATGCTCGAAAAACCGTCGCAGCGGAGTCAAACGACGTCGCGGCGGTTCTTTTTTGGCTGCCCGCTGGCTAAGTGAGTAGACTTTTTTGGAAATGCCGAGCACCCAACATATTTGCCTCAATAAAACCGCAGGTCACAGACTTGTGCTCTGTTGGTGTGGTCGGGGATTCGGTAAAAGTCTACTCACTTAGTTTTGCGTGATGAATATTGTCCGCAACGAGACCCCAGACGGGGTGATTCCATCGCAAATTCCGGTGACCGGGCAGCTAATTAGGCGCCGTATGGGTTGCGGTCGCGTTCGATGCGTTGGCGGATGTGGGCGTACTCGATAATCAGTAGCACCAGGAGTAGGGCCATGATGGCTAGGTAGCTCACCACAGCGCCCATCAGACCCAGCAGCTTAATCAGGATCACCGGCAGCACCACGCTTACGGCGAAGCAAATCAGGTAGATCTTGGTGACGTCGCCGGCATGGCGCAGCACCGTTATGATGGCGTAGATAAAGTCGATGGCCGCGGTGACGCCGCCGGCGACGACCATCAGCAGCGCCAGCGTACGGTAGCGCTCAAAGCTGAGGCCGTACATAAAGCTCATGAGGGGAATACCGGGACCTGCCATAAATGCGGCGCACACGCCGGTGATGACCACGATCAGCGCCATAACGGCAACAATAATCAGGTCAAAGCGACGACGCTTGCGAGGATTAGCCCAAATGCTCGACAAGCGCAGGAGCTGCGGTTTATAGATAAATCCAATGCTCAGCAAAATAGCCTGCGCCGGAAAGAACAGGGCATTAAAGTACAGCTGATATTTGTATGCCAGCGTGCCTTCCATCACAAACTTGGGCATGCTCTCGATAAGGTTGAACAAGAACAGTGCACCAAAGAGTGGAGCGCACTGGACAAACAGGTGGCCGACCTCGCGAAGGCTTACGCGGCGCGATTTTTCGGTCTCGAGCAGGGCGAGCGGGGCGGTGACCAGCACAAGCGAGGCGATCGCGGAGATGCCCATGGCCATGGCCGCGATGGGCATGCTGCGCGTGAGGAGTAGCGCCACGCTAAAGACTGCGATGACGCCGACGGAGCGCAGCGTCTGGCTCATGCCGGCCAGGTAGAGCTTGTCGGCCTGCTGCAGGCGACCTTCGTACACATCGGCGACGCCGTCGATTACCTTATAGAGGTAGACGCCCAGGCCGATCGTGGCCATCTGCGCGTCGTAGCTGCGGGCGCTGCTGTACATAAGGCCGCACGCCAGGGCGAGCGCTCCGCAAAGCCAGCGGTTGAGCTGGTAGGAGGCGAAGCTGGCCTTTTCGTCGATGTCCGAGACCTGGAAATTGCGCACGCCGTAGTTGCAGGCGATCATGATGAGCGTGCCGGTGACAAAGGCGATGGAGAACTTACCGGCTTCCTCGGCGCCCACGAGCTGCGTCGACACGATAGTGAGCAGGGGAAATGCCATGCCCCACACGGCGGTGCCCAGGGTGTTCCAGAGATAGTCGCGGCGGGTGGCGTGCCCTTCGTATTCGGCCTCTTGTGTGGCAAGGCCGCCTCCATAGACGGCACCGAGCAGACGGTTCCACCAGGCGTTGACCATGCGGCGGATGGGGCCGGGCTTGCGGTCGCGCTCGCGGCGGCGGCGCGCGGCCTTGCCGCTGTCGGGCCCGCCGGCGTTGCGCTGGCTCAGCTCCTAGATGCGAGCGAGCTCCTCGGCGGTATGCGAAGCAGGAAACAGGCCGTTCTCGATGCGTCCGCCCTGGCTGTGCACCCCACCGCCCGATACGGTGGGGTCGGCGACGCCGTTGTGGCGTGCGATGGCACGGCGGATGCTATCGAGGGGCGTGATGCTCAAGACGGTTCCTTTCTATTGCTGCGCTCTAGTATAGCCGCGGTACTAGCGATTCGTGTTTTTGAACAGGTTGTTCAATATATTCGGCAGGCGGCAGCAATTTGTCGGTAAGCGTGCGGTATTCTGTTGAAGTTTTGTGACACCCCGATGCCGCCTTCGCGGTACCAAGGAGCTTTTACACATGGATGTCGCCGCATTTTTGCTGGCTCTTGTGCCGATCATCTGGCTTGTCGTGATGCTGCTGTGCTTTAAATGGCCAGCCTGGAAAGCCGCCATCGGCTCGTTTGTTCTTTCGTGCGCGCTCGCCTTTGCGTGGTGGCACCTGCCGGTGGCCCAGATCGCCACGGCCTCGCTCGAGGGCTTTCTGATGGCGCTGTGGCCCATCGTGCTGGTGATTATCGCCGCCGTCTTTACGTATAACCTCTGCGTGCGCACGGGCGCCATGGACGTGATCGGCAGCATGATCACCTCCATCAGCAGCGACCGCCGTCTGCTGGCGCTGCTCGTGGCCTGGTGCTTCGGCGGCTTTATGGAGGGCATGGCCGGCTTTGGTACCGCCGTCGCCATTCCCGCCGGCATGCTCGCGGGCTTGGGCTTTGAGGCCGTCCCCGCCGTGCTCATCTGCCTGCTGGCCAACGGCGTGCCCACGCCCTACGGCTCCATCGGCATCCCGACGGTTTCCGTTGCCGACCTGGTTGGTCTGGATTCCCTGCACCTGGCGACCGTTCAGCTGGTGCAGCTCGCGCCGTTCTTTGTGGTGATGCCGCTGTTTATCGTGCTGGTCGCGGGCCGCGTTGCCGATGATCAGGGCAATGTTGCGAGTGTGGGCGAGCGCCTGCGCGGCGTGGCCGGTATCGCGCTGCTCTCCGGCGCGTCCTTTGCTGCCGCGGCCCTGGTCGTCGCCATGTTTGTGGGCCCCGAGCTTGCCGTGGTCGTGGGCTCCATTGTGTCGCTCGCGCTGACCGCTGCGCTTGCCATGCGCGCCGAGAAGTCCGGTCACCTGGATGCGCGCTTCCATATGAATATCGAGGCCGGCGAGCAGCTTACCGTTAAGTCGGCGCTTTCGGCTTGGTCGTGCTTCATCCTGATCTTTGTGCTGCTGCTGGGTACCTCCAACCTGGTGCCCGCCGTGCATGCCGCGCTCGCGCCGTTTGCGAGCCACGTCCAGGTGTATTGCGGCGAGAACCCCGGTACGCTTACGTTTTCGTGGATCAACACGCCGGGCGTCTGGATTTTCCTGGCGGCGTTTGTCGGCGGTGCCATTCAGGGTGCTTCGCCGCGAATGATGGGCGAGGTGCTGGCCGCGACTGTGAAGCAGATGACGCCGACGGTGATCACGATGCTTTCGGTACTGGGCTGCGCCAAGGTAATGGGCTATGCCGGCATGATTTCGTCGATCAGTGCGTTTTGCATTGCGGTCGCCGGCGGCCTGTACCCGATTCTGGCTCCGTGGATCGGTGCGGTCGGTGCGTTCGTGACCGGTTCGGGCACATCTTCGGGCATGCTGTTTGGCCCCATTCAGAGCCAGGCTGCCACTGCGCTGGGTGTGAGCGACTACTGGATGGTCGCGTTGAACGCCCTGGGCGTCGCCGCCGGTAAGATGATCTCGCCGCAGACACTCGCCATTGGTCTTGCCGCCGTGCACGTGCGCGGTAAGGATGCCGAGCTCCTAGGCGCGGTGCTGCCCTACGCTGCCGGCATGCTGGTCCTGATGAGCGCCATAGCCATGCTCGGCCAAGGCCTGCCGCTGTAGTCGGCACTTAGGGACGTTCCTTATGTGCCGGCACTTTGGGAACGTCCCTAAGTGCCGGCATCTGGGGACACTCCTTGAATGTTGTCTGTTCAAGAGTGTCCCCAATGACTAGTCGTTTAAAAGCGTCCCCAATGACTAGGCCGCTTGCCTGCGATTTTTGACCGTTGGGCGGGCTTGCCGCCCTTGCCGCAAAAACGTTTTTGCATATCGGGTACAACGGGCTTTACGTGAGTAAAGTGCGCGTCGCGTCCACGTGTCGCGTTTTTAAAGGAGGCCCCATGCCTGGTGTTACCCCTGCAGAAGTTCTGTCCAACTTTGGTATTACGCTCGTTGAAGATCCCGCCGAGAATCAACCCCGTCTGCTGGTGGACCTGCCGGCGGCAGAGCTTGTCGAGCACGCTATTCGTCGCAAAGAGGGCCGTATGGCTTCTAATGGCGCGCTCGTGATCGAGACGGGGGAGCGCACTGGTCGTTCGCCCAACGATCGTTTTATCGTTGACACCCCCGATGTTCACGACAAGATCGCCTGGGGTGCGGTCAACCGCCCACTGTCCGTCGAGAGCTATGAGGCCATCAAGGCCGGCATCGTCGACTATCTCAACGAGCGCGACGTGTTCGTCACCCGCGGCATGGCGGGCGCCGACCGCAACCACACGCGTCGCCTGCTCGTTGCCTGCGAGCGTGCCAGCCAGGCACTCTTTATTAAGCAGATGCTCGCCCGCCCGCTTGCCCGCGAAATCGCGCGCACCGGCGAACCCGACTTCTGCGTGCTCGCAGCGCCCGGTTACCAGTGCGACCCCGCCATCAAGGGCCTCAACTCCAGCGCCGCCGTGGTCATCAACTTCCAGGAGCGCGTGATTTTGGTCGCGGGTACCGGCTACTCCGGCGAAATCAAAAAGTCCATCTTCAGTGTCATGAACTATCTGCTGCCCGTCGAGGATGACGTGCTGCCCATGCACTGCTCGGCCAGCATGGATCCCGTCACGCACGAGACTGCCGTGTTCTTTGGCCTGTCCGGCACGGGCAAGACCACGCTTTCTGCCAACCCCACGCGCCTGCTGATCGGCGACGACGAGCACGGCTGGTCCGACATGGGCATCTTCAACATCGAGGGTGGCTGCTACGCAAAATGCGAGGGCCTGGACGCCTTCCACGAGCCCGAGATCTTCAACGCCGTCCGTTTTGGCGCCATTTGCGAAAACGTGGTGCTCGACGAGAACCGCAAGCCCAACTACGACGACATCTCGATCACGCACAACACGCGCGTGGCCTATCCCGTGGAGCACATTCCTAACGCGTGGACTAAGGGCATGGGCACCACTCCGAGTGTCGTGCTGTTCCTGACTTGCGACGCTTTTGGCGTGCTGCCGCCCATCTCGCGCCTGACGGCCGACGCCGCCATGTACCACTTTGTGACGGGCTTTACGGCTAAGATTCCCGGCACCGAGGTCGGCGTCACCGAGCCCACGCCCACGTTCTCTTCGCTGTTCGGCGAGCCGTTTATGCCGCTCGACCCCATGGTTTACGCCAAGATGCTTGGCGAGCGCATTGCCGACGGCCGCACACGCGTGTACCTGGTCAACACCGGCTGGATTGGCGGTGGCTACGGCGTGGGCCATCGCATCGAGCTTGCCTACACGCGCTCGCTGGTCGCACGCGCCCTCGACGGCACCATCGAGGATAGCGAGTTCGTGCACGACGACATCTTTAACGTCGACATTCCCACGACGTGCCACGGCGTGCCCGATGGCATCCTGGTGCCGCGCCAATACTGGCAGAGCACCGCGCGCTACGACGAGGCCGCGCACAACCTGGCGGTGATGTTCGAGGAGAACTTCGAGAAGAAGTACTCGCACCTGCCCGAGTCCGTCAAAGCCGCCGGCCCGCACGCCCAGGTGTCCGCCGAGGCCCGTCATCGCGGCCGCGGCCTGCTGGGACTCCGCCACTAGCTTCGCCGTGAGTCCATATCCACCACAAAGGGGACAGGCACCTTTGTGGTGGTTTTGCTCGTGTGGATGACTCGGGTTACAATACGCCTGACATATCGTCCCCTTCTCCGGATGGGGACAGCGCAAGCGTTCTTGTGACGGCACCGTAGGACTTTGAAGGTGGCCGTTGTAAGGGCGCTTTTTGTTTAGGCGCCCTCACTCGGGCGCGCACAATGAAGGGAGAGCGTATGAAGGGCTTTGTTGCCGAGGAGTCATTTTGGGAGCTGTTTCCGCAGGCAGCGGTCGGTGTTGTGGTCGTGGAGGGCATGAAGCCCACGGCTCAGATTCCTCAAGAGGACGTGGGTGCGATTGCGGCGTTGCTCGACCGCGCCAATATCGATGCGGAGCGTCATCTGACCAGCGATACTATCAGCGAGAACGCACCGGTCAAGGCATGGCGCGAGGCCTATCGTCTGTTCAAGACCAAAAAGGGCGCGCGTTGCTCAATCGAGAACCTGCTCAAACGCGTGCTCAAAGGCAAGCCGGTGGGCCACATTGCGCCCGCGGTGGACATCTACAACACGGTGTCGTTGACCTACGCGCTGCCCGTCGGAGGCGAGGACCTACATGCGATCGAGGGAGACCTTCGCCTGAAGGTGACCGACGGTGGCGATGCGTTCTGGCCGCTTGGCGAGGAGGCGGACGATCCGACGCTGCCCGGCGAGCTCGCCTACATCGATGATGCGGGCGCCGTGTGCCGCTGCTGGAACTGGCGCGACGGCGTTCGAACGGCGCTGTCCGATGATTCGGCCGATGCGTTCCTGGCGATTGAGTGCGTGGAGCCCGAGCGGATGGGGGATTGCCAGGCTGCCGTTGATTGTCTCGCCGAGTTGCTCGAGCGTTATCTGGGCGCTACGGTTGTCGTTAAGACGCTTGTGACCCGCGACAATCCCTGCGTGGAGCTGTAGCGACGCCTGCGGATCATGTTCGCCGGCCCAAACCACCACAAAGGTGCCTGTCCTCTTTGTGGTGGTTTTTATGTTGATGGGTTAACAAATAGGGCGTGCAGGGCTGCCGGCCGTTAAGTACGGCTAAGATGTTTACCCGTTAGCATTATGCAAGCGAAAGGCGGTCGTCTCCCATGCAGCAGAGCGACGAGACACGTTTCGAGGACTTTGTCGGACTGATCAGCGGACTCTACAAGGAGATCCAGCGCATTAAGACGTCTGAGGGCGCAAGGCTGGGTCTCAAGGGCTCCGACGTTATGTGCCTGTACTATCTTGAGCGCAGCAAGGACGGCCTGACTGGCGCCGACCTGGCTCGCATGGCAGGCGTGACCCGCGCCGCCGTCTCGCGTACGCTGGCGCATCTGGAGGAGGGTGGCTACGTCGAGGTCGATGATTCGGGCGATGCCGCCGTTAAGTATCGTGCTCCGGTGCGCCTGACCGCTCTGGGCGGCGAGAGCATGAGCGAGGCGGACCGCATCATTCGCGAGGTGCTCGATACCACCGGTAAGGCTATGGGTGTGGAGCAGCGCGAGCAGATGTATGCGTCGCTGCGCACGATTCTCAACACCCTGCGCGAGATCTAAGGCCGCCAAGGCATTTGCTTCCAATTAACAACTGCATAGTCCCGTTTGAGTGCGTATGCCGTGCCGGGGCATTGCTGTCAAAATTCCCCGCGAGAGGTCCGCGAAAGAAAGGATTCGCTATGTCCATTCGTATTATTACCGATTCCGCGAGCGATATGTCGCCGGCTGAGCACCCCGCTCTGCGTGTTCTGCCGCTGTCCGTCACCTTTGGCACCGATGTGTACATGGATGGCGTCGACATCGATCACCAGCGCTTTTACGAGATGCTCGTGGAGCGCGATGAGCTGCCCAAGACCGGCCAGGTCAACCCGTACGCGTTTTCGCAGGCTATTGCCGAGGCGCGTGATGCCGGCGATGAGGCTGTGATTATTACCGTGGGCGCTAAGCTTTCGGGCACCAATCAGAGTGCCCGTACCGCACTTGCCGAGGCGCCGGGCGGCGACGTGTACGTGGTGGATAGCAACAACGTCACTCTGGGTGAGCGTGTCCTGGTCGAGTATGCCCTGCGCCTGGTGGACGAGGGCCGTAGTGCGGCCCAGATCGCGGCGGCCGTCGAGGCCGTCCGTGACCGCGTGGTCGTCATCGGCCTGCTCGAGACGCTGGAGTACCTGGTTCGCGGCGGTCGTCTATCTGCTGCGGCCGGCGCCGTGGGCACGCTGCTCAACGTGAAGCCCGTGGTGGCTGTCGAGGACGGCCTTATCGTGCAGTTGGGCAAGGCGCGCGGTTCCAAGAACGGCCGCAACCTGCTCAACCAAAAGGTCGAAAAGTCAGGCGGCATCGACTTTTCCATGCCGCTGGCGCTGGGCTATACGGGCCTTTCGGATGCGGTGCTCAAGAAGTATGTCGAGGACAGCGCGGCACTGTGGGCTGGCCACACCGAGGGCGAGTTGCCCGTTCACACCATCGGCGCCACCATCGGCACCCACGTAGGCCCCGGCGCCGTCGCCGTAGCCTTCTTCCAGCCCGCCAACTAACCGACCTGCCATAAACCACCACAAAGGGGACAGGCACCTTTGTGGTGGTTTATGCTTTTCCGGGTGGAAGGGAGCGAGCAATGGCGTCTGAGGGCTTTTTTGAACGGGTGTACGAGGTGGTCGAGCAGATCCCCGAGGGGATGGTCGCCACGTATGGCCAGGTGGCGCTGCTTGCCGGTCGTCCACGAAGTGCGCGGTACGTGGGGTATGCCCTGCATAGTAATCCGCGCCCCGGCGAGATTCCCTGTCACCGCGTGGTGTTTGCCGACGGGCACATATGCGAGGGCTTCGCTTTTGGCGGTCCCGATGCTCAACGTGAGCTTTTGCTAGGGGAAGGTGTGGCGTTTAAGGACGACATGCACGTCGACTTGGCCGCCTGTCGCTGGCCTGCCGGGCTCTAGCGGTTCTGCCGTGGCGAAAACCACCACAAAGGCGCCTGTGAACTGCCTCCCATTTCTTGGACATCGGGAAATGGGAGGTTTTCCATGAGTATAGACCTCAGGGTGAAGCACGACCTGGAGTCCAGGAGGCGGGCCGTCGAGCTCTTCGACGCCGGCGTCGGCTGCAAGCCGGCGGCCGAGGCCCTGTCCGTCCCCCGCGAGACCGTGAGAGAATGGCAGTGGGTATACCGGGCGTTCGGAAGCGAGGCGCTGCTG
>JAXKBK010000003.1:0-2335 GCA_036553025.1 Collinsella sp. | reverse complement strand
GTTCGATGTCTGCCCGGATGCGACACTGAAGTGAGTGTCCATCCTCGCAGTATCCGGTTCTCAAGGTGCACGCCCCGCGGCTCATCCGGTCCGACCGGGCCGCGCGGCAAGGAGATATATTGCCAGACCGGAGGGGCCCCGTGGGCGGGAATCTGGGCGTACACATTTCCTACACATATAAGTACTCTCGGCTGGCTGGTTAAAAACAAGAGGGGACCTCGCTTCCGAGATCCCCTCTTTCGCCTATCTATAGCAATAGACTCTTAAATCCCTTATGCCAGCAGCTTGCGACCGGACTCCTCGATCGCGTCAAGTGCTGCATCTGCCTCGGCGGCATCCGCGCCCTTAGCGAAGATGTACAGCTTGATCTTGGGCTCGGTGCCGGAAGGACGAACGATACCCTTGTTGCCACCCTCAAGATCGAACTCAATGACATTAGCCTTCGGAAGGCCGTTCACGCAGGTGTTGTAATCCACGACGGCCTCAATCTTGGAACCGGCGAGCTCCGCAGGCGGGTTCTCGCGCAGACCGGCCATGATGCCGGCCATCTTTGCCGCACCCTCAGCGCCCGGATAGCTCAGCGAAATCGTCTTATTGTGATAGTAGCCATACTTCTCGTACAGCTCGTGCATCGCGTCGGCGAGGTTCTTACCTTGCAGCTTGTAATACTGCGCCATCTGGCAAATCAGAAGAGAAGTGCTCACGGCGTCCTTGTCGCGCACGTGGTCACCGGCCAGATAGCCGTAGCTCTCCTCAAAACCGAAGATAAAGCGATCGACCTCGCCAGCATCGGAAAGAGAAGTAATGATGTCGCCGATGTACTTGAAGCCCGTCAGGCAGCGGCGGAGCTCAAAACCGTACTCGTCGGCCAGAGCGTCAACCATGGCGGAAGAAACGATAGTAGTGACAGCAACCTTCTTAGTGAGGTCCTCACCGCGAGCAGCGCGGGTCTTGCAGATATAGTCAAGCAGCAGAACGCCCATCTCATTGCCGGTCAGCAGCAGATAGTCATCGCCATTCTTAACGGCAACGCCAACGCGATCGGCGTCAGGATCGGTTGCAAGCAGCAGATCGGGGTGAACCTGCTCGCACAGGTCAATGCCCTTCTGCATGGCCTGACGAATCTCGGGGTTAGGATACGGGCAGGTCGGGAAATCGCCGTTAGGCTCCTTCTGCTCGGGAACAACCGTGACATCAGTGATGCCAGCGCGCTCGAGCACCGTCGTGACGGGAATGAGGCCAGTGCCGTTGAGCGGAGTGTAGACGAGCTTAAGCGGAGCGCCAGCGATCTCCTCGGCAGAAAGGTTAGTCACGCCGCGGGCGAGAACGGCGTCGTAATAACGCTCGAGGCACGAATCATCGATCCATTTGACCAGACCCTGCTCAAGAGCCTCATCGAAGTCCATGGACTTCACGCCGGTGAACGTATCGGTCTCGGCGATAGCCTTAGAAATTGCATCGGCGGCCTCGCTGGTGATCTGGCAGCCGTCGGGGCCATAGGCCTTATAGCCGTTATAAGGCGCCGGATTATGACTAGCGGTCATGCAAATGCCACCGGAGCACTTAAGGTCGCGGACGGCCCAGGAGAGCGTCGGCACAGGAGAAATCTTGGGATACACGAGGGCAGTCACGCCGTTTGCTGCAAGAATGGCAGCCGTCGTCTTGACGAACAGCTCACCTTTATTGCGGCTATCGCGAGCGATGGCGACCGTCGGATGCTCGAAGGTCGCATTGAGGTAGTCAGCGAATCCCTGGGTCGCACGACCGACCGTATAGATATTCATACGGTTAGTGCCCGCACCGATAGTGCCGCGAAGGCCGGCAGTACCGAAGGCGAGATCCTGGAAGAAAGCGTCGGTGATGGCGTCCTCATCACCCTGCTCCTTCATCGTGTTAAGCTCAGCGAGGAGCTCCTCGTCCTTGACATTGGCAATCCAAGTATCAAGCAGCTCATGAACATCTGCCATATGAGTCCTTCCGTCACAATCAATAAAACGACCCGTGTAAAACAGGACAAGCGCAGCAGTGCGCTAAAGCAAATATTAGTCCATTGAGAACAAAGAACCGACCAAAGAACGGTGAACGTCTATATTCAGCGGTGGATGATTAAATTGATTTAATTGCAGAAGGAATGTTGCGCGTAAACGCAAAAAAGGGGGAGGCCGCGAGGCCTCCCCCTTCTCAGTTCAAGCGTACGGCTCGGTGCCGTCCACCGGTCAGCGGCGCCCTGGCCTCCCACGGGCTGGCCCCGCAGTACTCTCGGCGCGATGGGGCTTAGCTTCCGGGTTCGGAACGGGACCGGGCGTGCCCCCCATGCTCTGGCCGCTGACCGGTG
>JAXKBK010000002.1:0-2221 GCA_036553025.1 Collinsella sp. | reverse complement strand
CCAGTCCTATCCACCACAGCGTGCGTCGGATGGTCGCGAGTCTGTCGCCCGGCCTAGTGTCCGGCTTGCCGCCTTCGCCCTCCGTCCCGGCACCGTCCGCGGGCGTGTGGTCCCCCTCGTGCGCGTCCGTCGTCCCGTCCGTGTCCCTTTCCGCGTCCATATGTCCCCCTCCGATCATCCGAGTCTGTCGCTCGGCCCGCGCGCCCGTTCCGTGCGCGCCGTCGCCGGCCAGTCTAGGGCCGTGCGACGCGAACGGGGAGGCCCGCGCCGTCAATCGGCACGGAACCTCCCCGTTCATCAAGCGGTCGGACAGCCGCGGATCAGCCCGTGTTCTGCAGGCCGGCGGCGACACCCGAGCAGGAGTGTCACAAAGCCCCTGCCGCTCTGGGTACCCAGGTGGCGGTTTATGAGGACAGCATTGGTCAACTCATCCTGCAGTGGCTTCGCAAACCTGAGTACTGGTCGGAAGGTAGTTCCGGCACGCAGGCACTATGGCATGCGTACACACCTGAGTCGGTTACTCCCAGTGAATTGGCCTTGTCGCGTCAGGCATGCGGTGTCGCATGTGATGCACAGCCTGTCATCAAAGGCACGCTGCCCAATCGGGACATTGCCCATATGGCTGCCACGTCCTTGGGATACTTGACATGGGGTGTTACGAACGATCCAATGGACTATGGTCTCGGTGATCTGGGCGGATGGGCTCTGGATTTGTTGCAGATCTGGGGAAGCTACCTGGCGAATGCCCCGGAAGAGGACCTGGCGTCATGGCTGCACACTCATCTCGGCGAGCAAGACGCCCGTATGGGATTCAGTTACAGCGATGTTCTCGCGGACTGCGATGCATGGTTGCTGGCGCAGTCCATGCAGAGCAATTCCTCCGAAAGGTCTTTGTCCACCGCTATGCGGGACATGTTCGCGCAAAGCGAGACGAATCGAATTAAACGGTTCTATCAGTCCCGGTTCAAGGGAAGTGCGGACAACCTGGTCATCGCATTTCGAAAGCTCGTTGATGGAATCGATCTTGGAATATTCGATAACGTATCCGGAAGTAAAAAAGCACTGCTCATTGCGTCACATGCAGACCGACTCCCGAGTCAAGCGGAGGCTGGTATATTGGCATTATCCTATGCTGAATCTCTTGAAAATCCGAACCGTTAATCAATCATGATTGTGATCGCATTGCGTGGAATGATTCAGCCATTCCACGCAATGCGCCTCTGGTAAAACGTCATAGAGTCATTAGAGCGGAAAGTAGCGTTATCACAAAAACAGGAAAGACCATAACCAGCACGAGAAACGATATGATTCCCACAAGGACATGCGAGGCGGAAGGGGAATGATCACGAAGTTCCGGATATACAGATCGCATATATGAACGCACGCCAAAGATGACAAGCGCCGCAATCCAGCAGACTACCCCCATAATCAATACTAAGGTAAGTCTACGTACATACTCAGTTGCCGTAGTTAAATTCATGCACGAAGAGGAAGAGAACGTTAAGACTCTGCAGATTATAGTATCATCATCGCCATTGGCGCCCCATTCCGCCCACAAAATAAGTGCTGGTGAAAGCAGCAGTAATCCCAGCCACCATAGCACGCGTCTGGCCTTGCCCAAAGCCACATAGCATCTACTCGCCTTAGGGAATTTGGTAGCTGCTTTCGGTGCCAAAGCACATTTCTCGCCGGAAAAATTTTCTGACATATCTTCTGTGCCGTGTTTCTTCCCAATGCCATCGGTTGTAGCCGGATTCGCTTTGCAAATGTGGCGTTCGTTCCCGGCGTCGCCCCCCGCCTTGATGCCGTCCGTGGACCCGGTGTTCCCGCGCCCGTCCGCCGGCTTGCCCATGTCCCCTCCGATCATCCGAGTCTGTCGCTCGGCCCGCGCGTCCGTTCTCCGCGCGCCCGCCCGGCGTGCGCCGTCGCCGGCCAGTCTAGGGCCGTATGACGCGAGCGGGGAGGCCCGCGCCGTTTATCGGCACGGAACCTCCCCGCTCACTTTTCCCGATCGGTCGGCCGGGAATCAGCCCGTGTTCTGCAGGCCCGCGGCGACGCCGGAGACGGTGCACAGGATCAGATAGATGAATCCTGCCTGCTGGCTTTGCGAGAGCTCTTCCTTGTCCACCTTCTTGCGCAGCGACTTGAGCGCCAGCACCTGAGTGACGGACAGCGCGTCCACGTATGGGGAGCGGATGCGGATGGCCTGGCCGAGCACGTG
>JAXKBK010000001.1:0-12199 GCA_036553025.1 Collinsella sp. | reverse complement strand
GTCGTTGGGGACGTTCTTGAATGACTAGTCGTTTAAGAACGTCCCCAACGACTACCCAAAGCAACCTGCCCCATTGCGCCAAGCGGCGTGTGCCGTTAAGCGGGGAGGCGTATTGCTGACCCATCGTTTGGGCATACAATGGCTATTGGTTTGCTGCGGTGAAGGCCTGTCCGCTCCGCAGCTTTTTTCTACGGTTAAAGGAGTATGTATGTCCGTTGAGGTCATGAGATCTGTGATCGAGGCCGCCGAGGGTCGTGTGCCCGTTGACACACTGTTTGCCAACGCACAGATTGTCGATGTGTACGGCCAGCGCGTGGCGCCCGGTAGCGTTGCCGTCAAGGATGGCGTGATCGTCGGTGTGCTCTACGACGGTCGCGACGATGCCGCCGGTACGTATGAGGCTGCCGAGGTCATCGATTGCCAGGGCCGCTATCTTGCCCCCGGTTTTATTGACGGACACTTGCATATCGAGTCTTCGAACATCCGCCCTGCCGAGTATGCGCGCATGGCGGCGACGCGCGGTACCACCACTGCCATTGCCGACAGCCACGAGATCGCCAACGTTTCCGGCCTGGACGGCCTGCGCTTTATGATCGAGGACGGCCGTCGCGCGCCCATTTCCATCAAGTACATGATGCCCTCGTGCGTGCCCGCGCTGCCCGATGAGCAAGCAGGCGCTGTGATTACCGCCGCTGACATGCAGGCGTTTTTTGCCGAGCATCCGGGCGATGTCTTTGGCCTGGGCGAGATGATGAACCTGCCGGGCGTCTTTATGGCCGATCCCGAGACCTGCGCTCGAATCGACGCTGCCAACCAGACGCCGTCCAAGCAGGTTGACGGTCACGCGCCGCTCGTTGCCGGCAAGGACCTCAACGCCTATGCCGCAGCAGGTATTATCGCTGACCATGAGTCGACGATTCCCGAGGAGGCACTCGACAAGCTGTCTCGCGGCATGTATGTGATGCTGCGCGAGGGTACGTGCAGCCATGACCTGGCCAACCTGTCGCCGATGCTGCTGGAGAATCCTGCCCGTGCCCGCCGTTGCTGCTTTGCGACCGACGACCGCGCTCCTTCCGATGCGCTTGCGTCCGGCATGATCGACAACGCCTGCCGCGTGGCGATTGAGGCCGGTATCGACCCGGTGGTCGCTATCTCCATGGCGTCCCTTTCCACGGCTGAGGCGTTTGGCCTGGATCACGGCTGCCGCGACCCGCACGAACTGCGTGGCGCCATCGCCCCGGGCAAGCGTGCCGACCTGCTGGTGCTCAATGACCTGACGTTTGCCACGGCTCCGCATCGCGTATATGCCGCCGGTGCTCTGGTGGCGCAGGACGGCACCTTTGTGGGCGAGATCGCACCCGAGATGGCCGAGGTCGCAGCCCTTGCCGACGAGCTGCGCGCGTCCGTTAAGCTGCCGAAGCTTTCGCTCGACGTATTCGACTATGCCTTTAAGCCGGGCGAGGCCGTGATTGACGTGGTGCCGGGTAAGGCCATCACGGGTATGGCTCGCCCCGAGAGCGCCGAGGGCCTGCGTCGCATTATGCTGATCGAGCGCCACGGCCGCGGTGTGTCGCTGCAGGCCGAGGGCGCCGACGGTGATGGTCCTGCGGGCCTGGGCCTTGTCGGCAAGCATATCGGTCGCGGCTGGGTGCGTAGCTTCACCATCACCGGTGGCGCCATTGCCTCCACGATCGGCCACGACTCGCACAACGTGTGCGTCGTGGGTGATAACGCTGCCGATATGATGGCTGCTGTTGAGGCTGTGGGCCAGGGTGGTCACGTGCTGGTGCGCAACGGCGAGGTCGTGGCGCGCATTCCGCTGGCGCTCGGCGGTCTGATGAGCGAAGGCACGGCCGAGGATGTCGCCGCGCAGCACGACGACTTTATGGTCAAGGCGCGCGCCATGGGCATCGAGCCGCCGCTCGACCCCATCATGGGCATCATCTTCCTGCCCCTGCCGGTGATCCCGACGCTCCGCATCCGCCCCGAGGGCATGTTCGACGTCACAACCTTCACCTACGCCGACTAGTCATCGGGGACGTTCTTAAACGGCTAGTCGCCTGCGACACTCTTTGACGTGTTGCCTGGCGCTGCGAATGTGGGACCCCTGGTGCGCGTGAGCTATTTGCCAGGTCCTTGTAACGTTTGCGCCCGCGGAGTCTTACCTGAGCTCCCTTTGGGTACGTTGGAATTGGATACACGTTCGATTCCAACAAGCCCGAAGGGAGCTTTTCTATGTTTAAACTGATTGCATCCGATATGGACGGCACGTTGCTTGACGAAAACAGCCAGGTGCCTCCCGAGACCTACGAACTGATTCTGGCGCTACACGAGCATGGCGTGCATTTCGCCGCATCGTCAGGTCGTCGCTACGATCGCCTGTGCGAGTTCTTTGCGCCCGTTCGCGACAAGATGGACTTTGTCGCCGCTAACGGTGCCCAGGTCTACGCCGACGGCAAAATGGTAGACCGTGAGGTGTATTCGCACCTGGCGATTCGAAGGCTCGCCCAGGCTGTCGCGACGTTTCCCAATCTGCATCTTGCGCTCTTTGACCGAACCAAATCCTTCTTGCTCGATGACGAGTGCAAGTTCGTACGCGAGGTCGATAAGGACCTTCCCAATGCCGAGCGCATTTGGGAACTGCCCGATCCCAGCGTAAATATCATCAAGGCGAGTATCTTTTGCGATGACTGTGCCGTTATGGACAGTGCGTACGTGCTACAGCGAGAACTCGGTCAGCTCTTTACCTTTGCGCCTTCTGGAAACGCGTGGATCGATGCCATGCAGCCCGGTGTGTCGAAGGCCTCGGGCATCGCACAGCTTGCGGAGCATTACGGCATTGGACGCGACGAGATCATGGCGTTTGGCGACTCGATGAACGACTACGAGATTATTCGCTTTGTCGGTACGGGCTGTGCTATGGAAAACGCGCGCCCCGCGCTCAAAGCGGTGGCCGATCGCGTCGTAGGCTGCAACCGCGACCACGCCGTTCAGCAGGAGCTTCGTCGCGTGCTGAAGAGCCTCTGCTAGACCGATAGTTGGGGACAGACTTAAGTAAGTGAAACCACTCATTGGGGACAGACTTAAATGAGTGCCGCCAGCGACTAGCCATTTAAGAACGTCCCCAATGACTGGCCGATGACTAGGCGAGGGCGGCCATGATGGTGCGGGCGACGCCGTCGTGGTCGTTGTCGTATTCGGTGATGGCGTCAGCGGCGTCGCGGTCCTCGGACTCGCCGTTGATCATGGCCATGCCGTGGCCTGCTGCCTGCAGCATGGGAATGTCGTTAATGTTGTCGCCGAACGCCCAGGCGTCGGCGAGAGGCTCGCCCAGATGCTCACATAGCCAAGCCAATGCCGTTCCCTTGGTGGCTCCCTCGCCCATGACCTCGATATTCATGGCGTACGAACGCGTGACCTCAATGCCTTCGAGCGTGTCGAGCTCCGCCGCGATGGCGTCGCGATCGGCCGGGTCGTGCCAGTACATGGCGATGCGTTCGAGCACCTCGACTTCGTCGATTTTGCTGTCGATATCCATGTCGATCGGCGTTCGCGTGCGCTTGAGCGAAGCCGCGATGTGAGGATCGCCGCCACAGAATTCGTCCAGGCGCGTGTAGAGCGGGCGGGGGAGGAAGCACTGCCCGTCCGCGAAGATATCGAAGGTCACATCGTGGCCGGCGGCAATGCTATGGACGCGGTGGGCGATGGCGCGGTCGAGCGGTCGGCTCAAAATGCGCGTAGCACGTGAGACATCGGTAGGCGTACCGTCGTCGAGCTGCCAGACGCTGGCACCGTTGGCGCAGACTGCGTAGTGTACGGCGGGGTGGGCGAGGATGGGCTCAAAGATGCCTGACAGCGGACGTCCCGTGCAGGGCACAAATTCAATCCCGCGTCGAGCGAGCTCGTCGAGCATCGCCCAGGTGGCATCGCTCATCTGCTTATCGCTCGTCAACAGCGTTCCATCCATATCGGAAAACACAATCATTTGATGCAGCCCTTTCTGCTGGTATAAAAAGCGTGGCCGAGGGCGGTGATGCCCTGGCCACGCTCGAGTTCTATAACGGTCCGCGTCCTAGCGGTCGGTGAGCGGCTTGTATTCCAGCGGCTCGATCACCGGACGATAGGCCGGGCGAATAATACGGTGCGCGCAGAAGAGCTCTTCCATGCGGTGTGCCGACCAGCCGGCCATGCGGGCAACGGCGAATAGCGGCGTAAAAAGCGTCTCGGGTACGCCGAGCATCTTGTAGATAAAGCCTGTGTACAGGTCGATGTTGGCGCAGATAGGCTTGGTCATGCCGTGGTCGCGCATCACCTGCGGTGCCAGGCGCTCGATGCGCTCGATGAGCGCGAACTCCTCGCCCAGGTCCTTTTTGGCGGCAAGCGTGCGCGCGTAACGGCGGCACACCTCGGCGCGCGGGTCGCTCAGCGTGTAGACGGCGTGGCCCATACCGTAGATGAGGCCCGTGCCGTCGAAGGCCTGCTTGTCGAGGATCTTGCCCAGGTAGGCTGCGACCTCGTCCTCGTCTTCCCAATTGGAGACATGCGCGCGGATGTCCTCGTGCATGGACACGACCTTGGCGTTGGCGCCGCCGTGGCGCGGGCCCTTGAGCGAGCCGATAGCCGCGGCGTAGGCGGAATACGGGTCGGTGGCCGAGGAGGACAGCACGCGGCAGGCGAACGTGGAGTTGTTGCCGCCGCCGTGCTCGGCATGCAGCATAAGCATCACGTCGAGCAGCATGGCCTCGTCGCGGGTGAATGCCATGCCGCCGCGCAACACCTGCAGGATGGTCTCGGCGGTGGAGAGGCCGGGTGTGGGGTGCAGCACATGAACCTCGGAGCCGCGGCGCTTGGCGACCGAGGCCATATGCGCGAAGGCGGCGATACGGGGGAGACGGGCGAGCATGGAGATAGCGACGTCGATTTCGTGCTCGGGCGTAATGGCGTCGGGCTCGGCGTCGAAGGCGTAGAGCAGCAGCACGGCGCGCTGGAGCACGTTCATGATGCTCGACGACACCGTGGTCATGGGGAACTCGCGGACGTATTCGTCGCTCAGGTGCCTAAAAGCACCCAGACGTTCGCAAAAACCGTCAAGCTCCTCTTTGGTGGGCAGTGAGCCCGTGATGAGCAGATAGGCGACCTCTTCGTAGCCGTAGCGATTCTCGGCCTGGGCGTTGTTGACCAGATCCTCGATGCTGTAGCCACGAAGCGTGAGTTTGCCCTGATCGGGCACGACCTTACCGTCGACCTTGTTGTAGCCATGTACGTCCGAGATGCGAGTGAGGCCCGCGACCACGCCCGAGCCGTCTGCATTGCGCAGGCCGCGTTTGACATTGTGCTCGACAAACAGGTCCTCGTCATAAGGGTCGGTCGGCAGGCCGTGGTAGAGGTTTTCGCTTTCGGGCGAAATCTGACGGCTCGCCTCGTAATCCAGAACCAGGCGGCTCAGGTGATCGTCGAAGCGGTAGTAGATTTTCTTGGCGTCGTAGGCCATGCGCGCTCCTCTCCGGTCCGCTTTGGGGCGGCGCGCTTGGACGATATGACGTCAGGCTGCCCCGAGCGGCTTGTTCGCTACAGGCGGTACATAAAGTTAAAAACGTCCTCGCGCTGAATGGACACGTTGACGCCCGAAAGCTCGCCTGCCTCGGCCAGGGCCTTCTGCAGCTCGGCGAAGTCGAGCTTGGACTCGGCGGTGTCGGCCAGCATAGTCATGGTGAAGATGTCCTCGATAATGGACTGCGTAATGTCGCGGATGTCGACGTTGGCCTCGCCCAGAACACGGGTGACGCCGGCGACAATGCCGGGGCGGTTCTTGCCAAGGACGGTGATGACGATGCGGGAGGACGAGATCTCGGCCATGGGAAACCCTTTCGCGTGTTGGCGGCGCGCGGGGCGCTCCGCTACGGTACAGTGTTCATCATTGTACCTGTCTGGCGCAAAAAAAGGCGCGCTCGCTGCGGCGTTACATGCCTGCAACATGAGCGTAAGGGGGAAGGCCGTACGGGGAAGAGCCGTCTGGCGCGTGTCCGGCTCGTGTTGGGTTGATTTCCGATCTCAGCCGAACACATTGAGCGGACAGGCCGTTCCCGCAGTCAGCCGAACGCCTCCGACGGCTGATTCCGAACTGGAAGCGGAGGGCATCCCCGCCCTTCGGTAGGGGATACCGCTCCGCGGCGCATGCCGCGGGCGGCGCCCCTATCGGACCACCGTGACCTCAGTTGGGATGGGCCCAGCACTGCCGCGTACTCGGTGAGCTAGAGCCAACTGTTCGTCTTCACGTCGCGTATGGCGATATTTCGGTCGTCCGGCTCGGTGATGCCGTAGCCGAACGCCTGGAGCGTCTCGATGGACTCCTGGATCCTCTGTTGGAACATGGGACCCGGATCGACCCTCGGCCCGAGGTGCCCGCGCCAAAGGCACGGCGTGGCGCGCAGCATGTTATGGATTTTGGAGATGGGCTCGATGTCGGCGTAGACGTTGAGCGTCGCCATGGCGTCCTTGTGGCCGAGGATCGATTGGAGCGCCTTGATATCGCCGCCTTGGCGGATCCACTGCGTTGCGAACGTGTGGCGAAGGCCGTGGAACGTGATCAGCTCGTCGTTGGTGCCCATGAGGCCGTTGGTCTCCGAGAACGTCTTGAACGCCCTGCGGATATAGCTTGTCGTCGCGAAGGTCGCGCCCGGCTCCGACAGGATGTAGCAGTCCCCGATCTCGACCGCCCCGGTAAGGCCGCGCAAGCGCAGCTTTCCGCAGTCGATCTCGTGGGTCTCCTTCAGGAAGGGGAGTAGGCCGACCGGGTCGATGGGGATACCCCTGGCGTCATGGGTCTTGGTGTCCTTGATGAACGAACCCATTCCCTTCGCGTACGCCACCGAGTGTCTGATCGAGATCAGGCCCGTCTCGAAATCCACATCGCACCACCGAAGGCCGCAGACCTCGCCGATTCGCATCCCCGTGTGCAGGGCGAGTACGACCGCCCTCTAATCCTCGGCGGACCAATCGAGTCCGAACTCCTTTCGGGCATCCTCTTCGCTCATGACTTCGAGAAGGTCTCCGGGTTGGCAACGAAGGGCGAGGCATAGCTGCTCGAGTGTGTTGAAGCGAATGCCGCGAATATGCCCTTTTTTAATACGGGACAGGTTCACGGGCGTGGTTCCAATCCTTTCGGCAAGTTCGTTCGAGGAAATCTTTCGCTCGGCCATGATCTTGTCGAGGCGAACAATTACGGGCATGGCGTTTCCTTACGCAATCTCGTCGGAGTCGAGGTACAGCTCTCGGGCGTACAAGAAGAGCTGGGAAAGCATGAACAGGACGATGCCGAGAACCAGAGAGGTCCAATCGAATGATGAAGCGATCTCTTGGGCGCCGACGGCCCCCTCGCCGCCAAACATCGAAACGGAGGTTTTGAGTGAGCCGGCGTAGAGGCTGGTGGCAGCTTGAACAACGAAGAGAATGCCGAGCACCTTCAAGCATGTCGCAGACCCTTTCTTGAAGGGGTCTCCGCTCTTGATCGTCCACACGAGAACGGCGCTGAGGATGGTCGTAGCGATACCGATGACGGCAGGGACCAATGTCGAGATCGCAAGGGCTGGATACGCGGGGGAGTCTGCAATTACAGGGTTGTCGAGCACTTCGATTGCTGGCTTTAAGGAGAACGCCACTTGTGCGATGGCGGTGGCGCAAAGGGTCGCAGAGGCTATCGCACATGCGATGCGGAAGGAATGAAGCCGGGGAGTGCGATTGTCGGAACTCATAATAACCTCCGAAGAATTTAAAAAACTCAGGTTACTTTTTAACAGTTTATGTTAAATTGACTTTGCCGGCAAGTAATAAGGGCCGAGCATTTTGTTCGGCCCCTCTGTTCCGACTGGATGAGGTTAAGGTTGGCGATGAATATGCTCAAAATCTCGAAGGCGATCTTTAGGTCGCTTCTCTCCTCCAGGTCGCTCTGTGTTGTCGTTGTTGCGTTGATGGTTCTTTGTGCTCTGCCCGTCTTCAGGAGCGCGGCTGGCATCGACGGACGGGTCGAATACCTCGAGTCGGGAATAACCCGTGTTGAGCAGGAATTGTCAGCATCCTATGCGGATGCGCTTGTGAATGCGGGGGAGGACGGTGTCTATACCTCTTCATCAAGCATGCCCGCGCTTCTGTACCCTCTTGCCGCGGGACGTCTTATCTTGGCACCGCTCTCTCCCCTACTTCCGTTTCTGCAGATATCGGATGGAGAGTACACCTATTATGACGGATCGAAGGAGTACTTGCTATGGGTCGCAACGGCCGTTACCGTCTCGTTCCTTGCCGCGCGTCTTAACAAACGTGAAAAGCTCATCATCCAGGCACCGATGGGCGAGCTGGGTAGACTTGTTGCATCGAGCGTATGGGCGAGTGTTTTTGCAATGCTTGCCGTCCTCGCCATCAATCTTCCAGGGATAATCGCCGCGCTTGTGAAGAATGGCCCGGGCTCGCCGTTCTATCCGATAGGCTACATTCAATATGCGACTCCGGTTATCAAACCGGCTTGGCTGGTGTTCGCGCAGACGGCCATCTTGCAATTCTTGGTGGCAGCGTTCATCTCGCTTGTCGTTCACCTTGCCGTGAAGATTGCCAATAACCCTACGCTTGGAATCGTGTTCGTATGCGCCCTGATGGGGGTGACGATGGTTCCCGGGTATTACGGAAGATCCATCGCTTTACGTGAGTTCGCCCTGTTGAATCCCCTTACGTATGCGAACACTGAGTTGACCGTCGGCGCCTATAGCCCGTACCCGACAACGCAGATAGTGAATCTGTCTGGACTTTGCTTCGAGCGTGGCGCGATTGCCCTCGTATGCGCAATCGGGATCGAGGTGCTGGCAATTAGCCTGCTTTGCGTTGCTGGAAAGAGCGGCTGCGCGTGCCCGATATCCCCGATTTGTCTTGAGAGAGGTTCCTTCACTGCATCGAGAACGGCAACTCGTTCGAGCGCTTGTGCCTCCGCCGTTGCATACGTAAGAACGATGGGGAAACTGCTCCTGCGTTCTCCTACCCTCGCCGTATGCGCGATTGCAATGTCGACGACGATGCTGGCCCCGGCTCTGGTCGAGATGTTTCCTGACGCTGATAACGTTTCCGCTGTTCGGTATAGGGATGGGGAGCTCCGTTCAATAGATCGGTATTTAGAGCAGAACGCTGCGAATATGGACGTCGAGGGCAAAGCGGCCCTGGAAGACATGCGGGATGCTCTTTCGGGTTTCGTGTACGCGCCTATGCCTGCGGAGGGGTTTCGAAGCCTTGCGACGTACGAGCGCGCTCGAGGTGAGCTGGGCGCGGCAGATGCGACTCTCCTGCAATCGATCGGAATCGAGCCGGAGACTCCTTCTCGTGCGGAGGCGCGCGCCCTTCTGCTTGAGTCGATCGCGAGCTTGCCGGACCCCAAGGTTTACGAGTTAAGTACGAAGATGCCCCCATTAATCCTCCTTTCGTATCTCCAGGCAGCGCTTCCCTCCTTATTTTTGCTGTTGCCCGTGGTTGTCACATCGCTCGCGTGCACCCACCTGCAGTGTCGTTCCCTTCTGGTTCTCCAGATCCCCGCAACAGCGCATGTGCGTTTTCTGACGGCTGTTGCGCTGGCTCTCCTGCTTGGCTTGGCGCTGCTTTTGGTGTCGATGGTTCCCGCTGTCGTTGTGTCCGTGATTAAGAACGGTGCGGGTGGATCGGAGTATCCCGTCGCTCTCATTCGGGCGGGAGCTTCGACAACGTCCACGGTGGGGGAGGCGGTGTTGTGCAGTATTCCGTTGCTGGTCATGGCATACGGCGTGATTTCCGTCGTCGCTGCGTTGGCAGCAGCGATTAGCCGCAACCCCGTTGTCACCGGAATGGTTTGCGCGGTTCTCTTGGTGTTGGGTTCGTTGAGCGCTCATGTTGAAAGCGTGGGCATGGGCGTCGCGCTGCTGGCTCCATTCGCCTCGTTTGATCCCGCTTCCCAGGTGGGGACGATTGGGTTCCTTGGGCGAGGGACGAACGCGATGCCTTTTGGAGAGGTCGTCGGCGCATCGGGCGCTCTGCTGGTGGTCTTGGGCGCCGTATCTCCGTTGATGGTGCGCCTGAGTGTTCCAAAGATCGAAAGGGGATGATCTCGATGATTGACCTTCAAACGCTGACGATCTCTTATGGAAAGAAGGTGCTCGTAGATTCGGTGAACGTTGAGTTTGCCCCGGGTACGGTCTACGGTCTCGTCGCTCCGAACGGGCATGGAAAGACGACGTTGCTGCGTGCGATGGCAGGTTTGCCGGGTCCTCGCGTGGACGGGAGCATCGTTCTGGATGAGGTGCAGGGTACGGGTGCGAGAGAGGTCCGTTCTATGATCTTCTATGCACCTGGTGAGGGGACGCTGCTGTATCCCGGATTGCGTGCGGAAGATCACCTCAAGATGGTTTGCGATATGTGGCCGCATGCTCGCGATATCGAAGAGATGGTGGAACAAACGCAGATAGGCGAGTTCGCGAAGATGAGGATCCGCACTCTGAGCCAGGGCATGAAGCAGCAGCTTGCCCTGGCGATTGCGTATGCGACGGGCGCGCGGTACCTTCTATTAGATGAGCCCATGAACGCGCTCGACCCCAGCAGGGTGGACTTGCATTCCGAGATTCTCAGGAAGCTGGCCGATTCTGGTACGTGCATCATCATGTCATCCCACATCTTGGATTCGGTCGATAGGCTGTGCGATGAGATTCTGTTTTTGAAGGATGGGAGGCTCATTAGAAGCATTCCGCAAGATGATGCTGCGCCGAAGTCTCCTGGATCCCATTTCGCAAAGCCTGCCGGACGCGCCGAGGGTGCGCTAAGCACGTATCGGCGACTCTACGAAAAGGGCGGGTAGAAATGCAAGTTAAAAATCTATGTGGTCAATATAATACCGTTAAACCCGCATATCGATACCGCTCAGCCATTCGCCTCGCCCCCGTCGCACGTATCTTCATCCGGTCTGTTACTTTTAATCTAACAATGCTTTGAGGAACGTAGGTGCTTCCAAATGTACTGTCGACTTCTTCTCAAACTAATCCTAAGAGACAAGGCCGCATGGATTTGTACGCTCGTTCTCGCTGCAGCCTTTTCCGTCCCCATTGCGTTCAATTCACCCATCTACGGACCCTTCTTTATGAAGCAGGGCATGCAGGGCTTTGTCGACGCATTCAATACGCGCGCGCCCCAGGCCAGCGGCACAGACCTATCGCCAGAGCAGCAAGCTGACGCGGAGCTTGCAAGATACGCGAACGCCGCCCTTGCCGCTCAAACCGACGCCGCCTTTCTCGATTCTGCCGAGAGCTACTACGCGCTCATGGACGAAGGCTTCCAATCCGGGTCCATCGTGGGAGACCGAGAGACCAATGACGCGGAGCTCGCATATTGCCGTGCCCTGAGCAGCTCCGGCATCACGGATATCCCGGCCTCCGCAAGCGACCTGCCATTCCTTTCCTTCCTGCCTTACGCCATTGCCATGGTTCCGTCTTTCCTTCCCTTCATTCCCTTCCTTCTCTCGTCGATACTCCTGCTCGGGGCCACAAGGCCCGGGACCCTGGCGGCAAAGGCGCCCGTGCCCAAATTCCGGCGCCTTATCCAGATCGTGTTTTCGATAATCGTCGCGGGGACCGCGATGCTCCTCGCCGGCCTCGCACCCGGGGGCATTTACGCCTTGGCCCTAAACGGCTTCGGGCAAATTGGGTACCCGATCGCCTTCTTCCATGACGGCGCGCTTACCACCACGACCGCGGGAAACGTCTTCACAGCCCTGCTTATCGCGCTTCTTGCGGGCGGAACCTTGATATCCGTTTGCTCCGCCGTCCTATCGACCGCAACGAGGCGCGTCCTCGCGGGCCCCCTCACCTCCGCGCTGCTTGTCGCGGCCCCGGTATTCCCGCTACTGTCCGATTCGGCGCTGGAGCATAATGCCGTGCTCGGGCTCCTGCCGCTGGCCGTGTTCTCGCCTATCGAGGCCACGGGCTACGTAGGATGCTTCCCGACAGAATTCATTGGCTCCGGTTCAGGCAGCGCATCGATGCTTGCCGTGGCCCTGGCATACGTCGCGGTCCTTTTTGCGGTCGGCGCCGTTGCGGCACGTTCGCCCAAACAGCCTGGACCCGCGAAAAAGCGCCATGGGCTCGAGCTTCTGGACGCGAGCGTGGGATACGGAAGCACGACGATACTTTCAATCGGGTCGCTTTTC